>NZ_JCAFUD010000017.1:0-19482 GCF_059370935.1 Stenotrophomonas sp. YJH_SMC_12-1 | reverse complement strand
TGCCGACCAAGGGCGGCACCCACCAGAGCGATTCGCGTATGGCGTCGCATTTGGTAGTGCCGGCCGCTGGCCGGCAGATGCCCACCATGGAATCGTGAGGTTGCCGGCCAGCGGCCGGCACTACCAGACGATCAGGTCTGCTTGCGGCGGATCGGAATCGCCGACACCGGCACCGAGGCGACGTCATGCCCGCCTTCGCGGATCGGCGCGCCCGGATCCGGTGCCCAGGCGTGGGCGTAGATCACTTCCCAGCTGCTGGGCAGCTTGCCGTCGGCACGGCGCATCGGCTCGTATGCGGCGGCGGCAGCGGCGAAACGACCACGCCCGGTCAGCGTATGGCGGCGGTCCACCCGCGCGTTGGTCGCACCCATCGCGCGCAGCTCGCGCATCAGCGAGGGCAGGTCGTCGTAGGTCAGGGTGAACAGATCGCGGTCCAGCACCGGGTCGCGGAAGCCGGCCATCATCAGCGCGTCGCCGAACTGGGCGATCTGCGCGAAGCGGCTCACGTGCGGACGATCATCGGCGGCGGCGAACGCTTCGTTGAGTTCCACCAGGGTTTCCGGGCCGAAGGTCGAGCACAGCAGCAGGCCACCGGGCTTGAGCACGCGACGGAATCCGGCAAACACCGCCGGCAGGTCGTCCACCCACTGCAGGCACAGGTTGCTGAAGATCACATCCACGCTGTTGTCGGCCAGCGGCAGCGCGGCGGCATCGCCGCACAGGCGCTGGAACGGCTTCCACCACCCGGCTTGGCGCTTGGCCTGGTCCAGCATCGGCAGCGCCACATCCAGCGCGATCACCTGCGCCTTCGGCCAGCGCTTCTTCATCAACGCACTGGCATGGCCGGTACCCGCGCCGATGTCCAGCACCACCTCGGGCTTGCGTGCCTCCAGGTAGTCCAGCGATTCGATCAGTCGCGACTGCACCTCGCGCTGCAGGGCGGCGGCGGCGTCGTAGCTGCTGGCGGCACGCGCGAACGCGCGGCGGACGTGGCGGGCATCGAAGTGGGACGGCATTGCGAAAGTCTCTTAGAACGTACCGGGGTAGGCGCCGCCGTCGATCAGCAGGTTCTGCCCGGTGAGGTAACCGGCCTGCGCACTGCACAGGAAGGCGCAGGCGGCGCCGAACTCGTCCGGCGTGCCGAAGCGGCCGGCGGGAATCTGCTGGCGGCGGCGCTCGGCCACTTCGCCAGCATCGCCGTCCTTGCCCGCACTGTGGGCGAAGTTGGCGCGCAGGCGGTCGGTGTCGAACTGGCCGGGCAGCAGGTTGTTGATGGTGACGTTGTGGGCCACGGTGCGGCGCGACAGGCCGGCGACGAAACCGGTCAGGCCGCTGCGCGCGCCGTTGGACAGCGCCAGGATGTCGATCGGGGCCTTCACCGCCGACGAGGTGATGTTGACGATGCGGCCGAAGCCGCGCTCGATCATCGCGTCGACGGTGGCGCGGATCAGCGCGATCGGCGCCAGCATGTTGGCGTCCAGCGCGGCGATCCAGTCGTCGCGCTCGAAACTGCGGAAATCACCGGGCGGCGGACCACCGGCGTTGTTGACCAGGATGTCCACCTGCGGGCATGCGGCCAGTGCCGCAGCACGGCCGGCCTCGGTGGTGACATCGGCGGCAACCGCGCGCACCTCGGCAGCGCCGGGGACGGCACGCAGTTCTTCAGCGGCGGCCTGCAGCGCAGCGTCACCACGGGCCACGATCACCACGTTCACGCCCTCGCGCACCAGCGCACGCGCGCAACCCAGGCCCAATCCCTTGCTGGCGCCGCAGACCAGTGCCCAGCGGCCGTTGATGCCCAGATCCATGCGTCAGTCCTGCGGAATTCGGAAGGTGTTCATTGTCCGCCATCAGCCGGCGACAGGGCGGCAACGAAGTGTTGCAGGGCGGCGGCCACTTCGTCGGCATGGCCAAGGAACGGCGCGTGGCCGCCGTGGGCGATGGTCAGCGCCTGCGCACCCGGGGCCAGTGCTGCGGCGGCCTGCATCGCCACCGGAGACACCAGCCGGTCACGCTGGCCGGCGATCCACAGGCTGGGCTTGCCCAGCGTTGGCAGTGCGCCGCGCAGGTCAGTGCTTTCGAGCAGGCGCAGGCCTTCCAGCAGGGCGCGTTCGGTGGGCGCACCGCGCTCGACCAGGCGCTGGCGCAGGGTGCGCAGCTCCTCGCGGGCGTGTGCCGAGCCCATTACGTCCAGCGCGAGGAAGCGTTCCAGCGTGCCGCCGAAGTCGGTCGCCAGCTCGCGGCCGAACTGCTCGAACACCGCCGGCTCCACCGCGTGCGGCCAGTCATCGCCTCGCACGAAGCGCGGCGTGGCGGCGATCATCGCCAGCCCGCGCACCTTTGGCAGCGTGGCCGCCGCGTGCAATGCGAACAGGCCGCCCAGTGACCAGCCGCACCACACCGCCGGCGGCGTAGCCGCGGCAATGGCACCTACCACAAACGGCAGGCGCAGCGGCGTGGTGTCCTCGCGGCTGTGCCCATGGCCGGGCAGGTCGACCAGATGCAGGGTGAACTGGTCCGCAAGCCGCTGCACCAGCGGCGCGAACACGCCGCCCTGCAGAGCCCAACCGTGGATCAGCACCAGGTCCGGCCCACGGCCGGTGACGTCAATATGCATGGGCAACGACACGGAACTCAGGCAAAGACAGGCAGCGGCGGTGGCGCGGCTTCACGCACGGCCAGGGCCACGCGTTCGCGCGCGCTGGCGATGGCCTCGACCAGCCCCCGCACCTGTTCCGGCGTGTGCAGCGCAGACAGTGTCACCCGCAGGCGCGCCTTACCTTCCGGCACGGTCGGCGGGCGGATCGCACCGACCAGCCAGCCGGCCTGTTCCAGCGCCGTGGACATGGCTACGGCGGTGTGGTCATCGCCGCACAGCAGCGGTTGGATCGGCGTGTCCGAAGCCATCAGGTCCAGCCCATGGCGGCGTGCTTCGCTGCGGAACAGCGCGATCAGGTCTGCCAGTTTGGAACGGCGCCAGTTGTCCCTGCGCGCCAGGCGCACCGCTTCAAGCGCAGCGGCGGCCATCGCTGGTGGCACGGCGGTGGTGTAGATGTACGGGCGTGCGGTCTCGGCCAGATGCTCGATCAGGTCGTCGCGGCCCAGCACCAGTGCACCCGAACCGCCCAGTGCCTTTCCCAGCGTGACCAGCTGCAGCGGCACATCGTCCACACCCAGCCCGGCGGCGGCCACGGCACCCCGGCCATCACCGACCACGCCTACACCGTGCGCATCATCCACATAGAACAGCGCCTGCTGCAGGCGTGCCACAAGCGACAATGCACGCAGCGGTGCGATGTCGCCATCCATGCTGAAAACACCATCGGTGGCCAGCATTGCCGCGCCATCGGGCGCATGCTTGAGCTGACGCATTGCGCCTTCCGCATCCAGATGCGGATAACGGCGCAGGCGTGCACCGGCCAACCGGGTGGCATCGAGCAGGCTGGCGTGGTTGAGCTTGTCCTGTACGCAGACATCGTTCTCTTCGCTCAGCAGCGCCTGCTGCACCGCCAGGTTGGCGGCGAAGCCACTGCCGAACAGCAGCGCACGCGGATAGCCAAGCCATTCGGCCACCTCGCGTTCCAGCGCCTCATGCAGGGCATGATGGCCGCAGACCAGGTGCGAGGCACCGGCGCCAGCGCCTTCGCGTGCGGCGGCGTCCTGCAGCGCGTTGACCACGCTGAACTGCTGGGCCAGGCCGAGGTAGTCGTTGCTGCAGAAGCCGGTCTGCCACTGGCCGTCCACTTCCAGGCGCACGCCATCGCGACGGGTGACCGTGCGTCGCGGGCGGCGACGGCCTTGGGCATCGCGCAGGGCGCGCTGGGCGTGGAGGCGGGCGGTCAGGTCGGGGCGGGCCATGGTGGCTGAATGCGTCGACGGGGCGGCTAGGGTAGCGCGTTGACGCGGCGGCTGCTTGCGGCCCGTCTCAGGCCGCGTGAGCGCAGCCACAGCCGGGCGTATCGGCACTGATATCGGCGTGCACGGTGCCGCCGTGGTCATGGCCCTCGGCATCCACCTGCACCGCCATCGGCTGCAGGCCCAGCCGGGCGAACAAAGCCAGGTCGCGCTCGCCCTCCGGGTTGCCGGTGGTCAGCAGTTTGTCGCCGTAGAAGATCGAGTTGGCACCGGCCAGGAAACACAGTGCCTGCAGTTCGTCACTCATCGCCTCGCGCCCGGCCGACAGCCGCACCATCGAGCGCGGCATGGCGATGCGCGCCACTGCGATCATGCGCACGAACTCGAACGGGTCCAGCTCGGCACTGCCATGCAGCGGCGTGCCCGGCACCTGCACCAGCTTGTTGATCGGCACCGAATCGGGATGTGCCGGCAGCGAGGCCAGCGCCAGCAGCAGGCCGACGCGCTGCGCGCGCGTCTCGCCCATGCCGACGATGCCACCGCAGCAGGTCTTCAAGCCGGCATCGCGCACGTGCTCCAGCGTATCCAGACGGTCCTGGTACTGGCGCGTGTGGATGATCGAATCGTAGTAGTCCGGCGCGGTGTCGAGGTTGTGGTTGTAGTAGTCCAGGCCCGCATCCTTCAGCGCACGCGCCTGCTCGCCGCTGAGCATGCCCAGCGTGGCGCAGGTCTCCAGCCCCAGTGCCTTCACCCCGGCGATCATCGCCGCCACCTTCGGGATGTCGCGGTCCTTCGGCGATCGCCACGCGGCGCCCATGCAGAAGCGCGATGCACCGGCGGCCTTGGCCTGGCGCGCCTTGGCCAGCACCGCGTCGGTCTCCATCAGCTTCTGCGCGTTCACCCCGGTGCTGTAGCGCTGCGCCTGCGGGCAGTACGCGCAGTCTTCCGGGCAGCCTCCGGTCTTCACCGACAACAGCGTGGACACCTGCACCTGCGCCGGATCGAAGTGCTCGCGGTGCACCGCGGCGGCGCGGAACAGCAGCTCGGGAAACGGCAGATCAAACAGCGCCTGCAGTTCGTCGTGTTGCCAGTCGTGGCGGATGGCAGCAGCCATGGCGGGACCTTGGGTACGAGTGGAGCGAGGGCGGCAGTGTGGGTGGGCGCGGGGAGGCTGTCAACCATTTGTATTTTAATTTGGTTTACAGATCGTCGGTGCAATAGAGCATCGAGCGAAGCGCCGCATTTCACCGCATGCTGCAAGGCGTCCAGCCACAGTGCCTGCTGCACAACGCAAGTGCTGGCGCGCAGACTCTTTCCCATGTTTGATCTTTACCACCTTCGTGGGCGCATCACCGCGCTGGTCCTCAGCGAGGCCTGGCGCCGCCGCGCCGCGCTGTGGGGCGGCGCGGTGGCCGTGGCACTGGTGGCGATCCTGTTTGCCAAGGCCAGCGATGCGGCCTTCCATCTGTTCCAGCGCATCACCTCGCACTCGCCGTGGTGGGCCCTGCTGCTTACGCCCGGCATCTTCGCGCTGCTGGCGTGGCTCACTTCCGGCGTGCTGAAGCCCACGCGGGGCAGCGGCATTCCGCAGGTCATCGCTGCGCTGGACAAGGCCGATGAGCCGTTCCGGAAAACCAACCTTTCCCCAGCGGTTTCGGCCGGCAAGCTGCTGCTGACTTCGCTGTCGCTTCTGGGGGGCGCATCGGTCGGGCGCGAGGGGCCCACCGTGCACGTAGGCGCAAGCCTGATGTATCTGTTCGGCCGCTGGTTCGGCTTCAAGGATCCCCGCGAGCTCTCGCACTTCCTGTTGGCCGGTGGCGCTGCCGGTATTGCGGCGGCGTTCAACACGCCGCTGGCCGGCATCGTCTTCGCCATCGAGGAGCTCAGCGGCCGTTTCGAACATCGCTTCTCCGGCACCCTGTTGACCGCGGTGATCGTCGGTGGCGTGGTATCGCTCGGTCTGTTGGGCAATTACACCTACTTCGGCCATGTGAGCGCGCGTCTGCCGCTCGGCCAGGGCTGGCTGGCGATCCTGCTGTGCGGCGTGGTGGCGGGCCTGCTGGGCGGGCTGTTCGCACGTGCGGTACTGGCCAGCGCGGCGGGCCGTCCGCGTTGGCTGGGCCAGCTGCGGCAGCGGCATCCGGTATTGCTGGCCGCGGGCTGCGGCCTGGTGGTGGTCATGCTGGCCCTGGTGTTCGGCGAAGGCGCGTTCGGCACCGGTTACGAACAAGCGCGCAGCCTGGTGCAGGGCCAGGCGCTGGTCGGCCATGAGTTCGGGTTGATGAAGCTGCTGGCCAACCTGGCCTCGTACGTGGCGGGCATTCCCGGTGGCCTGTTCTCACCTGCGTTGGCGGTCGGCGCGGGACTCGGCCACAACCTGTCAGTGCTGATGCCGGGCGTGGACCCGCGCGCGTTCGTGTTGCTGGGCATGTGCGCCTACCTGACCGGTGTGACCCAGGCGCCACTGACCTCGGCGGTGATCTCGCTGGAGCTGACCGACAGCGGCGACCTGCTGTTGCCGATCCTGGCGACGGTGCTGATCGCGCGTGGTGTGTCCGGGCTGGTGTGCAGGGTACCGATCTATCGCGGGTTGGCGGAGCTGTTGATGGTGCCAAAAACGGCTGAAGATGTGGCTGTCGAGGCGCCTGCTGTGCGAACCTCCCGCACCCGCGAAAATGGAGATGACTAGGAGCAATGCAGCCTGGAGCAGCAATTCTCCTCCCAGAGGAGGTGTTGGCGACGTTACGGTGCTACTTCGTGACCGATGATGGCTCGCTTCCGGAAGTGGAGCTCGCCTACCGTGAGGCCGCCGGAACGGCCGATGCGTTCGCCTATCTGTTTGCCTGCGGTGCCCGCGTCGCGGGTTCTGGAAGCGTGCAGCTCTGGCACCGTGCGGAAGATCTTGGTCAGCCGTTCATGGGACCGGGCGACGCGCGACGCGTTCTCCAGGACGAAGTGGAACCCTTCCATGTCGGCCTTGCAGACATTGCCTGCGGCGGCGTTCTTCTGCCAGAACTGGGTGTGCTCGTCATGCGCCATGGGTTGACGCTGGATTATCGCATGGGAGCGTCATGGGGCCAGCGGGAGGTCCAGGCCTTCCTGCTCCTTCTGCACCAGTTGCAGCGGCGGGGTGGCGTGATGACCGTTCCCTGGTGGGGTGAAGAGGGCCAGCACAGGTTCGAAACCGCGTTGGCAGCCGTTGAGATTTCTTGACCGGGTTTGCCGCAAGGCAGGCACGCAACGGATAGACAACGATCATTGCTTCAATCAACGCGATCAATCAGCCCTCCATCTTCACTCCAGCAGTGAAGCTGATTCCGCGTTGCACCGTCTACCCGATGCCACGCGCGACGCAGAAGATGCGTCGACGCCGGGGCTGCACCCGGACCTGCATCGAGAGCGCGACCATGATCAACTGCCGTATCCGCAGCCTGGCGGCTGCCGTCCTGGCCCTGGCCAGTTCCCCCGCGCTGGCGATGTCCGGCGCGCCCCTGCTGCCCAGCGAGCGCAGCATCGGCACCCTCGAACCGGTGGCGCGTTTCGATGGCGCCATGCCCACCAGCGTGGCGGTATCTGAAACCGGGCGGATCTTCGTCAACTTCCCGCGCTGGGGCGATGAGGTGGCCTACAGCGTGGCCGAATGGCGCGACGGCCGCGCCGTTCCCTATCCGGATGCGCGCATCAACCGCAAGGACGGTCCCGATCCGGCGGCCCATTTCATCAGCGTGCAGAGCGTGGTGGCCGATGGCCAGGGCCGGTTGTGGGTGCTGGATACCGCCGCGCCCGGGTTCTCTGCGCCACAGGCCGGCGGTGCCAAACTGGTGGCGATCGACCTTGCCACCAACACCGTGGCCAGGACGCTGGTGTTCCCGGCCAACGTCATCGACGCGCGCACCTATGTCAACGATGTGCGCTTCGATTTCCGTGTTGGCCGCGAGGGCGTGGCCTACGTGACCGACTCGTCGCTGAGCGGTATCGGCGGCATCATCGTGATCGACCTCGCCACTGGCGCCGCGTCCAAGCGCCTGGTCGGCCACGTGTCCACCTCGGCCGATCCCGCCTTCGTGCCGATCGTGGAAGGGCGGCAGATGCGGCTGCGTAACGCCGACGGTTCGTCGGCGCCGTTCACCGTGGCCGCCGATGGCATCGCCCTGTCGCCCGATGGTGGCACCCTGTTCTACACACCCTTGTCCAGCCGTCATCTGTACAGCGTGCCGACCGCGCTGCTGCGCGACCCGAAGCTGAGTGAAGCGGAACTGGCGGCAGCGGTGGTCGACCTGGGCGACAAGGGTGCCTCCGATGGCATGGAGATGGACGCCAACGGGCGGCTGTATGCCAGCGACTACGAGCACAACGCCATCCATGCCCGCGACGCGCAGGGGCGATGGACGACGGTGGTGCACGACCCGCGCATCCTGTGGCCGGATACGCTGTCGATGGGGCCGGACGGCTATCTGTATTTCACCGCCAACCAGCTGCATCGACAGGCCGGCTTCAATGGCGGCGTGGATCGCCGGCAGAAGCCCTACATGGTGTACCGCACGCGTGTGGATGCCGCACCTGCGCCGACGCGGTGAAGTGCTCCGTAAACGGGTAAGGATGCCTACGGGTTGAAGGGCGTGCGCCTGATGGCCCCGGGGCCGCAGCGCGATCACGCTGTAGCGCATGCCGGCCCTGTCCACGCCCACTCGTCTTCTGCAGGCAGCGCTTCGCGTGCTGCTGCCACTGCGCTGCCTGGTCTGTGGCGAGCCGGGCCACGATGAACTTGACCTGTGCAGCGCCTGCCTCGCCGGACTGCCCTGGGCCGGTCGTGCCTGCCTGCGCTGTGCACTGCCGTTGCCGGACAACGCCCTGATCGTCTGCGGTATATGCCGCGACGAGGTACCGCCGCAGTCCGCCACGCATGCCAGCCTGCTGTACCTTCCCCCCGTCGATCAGCTGTTGGTGCGCTACAAGTTCCATCAGGACCTGGCGGCAGGTCGCCTGCTCGCGCAGCTGATGCAGCGCGCCCCGCCCCCGTGGTCATGCGCGCCGCTGGTGCCGGTCCCCCTGCACAATCAACGCCTGCGCCAGCGCGGCTACAACCAGGCCGCCGAACTGTGCCGCCTGTTGCCGATGCCGGTCTGGCAGGGGCTTTACCGACGCCGCCACACCGCGCCGCAGTCCGAGCGCAGCGCAGAACAGCGCAGGGACAATCTCTTTGACGCATTCGGCACGCGCTTGTCGCCGCCGACACGGCTGACCGTCGTGGACGATGTGATGACCACCGGCAGCACAGTGATGGAAATCGCCGAGACGTTGCGGCTGGCCGGTGCCAGGGACGTGCGGGCATGGGTGTGCGCACGGGTGCCGTGATGACCGGAGCGATTGACATCGCATGACGGCAGCTGAAGGATGCCCATCCTTCAGCGTGTGGTGCTCGACTGCGTCGCCGCAATGGGTACACGGATGCAAAGACCCTAAAGTTCCGCGCACTCCCGCCGATAGCGGTTGGCGGTCGAGTCGGTGCTGGCCGCATGTTCTCTCTGCACGATGTCTGTTCACAGCCCCAGGTCTGTACCAATGCTGGACAAGGAAGTCGTTGATGGGTAACAGAAGAGCAGGATGCAGCGTGCGTGCCGTTCTGGGCACTGCGGGACTGTTGTGGATCGGCGTCGTGCATGCACAGTCGGCCAGTCCCTCGTTCGCCGAGCAGCAGGAACTGCGTGAACGCGCCGAGCGCGAGGCGCGCGAGCGTGAGCAGCGGCAGGCATTGCCGGATGTATCACGCGAACAGCCGGCCGCTGCCACCGATCTGCATTCGCTGGAACTGCCGGACGAAGAACCGTGCTTCACCCTGCAGCAGCTGCAGCTTGACGGCGCGCATCTGGGGCAGTTCGCGTTCCTGCAGCGCTATCTCGACCGCTACCGTGGCCGCTGCGTGGGCCAGCAGGGCATCGCGCTGATCGTGCGGCGTGCTTCGGATCTGGCGCTGGCCAAGGGCTACGTGACCACCCGCATCGGCCTGCCCGAGCAGAGCCTGGGCAGCGGAACCCTGCGCCTGCAGCTGGTGCCGGGCGTGATCCGGCAGATCCGCTTCAACGCGGAAGAGGTTCCCGATTCGATGTGGAAGAGTGCGTTTCCCGCGCGGCCGGGGGACGTACTCAATCTGCGCGCGTTGGAACAGGGCCTGGAGCAGCTCAAGCGCGTTCCGTCGCAGGACGTGAACATGGAGCTGGTGCCGGGCGAAGCGCCCGGCGAGTCGGACGTGGTCATCAGCATCCGCCACGGCAAGCGATGGCGTGCCTCGGTGTCGCTGGATGATGCCGGCAGCCGTGCGACCGGAAAGCAGCAGGTCGGCGCGACCGCGTGGGTAGACAACCTGGCTCGCGTCAACGACCTGCTCAGCATCGGCGTCAGCAGCGACGGCAGTGCCGACAAGGGCCGGGGTACCCACGGCTTCAATGCATCGTGGTCGGTTCCGCTGGGCAACTGGCGTTTCAGCACCAGCACCTACAGCTCGCGCTACAAGCAGACCATCGCCAGCAACGCCGACACATTCGCCAGCACCGGCACCTCCAGCAACGTCGACCTGGCCGTGGAACGGCTGCTGGTGCGTGGCCAGAGCTATCGCAGCGGCATCGAGCTGCGCGTGGCGCAACGGTCGTCGCACAGCTACGTGGAAGGCGTGGAGATCGAAGGCCAGCGCCGGCGTACTACCTCGGTCGAGCTGGCGCTGCTGCACCGCCAGTACCTGGGGCGGGTCCAGGCCGATATCCGCCTGGCGCACCGCCGCGGCGTGCCGTGGCTGGGAGGCGATGATGACGCCGTGGGCCGTGATGACCTGGCGCCGACGTTCCGCTATGGGCTGACCACGCTGGATATCGGCGCCGGTGGCGCCCTGACATCCGGGCCGCGTCCGCTGGCATGGAATACCGCGCTCCGCTACCAGTGGAGCAAGGACACGCTGTACGGCTCGGAGTTCATCAGCGTCGGTGGCCGCTATACCGTCAACGGCTTCGACGGCGAGGTGCCACTCGGCGGCAGCCGTGGCGGCTACTGGCGCAACAGCATCAGCTGGATGGCACATCGCGCCATCGCGCCCTATGCGGGCATCGATATCGGCCACATCGAGCGCGACGACCGCCAGGGTATCGGCGGCGGAACCCTCAGCGGCGCCCACCTGGGTGCACGTGGCGAGCTGGGCGGATTGGCGTGGGATGGCTTCGTCGGCGTACCGATGAGCCGCCCGGCTTGGCTCAAGCATGAGGCACGCGGTCACGTGATCGGATTCCGCGCGTCCTGGCAGTTCTGATTCGACTGGAAGCACCGTCGCCACGTGGCGACGTGATCGGGTTGTTGTGTGTGCAGTTCCCCCCTGGGTTGATGGAAGCACCTGGCATGAAGAACGTATTCCGCAGTCTGTCCCTGTCCGCTTCGGGCGCTGGTTGGGCCGTGCGCCTGCGCATCGCGATGGCGAGCGCCACCCTGGCATTGGCCTTCCTGGCCCCAGGCAGCTCATTTGCCCAGGTGCAGGTGCAGGCCGGCGAGCAGGCACGGGCCGACCAGGCGGCGAACGGTGTGCCGGTCATCCAGATCAACCGGCCCAACGCGGGCGGCGTATCGCACAACCGCTTCCAGGACTACAACGTCGGGCGCGAGGGGCAGATCCTCAACAACAGCGCGAGCACCGTGCAGACCCAGCTGGGTGGCTACATCCAGGGCAACGGCAATCTGCAGCCGGGCCAGTCGGCACGATTGATCCTCAACGAGGTGACATCCACCAACGCATCGCGCCTGCAGGGCCACATCGAGGTGGCGGGGCGCTCGGCGGCGGTGATCGTCGCCAACCCCAATGGCATCACCTGCGATGGCTGCGGCTTCATCAATACCACCCGTGGCACGCTGACCACCGGCACCCCGGTGTTCGGCAACGATGGCAGCCTGTCTGCGTTCCGGGTGTCGCGCGGAACGATCCGCCTGGAAGGCAACGGCCTGGATGCCGGCAACCTGGAAGGCGTCGACCTGCTGGCCCGCGCGGTGCAGCTCAACGCGGGCCTTTGGGCGCGCCAGGTGAACGTGGTCACCGGCGCCAACCAGATCGATGCCCAGACCCTGGCGACGCAGGCGATCACCGGAGAAGGCGAACGCCCGCAGTTCGGCCTGGATGTTGCCGCCCTCGGTGGCATGTACGCAGGCAAGATCCGCCTGGTCGGCACCGAGGCCGGCGTGGGTGTGCGCAGCACGGGCCAGATGGTGGCCGACGCAGGCGACTTCATCCTGACCCAGGCCGGCGATGTCCGCCTGAGCGGACGCACGGCGGCTGCAGGCCGCCTGCAGATCGAAACCGACGGTGACCTGAAGGCCGACGGTACCCAGTACGCGCAGGGGGATCTTCAGATCCGTGCCCGGCAGGCGTCGCTTGCCGGTTCCACGTCGGCGGGCGGTGCGATGGCGGTACGCGCCCTCCAGAATCTGGACCTGGCCGGCAGCACGCAGGCCGCGCAGATGCAGCTGGACGCCGGTGGCACGCTGACGCTGGCTGACACGGTGAAGAGCGCGGGCAGCATCGCGCTGGCTGCCGCACAGGTGCAGAACGGTGCACAGGTGACCGCAGGCGCCGGGCTTGCCGTGCGCGCCGACACGCTGGCGCAGGACAAGGGCGCGCGCCTGGGCGCACAGGCGCTGGACGTGCAGGCCCGCCAGGTGGACAACGCCGGCCTGCTGCTGGGCAACCAGGGCGTACGGATGCAGGCCGCGCAGCTGCACAACGCCGGCCAGCTGTACAGCGACGCCGACGTCGAACTCGACGCGGCCAGCATCGACAACGAGGGCGTCATCGGTGCCGGTGCGAACCTGCGTGCAGCGGCCGACCGCATCACGCAGCTGAAGGGTGCCGAGCTGTCTGCGGGCGCGCTGCTGAAGATCCAGGCGCGCCAGCAGCTGGACAACGCCGGACGCATCCTCTCGGAGCAGGCGCTGGAACTGTCTGCCGGCGGCGTGGACAACCAAGGCACCCTTGAGGCCCGCCAGGCCGCGCTGGCGGTCGACCGTCTGCGCAACAGCGGCACGCTGCAGGCGGTGGACCTGCTGGCACTGAAGGCCAACGCCCGCATCGACAATGACGCCACCGGCAGCATCCAGGGGGGCGAGGGCCTGCAGGTCGACGCGGATGTGCTGGACAACGCCGGCATCATCGGCAGCGCAGCCGATGCCCGTCTGTCCGTTGCCACGCTCGACAACCGCAACCGGCTTGAAGCCGGCGGCACCCTGACCCTGCAGGGCGGCGTCCTGCGCCAGCAGGCGGCCGCCACGGCGCTGGCGCGCGTGGTGGCCGTGGACGTGCAGAAGGTCATCAACGACGGTCGCCTGCATGGCCAGCAGGCAATGGACCTGCGCGCCACTGAGCTGAGCAACAGTGGTGTGATCTACGGTCGCGACCGCTCACAGCTGCGCACCACCACATTGGACAATGCCGGCGTGATCGCCAGCGACGGCACGCTGGACGTGCGCGCCGATGCATTGCACAACCGCGCCGGCGGCAACCTGTCCAGTGCGCAGTCGCTGCAGCTGGATGCGGTGACGCTGGACAACGCGGGTAACCTGTTCGCCAAGGGCGCGCTGACGGCCAAGGCCGATGTGATCGACAACCGTGGCGACCTCTACGGCGCCGGCGATGTCGATGTCACCGCGCGCGATTCGCTGGACAACCAGGGCAGCCTGGTGGCCGGCCAGGCGTTGCAGGTGCGGGGCCGGACCCTGCGCAGCCAGGGTGAACTGGGTAGCGAGCGTGGCAACGTGCAGCTCGACAGTGACCAGGCACTGGTGCTGGGCGGGCGGGCGCTGGCCGCCGGCACGCTCACCGCCCACGCAGGCGGCAGCCTGGAGCAGTCGGGCAAGGTCTTTGCGCAGCAGGGCGTCGCGCTGTCCGCCGACAGCGACGTGACGCTGAAGGGAACAATCGACAGCGCCGCCGATCTGCAGGTGCACAGCGGTGGCGACCTGGACAACCAGGCGGCGCTGTTCGCCAGCGGCGCGCTGTCGCTACAGGCCGCGCAGGCACTGCGCACGGCGGCCGACGTGCAGGCGCGCACCGTCACGCTGCAGGCCGCCCAGGCCAGCAATCGCGGGCGCGTGCTGGCCTCGGGTGACATCGAATTGCGGGCGGGGCAGATCGACAACAGCGGCGTGATCGTGGCGGGCCTGCTGGCCGACGGCAAGGTCGGCAGCACCGGCAGCGTCACCCTTGATGCGCGTCAGCAGCTGCGCAACGCCGGCCAGATCAACGCCGGCCAGCAGGTTCACCTGCTGGGCGACAGCCTGCTGCTGGAGGGTGGCCAGGTCTGGTCCGGTGGCACCCTGCTGGCGCAGGCGCGCAGCGGTGAGTGGCGCAATATCGGCGGCAGCCTGACCGCCATCGGTCTGCTCGACCTGCGTGCCACCGACCTGCTGCGCAATGCGGGCAGCCTGCAGGGCACGCGCATCGGCCTGTTGGCGGCCGCGCTGGACAACAGCGCCGGCGAACTGCTGCAGACCGGCACCAATCCGTTCGAGCTGAGCCTGTCAGGCGCGCTGCGCAACACCGGCGGGCGCATCGCCGCCAACGCCGGCAATGTCCATCTGCGGGCGGCGCAGCTGCTGAACCAGGGTGGCCGCATCGAGCATGCGGGCACGGGTGTGCTGAAGATCGAGACCGGCACGCTGGACAACAGCAATGCAGGCCTGATCGTCGGCAACGGCGAGGCGGACGTGGCCGTTGCCGGTCGCCTCGACAACAGCGGCGGTACGCTCACCGCAGGCAGCGGGGCACGCGTAGCCGGCACGGAGATCGTCAACACCGGTGGTCGGCTCGATGCTGGCGGCAACCTTACCGTGGACGCTGCCGGGGCGTTGGACAACCGCACTGGCACCATCGTGCAGCGCGGCGCCGGCCAGCTGCAGGTGCTGGCCTCCCAGCTGGACAACAGCAATGGCCTGCTGGGGGCCGAGGGCAATGCGCGCGTGACCAGCCGCACGGGCGACCTGCGCAACGTGGATGGCAACCTCTACGCCCGCCAGGAACTCGCGCTCGACGTGGCCGGTGCGCTGGCCAACCAGCGTGGCCTGGTCCACGGCGGCACCTCGCTGGATCTGCAGATCCGCCAGGCACTGGACAACAGCCAGGGCAACATCGAAGCACAGGGCCCTGCGAGTATCCGCGCTGCCTCAGTGGGCAACCGTGGCGGCCGCATCGTGGCCAACGGCACCGGGCAGCTGACGCTGGAATCGGCCGGTGCGCTGGACAACCGTGGCGGCACCTTGGGCAGTACCGGTGGTGCGCTGGCGCTGACCGCAGGCAGCGTGGACAACCGCGCCGAAGGCGGCCAGGCCAAGCTGGTGGCTGGAACCGACCTGCGCCTGCAGACCGCTTCGCTGGACAACGCCGGCAGCATGGTCCACGCCGCCAATACCCTGTACCTGGAGCGCGCAGGCGCACAGGTATTCAACGTTGGTGGCCAGCTCAGCGCAGGCAACCTGCTGCGCCTGGATCTTGCCGCGCTGGACAACAGCAACGGCCGGCTGCTCAGTCGCCAGAGCCAGCTGACGCTGGGCAGCCTGGCCAATGGTGGCGGCGAAATCAGCGCCTATGAAGCACTCGGCGCACGCCTGCAGGCCTTCAGCGGCATCGGCCGCCTGTTCGGCGGCAGCGAGCTGCGCCTGACGCTGGCGGGCGATTACGTGCATGGCAACGGCCAGCGCCTGGAGAGCAACGGACTGCTGAAGCTGGACGTTGCCGGCGCACTGGTCAACCAGGGGCGCCTGGAGAGCAAGGGCACCCTTGAAGTCTCGGCGGCCCGGATCGAGAACACCGCCGGTGCATTGCTCAATGCCACGGCAGGCAATGGCAGCGGCCGCGTTGTGCTGACCACGGCAGGTGACTTCAGCAACGCCGGTCGCGTTGACGGCGATACGGTGGAGGTGTCGGCTGCCAACATCACCAACACCGGCACCCTGATGGGCAACGCGCTGGAACTGCGCGCCTCGCGCATCACCAACGGCCGCGACCTGGGCAACACGCTGGTCGCACGCGATTACAACGAAGGGCTGATGGCGGCCACCGGCCGCATCAACCTGTATGCCAACTACATCGACAACCTCGACGGCGAGCTCTTCAGCCTGGGCGACATCCGCCTGCAGGGCTGGAACGGCGGCAACGCCCAGCAGATCCGCAACCGTTCCGGGCGCATCCAGGCCGAGAACGATCTGATCCTGGCTGCACTGGGCGTGGCCAACGAGCGTCGTGTGCTGGTCACCCAGCACAAGGTCTACAGCGGCAACGAAGGCGCTGCCGACCCGGACAGCGGGACGTTCAGGGTCGACGGCATCGACGGCCCGGCACCGCCGGGCAAGCTGTGCCCGGGCGACTGTGCCGTGCTGGAAGTCTGGACCGAGCACAAGGACCTGGTGCTGGAAGGCACCACCGTCATCGCCGCCAGCGCGGCATCGCAGCTGATTTCCGGTCGCGACATGCAGATGTCCGGCGGCTCGGTCGACAACCGGAACTCGGCCATCGCCGCCGGTCGCAACCTCTCGATCAACGGCCGCGGCTCATCCAACAGCGAAGACCCCAACGACTGGGCCGGCGTGGTCAACAACGAGGCGCTGGCCGGCTACAAGGTGGTCCAGCGTACGTCGACCATCGATTACACCTACCGCCCTTGCCCCAGCCGCTGCGACTTCGAGATCTATGGCGGCAGCCGCGCGCTGGGCACCAGCACGGTCACCAAGCAGGTCACGCTGGCCGGTGGCAATGCCAGCATCACCGCCGGCCGCAAGGTGCAGATCGAAGCGCGCGAGGTCAACAACGCCGTGGTCACCGCGCATAGCGGTGGCACGCCGCTGGACGTCGCCGGTTGGCAGGGCAACAACGCCTATGCACCCGAACTGGGCCAGCAGCAGGGCGCCGGCGCGGTCGGCGGCAATGCTGGCGCACCGGGTGCACAGCAGGGCGTGGCCACCGGGCCTGCCAGCGCGCAGGCGCAGGGTGCGGGAACGGCCGGTGATACCGGCTCCCCGGGCCCTGGACGTGTCACCACGGTGCCGCCGCCGCAGGTGGTGGGCAGCCCGCAGAATCCGCTGCCGGGCCTGTCGCTGCCCAGTGGCGGCCTGTACACGGTCAATCCGGGCAACCAGCGCTGGCTGGTGGAAACCGATCCGCGCTTCGCCAACTTCGGGCAGTGGATCGGCTCGGACTACATGTTCCAGCGCCTGAACCTGGACCCCGACAAGCAGCTGCGTCGGATGGGTGACGACTTCTACGAGCAGCGCCTGGTGATGGAACAGATCACTGGCCTGACCGGGCGTCGCTACCTGGATGCCGACCAGGGCGATGGCATGGGCCAGTACCGCGCCATGATGGATGCCGGCGTGAGCGAAGCCGCGCGCCAGCAGCTGAGCGTGGGCGTGGCGCTGTCGGCCGAACAGGTGGCCGCGCTCAACGAAGACATCGTGTGGATGGTCGCCCAGGAAGTGGATGGCCAGAAGGTGCTGGTGCCGGTGGTGTACCTGTCCCAGGCCACCGCCAACCGCCTGCAGCTGGGGGGCGCCGCCATCGCTGGCGAGTCGGTGGAGATCCGCGCCGGCAATGTGTCCAACCAGGGCATGATCCGCGCCGATGATCGATTGACCATCGATACCGGCAGCCTGCTCAACGATCGCGGTGGCATCTCCGCGGGCGGCAATGCCCGCATCACCGCCGTGGAGGACATCCTCAACAACAGCGGCCTGATCCAGGGCGGCAACGTGGCCCTGGTGGCCGGCCGCGACCTGAAGAGTGTCAGCGGCATCGACGTGGCCAGCATCCGCAGCGGCGGCAGCCTGGCGCTGGAAGCCGGACGTGACCTGGCACTGGTCGGTTCGCAGACCCGTGCCCGCGGCAACGCGGCGCTGGAGGCCGGCCGCGACCTCAACCTCACCACGCAGATGCAGGGCGATGGAAGCCTGCGTCGCACCACGCTGGACGTGGGCGGCGGCCTGTCGCTGGACGCCGGCCACGATCTGAACCTGACGGCAGTGACCGCCAAGGCCGGCGGCAGCGTCCATGCCACGGCCGGCAACGACATCAACCTCAACGCACTGACCACCACCGAACAGGGCGGCTGGGGCAGCAACCGCTACACGCGCGAAACCCTCAACGCCAGCGGCATCGAGGCTGGTGGCTCGCTGGGCATGCAGGCCGGGCAGGACGTGAACCTGCAGGCCGCGCAGCTGAAGGCCGGCGACGGCCTGGCCGTGGTGGCCGGGCGCGATCTCAACCTGCAGGCCGAAACCACCACCAACACCAGCCAGCAGCAGAGCCGTGGCAAGCGCTTCTCGCAGACCACGCAGAGCATGGACGAGACCGTGCACGGCACTTCGCTGCAGGCCGGCGGTGACATCGCGCTGGTGGCCGGGCGCGATGCCAACCTCACTGCCACGCAGGTCGGCAGCACCGACGGCGGCATCAGCATTGCCGCTACGCGCGACGTGAACCTGCTGGCGGCGCAGGAGGACCACAGCTGGGAGCAGGAAACCACGCGCAGGAAGAAGGGCCTGCTGTCGAGCAAGACCACCACCACTTACGACGCGACCCGGGACAGCCTGGTGGTGGGCACCACGCTCAGCGGCGAGACGGTGACCATCGGCGCCGGACGTGACGTCGTCGCGCAGGCGGCGCAGGTGGCTGCCACCGGTGATGTGGTGGTGGCCGCCACCCGCGACCTCACCATCGGCACGGCCACCTCCACGCACAGCGAAGAGCATGACAAGACCGTCAAGCGCTCGGGCGTGTTCGGCGGTGGTGGCTTCAACCTGACCATCGGCCAGAGCAAGCTGGAAAAGGGCCTGGAGATCGAGCAGAGCGCGCCACAGGGCAGCCTGATCGGCTCAACCGATGGGCGGGTCAACCTGAGCGCCGGCAACACGCTGCACATCACCGGTTCGGACGTGCTGTCGAAGACCGGTACGCAGCTGGTGGGCGGGCAGGTGGTGATCGACGCGGCACAGGGCACCACTGAGGTACACCAGAGCACCAAGCAGAAGAGTGCCGGCATCAACGTCGGCCTGACCGGCGGTGTGGTGGATGCCGCCCTGGCCGCCTACGGTGCGGCCAAGGCGGCCGGCAATGCGCAGGATGATCGCCTGAAGGCGCTGTACGCGGTGCAGGCGGCCAATGCCGCCGCTGGCGTGGGCGGCGCCATGCAGCAAGGTGCTTCCGGCGCCACCGACGGCGTGAGCCTGCGCATCGGCATCGGCGCCTCCAGCTCCAGTGCCAGCCAGACCAGCCACGACCAGTCGGCGGTGGGCAGCACCATCCGCAGCCAGGGCGACGTCAGCATCGTCGCCACCGCCGGTGACCTGAACATCATCGGCAGCCAGGTGAAGGGTGACAACGTGGCGCTGGCCGCGCGGGACAACATCACCCTGCGCAGCGAAGCGGAAGACCACACGCAGTCGTCGAAGAACAAGAGCGGCAGCGGTGAGATCGGTTTCAGCATCGGCGCGCAGACCGGTTGGTACGTGTCGGCCAGCACCGCCAAGGGCAAGGGCAGCGGCAACGGCACCACGCATGTTGAAACCGTGGTGGACGCCGACCGCAACCTGACCGTCATCAGTGGCAAGGACACCACG
>NZ_JCAFUD010000016.1:0-30237 GCF_059370935.1 Stenotrophomonas sp. YJH_SMC_12-1 | reverse complement strand
GCGGGAGTGTCCGCGGCATGGATGCCGCGGCCAAGCCCCCAAGGACGGGTTTACGGCGTCTCCCGCAACCGGACCCACCCCGCCATCCCTCAGGAAACCAGCTTCTGCTGTTGCTGTTGCTGTTGCTCTGGATCGTAGCGGGTGCAGGGCGCAGCCCTGCCGAAAACCCCATTCAGGCAGGTAAGTGCAGGTCACAGGATAAGCAGACGCCTTGTTGCCTCCGCCATTCGGGTCCACATTCCTGTGCAGGAGACGGGCCGCCGCCCGTTGTCGAGACACCAGGAGCCCTGCATGTCCGCTGCCCCCACCACCGCCATTTCCCGCGATCCGGCCACCGGCCAGCAGATCGCCAGCCATCCCTTCGCCACCGACGCCGAGCTGGAAACAATCCTGGATCGCGGCCAGGTCGGCTTTGCGGCCTGGAGCATCAAGAGCCTCGAACAGCGCGCAGACGTACTGCGTGCGATGGCCGCGGTGCTACGCCGTGACCGTGAAAAGCTGGCCGCGCTGGCTACCGCCGAAATGGGCAAGGTCCAGGCCGAAGCGCTGGCCGAAATCGAGAAGTGTGCTGTGCTGTGCGACTGGTACGCCGACAACGGTGCGCAGTTCCTGCGCGACGAACCGACCCAGGTGCCCGACGACAAGGCCTACGTGTCCTACCTGCCGCTGGGCGTGGTGCTGGGCATCATGCCGTGGAACTTCCCGTACTGGCAGGTGATGCGCGCGGCGGTGCCGATCCTGATGGGCGGCAACGGCTTCCTGCTGAAGCCGGCCGAGAACATCGTCGGTACCGCGCAGCTGCTCGACGCGGCATGGCGCGATGCCGGCTTGCCGGAGGGCACCTTCATCGCGGCCAACATCAGCCGCGAGGGCACCAGCCGCGCGATCGCCGATGACCGCATCGCGGCGGTGACCCTGACCGGCAGTGTGGCCGCCGGTCGCAGCATTGCTGCCCAGGCCGGGCAGGCGCTGAAGAAGGTGGTGCTGGAACTGGGCGGTTCCGATCCGTTCATCGTCCTGGCCGACGCCGATCTTGATGCGGCCGTCGATGCGGCCGTGGCCTCGCGCTTCCAGAACACCGGGCAGGTCTGCATCGCCGGCAAGCGCATCATCGTCGAAGACGCGGTCTACGATCGTTTCGTGGCGCAGTTCTGCCAGAAGGTGCAGGCACTGACCATTGGCGACGGCCGCGACCCGGCGAACCGCATCGGCCCGATGGCACGCCAGGATCTGCTGGAGCAGCTCGACGCGCAGGTACGTGCTTCGGTCGATGCCGGTGCGCAGCTGCTGGTCGGCGGGCACCAGCTGGATCGTCCGGGTGCGTTCTATGCCCCCACCGTGCTGGCCGGGGTTGAGCCGGGCATGCAAGCCTTCGACACCGAAACGTTCGGGCCGGTGGCCTCGATCAGCCGCGCCCGCGACGCCGACCATGCGGTGGAACTGGCCAACCAGAGCGAGTTCGGCCTCAGCGGCAACCTGTGGAGCGGCGACCGCGCCCGTGCGATGCAGCTGGCGCGCCGGCTGCAGACCGGCGGTGTGTTCGTCAACGGCTTCTCCGCGTCCGATCCGCGCGTGCCGATCGGCGGCGTGAAGAAGAGCGGCTTCGGCCGTGAGCTCTCGCACTTCGGCATCCGCGAATTCGTCAACGCGCAGACCGTGTGGTTCGACAAGCGTTGACGCGCAGCTTCCATCCTTCCTGCAACGATCCACCATCAGTCCAGCGAAAAGGACGGCATTCCAATGTCCAAGGGTTCAGATCTGCTTGTCGCCGCACTTGAGAACGAAGGCGTCGAGCGCATTTTCGGCATTCCCGGCGAAGAAAATCTCGACGTGGTCGAGTCGCTGCGCCATTCCAGCATCGAGCTGGTCATCACCCGCCACGAGCAGGCGGCAGTGTTCATGGCGGCCACCTATGGCCGCCTGACCGGCAAGCCGGGCGTGTGCCTGGCCACGCTCGGCCCCGGCGCGCTGAATTTCACCACCGGCGCCGCGTATGCGCTGCTTGGCGCATGGCCGGTCATCATGATCACCGGGCAGAAGGGCATCGTCGCCAGCAAGCAGGCGCGCTTCCAGATCGTCGACATCGTCAGCACGATGAAGCCGCTGACCAAGCAGGCGCGGCAGATCGTGTCGGCGCGCACCATCCCGACCATCGTCCGCGAGGCGTTCCGTGTCGCCCAGGAAGAGCGCCCGGGCCCGGTGCTGCTGGAGCTGCCCGAAGATATCGCGGCCGATGAGGTCGAGGGCGTGGCGCTGATTCCGCCGCACGCGGTGGATCGTCCCATTGCCAGTCCGGAGGCGCTGGATCGGGCGGCGGAGATCATCCGCAACGCCAAGCGCCCCCTGCTGATGATCGCCTCGGCGGCGTCGCGGCCGCAGTCCAGCGAAGCGCTGTCGGCGTTCGTGTTGCGCGCCGGCGTTCCGTTCTTCACCACGCAGATGGGCAAGGGCGCGGTGGCCGGTGGTTCGGGCCTGTACATGGGCACCGCGGCGCTGACCGAGCGCGATTACGTGCACATGGCGATCGACCAGGCCGACGTGATCGTGACCATCGGCCACGAGGTCACCGAGAAGCCGCCGTTCGTGATGCGCCCGGGTGGGCCGACCGTGATCCATATCGGCTACTCGCAGGCGGCGGTGGAGCAGGTGTACTTCCCACAGGTGGAAGTGATCGGTGACATCGGTCGTTCGCTGACCCAGTTGGCCGATCGTATCGAAGGCGCGGTGCCAAACGCTGACGCGCTGCTGCCGCTGCGCGCGACCATTCTGGAACACCTGGCTGACCGAGCCGAGGAGGCTGGATTCACGCCTCAGCGGCTGGTGCACGACGTGCGCCAGGTGATGCCGCCGGACGGCATCGTGGCGCTGGACAACGGCATGTACAAGATCTGGTTCGCGCGCAATTACCGCACCCAGGTGGCCAATACGCTGCTGCTGGACAATGCGTTGGCGACCATGGGCGCGGGCCTGCCGTCGGCGATCATGGCTTCGATCCTGTACCCGCGGCGGCGGGTGCTGGCGGTGTGTGGCGATGGCGGGTTCATGATGAACAGCCAGGAGCTGGAGACCGCGCGTCGGCTGGGCCTGAACCTGGTGGTGCTGATCCTCAACGACGGCGCCTACGGCATGATCCGCTGGAAGCAGGCGGTGGATGGCTTCACCGACTACGGCATGACCTTCAGCAATCCCGATTTCGTGAAGTATGCCGAGGCCTATGGCTGCAAGGGGCATGAGGTGACGGCCATCGAGCAGTTCATCCCGACCCTGGAGGCGGCCTTCAACGAGGGCGGGGTGCACCTGGTGTCGGTGCCGATCGATTACTCGGAGAACCAGCGGGTGCTGGTGGACGAGCTGCGGCAGGCGTTCCCTGGGAACGGTTGACGCCGGGACGAGCGCCAACCAAGGTTGGCGACTACCGGGGCATCGGTTCCCCGGAATCCGGTAGGTGTCGACCTTGGTCGACACACGGACCGCCAACCAAGGTTGGCGGCCATCTGGGCGGGCCCGGCCCAAGGCCGGGGCAGGGCGGTTTTGGTATGCTGGGCAACCGGCTGTGCCGGGTGCAACATCCCCCCTCACTACACGATTCCCGCAGATCCATGAGCGAAGCTACCGATACCCCCCCCGTCGACGAAAACAAGTTGATCGCCGAGCGCCGCGAGAAACTCAAAACGCTGCGTGGGCAGGGCATCGCGTACCCGAACGACTTCCGTCGCGAGGACTTCGCCGGCCGCCTGCAGGAAGAATTCGCCGATGCCGAGACCTGGACCGCCGAGGCGCTGGAAGGCAACGGCCGCCAGGTGAAGATGGCCGGCCGCCTGATGGCCAAGCGCATCATGGGCAAGGCCAGCTTCGCCCAGATCCAGGACGAGTCCGGCCGCATCCAGCTGTTCCTGCAGGGCGCGGTGCTGGGCGATGCCTACACGGCCTTCAAGGGCTGGGACGTGGGCGACATCATCGCCGTCGAAGGCGGCCTGACCCGTACCAAGACCGGCGAACTGTCGGTCAAGGCCGAGTCGATCCGCCTGCTGACCAAGTCGCTGCGCCCGCTGCCGGACAAGTGGCACGGCCTGGCCGACGTCGAGCAGCGCTACCGCCAGCGTTACGTCGATCTGATCGTGACCCCGGAATCGCGCGCAGTGTTCATCAAGCGCTCGAAGATCATCCGCGCCATGCGCGCGTGGCTGGACAACCGCGACTTCCTGGAAGTCGAGACGCCGATGATGCATTACATCCCCGGCGGCGCGGCGGCCAAGCCGTTCACCACGCATCACAACGCGCTGGACCTGGACCTGTACCTGCGCGTGGCGCCGGAGCTGTACCTCAAGCGCCTGACCGTGGGTGGCCTGGAGCGTGTGTACGAGATCAACCGCAACTTCCGCAATGAAGGCGTCAGCACCCGCCACAATCCGGAATTCACCATGATGGAACTGTACGAGGCCTATGCCACGTACAACGAAATCATGGACCTGACCGAGGGTGTGATCCGTGATGTGGCCAAGGCCGTGAACGGTGGCACCGAAGTGGAATGGGACGGCGCGAAGATCGACCTGGGTCCGGCGTTCCGCCGCTGGCGCATGGATGAGGCGGTGCGCCACCACAACCCGGAAATCTCGGCCGCTGATTGCACTGACCGCGATGCGCTGCTGCGCCATTGCGAGCGCTTGAACATCCGCGTCAAGCCGTCCTACGGCTGGGGCAAGCTGTTGCTGGAGATCTTCGAGGCCACGGTCGAGCACACCCTGATCCAGCCGACCTTCATCACCGACCATCCGGTCGAGGTCTCGCCGCTGGCCCGTGCCAATGACAACGACCCGGGCTACACGGATCGCTTCGAGCTGTTCGTCAACGGCAAGGAGCTGGCCAACGGCTTCTCCGAACTGAACGACCCGGAAGACCAGGCCCAGCGCTTCCAGGCCCAGGTGGCCGCGAAGGAGGGTGGCGACGACGAGGCGATGCACTACGACGCCGACTACATCCGTGCGCTGGAGTACGGCATGGCCCCGACCGGCGGCCTCGGCATCGGCGTTGATCGCCTGGTGATGCTGCTGACCGGCAGCAGCTCGATCCGTGACGTGCTGCTGTTCCCGTACATGCGTCCGGAGCAGTAAGTCGTCTTTTTGACTCCCGTTTGTGCGCGCCGTCGCGAAATGAGACGGCGCGATTGACGCCTCCCGCGCTCGGCGTATCGTTAATGCACTACCTTGACGTCTGTTATGGCTTGATCGGCGCCAGGGGGAGTGCGCATTGTGGAGAGTCCGCTTCACAATGTGATGACGATCATGAACCGGGATGCATGACACGGGAGTCGGGCCGATGCAGGGTGCGAGCGTTCGCAGCAGCAGGGTATCCTCGCCTGCTGATGATCCAGCATGGTCGAGAAACCAGGCGGAGTACGCGTTGAACATCGTCATTGTTGACGACCAGACGTCCGCGCGGACGATGCTGCGTCACGTTATCGAAGACATCGCGCCGGAACTGAGCGTGTATGACTTCGGTGATCCGCTGACCGCATTGGCCTGGTGCGAGGCGCACCCGGTCGACCTGCTGCTGCTCGATTACCGCATGCCGGAGATGGACGGGCTGGAGTTCGCCCGTCGATTCCGTCGCCTGCCCAAGCACCGCGATATCCCGGTGATCCTGATCACCGTGGTCGGCGACGAGCCGATCCGCCAGGCGGCGCTGGAAGCAGGGGTCATCGACTTCCTGGTCAAGCCGATCCGTCCGCGCGAACTGCGCGCGCGCTGCTACAACCTGCTGCAGCTGCGCCAGCAGACCGAGAACGTGAAGCAACGTGCGTTGTCGCTGGAGCAGCGCCTGCTGGCCAGCATGCACGAGGTCGAGGAACGCGAACGCGAGACCCTGTCGCGATTGGCCCGGGCGATCGAGTTCCGTGATGCCGGCACCAGCGCCTATCTCGAACGCATGGCGCGCGTTGCGGGGCTGATCGCCGAGCAGCTTGGCCTGCCCGAAGACGACGTGCGCCTGATCGAGATGGCGGCACCGCTGCATGACATGGGCAAGATCGCCATTCCCGACGCGGTGCTGCTCAAGCAGGGCAAGCTCAATGACGAGGAGCTGGCGATCATGCGCCGGCACCCACGCATCGGCCACGAGCTGCTCAGTGGCAGCCAGAACCGTTTCATCCAGGTGGGCGCGCTCATCGCGCTGCGCCATCACGAGCGCTATGACGGCAGCGGCTATCCCGACGGCCTGGTCGGCGAAGCGATTCCGCTGGAAGCGCGGATCGTTGCTGTCGCCGACGTCTTCGATGCGCTGATCTCGCCCCGTCCGTACAAGGAAGCATGGACCATGGAAGCCACTCTGGCTTATCTGTACGCCCAGCGTGGGCGACTGTTCGATCCGCGCTGCGTGGATGCGCTGATGCGCGGCCACCAGCAGTTGATGGATATCTGCGCCCAGCACTCGACGGCATCGACGCGACCGGGTGGGTGACATGCAGGACCTGTTCGCACGCGTGAGGCGTCGGCTGGCGCAGCGTCCGGATTCGGAACATGGCCAGGCGATCGTGCGGGTGGTGCTGATCTCGCTGATCCTGGTCTATGTTCTGTTGTCCGGCGCCCGCCTGCACCGGCTGGATCAATACCAGGGCGCGCTGGCAACGGCGATGACCGGGCTGGGCCTGTCGCTGCTGTTGTTCGGCTGGCTGCTGTGGAAGCCGCAGCGCTCGGACCTGCGGCGGGTGGCCGGGATGCTGGCCGATTACGGCCTGATCGCGATCGGCATGATCCAGATGGGTGAGCCGCTGGCGTGGGTGTATGCGGTGGTGATGTGGGTCACGGTGGGCAACGGCCTGCGCTTCGGGCCGCGTTACCTGACCGCTGCCATCGTGCTGGCGATGATCAGTTTCGGCACTACCGTGCTGTTGACTCCCTATTGGCAGGCCAACCTGGGGCTGGCCATTTCCCTGTGGTTGGGGTTACTGGCAGTACCGTTGTGCTGCTCCTCCCTGCTGCGCCGAAGGATGCGACATCCAACCATGGATACGATTCCCGCCGCTGGATCCGACAAGCGCTCGCTGTTGGCCCGCTTCAAGCAGCGCCTGTCCGGGCGCGAGGACAGTGAGCACGCGCAGAACCTGATCCGCATCATCATCACGGCACTGTTCATCAGCTATCTCGGCTGGCGCTCGCTGAGCGGCGGCGGTGAGGCGCTGACGGCGACGTGGCTGATCCTCGCCTTCGAGCTGACCATTTCCGCCGGCCTGCTGACCGCGATCCTGGTCAATCCGGGCGTGTCGCATGTGCGCCGGGTGATCGGCATGCTGACCGACTACACCTGCATGGCCTGGATCATGACCATCCAGGGCGAGCCGGCCGCACCGCTGTATGCGGTGATGCTGTGGGTGACGATCGGCAACGGCATGCGCTACGGCAGCACCTACCTGCGCGTGGCCACGGCCATGGGCTGCCTGGCCTTCCTGTGCACGGTGATGCTGTCGCCGTACTGGCGCGGCCACGATTATCTGGGCTGGGGCCTGTTGCTGGGCCTGGGTGCGATTCCGCTGTACTTCGATTCGCTGCTGCATGCCTTGACCCGGGCGGTGGCCGAGGCGCGGCAGGCCAACGAAGCCAAGAGCCGCTTCCTGGCCAACATGAGCCATGAGTTCCGCACGCCGTTGAACGGGCTGGCCGGCATGACCGAAGTGCTGGCCACCACCCGCCTGGACGACGAACAGCGCGAGTGCCTGAACACCATCCAGGCCTCGACCCGCAGCCTGCTGGCGCTGGTGGAAGAGGTGCTGGACATCTCCGCGATCGAAGCTGGCAAGGTGCGCGTGGAGTGGCACGAGTTCGCGCTGGCCGACGTGCTGCAGGCGATCAACCTGATCCTGACCCCGCAGACCCGCTCCAAATCGCTGGATTATCGCGTGCAGGTGGACGACAACGTGCCGCCGCGCCTGTTGGGGGATGCCGGGCATCTGCAGCAGATCCTGCTGAACCTGATGGGCAACGCGGTCAAGTTCACCGACAGTGGCTACGTGCATCTGCGCGTGTCCAGCCCCGATGCGCTGGGCAGCGAGCGGATGCGCCTGCGATTCGAGATCGTCGATACCGGCATCGGCGTGCCGGTGGCGTTGCGCGGACGCCTGTTCAATGCGTTCGAGCAGGGCGATGTCGGCCTGGCCCGTCGCCATGAAGGCACCGGTCTGGGCACCGCCATTGCCAAGGGCCTGGTCGAGTCGATGGGCGGGCAGGTCGGCTATGCGCCGAACAGCCCGCGCGGCAGCGTGTTCTGGGTCGAGATCACGCTGGACGTCGCAGACACCTCATCAGCCCCGGCGGTTCCGTCCGAGGTGGCTGAAGCCGGCAATGTCATCGCGTTTTCCAACCCCTTCCTGCGCCATCGTGCACGGGTGCGGAGCCTGCGGGTTCTGGTCGCCGACGACCACGAGGCCAATCGCATGGTGCTGCAGCGGCTGCTGGAGAAGGCCGGCCACAAGGTCACCTGCGTCAACGGCGGCGCCGAAGTGCTCGATGCGCTGGAGCAGGCCAGTTACGACGCAGCGATCGTCGACCTGCACATGCCCGGCATGAGCGGACTGGATCTGCTCAAGCAGTTGCGGGTGATGCAGGCCAGCGGCATGCCTTACGTTCCGGTCATGGTGCTGAGCGCAGACGTCACCCCCGAGTCCATCCTGCGTTGCGAGCAGGCCGGCGCCCGCGCCTTCCTTGCCAAGCCCGTGGTGGCCACCCGCCTGCTGGAAGTGCTGGCCGATGTCGCCGCCAACACCCGCGCCGAGCCCGGCATCCAGTCGGTGCCTGCATTGCCGGTCGGCGATGGCGTGCTCGATACCGCGGTCCTGGACGAGCTGGCGTCGCTGGGCATGGGCGATGGCTTCGAACGCAAGTTCATCGACCAGTGCCTGGCGGACGTCGACGCGAGCATGGGCCAGCTGCAGGGCTGCGGCGAGCGCCAGGCCTGGGAGGATTTCCGCGAGCACGCCCACGCGCTGCGCGGCGTGGCAAGCAACCTGGTCATGCAGCGGCACCATGGTGGCGATCTCGTTGACCTCACGCATCGCCGCCCAGGCGTGCGGGATGCGTCGGCTTTCCTTGATCACCTGTTCGACTGCGGCAACACCTTCGCCCACCGGCACCACGATGTCGACCAGGCCCATTTCCTTCAGCTGGCTGGCGGTGTAGAGGTTGCCTTCCAGCATGATCTTCTCCGCCAGCCGCGGACTGATCCGCTGGCACAGGAAGGAGTAGGCGCCCATGCCGGGGAACAGGTCGAACAGCACCTCCGGCAGGCCCATCAACACGCCTTCCTCGGCGACGATGGTGTGGCAGCTCAGTGCGGCCTCGAAGCCGCCCCCCAGTGCATTGCCCTGGACCAGGGCGATGCTGTGGGCACGGGTGCCCAGGCCGGCATGGAAGGCATGCACGCCGCGCACGCAGCGCTGGGCATAGTCGAGCAGGCGGGCGCGGTCGCCCTCGCGGATCAGGCGGCAGAACAGTTCGAGATCGCCGCCCAGGTTGAACACGTCGCTGTCCGAGGCAAGTACGACATGGGGTGACAGAGCGTGCGAGGCGCTGAGGCGATCGCCCAGTTCGCGCTGGTAGTCGACGATGTCATCGACCAGGCGCGAGGCGAAGCACGGCCGGCCTGGCTGGTTGACCAGGTTGGCGTGCATATGGATCCAGTAAACATCCCGCTCGGGTTCTTCGGTGATACGCAGGGTAGGGTGCTGCGAGGGACGGGTAATGATGGGGCGTACTGCAGACATGGGAGTTCTCCGTGTGACCGTCCGGCCAACCGCAGAGCGGACGGAGAGGAGTGAGGGGGCGAGCTGAACATGCGGCGGCGACTGATTCTATGCACCCGTCGTGAACCGCCCGCAAGCGCCGGGCCGGACATGTTCCGGCAATAAAAAGACCCCGCCGTCTCCGGCGGGGTCCCCTGTACTGTCGTGTTGCCCGGAAACCCTTACTGGGCGGGCGTATCACGCAGCTCGCGACGGAGAATCTTGCCGACGTTGGTCTTCGGCAGCTCCTTTCGGAATTCTACGATTCTGGGGTGCTTGTAACCGGTCAGGTTGGCCCGGGCATGTTCCTTGACCATTTCCGCGGTCAGGTTCGGGTCCTTCTTCACGATCACGACCTTCACGACCTCGCCGGACTTCTCGTCCGGGACACCGACCGCAGCCACTTCCAACACGCCGGGCATCATCGCGATCACGTCCTCGACCTCGTTCGGGTACACATTGAAGCCGGACACCAGAATCATGTCCTTCTTGCGGTCGACGATGTAGAAGAAGCCCTGTTCGTCCATCTTCGCCATGTCGCCGGTGTGCAGCCAGCCGTCGGCGTCGATGGCGGTGGCGGTTTCCTCCGGGCGCTGCCAGTAGCCCTTCATCACCTGCGGGCCCTTGATGCACAGCTCGCCCACTTCGCCCAGCGCCAGGATGTTGCCGTTGTCGTCCTTGATGCACGCATCGGTGGACGGGATCGGCAGGCCGATGGCGCCGTTGTACTCGGGCAGGGTGAGCGGGTTGATGCAGGCTGCCGGCGAGGTCTCGGTCAGGCCATAGGCTTCGACCAGGGTCACCCCGGTGACCTTCTTCCAGCGTTCGGCCACGGCACGTTGTACCGCCATGCCGCCGCCGAGGGTGAACTTGACCGAAGAAAAGTCGATCTCGTCGAAGCCGGGCGTGTTGAGCAGGCCGTTGAACAGCGTGTTGACGCCGGTGATGGCGGTGAAGCGGGTGCCCTTGAGCTCCTTGACGAAGCCCTTCATGTCGCGCGGGTTGGTGATCAGGTGGTTGCAGCCACCGAACTTCATGAAGACCAGGCCGTTCGCGGTCAACGCGAAGATGTGGTACAGCGGCAGGGCAGTGATGATCACTTCCTTGCCCGGCTCGATGCCCGAGGTGGACAGCCACGCCGACGCCTGCTGCATGTTGGCGATCAGGTTGCGGTTGGTCAGCATCGCGCCCTTGGCCACGCCGGTGGTACCGCCGGTGTACTGCAGGAAAGCGATGTCGTCGTGGTCGATCTCGACCTTCGGAAGCGCGTGGCGGCTGCCCAGCTTGAGCGCCTGCCTGAAGCGGACGGCGCCCTTGATGTGGTAGTTGGGCACCATCTTCTTGACGTACTTCAGCACGAAGTTGACGATCGCGCCCTTGGCGCCGAGCAGGTCGCCCAGGCCGGTGGTGACCACGTGCTTGACCGGCGTATCGGCGATGACCTGTTCGACGGTGTCGCCGAAGTTGTCGACCACCACCAGCGCACTGACGCCCGCGTCGACCAGCTGGTGCTTGAGTTCGCGCGCGGTGTACAGCGGGTTGACGTTGACCACGGTCAGTCCGGCGCGCAGCACGCCGAAGGTGGCCACCGGGTACTGCAGGCAGTTGGGCATCATCAGGGCGACGCGGTCACCCTTCTTGAGCTTGAGCTCACCCAGCAGGTAGGCGGCGAACTGGGTGACCAGCGCATCGGTCTCACCGTAGGTGAGCACTTTGCCGAAGCTGGAGTAGGCCGGACGGTCGCGGAATTTCGCGACGGAAGCGTCGAAGACCGAAGCTACCGAATGGAACTCGTTGACGTCGATTTCGGCGGGAACGCCTTTCGGATAGCTTTGCAGCCAGGGACGATCCAGACTCATATTCCCCCTCCAGGAATCGTGATGTATTAGGTTCCGGCCCTGAGCGTAGCGACAATGGCCGTTCATTGCAGCATACCCCGCCGTAGGGAAAACGCGAAGAGGCCCCGAAGGGCCTCTTTGCTTGGTCGTGCCGGCCGCTGGCCGGCGTCTGCGCTCGATCGGGATTCCGGTGGATGCCGGCCAGCGGCCGGCACGACCGTGTCGCCAGGCGGGGCGCTTGCGTCAGTCCTGCTTGCGCACCGGTGCACCGTTGGCCTTGTAGTACGGCGCGGTGCTGCGGGCCAGCGGGGTGCGGCCGCGGATCACGTCGGCCAGCTTCTCGGCCATCATGATGGTCGGCGCGTTGAGGTTGCCGGTCACCACCTGCGGCATGATCGAGGCATCGACGATGCGCAGGCCTTCCAGCCCGTGCACGCGGCCCTGGCCGTCGACCACCGCCATCGGGTCATCGGCGTGGCCCATCTTGTTCGAGCACGACGGGTGGTAGGCGGTCTCGGCATGTTCGCGGACGAACGCATCGATCTGCGCATCGGTCTGCAGCGCGCTGCCCGGGGAAATCTCGCGGCCGCTGTACGGTGCCAGCGCCGGCTGCGCGAAGATCTCGCGGGTGATGCGGATCGCCGCGCGGAACTCGCGCCAGTCCTGCTCATGCGACATGTAGTTGAAGAGGATGCTCGGATGTTCGCGCGGATCCTTCGAACGCACGTGGATGCGGCCGCGGCTGGGCGAGCGCATCGAACCGACGTGCATCTGGAAGCTGTGCGCCTTGATCGGGTTGGAGCCGTTGTAATTGATCGCCACCGGCAGGAAGTGGTACTGCAGGTTCGGCCAGTCGAATTCGGCGTCGCTGCGGATGAAGCCGCCGGCCTCGAACTGGTTGCTGGCGCCGATGCCGGTGCCCAGGAACAGCCACTCGGCGCCGATGGCCGGCTGGTTGTACAGCTTCAGTGCCGGTGCCAGCGAGACCGGCTTCTTGCACTCGTACTGCAGGTACATCTCCAGGTGGTCCTGCAGGTTGGCGCCGACGCCCGGCAGGTGGTGCACCAGGTCGATGTCCAGGCTGCGCAGCAGGTCGGCCGGGCCGACGCCCGAACGCTGCAGGATCTGCGGCGAGGCGATGGCGCCGCCACACAGCAGCACTTCGCGGCGCGCGGTGGCACGCTGCGGCTGGTCGTTGTGCAGCCACTGCACGCCCACCGCACGCTTGCCCGAGAACAGGATGCGGTCGGTAAGCGCGTGGGTGACGATGGTCAGGTTCGGGCGCGGCTTGGCCAGGTCCAGGTAACCACGGGCGGTGCTGGAGCGACGGCCCTTCGGGGTCACCGTGCGGTCCATCGGGCCGAAGCCTTCCTGCTGGTAGCCGTTGAGGTCGTCGGTGCGCGGGTAGCCGGCCTGCACGCCGGCTTCGACCATCGCAGCGAACAGCTCGTTGTTGCCGGCCTTCGGCGTGGTCACCCGCAGCGGGCCGTCGCCACCGTGGTAGTCATTGGGGCCGATGTCGCGGGTTTCCGCCTTGCGGAAGTACGGCAGGCAGTCCAGGTAGGTCCAGTCTTCCAGGCCCGGCATGCTCGCCCAGTTGTCGTAATCCATCGCGTTGCCGCGGATGTAGCACATGCCGTTGATCAGCGACGAGCCGCCCAGGCCCTTGCCGCGGCCGCAGTCCATGCGGCGGTTGTTCATGAAGGGCTCGGGATCGGTCTTGTACGCCCAGTTGTAGCGCTTGCCCTGCAGCGGGAAGGCCAGTGCCGCCGGCATCTGGGTACGGAAGTCGAGCCGGTAGTCCGGGCCACCGGCTTCCAGCAGCAGCACGCTGACATCGGCATCTTCGGTGAGGCGGGTAGCCAGCACGTTGCCGGCCGAACCGGCGCCGATGATGATGTAGTCGTACTCGTTGTGGGTGCTCATGGGTGTCTCCTGCAGGCCGGGGCGCGCTGCATGCAGGCGTCCCGGCGGAATGTCGGATCGGCGCGGTGGCCGGACGAGGGTGCGCGCTCGGGGCGCGCCGGTCAGAACACGCTGGCGTAGTCGCCCAGTTCCACCTGCACCGACTTGATGCGGGTGTAGTGGCCGAGGGTGGAGATGCCGTTCTCGCGGCCGACGCCGGATTCCTTGTAGCCACCGACCGGCATTTCGGCCGGCGACTCACCCCACGTATTGATCCAGCAGATGCCGGCTTCCAGGCGGTGGATGATGCGGTGGGCGCGGCTGATGTCCTTGCTGACCACGCCGGCGGCCAGACCGAAGGTGGTGTCGTTGGCGCGACGCACCACTTCGTCTTCGTCGTCGTAGGCGAGGATGCTCATCACCGGCCCGAAGATCTCTTCCTTGACGATGGTCATGTCATCGCGGCAGTCGGAGAACACGGTCGGCAGAACGTAGGCGCCATTGGCCAGCGCGCCTTCGGTGGCACGGCCACCGCCGGTCAGCAGGCGGGCGCCTTCGGCCTTGCCGCTTTCGATGTAGCGCAGCACGTTTTCCATGTGCGGGAAGCTGGTCAGCGGGCCGAAGTTGGTCTCAGCGGCCATCGGGTCGCCGATGCGGATGCGCTTGACGCGCTCGACAACGGCGGCCTCGAATGCGGCGAGCATGCTGCGCGGCACGAACACGCGGGTGCCGTTGGTGCAGACCTGGCCGGAGCTGAAGAAGTTGGCCATCACCGCGATGTCGGCGGCGCGGTCCAGGTCGGCGTCATCGCAGATCACCAGCGGCGACTTGCCGCCCAGCTCCATGGTCACTTCCTTCAGCGAGGAGGACGCGGCGCTGGCCATGACCTTCTTGCCGGTGGCGACGCCGCCGGTGAAGGAAATCTTCTCGATCACCGGGTGCTCGGTCAGCCACTGGCCGATCTCGCGGCCCGGGCCCTGCACGACGTTGAACACGCCGGCCGGCACGCCGGCTTCGGTGTAGATCTCGGCCAGCCGGATCGCGGTCAGCGGGGTCACTTCCGAAGGCTTGAACACCATCGCGTTGCCGGCGGCCAGCGCCGGGGCCGACTTCCACATGGCGATCTGGATCGGGTAGTTCCAGGCGCCGATGCCGGCGACCACGCCCAGCGGCTCGCGACGGGTGTAGAAGAAGCTCGATTCGCGCAGCGGCAGCTGGATGCCCTCGATGGCGGTGGCCAGGCCAGCGTAGTACTCGACCACGTCGGCGCCGGTGACGATGTCCACGGTGGTGGTTTCGGCCAGCGCCTTGCCGGTGTCCAGGGTTTCCAGGTGGGCCAGTTCGTCGTTGCGCTCACGCAGGATCTCGACGGCGCGGCGCAGGATGCGCGAGCGCTCCATCGCGGTCATCGCGGCCCACACCTTCTGGCCTTCGGACGCGCTCTGCACGGCACGCTCGACGTCGGCCTGGCTGGCAACCTGCACTTCGGCGATCACCTCACCGGTGGCCGGGTTGACGGTCTTGAAGGTCTTGCCGCTGGTGGCATCGACGCGCTGGCCGTGGATGTAGAGCTGTTGGACGGGCAGGGTGGTCATGGGGCGTACTCCTTGGAAGGGGGCGGGTGCTGAAGCGCTTATAGCGCGACAGCCTGCAACTGGAAGTCGATGTAGCCGTAAGCGATGCGCCGGGACTTCTCGGCGTTGAACTGGCCGCCGACCAGGCTGCCGCGCAGCCACAGGCCATCGATCATCGCGGCCAGCCCGCGGGCGGCCAGGCGGGCCTGCGGGTGGGGCAGCAGGCGGTTGAACTGGTGGCACAGGTTGGAGAACAGGCGCTGGTCGTTGGCGCGCTGCAGCCGGGCCAGTTCCGGCTGGTGCATGCTCGCGGCCCAGAAGGTGAGCCAGACGCGCATCGCGGTGCCGTTGATCTGGCTGTCGTCGAAGTTGCCGTCGACGATGGCGCGCAGCTGCTCGCGCGGGTCGTCGCTGGCGTCGGCGCGGTAGCGGGCGACCGCGTCCTTCAGCTCGCGCAGGATCTGCCGCATTGCAGCATTGAGCAGGCCGTCCTTGTCGCCGAAGTAGTGGGCGACGATGCCGCTGGACAGCCCTGCCTTCTTCGCGATGGTGGCGACGGTCGCATCGGCCATGCCGATCTCGTCGATGGTCTGGAAAGTGGCCCGGATCAGCTGTTCGCGCCGTACCGGTTCCACGCCTTTCTTCGGCATTGTCTCTCCACGGATTGCGACCCGAAGGATCGGGCTGCCCGCCATTATGCTTTTTATTGATTGAACGTTCAATCAATAAACCCTAGGATGCGCTCGCGCCCCACGCCATGGGCCCGGTTTACCGGTCCGGCCCCGCCCATGTGCTCCCTCGGACTTGATGAGACGACCCCATGTCTTCCCTGGCTCATCCCAAGCGTTCGCCCCTGCGCTTGAACCGTTTTGTCTTCTTCAGCTCCTCGGTGTCGATCGGCATCCTCGGGCTGCTCACCGTTCTCTATCCCGAAGGCAGCGAGCACTGGCTGCAATGGGCGCAGGCCGAGGTGTCGGCCGCGTTCGGCTGGTGGTACATGCTGCTGATCGTGCTGTGCCTGGGCTTCGTGCTGTGGCTGGCGTTCTCGCCGTATGGCCGCATCCGCCTGGGTCACAACGAGGAATCGCCGGCCTTCGGCTACGTCGCCTGGGTCTCGATGCTGTTCTCGGCCGGCATCGGCATCGCGCTGCTGTACTACGGCGCCTACGAGCCGCTGGACCACTTCCTGCATCCGCCCGGGCAACCCGGCGGCACCGTGGCCGCCGGCCGCGAGGCGATGGTGCTGACCTTCCTGCACTGGGGCCTGCACGGCTGGGCGCTGTATGCGCTGGTCGGCGTGGCACTGGGCTATTTCGCCTACCGCCGTGACCTGCCGCTGGCGCTGCGCTCGGCGCTGTACCCGATCTTCGGTGAGCGCATCCATGGCCGCATCGGCGACATGGTCGATGGCTTCGGCATCCTCGCCACGCTGATCTCGATGGTCACCAACCTCGGCATCGGCGCGCTGGTGGTGCAGTCCGGCCTGGTCTACCTGTTCCACATCCCGGATACGCCGCAGGTGCTGGTGGCGATCGTGCTGGTGATGATGGTGGTGGCCACCATCGGCGTGGTCGCCGGTGTGGAGAAGGGCATTGCCTGGTTGTCCAACCTCAACGTGCGCCTGCTGTGCGGCCTGCTGCTGTTCGTGCTGGTCACCGGCCCGACCCTGCACCTGTTCGATGGCCTGATCCAGAACACCGGCGATTACCTCGGTGCGTTCGTGCGCAAGAGTTTCGACATGTACCTCAACGACCCGAAGGGCCGTGAGTGGATGGGCTCGTGGACGCTGTTCTACTGGGCCTGGTGGATCGCCTGGGCGCCGTTCGTCGGCCTTTTCGTGGCACGCATCTCGCGCGGCCGCACCATCCGCGAAGTGATCATGGGCGTGCTGCTGATCCCGCTCGGCTTTACCCTGGCGTGGCTGTCGATCTTCGGCAACACCGCCATCGACCTGGTGCTCAACCATGGCCAGGCGATCCTGGGTGACGTGGCCCAGCACGATGCGGCGATGACGCTGTTCAAGCTGCTGGAATACCTGCCCGCCGCGCCGTACGTGGCCGGTGCCGCGGTGGTGATCGGCTTCGTGCTGTTCCTGACCCCGGTCGATTCGGGCACGCTGATGATCGCCAACCTGTGTACCCGTCGCGTTGACGATGGGGTGGAAGACGGTCATGACGCGCCGATCTGGCTGCGCGTGTTCTGGGCCGTCGGCATCACCGTGGCCAGCGTCGGGCTGCTGCTGGCCGGCAATTTCAGCGCAATGCAGACGGCGGTGGTGCTGTGCGGCCTGCCGTTCTCGTTCACCCTGGCGTTCTACATGTGGGGCCTGCTGAAGGCGCTGCGCACCGACCCGGACGCGCCGCGCCGGTGATCGCGCACCTGGCGCCCATCGCGGTGCCGCCGGAGTTGCGGTAGAGCCAGGGCATGCCTGGCTGCAGAGAAACAGGAAGGGCCGGATCCGCGAGGATCCGGCCCTTTTGTTGGGTAGTCGACTAGCCGTCGACTCTACCGAGAGCGGAACGTTACTTGCTGGCCAACTGGCGCAGCACGTACTGCAGCAGGCCACCATGACGGAAGTACTCGACTTCCTTCGGGGTCAGCAGCATCACCGACACCTCGAAGGTCTTCTTCGTGCCATCGGCCTTGGTCGCGGTGACCGTGGCGCGCTTGCTGGCGCCATCCTGCAGGCCGGTGATGTCGATCACTTCCGAGCCGTCCAGGCCCAGGCTCTGCGCGTTCTCGCCGTTGCGGAACTGCAGCGGCAGCACGCCCATGCCGACCAGGTTGGAGCGGTGGATGCGCTCGAAGCTTTCGGCGATGACCGCCTTCACCCCCAGCAGCAGGGTGCCCTTGGCAGCCCAGTCACGCGACGAGCCGGTACCGTATTCCTTGCCGGCCAGCACCACCAGAGGCACCTTGTCGGCCTTGTACTTCATGGCCGCATCGTAGATCGCCAGCTTTTCCGGCTGGCCGCCACCGGCCGGGTAGTACAGGGTGTTGCCGCCTTCCTCGCCACCGAACATCAGGTTCTTGATGCGGATGTTGGCGAAGGTGCCGCGGACCATCACGTCATCGTTGCCGCGGCGGCTGCCGTAGCTGTTGAAGTCGGCCGGCTGCACGCCGCGCTCCTGCAGGAAGCGGCCTGCCGGCGAGTCCTTCTTGATGTTGCCGGCCGGGGAGATGTGGTCGGTGGTGATCGAATCGCCGAACAGGCCCATCACGCGCGCGCCGTGCACGTCGTCGATGCTGCCGGTCTGCATGGTCATGCCATCGAAGTACGGCGGGTTCTTGATGTACGTGGAAGCGTCGCTCCACTCGTACAGGTTGCCGTCCGGCGAGGCGATGGTATTCCAGCGGGTGTCACCCTTGAACACATCCGCGTAGTTCTGCTTGAACATCTCCGGGCCGATGGTGGCGGCGATGACGTCACCGATTTCCTTGTTGCTCGGCCAGATGTCGCGCAGGAACACCGGCTGGCCATCGCTGCCGGTTCCCAGCGGCTGGGTGGTCAGGTCGATGTCGGTGGTGCCGGCGATGGCGTAGGCCACCACCAGCGGCGGGCTGGCCAGGTAGTTCATCTTCACTTCGGGGTGCACGCGGCCCTCGAAGTTGCGATTGCCCGACAGCACCGAGGTGACCACCAGGTCGCCGGTGGCGATGCCGGCGCTGACTTCGGTCGGCAGCGGGCCGGAGTTGCCGATGCAGGTGGTGCAGCCGTAGCCGACCACGTAGAAGCCGATCTTTTCCAGCTCCTTCAGTACGCCGGCCTTTTCCAGGTAATCGGTGACCACCCGCGAGCCCGGCCCGAGCGAGGTCTTCACCCACGGCTGGCGGTTCAGGCCCTTGGCGGCCGCATTGCGGGCCAGCAGGCCGGCGCCGATCATCACCGCCGGGTTGGAGGTGTTGGTGCACGAAGTGATGGCAGCGATGACCACCGCGCCGTCCTTCAGGCGGACCTTGCGGCCTTCGATCTCGATGTCGGCGAAGCCCTTGGCCAGCTGCTCGTTGCCGACCGCGGCGCCGCCGCCTTCGTTGACGAACGAGGAGACGTCGTCGCTGCGCTTGTCACGGTTGGCGGTCATGCCGACCAGGGCTTCACGGTAGTTCTTCTGCACGTCTTCCAGCAGCACGCGGTCCTGCGGGCGCTTCGGGCCGGCCAGCGACGGCTTCACCGTGCCCATGTCCAGTTCCAGCGTGGTGCTGTACTGGGCGTGCGGGCTGCCCGGCTCGTGCCACAGGCCCTGCGCCTTGGCGTAGGCCTCGACCAGGTTGATCTGCTCTTCGCTGCGGCCGGACAGGCGCAGGTAGTTCAGCGACTCGGCGTCGATCGGGAAGATGCCACAGGTGGCGCCGTATTCCGGGGCCATGTTGCCGATGGTGGCGCGGTCGGCCAGCGGCAGGTGCTGCAGGCCGTCACCGTAGAACTCGACGAACTTGCCGACCACGCCCAGCTTGCGCAGCATCTGGGTGACGCTCAGCACCAGGTCGGTGGCGGTGGCACCCTCGGGCAGCTTGCCGGTCAGCTTGAAGCCGACCACCTGCGGGATCAGCATCGACGATGGCTGGCCGAGCATGGCGGCCTCCGCTTCGATGCCGCCCACGCCCCAGCCCAGCACGCCGATGCCGTTGATCATGGTGGTGTGGCTATCGGTGCCGAACACGGTATCGGGGTAGGCCACGGCCTTGCCATCCTTGTCCGCGGTCATCACCACGCGGGCCAGGTTTTCCAGGTTCACCTGGTGGACGATGCCGGTGTTCGGCGGCACCACCTTGAAGTTGTCGAAGGCCTTCTGGCCCCAGCGCAGGAAGCCGTAGCGTTCCTGGTTGCGCTGGAATTCGATCTTGCCGTTGAGGTCCAGTGCGTCCGGCTTGCCGAACACATCGACCTGCACCGAGTGGTCGATGACCAGTTCGGAGGGAATCTGCGGGTTGATCTGCTCCGGCGAGCCGCCGAGCTTGACCACCGCATCGCGCATCGCGGCCAGGTCGACCACGCAGGGCACGCCGGTGAAGTCCTGCAGGACCACGCGCGCCGGCATGAAGGCGATCTCGGTGTCCGGTTCTGCCGCCGGATTCCAGCGGGCCACGGCTTCGATGTGGTCCGTGCCGACGGTGATGCCGCCGTCCTCGTGCCGGAGCAGGTTCTCCAGCAGGATCTTCATCGAGTAGGGCAGGTGGGAGATATCGAAGCGCTGGCCCAGCGTGGGCAGGCTGAAGTAGTCGTAGGTCTTGCCGCCGACGTTCAGCTGGCTGCGGGTGGAGAACGAATCGCTCATGCGGGGTAACTCCTTCTTGCGGATGGCTTGCTCTGGCCCGTGCGTGCAAGGGCCTGCTTGCGGTCGCCGGTGGCATTCCGGCCCCGGATCCTGCCCAGTATCGGCGATCCAGCGCCCGGCAATGACCCGGCTGGCTTGGAACGCAAGGTTACAGCGGTGTGTGTAGCCTTCGTGTCAGCGCGTGCGGTCGTCGCCCGCTGGCCCGAACGCAGACGGGACGCCCATGGGCGTCCCGTCCGGAAGTGCGTGTCGAGCAGGACTTACTTGCCGTTGGCGGCATCCAGCAGCGGATTGCCGGTCTTGCCAACAGCGTTGCTCTTGGACTTGGCCGTCAGCACACCCTGCTTGTTGAATTCCAGGACCGTCGCTTCCTGGATGTTCTTGCCGAAGGTCTTGATCTTCACGTAGTCGTAGTACCAGACCTGGGTGTCGCCCAGCTGTTCGCGGCGGCCGGGTGCGCCGAACTTCTCACGGACCTGGTCCTGGCTGGTCTTGCCGACTTCCAGGGTGTCCATCTGCTGTTGGGTGATCTCGACGCCGGTGGTGTAGGCGCCGAACGGATTGGCGTGGGCTGCCGTCGTCGAAAGGGCCAGCGGGGCAGCCAGCATCAGGGCAAGGGTCAAGGCGCGCATGGAACATCCTTTTATGGCGGGTAGGTGCGGGCGGCACGCGGTGCGTCCAGCCCGGGGCCGCAGCAGGTCGCTGCGGAGCCAGTCTAACCCCCGGATGCGACCAGCGCAGGATCGCGGTCACGGATTGGCCGGGTTTGTTCCATACACTGCGAGTATGTATAATTCATGCATACTTTTTGAGGCGTACCCCCATGGAAGCCACCGTTGCTGAACGCGGACAGATCACCCTGCCCAAGGCGGTGCGTGATGCCCTCGGCCTGACCAAGGGCACGCTGCTGAAGGTCGAGCTGGACGGCAGCCGCATCATCCTGCGCAAGAGTGTTGACGATGCCATTTCACGGGCGCGCGGCAAGTTCGCGCTGGACGGCTTCGAATCGTCCGACGCGGCGGTGCGCGCGGTGCGTGACGAGGAGTAAGCGGTGATGATCGCCGTCGATTCACCAGTTCTGGTCGAGCTGCTCAGCAATGGTCCGCAGGCCGATGCGGTGGAAGCCATCCTGCGGCAGAGCCTGGTCGGCGGCCGCGTGGTGGTCTGTGGCGCAACGTTGGCCGAAGTCTGCGCATCGCTGCGCGGCGGTGCCGAAGTGCTCGAAGCGCTGGAAGAGATGGGCGTGCATTTCAACCCGATGGAAGCCAAGTCGGCACTGCGCGCCGGCGAGATGCACCGCCGTCATCGCCAGCGCGGCGGCAGCCGCCGCAGCCTGGACGAATTCATGGTCGGCGCCCACGCACTGCTGCAGTGCGACGGCCTGATCACCTGGAACGACACGTTTTACCGCGACTACTTCAAGGGCCTGAAGCTGATCGTGCCGCAAGCCTGAGCCCACTTTGTTATTTCAACCTACGCATTACCCGGGAGTTGTCATGTTGGAAGCCTACCGCCACCACGTCGCCGAGCGCGCTGCGCTTGGCATCCCGCCGCTGCCGCTGAGCGCGCAGCAGACGGCCGATGTCATCGAACTGCTGAAGAACCCGCCGCAGGGCGAGGCCGAGTTCCTGCTCGACCTGCTGACCCACCGCGTGCCGGCCGGCGTCGATGACGCAGCCAAGGTCAAGGCCTCGTACCTGGCCGCGATCGCGCTGGGCAGCGAGCAGAACCCGCTGATCAGCCGCGAGCGCGCCACCGAACTGCTGGGCACCATGCTCGGCGGTTACAACGTTGCGCCGCTGGTGCAGCTGCTTGACGACACCAGCGTCGGCACCATTGCCGCCAATGGCCTGAAGAAGACCCTGCTGGTGTTCGACGCGTTCCACGACGTGCAGGAAAAGGCCAAGGCCGGCAACGCCAACGCCCAGGCCGTGCTGCAGAGCTGGGCCGATGCCGAGTGGTTCACCAGCAACCCGGAAGTGCCGCAGAGCCTGACCGTCACCGTGTTCAAGGTGCCTGGCGAGACCAACACCGACGACCTGTCGCCGGCACCGGATGCGACCACCCGCCCGGACATCCCGATGCACGCCCTGGCGATGCTGAAGAACAAGCGCGACGACGCGCCGTTCACCCCGGAAGAAGACGGCAAGCGCGGCCCGATCCAGCAGATCCTCGACCTGAAGGACAAGGGCCACCTGGTTGCCTATGTCGGCGACGTGGTCGGTACCGGCTCCTCGCGCAAATCGGCTACCAACAGCGTGCTGTGGTGGACCGGTGATGACATTCCGTTCATCCCGAACAAGCGCGCCGGTGGCGTCTGCCTGGGTTCGAAGATCGCCCCGATCTTCTACAACACCATGGAAGATGCCGGCGCACTGCCGATCGAGCTGGACGTGTCGAAGATGGAGCACGGCGATGTGGTCGAGCTGCGTCCGTACGAAGGCAAGGCGCTGAAGAACGGTGAAGTGATCGCCGAGTTCCAGGTCAAGTCCGAAGTGCTGTTCGACGAAGTGCGTGCCGGTGGCCGCATTCCGCTGATCATCGGCCGTGGCCTGACCGGCAAGGCGCGCGAAGCGCTGGGCCTGGCCCCGACCAACCTGTTCCGCCTGCCGGTGCAGCCGGCCGACACCGGCAAGGGCTTCTCGCTGGCACAGAAGATGGTCGGCCGCGCTTGTGGCCTGCCGGAAGGCCAGGGCATGCGCCCGGGCACCTACTGCGAACCGAAGATGACCTCGGTCGGCTCGCAGGACACCACCGGCCCGATGACCCGTGACGAGCTGAAGGACCTGGCCTGCCTGGGCTTCTCGGCCGATCTGGTGATGCAGTCGTTCTGCCACACCGCCGCCTACCCGAAGCCGGTGGACGTGAAGACCCACCACACCCTGCCGGAGTTCATCTCCACCCGTGGCGGCGTTTCGCTGCGCCCGGGCGACGGCGTGATCCACAGCTGGCTCAACCGCATGCTGCTGCCGGACACCGTGGGTACCGGTGGTGACTCGCACACCCGCTTCCCGGTGGGCATTTCGTTCCCGGCCGGTTCGGGCCTGGTCGCCTTCGCTGCGGCCACCGGCGTGATGCCGCTGGACATGCCGGAGTCGGTGCTGGTGCGCTTCAAGGGCAAGATGCAGCCGGGCGTGACCCTGCGTGACCTGGTCAACGCGATTCCGCTGTACGCGATCAAGTCGGGCCTGCTGACCGTGGCCAAGGCGGGCAAGAAGAACATCTTCTCCGGCCGCATCCTGGAAATCGAAGGCCTGCCGGAGCTGAAGGTCGAACAGGCGTTCGAACTGTCCGACGCCTCGGCCGAGCGTTCGGCGGCCGGTTGCTCGGTGCGCCTGAACAAGGAACCGATCATCGAGTACCTGACCAGCAACATCACGCTGCTGAAGTGGATGATTGCCGAGGGCTACCAGGATCCGCGTTCGCTGCAGCGTCGCATCGAGAAGATGGAGGCGTGGCTGGCCAACCCGCAGCTGCTGGAGCCGGATGCCGACGCCGAGTACGCCGCCGTCATCGAGATCGACCTGGCCGACATCCACGAGCCGATCGTGGCCTGCCCGAACGATCCGGACGACGTGAAGACCCTGTCCGAAGTCGCTGGCGCCAAGATCGACGAAGTGTTCATCGGTTCGTGCATGACCAACATCGGTCACTTCCGTGCCGCTGCCAAGCTGCTGGAAGGCAAGCGTGACCTGCCGACCCGCCTGTGGGTGGCCCCGCCGACCAAGATGGATGCTTCGGAGCTGACCAAGGAAGGCGTGTACGGCACCTTCGGCGCCACCGGTGCCCGCATGGAAATGCCGGGCTGCTCGCTGTGCATGGGCAACCAGGCGCAGATCCGCGAAGGCTCCACCGCGATGTCGACCTCGACCCGCAACTTCCCGAACCGCCTGGGCCGCAACACCAACGTGTACCTGGGTTCGGCCGAACTGGCCGCGATCTGCTCGCGTCTGGGCCGCATCCCGACCAAGGAGGAGTACATGGCGGACATCGGCGTGATCAACGCCAATGGTGCGGAGATCTACCGCTACATGAACTTCGACCAGATCGAGGAATACCAGGACGTGGCCAACACGGTCGCTGCCTGACGCGGTAGTGCCGGCCGCTGGCCGGCACGCCGTTGAAACGAAGAACCCCCGGTGAGAACCGGGGGTTCTTCGTTTGTGGGCGTACCCAGGTTCAGGCCTGGGTAACGGCCGCCGCTTCCTCGGTCACGGTCGGCGTTTCCGCCGGAAGCTCGGCTTCCACCGCGGGCTGCGGCAGAACGCCATGGTCGGGGAACAGGCGGGGCAGCTCAGCCACGAAACGCGCGATGCAGGCCTCGGCGAACTCACGCGACGCCGCCTTGGCCTTCGCATAGTCGTCTGCCTGCCATTCCTGCAGCGGGGCAACCCGTGCTTCGTCCCGGCAGTGCACGCCCTGGCCGCCACTGGCGCTGCGGAACAGCTTGCGCACCACCGGGAAGCCGATGGTTACATCGTGGCGCAGCTCGTAGGGGGTCTCTGCATCGCTGAGCTTCTGGTACACCAGCGACCACTGGCCGGCACTGGCTTCCACGGTGCGCTCGTCGCTGGGAATGGCGCCGGGGTGGGCCGCGAAATAGAGTGCCAGCTGCTCGCGGATCATGCCGGGCAATGCGCCGAAGGCCGGGCTGGGCACAGAGTGGATGTCCTCGCCACGGACGTTGTTCTTGCTGAAGCTGTTGCTGGTGCCGATGTCACCCACGCCAGTGACGAACGCCAGAGCAGACAGGCCGACCTTGGCCGCGGTGACGGCAGCGGTGTCGGCACGCATCACCAGGCGCAGCACGTGATCGCCCACGCGATTGCCGTTGGGGCCTGCACCCAGTCCGGAAGTGACCTTGACGTGCTGCAGGCTGCTGTAGTCGAGAGGAGCTGCCACGGCGGCTGTGACATTCCCGATGGCCGGATCGGCCGCGGTGGGGGCGTGCGCCGCGTCTGGCGCGGTCGCCGCATCCGTTGCTGGATCGAGCGTTGATCCGCTGGTGACCGCGGAATCCACGGCAGGCGTGGGTGTGGGTGCTTCGTCGTTGGCGTAGGCCGACGGCGCCAGCAGCAGGGTGGCCGCGATCGCGGCGGTGAGGCAGGTTGGGCGTAATGCCACGGTAGTACTCCTTGGGGAAACGAAAATGAGGCGCTGTGCGCGCTCTGGTGGTTGATGCCCGGCGAAGGCCGAAGGCAGGGGAGCGATTGCTCAGCGCGGCGCGAACTCCCTGATCGGGAACGCATTGCAATGGGCGATCGCAGCGGCGATGTCGATCGGAGCATCGGCGGCGGCGCTGCGGCGCCTGTTCACCGTGGCCGCCTCTTCCCACAGGCTGGGCAATACCTGTGGTGCGTCCAGTACGCGTTCGCGCACGGCATCGTGAAGGGCGCTGCTGTAATCGGTAGCCGGTACCACCACGCACAGGCGTGTGCCGGGATTGCTGCTGGCCTGCTGCAGCATCTTCCGCAGTGCCTCGGTGCTGCCCGCGTCGTCGGTCAACCGTTCCGGTGCGCTGCCCTGGCGGGCATCCTGGATCTGCAGCTGGCCTGGGCTGAACAGCAGGACCTGCATGTCCTGCCGCGGGTCAACGCGCACCGGCGCACGCGTGCCCTCACAGATGCTGGGGGTCTTGCGCGCAACCTGTGGCGTCGTGCTGCCATCGGCGTGTACCTGGCGCAGATGCAGGCGGCACATCTTGTCGGCCACTTCCATTTCCACTTCGTAGTCCTGCCCGGGCCTGGCCACGAACTGACCCGACAACTGCCCGTCGCAGTACATGCGGCTTGATGCGTCGAAGCGCGCTTCGACGATCAGCGGCTTGCCGCCGGCGACTTCGTACTCCTGGTAGCTGAGCATGGAGAACCGCTCGTTCTCCTTGCTGCGCAGGGTTTCCGTGGCGGGGATGCCGAGCACGCCCTTGTCACCGGCGTTGTTGTACTTGACGTCGATCCTGTCACGGTAATCCTCGCGGCAGGCGGCGTCGGTGTACAGGGTGGTGGTCCGCCCCAGGCTGGCATAGATGCGCACCCGTGCCGGCGGCACGGCACCGCCTGCGTAGGCCGTGAGATCTTCAGCAGCAAGCGGGCGAGGGTACATCGCCGGTATTCGCTTGATGAGCTGCTCGGTGCACTTCATCGTGATCACCTGGGCGGCAATCTTGAGCCTGGCGTAGTCATTGGCCTGCCACTCGCCCAGGGTCGCCCGGTCGTCGCTGTCACTGCATCTGATGATTTCAGCCAGGGTGCCATCGGCACGGCGTTGCTCGATGGTGCTGACGTGGTTGAGGCGGTAAAGGGGATCCTTCCGTGTGTTGCCCTGGTGCACCAGCGCCCAGGTGTCTGCACTGAAACGCAGGGTGCTGCTCTGGTTGGGCAGCGCGTCGGGCGCATAGCTGAAGTAGCCACCCACCAGCGCCCTGGCTACGTTGGGCATCAGCGTGATGGCGGGGCTCGCCTGGCTCTCGACGATGCTGCCGGGCAGGGTGTTGCGCCGGAAGTAGTCCGGCTCATTGCCGCTGAAAAGCAGTGCGAGGCCCTTTGGCGTGAGCGACTCGCTGTCATCGGGGGTGACGATGCGCAACGCCACGTCGGGTGCGTGGAGGCGCTTCGATGCGGTATCCGGACCACTCTGGATGTGGACGCGATCGGTCCAGGCGGTGCCCTTCGCGACGGGGGCGGGGGGAAGGCCCGGGGTGGCCTGCGGCGGTGCTGGCACGCCGGCAGCGGTGGCTGCCAGCGGAGCCAGCAGAGCGGCCGCCAGCAGTGACGGTTGGTAAGGGAAGAGACGCAGGGCCACGGTCAAACTCCTTGGAAAACACGACAGCCGTGCCGGCCCTTCCGGGGCCGGCATCTGAAAGGGGGAATCAGGCGGTGCGATGCCGCGGACGATCAGCCGCGGGCGAGCGCCAAGAGTCGTTCGGCGATCCGTTCCAATGGCACCTGTTCTTCGGCCGCTCCCAGTTTGAAGGCAGCGCCGGGCATGCCCCAGACTACGCTGGTGGCTTCATCCTGGACCAGCGTCGGCGCGCCGGCCTGGCGCATTTCCAGCAGGCCGCGCGCGCCATCGTCGCCCATGCCGGTGAGGATGGCGCCGATGGCGTTGCCGCCCGCGCTCTGCGCGACCGAACGGAACAGCACGTCCACCGCGGGCTTGTGACGGTTCACCGCAGGGCCATCGTCGACGCGGCAGCGCCAGCGCGCACCGTCGCGGATGATCCGCAGGTGCTTGCCACCCGGTGGCAGGTAGGCATGGCCAGGCAGCACTGCCTCGCCGTCGCTGGCCTCACGCACGGCCATCGCGGAGTGCCGGTCCAGGCGCTCGGCGAAGGCGCTGCTGAAGCTGGCAGGCAGGTGCTGGGTCATCACCACGGCAGGCGCATCGGCCGGCATGCCTTCCAGCACCACGCGCAGCGCCTCGGTGCCGCCGGCCGAAGAACCAATCGCGATCAGGCGGTCGGTGGTGCGGAACTGCGGTGCAGCCGGGCGCATTGCAGGAGCTGCTTCCAGCAGGAGTTTCGGAGCGGCAGCACGCACCAGCGGGCGCACCCGCGAGCGCGCCGCCATCTTCACCTTGGCGATGATCTCGTCGGCGTAGCCCTGCAGGCCGCGTGCGACGTCCAGCTTGGGCTTGGAGACGAAGTCCACGGCACCCAGTGCCAGTGCCTGCAGCGTGGTATCGGCGCCGCGCTCGGTCAACGAGGAAATCATCACCACAGGCAGTGGATGCAGCCGCATCAGGTTTTCCAGGAAGGCGAGGCCGTCCATGCGTGGCATTTCCACGTCCAGCGTGATCACGTCCGGGGCCAGGCGCTTGATCTTCTCGCGTGCCAGCAGCGGGTCGGCAGCGGTGCCGACCACGTCGATGGCCGGATCGCTGGACAGGATTTCCGTGAGCATCTGGCGCACGACGGCGGAGTCGTCGACGATCAGGACCCGGCAGGGGGCGTTGCCGGTCAGGGTCATTCGAACAACTCCACGCCACCGGTGACCGGGGCCTTGGACAGGCGCGCACGCACTGCCGATTCGGTGGCAGCCACTTCGGCTTCGTGGGCATGCGGCAGGCGCTGCACCACCACGCGGCCGGTGTCGGCGAAGAACCAGATCTTGCGCGGATGGATGCCGCACAGGTCCTCGGCGATGATCGGAATATGCTCGGCCTGCAGGTACTGGCGCACGAACTCGGCGTTACGGGTACCGACCGGATTGCTGGTGAAGCCCTTCAGTACGTTGGCGCCGCCGAACACCTTGGCCTCGATGCGCTTGCGGTGCGCGCCGCGCTTGAGCATGTCGTTGATCAGCAGTTCCATCGCATAGCTGCCGTAACGCGCGGGCGCGCCGTCGCCGGCGTTGCCCTCGGGCAGCAGAAAGTGGTTCATGCCGCCGATCTTCAGCACCGGGTCGCGCAGGCAGGCGGCCACGCACGAACCCAGGGTGGTGGTCAGCGCGGTGGTGTCATCGACCACCAGGTACTGGGTGGGCAGCAGCTTGGCGGCAAGGGTCTGGAAGCGTGCATCCTGGTAGCGCATCACGTCGTCGGTACGCAGTGAGGCGTTCATGCGCCGGCCTTTGCCGCGCGGCGGTACAGGGTGCGCCCGCAGGGCTGGATCAGGTCGGCGGCGTGCAGGTAGTTCTCCGAGTGTCCGGTGTAGAGCAGGCCATCGTCGGCCAGGTGTTGCACCAGGCGGCCGAGGATGGCGCGCTGGGTCGGCTTGTCGAAGTAGATCATCACATTGCGGCAGAACAGCGCGTCGAACGGGCCGCCGACGTCGTAGCGCGGGGCGAGCAGGTTCAGTGGACGGAACTCGATCAGCTCGCGCAGCGCCGGCAGCACGCGGCACTGCCCCTCGTTGGGACCGCTGCCACGCTGGAAGTAGCGGCGGCGCAGGTCCGGGTCGAGATTGGCGACACGGTCGATGTTGTAGACGCCGCGGCCGGCGGTGGCCAGTACCTGGGTATCGACGTCGGTAGCGATGATGCGCACCGGCGGCTTCAGCGTACCGAAGGCCTCGCAGGCGGTGATCGCCATCGAATAGGGTTCCTCACCGGTGGACGCCGCGCACGACCACAGCAGCAGCGGCGAACGGCTGGAACGCTGCTGCAGTTCTTCGCGCAGCTTGTCGAAGTGGTGCGGCTCGCGGAAGAACGAGGTCAGGTTGGTGGTCAGTGCGTTGGTGAACGCCTGCCACTCGTCACCGTCTTCCTGCTCAAGATGGTCCAGGTACTGCTGGAAGCTGCGCATGCCCAGCGTGCGCAGGCGGCGCGACAGGCGGCCATAGACCATGTCGCGCTTGGCCGGTGCGAGGGCGATGCCCACGCGCTGGTAGATCAGGTCGCAGACGCGGCGGAAATCACGGTCGGCGAACTCGAATTCGCGCGGGCCGGTGACGATGGGGGTAGGACTTTGCACGGGGGACGTGTCCATCGGCAGAGGCGGCGGCCGAAGCCGCCGCGGGTGGGTCTCAGAATTCCTGCCAGTCACTGTCGCTGGCGGCGAAGGTGCTGCCGTTGCTGCTGCGACGTACCGGCGCGGGCGTGCTGGTAGGCTGCGGACGTGCCACGGTGGTGATGCGCGCCGGTTCGACGCGTTCGGCGACAGCCTTCACTGCGGCGGAGACCTGGTTGTCGAGGCGGAAGATCGCCACGGCGTCGGCCAGCTGCGCGGCCTGGTCTTCCATCGCACGTGCGGCGGCGGTGGCTTCTTCCACCAGCGCGGCGTTCTGCTGGGTGGTCTCGTCCATCTGCACCACGGTCTGGTTGACCTGCTCGATGCCGGCCGACTGTTCCTGCGAGGCGGCGGAGATCTCGGCCATGATGTCGGTCACGCGCTGCACCGAGGCGACGATCTCGCCCATGGTGCTGCCGGCCTGGTGG
>NZ_JCAFUD010000015.1:0-32890 GCF_059370935.1 Stenotrophomonas sp. YJH_SMC_12-1 | reverse complement strand
TGCAGGGTGCCCAGCTGAGCGGCGACAAGGTGGTGGCCAGCATCGGCGGCAACCTGTCCATCATCAGCGAGCAGGACACCGACGACTACGCCAGCAAGCAGACCCAGGCTGGCGGCACCTTCGTGTATGGCAGCGGCGGCAGCGTCAACATCGGCCAGCAGAAGGTCGAGAGCCACCTGCGCAGCGTGCAGGAACAGAGCGGCATCGTTGCCGGCAGTGGTGGCTTCAACATCGCTGTAGGCGGCAATACGCACCTGGAAGGCGGTGTGATCGGCAGCACCGCCGACGCCTCGAAGAACCGCCTGGATACCGGCAGCCTGACCGTTGTCGACATCGAGAACGAATCCCGCGCCAAGACCAGTGGCGGTGGCATCGGCACCGGGATGAGCAGCGGCGGTGGCATCAGTAACCCGCTGGGGAGCGTGGCCGGCGCGGGGCTGAGCCTGCTGGGCGGCACCAAGAAGAACGACAGCAGCACCACGCGCTCGGACATCCCCGCCGGCACCGTGGTGGTGCGCGATGGCAATGAGAGCGCTTTGGCCGGCCTCGATCGGACCGCGACCGGCTTTGATACCGACAGCGCACTGTCGGCCGTTGATCTGCGCAAGATGCAGGAGCGTGCCGAGGTGATGCAGCTGGGTGGGCAGCTGCTGTTCAAGGGTGTCGGCGACCTGGGCGGCTACCTGAGCCAGAAGGCGGAGACCGAAGAAGGCAAGGCGTTCTGGGCCGACGGCGGCAACGGCCGCGCACTGCTGCACGGCATGGCCGGTGCGGCGATGGCCGCATTGGGTGGTGCGGATGCGCTGAACGGCGCGGTGAGTGCTGCTGGTGCGGAGAAGGCCAAGAAGGCGATCTCGGATTACCTCACCGCCAACCAGAGCGAGATCAGCCCCGAGCAGTTCCGGTCCTTGATGGAGGTCAGTAGTGCGATGGTGGGTGGACTGGCCGGTGGAAGCACCGGCGCCAACATTGCGCTTACAGGAGATCGATTCAATCGGCAGCTGCACCTTGACGAAGCAAAGAAGCTGGATGCGTTGAAGCAGGGCAAGACTGCTGATGAGCAGCAGCGCTTGAACGACGCAATGTGTGCCCTGGTTCATTGTTCCGCCGGCGTACCGGATAGCGATCCGAACAAGGCTCAGCTGGAGGCCTCGGAGAAACGCGGACGTGGATACGCGGCAGAGCAGCAGCTTATCAAGGGCGCCAATGCTTTCCTTGGCTACTCAACGATCGATCAAGTAAATGACCAGATCCTTCGGTTCGATGAGTCATTCATGCGAATCAAGGGAGGGGTGCAGGCAGTCGGTGGTGCGGCTGGAGCAGTAGGTGCAACCGCCGGCGCGGTGGCAACTACGCCCGGTTGTGGGACTGTCGTGTTGTGTGCGGCACCGATTGGGCTGGCTGGCGTGGCCGTCCTGTCGGCCAAATCCGGTATGGATGGTCTGGACTCTGCCCTGGGGCCCTACAACTCAGTGCAGGGAAAGAGGGTTCTGGATTCGTTCAATGCTTCAACCTATCAAGGTGATCAGAATCCCTTGGCGGGTGCTGCTGTTTCACTCGTGCGGATGGCTGCCGAGCAGGCGATCAGCCGAGTGGGCGGAAGGGTGCTTGCGCAGAAGGAGCTTCCTAGTAGAGCGGATCACGTTGTAACTAACACCAATTTGGGGCGAGAGGGGAAGATTGATCCGTCGCGCGCGCAAAAGGGGACGAGGGAGTACGAGATTCTAAATAATCCGCCACCGAACTCCAAAGTTGAACTCACAAATGGAACGGTCTTCAAGACCAATGGAAGCGGGTTTGTGGAGGAAATAACGTACCGCCCTAACAATATCCCTGGGACTCGCGATGGGCGTCAGACCGCAGTCGGAAAGGAAGGGATTGCAGGTGATGTTGGAGGCCACATTCAAGCTTGTCGCCATGGTGGAACTTGCGATCGCTACAATATTTTCCCTCAGAATTCGAACTTCAATTCGAGCGCATACAAGAAGTTTGAGAATGAAATAACTTCTGCTCTGACGGAGGGTAGGAGTGTCGGAGATGTAACTGTGAAATTTGGAAGATCATCGCAGGGTAATGCGAGGCCAGATACGGTTACTGTTGTGTACAATATTGATGGTAAGATATCCTCGAGAACTTTTAAGAATGAGTACGGTGGTGGTCTATGAGTTGCATTGAAAGGCAGATCGAGATAATTGATTCTCTATATAGGGCGATGGATGCAAGTGCTGAGGATGGTTACACGGATGCTGTGTGTAGGTTTCGCTATCTTCCGGAGGAGGATGGTTCTCTTGGTATTGATTCCTCATTTTTTTACACGATCGGTGGCGTTTCCGTATCTGCATTATTGAATGATTATGGTGATAAGGGTTGTGCTGATTTGGTTTGTGATCTCCATGATGTAATGAAGGAGCATACGGGAGGGGATTGGAGGGAGTTTGATATTGTGATTAATTCCGATAAGACTGTAACTACACAGTTTAGATATTCTTGGTGATTTTTGTTCATGCCATTAGTCTAAAATTTCCAGGATCCTTTGACTCGATAAGGAATTCTTGAAAATCAAGGTGGCAGACGCTGAAGTGAAAAATTTGGCGTAATGGCGGAGCTAGTGCTTTCGGTTGAGGGCTAGTCCGTCCTATCGGCATCGGCGCCTCCAGCTCCAGTGCCAGCCAGACCAGCCACGACCAGTCGGCGGTGGGCAGTACCATCCGCAGCCAGGGCGACGTCAGCATCGTCGCCACCGCCGGTGACCTGAGCATCATCGGCAGCCAGGTGAAGGGTGACAACGTGGCGCTGGCCGCGCGGGACAACATCACCCTGCGCAGCGAAGCGGAAGAGCACACGCAGTCGTCGAAGAACAAGAGCGGCAGCGGTGAGATCGGCTTCAGCATCGGCGCGCAGACCGGTTGGTACGTGTCGGCCAGCACCGCCAAGGGCAAGGGCAGCGGCAACGGCACCACGCACGTCGAAACCGTGGTGGACGCCGACCGCAACCTGACCGTGATCAGCGGCAAGGACACCACGCTGCAGGGTGCCCAGCTGAGTGGCGACAAGGTGGTGGCCAGCATCGGCGGCAACCTGTCCATCATCAGCGAGCAGGACACCGACGACTACGCCAGCAAGCAGACCCAGGCTGACGGCACGTTTTTGTGCGGCAGCGAGCGCTGGAGTGGGGGGGCAACATCTGAGCTTTGTCGCCAGGCGTGGATGCCTTCAGCTCTGTTACCAGCCAAGCCTGGCACCACCAGAGCGCTGTTGACGACCCATGGAGTGGAGTGTTGTGGGAGGTTGTTGGCAGAGTTTGGTTCGGTGAACTAAAGTTAATTAAATAAGTGGTAAGGGCTGTCAAGGGAGCGCGAGTGAAAGATAAGAATTCATTGGCTATCGATTTCTCGGAGCGAGTTGGTGTGCCCATTGATAGGCGTTATCTATCTGATTTTTTCGATGTCATGAATGCGCGCGTCAAGGGAGATGGTTCATACTTCATTCTTAAGACGGACGGAGATAGGGTCGGTGCAAGGCTGACGTTCGTTTTTTGTGATCGTGCAAGGGATGTTGTGCTGAGGAGGGATACTTCCAGCATTGAGGACGGCATGATGCACATGTTTGCTGGCCTGGAAGAAGCAGGCGGCTACGTTTGATTAGTTCAAGTAGCAGATAAGCCGGCGCTTCACCTGAAGCGCCCTTGGCGTACTGGTTGGATGGCGTCCCGGCTTGTCTTGATATTGGAATGTGGGCCGTGCATATCGCTGATTCGGAGGGCCTTATCAATCCATCCCCGGGGTCATGCGGTGAATGTGGTGGTGCAGGACACAGCCGGGACAACCCGCAGAGCAGACTTGCATCGCAGAACTTGGCCGGCCTGGGCAGTGCGAAGAAAATGACAGCACCGCCACCGGTACTCATACTGCCGCCGGCCGGGTGGTTGCGGAGTCCAAATGAGAGTCGAAGCAGGCCTTGATCTAACAGTCGCGGTGCTTGACGCTCATGTCCATTGGGGCGTCGATCCAAGACGAACCCGTCCAGAACCACCGTCATCTCCCTCTTCATCACAACGGGCTACGATGAACCCGGTTCCGGATCGAAGGAGTGGCCATGAATTCCCCCTTGTCTCCCCTGTTGTCGGCAATCGGCCGTAGCTGGTGGATCCTCCTGCTGTATGGCCTGGTCGCTCTCGGCTTCGGCATCATCGCCATCGGCTGGCCCTTGTCGGCGGCCGTGGCATTGGCCTGGACGCTGGGCGTGATGGCCATCATCGAGGGCGTCATCAGCCTGTTCGCATTGATCAATGGCGGCAGCGGCGCGTCCCGCGGCTGGCTGGCGCTGTACGCCCTCGCCTCGCTGGGCTTCGGTATCCTGGCGGTGATCAATCCGCTGGCCACCGCCAGCGTGCTGGTGCTGTTCTTGGCGGCGTGGCTGCTGGTGGCCGGCATCTATCGCATCGTGTTCGCGATCCGCGTGCGCAAGCAGATCCAGGGCGAATGGTTGCTGATCCTCAGCGGCGTGCTGGCCGTGGTGCTGGGCCTGTTGTTTGCGGCCAACCCGTATGCCGGCGTGGCGGTCACCACGCTGTGGATCGGTATCGGCAGCCTGCTGTACGGCCTGCTGCAGGTGCTGGTGGCATTCAAGCTGCGGAAGCTGAAGTGAGAACGGCGCTTCCGCTGTTGGTGGGCGTGGCCTTGACCCTGGCCGGCTGCATGCCGGGCGCCACGCCCGCAGTGCAGACAGTCGAGCGCCATGCACCGCGCCCCGGTGTGGACGTGCGCCTGAGCGCGGTCGATGCGGATGGCAAGGGCACGCAAGCGCAGTGGCAGGGCGAGACCCTGGCGCTGCGCGAGCCGCCGATTGCCGACAGTGCAGATATCGCCGATGTGCGCTATGTGCTGGACGCGGGCCAGGAGCCCGGCCTGCAGATCCGGTATCGGCCAGAAGCACGCCAACGCATCCACGATGGCACGGCGGCGCTGGTGGGGCAACGAGCGGCGATCAGCGTGGATGGTCGCGTGCTGATGGTGGCGACGGTGAAAGGCCCGTTCGGTGAATCGATGATGTTGAGCGGGCTGCCGAGCATTGCCGAGGCACAGGCGTTGGCGAAGCACATCACCGGTCAGTAACGGGCGCGCCAACACCACCGCGCTACGCGCGGAGGTCGACCAAGGTCGACCGCTACCGGGCGAACCGTGCCTCGATCTCCTCCAGTGACTTGCCCTTGGTCTCCGGCAGCCAGAACGCGGCTACCAGGAAGAACACGAAGGTGCACGCCGCCCAGAACACGAACATGCTGGCGTAGCCGTAGTGGCCCACCGTGGGCAGGAAGATGGCGGCGATGGTGGTCGACACGAACTGGTTGATCAGCAGCGCGATGCTCATGCCATTGGAACGGATGCGGTTCGGCATCAGCTCCGACAGTGCCAGCCACACGCACACGCCGGGGCCGACCGCGAAGAACGCGACGAACACCAGGATGCAGGCGGCCACGGCCCAGCCGTGTGCCGGTGGCGGCACCGGGCCGATGCGCGCCTGTTCGATGCGCAGCGGCGCCTGCGCGGCACTGGCCGGGTCGGCGAACGGGTTCAGATGCAGCTTGCGGAAGAACGCACCAATCACGCTGTCGGGCTGCACGGTGCCGGCGCGTTCGATGCGCAGTTCGCGATCAATCAGGTTGTCGCTGCGCAGGGCGCGCACGTTGGTGAAATCACCGTAGGCATAGGAGACGGTCAGCTGCATCGGCCGCCCTTCGCGGTCGATCCCCGCGCCCAGGCGCTGCCACTGCGCATCATCCAGCACCAGTTGCAGGCCATCACTGCTGACCGCCGCCTGCAGCTGCGGTTGCACGTCGGCGCGGCCACGCTCGGCCTGGAAGAACAGCGTGGCCGCGGCCAGCAGCGCCACGCAGATGCCACCACTGCCGAGCATCAGCAGGAACCTGCGGCCCTTGCGGTCGACCAGCAGCAACGCGACCACGGTCATCACCGCATTGAGCAGCTTGATCGCCACGTCGGCGCCGTTGGCCACTGAACCGGACAGGCCGGCCTGGTTGAGGATGTTCACCGCGTAGGCCAGCACCGAGTTGATGCCGGTGGCCTGGGTGCAGGCCAGCACCACGCAGGCGAGCAGGAACGGCACCACGTAGCGGCGGCTGAGCAGTGGATCGCGCTTGCCGTCGCTGCTGCTCGACTCCGGCGCCTGGATCTGGGCCAGCGTGGGCTCGACATCTGCGGCCGGCAGGACGCGCTGGAGGCTGCGGCGGGCTTCATCGATGCGACCGCGCCGCACCAGCCAGCGTGGTGATTCGGACAGCCAGAAGATGCCGGCGCAGAACAGCAGGCCCGGCGCCAGGCAGGTCCAGAAGATGGTGCGCCAGGCGTGGTCCTTCACCGTGAACAGTTCCTGCGCCTGCTGCGCGACCGGCAGCGAACGCACGGCTTCGGCGGCGGCATCCACGGCGTGGGCGTGGTACAGGCCGATCAGGGCTGCCAGCACCAGGCCAACGGTCAGCAGCAGCTGGAACATCGCCGCGCCGCGCCCACGTCGCTCGGGGCTGAGCACTTCGGCCAGGTACAGTGGAATCACTACGCCGATCAAACCGCCACTGATGCCCTGCAGGAGGCGCCCCAGCAGCAGCGGCGTGTAGCCGGAAGCCAGTGCCATGATCGGAATCGAGGCAGTGAACAACAGGCCGGCCAGCAGCATCGCGCCGCGGCGGCCGATCAGGTCGGCAACCATGCCGGCGAACAGCGAGGACAGCACGCTGCCCAGCAGCACCGCCGCCACCACGAAGCCGAGCTGCTGGCTGCTGAGCTGCCAGGCGTGGCTGGCAGTTGCTTCAAGATAGGGCAGGGCGCCGGCGATGATGCCGATGTCGATGCCGTACAGCAGGCCACCCAGGCCGCCGATGAAGAGCAGGTAGCGTACGGGCCAGCGCGGAGCGGTGCGTGCAGTCATCGGCATATCCCAGAAGGTGTTTCGGTGCGGATTGCTTTCTGTAGAGTCGAGCCGAGCTCGACTGACCGCGCATGGCGCGGCAGAGCAGTCGAGCATGGCTCGACTCTACAAAGGCGCGGTGCGTCAGGCTGGTGTTGCGTTCAAATCGACCACGCGCCCACCCACCACCACCTGCTGCAGGCGCAGTTCGGCGTCCAGCACCACCAGGTCGGCGCGGGCGTCGGGCGCGATGCGGCCGCGATCATCCAGGCCCAGGTAGTCGGCGGGGAAGGTGGAAACACGCTGCGAGGCATCGGCCAGCTCCAGGCCCACACGCACCAGGTTGCGCAGCGCCTGGTCCATGGTCAGCGCGCTGCCGGCCAGCGAACCGGTAGCCAGACGCACGCAGCCGCCGCACTTGTGCACGCGCTGCTCGCCCAGTGCGTACTCGCCGTCGGGCATGCCGGTGGCGGCAGTCGCGTCGGTCACCGCGTACAGGCGCGGGATCGCGCGCGCGGCCAGGCGGATCACGCCGGGATGGATGTGCTGCAGGTCGGGAATGATTTCGGCGTACTGCGCATGAGCCAGTGCCGCCGCGGCGATGCCCGGGCGATAGTGATCGACGCCGGTCATGCCGTTGAACAGATGGGTGAAGCCGGAGGCACCGGCCTGCAGCGCAGCAACACCTTCTTCGTAGGTACCGGCGCTGTGGCCGAGCTGCACGCGGATGCCCATCGCCGAAAGCGCGGGAATCAGCGCGGTGTGCTCGCCGATCTCCGGCGCCAGCGTCATCACCCGGATCGGCGCCAGCGCGTGCAGCTGCTGTACCAGCGCCAGCGTTGCCTCGATGGTCCGGTTGGGCTGCGCACCCAGCCGCTGCGGGCTGATGAACGGCCCCTCCAGATGCACGCCGGCAATACAGGCGGCCTCGGCGTCGGGTGCGGCCATGGTGGCGGCCACGCCATGCAGCGCGTGCTCGATCTCATCCAGGCCAGCGGTCATGGTGGTCGCCAGCAGGGTGGTGGTGCCGAAGCGCAGATGGGTGCGGGCGATGGTGCGCGCCACGTCGCCGCCCTGCATCAGGTCCACGCCGGCCGCACCGTGCACGTGCAGGTCGATGAAGCCGGGCAGGATCACCGGCAGCTGCAGATCGTCAGCGCCGCTGTGGTCATCCACCTGCAGCTGGCGCACGTGCGAATCGAAGTGGACGTGGCCACGCCGCCAACCCAGCGGGGTGAGGATGCGGCCATGCAGGGAACGGGTGTCGCTCATGCGGTGGGCTCGGCGATGATCACTTCGATGCCCAGCCGCTGCAGTCCCTCGCGGGACGCGTCGTCGATGCCGGCATCGGTGATGATGGTGTGGATCTGATCCAGCAGGGCGATGCGGTGCAGGCTGACGCGCCCGAACTTGGAGGCGTCGGTCAGCACCACGATACGGCGCGCACGCTCGACCATGCGATGGTTGAGGCGGGCTTCGGCTTCGTCATGGGTGGTCAACCCGAACTGCAGGTCCAGGCCATCCACGCCCAGAAACAGCGTGTCGAAGCTGTAGGAGTTGAGGCTGGCTTCGGCCTGGCTGCCCTGCAGCGACAGCGACTGCTGGCGCAGCAGGCCGCCGGTCAGCAGCACGTTGATGCCGGCCGCGTTGGCCAGTTCCCAGGCGATGTTCAGCCCGTTGGTCATCACCGTCACGTCGCGCTGCGTGCGCAGGTGGCGGGCCAGGGTCATCGTGGTCGAGCCGGAGTCGATGATGATGTTGTCACCAGGCCGTACCAGGCGCGCGGCACACGCGCCGATCGATTCCTTCAGCGGCAGGTTCAGTGCGTCCTTTTCGTGGATGTCCTGTTCCTGCGGCGGCGTGCGCACAAGCGTGGCGCCACCGTGGGTACGGTTGGCCAGGCCCTGCGATTCGAAATGGGTCAGGTCGGCACGGATGGTCACCGCCGACACGCCGAAGCGCTCGACCAGATCGGCCACCTGCACCGAGCCGTGCTCGATCAGCAGCTGCAGGATCTGTTGCCGGCGGGAGCGGGTGTTGCGCATGGCCATTCTCGGTGTCGCGGGGAAAGGTAGAGATTAGCCGTTCGCAGCAACGGCGGCAGCCGAACCTGCGTGGTGAGTGCGGGTTCCGGCCTGGTTGGCGCTGCAGGCACGGGCGTACTCACCCAGGCACAGGCCGATACGGTGCTGCACCAGTGCGGTGGGGGTGTTGGCCAGGGTGCCTTCGCGCACGGCGCGGTACTGTTCCGGCATGTACTGGCTGAGCAGCACCAGCGGCGGCGCGTGCTGTTCCAGGTTGGCGAACAGGGTCTGCACCGCCTGTACCAGCGCCGGCTCGCCCCAGTAGTAGCGGCAGCGGTCGCTGAAGGAGTAACTGCGCAGCAGGCGCAGCGCTGCCTCATCGCCCTGGTAGTAGGACTGCCAGTACTTCGGCTGCGCCACCATCACCTCGTCCAGCACCTGCGGCAGGCGCGAGCATTGTGCGGCCGGCAGCAGTTCTGCCTCGATCGCGGCCAGCGCGAACAGCGCTTCGCGGTAGGCGAAGGTCGCCGCCGGGCCGACCTTGAGGATGGCGAAGTGGTCGCGCACCAGCGCGTGCAGGCCGCTTTCGCGCTGGTAGTCGGTGGAGTGCGCCTCGAAGACGATGCGTGGCTGCTGTTCCAGGAAGTCGGCCAGCGTGCTGGCAGCGGCCGGGTCGTACTCGTGCACGCTGCTGTGGTCGAAGTCGACGCCCGGCTGCACCACCATCGCGATCACGCGCTGCCACGCATCACGCAGCTGCGGCGTGTCGAACGCCTGCTGGTGGATGGCCAGGGTCTGCGCGGCGGCGGCCGGCGTGGTCACCTGCAGGCCCTCGGCAAGCGAGGCTTCTCCACCGGGAATCGGCACCTCGGTACCGATCACGTAGACCGGCGGCGGCAGGCCGTGTTCGGCGGCGGTGCGTTCGGCGATCTCGGCCAGCTCGGCCGAGCGTGCGGCAACGATGGCATCGGGCAGCGGCACCGGGTCATCGGCGCAGGACATGCTGCAGTCGAGATGGATCTTGTGGAAACCGGCGGCGACGTAGGCTTCGATCAGCACGCGCGCGTGGGTCATCGCTTCGGCAGCCGGGCGCTTCTGCCAGGCATTCGGGCCAAGATGGTCACCGCCGAGGATCAGCCGCTCGCGCGGGAAGCCTTCCTCATCGGCCAGGGTAGCGACGTAGTCGCGGTACTGCGGCGGAGTCATGCCGGTATAGCCGCCGAACTGGTCGACCTGGTTGGAGGTGGCCTCGACCAGCAGCACGGTGCCGTGTGCCAGCGCCACGTGCATGGCCGCGCGCAGCACCTGCTCGTTGCTGCAGCAGACGCTGTACAGGCCGACGTTGGCACCGGCGCGGTGGGAGGCAAGCAGGGTCTGCAACGGGGACATGGTCAGGCTCCGGACATCAGGAAAACGAGGGTTGGCAGGCGAGCAGGGCGGCACCACGTGCGCCACCGGCATCGCCGAAGCGCGGCGGCACGATCGGCGGTACCTGCACGCCGTTGAACAGATGGGCAGCGATGGCCGACGGCAGCTGCTGGTACAGCGGCGCGTACTGCGAGAGACCACCGCCGAGCACGATCACGTGCGGGTCCAGCGCCAGCACCAGCGCGGCCAGGCTGTGGCCAAGCAGATCGCGGTGGATGTCCAGCGCCTTGCGCGCACGTGCATCGCCGGCTTCGGCCAGGGCGATCACGGCGCTGGCGTCGGCGGCGCTGCCACCGAGGTGGCGCTCGATCATCGCCACACCGCTGCCGGACACATAGCGCTCCACGCAGCCCTGCAGGCCGCAGCCGCAGTCCAGCAGCGGCAGGCCGTGGCGCTGCAGCAGGTGGCCGGGCACGCTCCAGTGGCCCCATTCGCCGGCCAGGCCGTTGAAGCCGGACAGCAGCCGGCCGTGCAGGCAGAAGCCGCCGCCGGCACCAGTGCCGAGGATGGCGCCGAACATGCTGGGGTAGCCGTCAGCCGCGCCGCCGTGCGCTTCAGACAGGGCAAAGCACTGCAGATCGTTGCCGAAGTGTAGCGGGCGCTGCAGGCGTGCCTGCAGATCCTGCGCCACGCATTGGCCGGTCAGTGCAGGCACGTTCGCGCTGAGCTGGCGGCCGCTGCGGCGGTCACGCACGCCGGGCAGGGCGATGCCGATGGCCGCATCGCTGCGGCCGAGGGCGGCGTCCGCCTCGGCCACCAGCGCCACCACCGCCTGCAGGAAGCCGTCGTAGTCACCCTGTGGGGTGGCCACGCGGCGGCGCCAGGTGACCTGCATCGCCGCATCGCACGCCACCAGCTCGATCTTGGTGCCGCCGATGTCGATGCCGTAGCAGGCGTGGGCGATCAGCTCAGCCATGGTGGATGGTGACGCCCTTGACGACGCGGTTGACGGTGCCATCCGGGAACGGGTTGTCCGGGGTCAGGCCAAGCGCGGCCGAGCGCTGCAGCGCGAACAGCTGCGCGAAGCCCAGCCACACCGGCGCCAGCCACGGGTCGTCCAGTGCCGGCACGGTGAGGGTGTATTCGTCATCGGCGCCGATGTCCGAATGCGGGCCGATCGCCAGCACCTGGCCGGCCACGCCGTCGCGGCGCAGTTCTTCCAGCAGGTCCTGTTCGTAGCGGCGCGCCAGCGGCTGCACGCTGCGCAGCACCACCACCAGGGTGTTGCCATCCAGCGTCGACTTCGGCCCATGACGGAAGCCCAGCGGGGTGTTGGCCAGCGCCAGCACGCGGCCGGCGGTCAGTTCCAGCACCTTCAGCGCGCACTCGCGTGCCAGCGCTTCCAGCGGGCCGCTGCCGAGGTAGATGATGCGGTTGAACGGGCGCTGCGCCAGCGCCGCCACCGGTGCGTCCCACTGCGCCTGGCCTTCGCGGGCCAGCGCGGCGATCTGCTTCAGGCGCGCCACGCGCGCATCCCACGGCGAACGATCGAACACGGTCAGCGCGGCCAACAGCATGCAGGTCAGGCTGCTGGTCATGGCGAAGGCGCGGTCGCAGCTGGCCGACGGCATCAGCAGGGTGCAGGTATCGGCACGGCCGGCCCCACGGCGGGCCAGTTCGCCATCGGCGTTGCAGGTGATGTCGAGGAAGCGCGCGTCATCCACGTCGCTGCGCACGCGGTCAACCGCCGCCACGCTTTCCGGGCTGGAACCGCTGCGGCCGAACGAGACCAGCAGGGTCGGGCGGTCGCGCTGCAGGTACAGCGCCGGGTGGGTCAGCAGGCTGGTGGTGTGCACCACGCGCACATCGGCTGGCCACTGCGCGTTGATCGCGTCGGCCACCATTTCGGCGATGAAGCCGGAGCTGCCGGCGCCGGTGAACAGCACGCGCTGGTTGGGATCGTTGAGGCTGTCGCCGAGGAAGGCCTGCAGGCGGTCGCGGGCACGCGACAGGTCCTGTGCAAGGGCTTCCCACAGCGCAGGCTGCTGGGCGATTTCGGTAGCGGTATCGGCTCCGCCAAGGCGCTGCCAGGCGGACACATCGGAAAGCAGGGTGACGTCCATTCGGAGGTTCCAGTTGGGCCAGCGCACCATCTGCGTTTTCTTTCGAAATGTCAAATAGCGAAAGTAAAAAGAAAGAAAATGTGACGCCGACTTCGCTCCGCCCAGAGCACGTCGGAAAACGCAAGAATCCGCCGGATGCCGTATAGCACAATGCTTAACAGGCGTCTGCAAGCGATTACACAAAGTATTGCGGCGCAGCAACTTTCGTTTCAATGGAATATATCTTCCTTTTTCCTTTCAATTTGTTGACATCTTTCGAATCGCTGCCCTAGAGTCGGCCCAATCGCTTTCGAAACGCCCGGTGAACGGGTTGGGAGTCCGCGTGGAAAACTGCGTTCGTCGCTCGCCGCTGATGCTGGCCCTGTTGCCGGCATTGATGCTGGCGTCCATGCCGGCCCAGGCCGAGCCGGTCGGCAACCTGCGTTCGGTTGCCGCCAGCGCCAGCGGCGACGGCGTGCAGGGCTGGGACCTGCAGACCGACAAGGGCGCGCGCATCCGCATCGAACTGCCGGCCACCGACATCATCCGCGTGCAGGCCGGCCGCAACGGCACGCTGACCGGTGCCGGCGACAAGGCCGCACCGATCGTGCTGCCGCAGCCCAAGGCGAACGTGAAGGCGCAGCTGGAAGAAGACGCACAGGAAATCCGCGTGCGCACCGATGCACTGGTCCTGCATGTACAGCGGCAGCCGCTGCGCATGCGCCTGGAACGCCTGGACAACGGCCAGCCCACCGCGCTGTGGCAGGAACTGCAGCCGCTGGACCTGGATGCCACGCAGAGCGTGCAGGTGCTGTCCTCGCAGGCTGATGAGGGCTACTTCGGTGGCGGCCAGCAGAACGGCCGTTACCAGTTCAAGGGCCGCGAGCTGGACGTGTCCTACTCCGGCGGCTGGGAAGAGGGCGACCGCCCCAGCCCTGCACCGATGCTGCTTAGCAGCCGTGGCTGGGGCATGCTGCGCAACACCTGGAGCGATGGCAGCTACGATCTGCGCGAGGCCGACCAGGCCACGCTGATGCACCGCGAAGACCGCTTCGATGCCTATTACTTCGTCGGCGCCGACCTGCCTAAACTGATCGAGCGCTACACCCAGCTGACCGGCCGCCCGAACATGGTCGCGCGCTGGGCGCTGTCCTACGGCGATGCCGATTGCTACAACGACGGTGACAATGCCAAGAAGCCCGGCACCGTGCCCGAAGGCTGGAGTGACGGCCCGACCGGCACCACGCCGGATGTGATCGACTCGGTGGCCAAGCAGTACCGCGCCCACGACATGCCCGGTGGCTGGATCCTGCCCAACGATGGCTACGGCTGCGGTTACAAGAAGCTGCCGGAAACCGTGCAGGGCTTGGCCAAGTACGGCTTCCGCACCGGTCTGTGGACCGAGAACGGCGTCGACAAGATCGCCTGGGAAGTGGGCAAGGCCGGCAGCCGCGTGCAGAAGCTGGACGTGGCCTGGACCGGCAAGGGCTACCAGTTCGCGATGGACGCCAACCGTCAGGCGTTCAACGGCATCCTCGACAATTCCGATTCGCGCCCGTTCCTGTGGACAGTGATGGGCTGGGCCGGCATCCAGCGCTACGCCGTGGCCTGGACCGGCGACCAGAGCAGCAGCTGGGACTACATCCGCTGGCACGTGCCGACCCTGGTCGGCTCCGGCCTGTCCGGCATGGCCTACGCCAGCGGCGATGTGGATGCGATCTTCGGCGGCAGCGCCGAGACCTTCACCCGCGACCTGCAGTGGAAGGCGTTCACCCCGGTACTGATGGGCATGAGTGGCTGGTCGTCGAACGCACGCAAGCATCCGTGGTGGTACGACGAACCCTACCGCAGCATCAACCGCGATTACCTGAAGTTGAAGATGCGCCTGACCCCGTACATGTACGGGCTGGTGCACGACGCCGCGCAGACCGGTGCGCCGCCGGTGCGTGGCCTGATGTGGGACAACCCGCGCGACCCGCATGCGCAGGATGAGAGCTACAAGTACCAGTTCCTGCTCGGCCGCGACCTGCTGGTGGCGCCGGTGTACCGCAGCCAGGCCGCCAGCCGTGGCTGGCGGCGCGACATCCACCTGCCGGCCGGAGGCTGGATCGACTACTGGGATGGCCGCCGCGTGCAGGCCGGCGCCGACGGCCGCCAGCTCGACCGCCAGGTGGACCTGGCCACGCTGCCGGTATTCGTGCGTGCCGGTGCGATCCTGCCGATGTACCCGTCGATGCTGTTCGACGGCGAGAAGCCGCTGGATGAAGTGACGTTCGACCTGTACCCGCAGGGCGAGTCGCAGTACACGCTGTACGAAGACGATGGCAACACGCGCCGCTACCAGCAGGGTGAGTCGAGCACGCAGCAGATCCGAGTGCAGGCGCCGTTGCAGGGCAGTGGCCCGGTGCAGGTGCAGATCGATCCGGTGCAGGGGCAGTACAACGGCCAGCTGGCGCAGCGCCGTTATGGCCTGCGCGTGCTCAGCCGCCAGGCGCCGCGTGCGGTGCAGGCCGGTGGCCGCGCGTTGCCGGCGCTGGCCGATGCGGCGGCGTTCAACGGTGCGGCTGAAGGCTGGTACTTCGATGCCAAGGAGCGCCGTGGCACGCTGCACGTGCGTACCGCTAACCAGGACATCCGCCAGCCGCTGCAGCTGCAGCTGGACTTCGCGGTGGCCGCTGCGGCCGCCGACGATGCCTATCCGGCTGCGCCGGTGCTGGGCCGCGAACTGCCGGCCGACAGCCTGCTGGTGGTCAACCGCCCGGCCGAAGAGCCTGGCCATGCGCTGGAAAATGCCTTCGATGACGATCCGGCCACCTGGTTCCGCAGTGTGCGCAACCAGGCCGTACGCACCGGTGCGCATGAGTGGGTGATCGGCTTCGGTGAGCGCAGGATGATCGACGGCATCGACATCGCGCCGCGCAACGACAAGAACTGGAAGCACGGCCAGGTGCGCGACTACGAGGTGTACCTGGGCGACAGCAATGGCGAGTGGGGCGAGCCGATCGCACGTGGCCGCCTGCAGTTGAAGGAGGGCGTGCAGCGCATCGCGTTCCCGGCCCATGCCGGGCGCCTGCTGCGCTTCCGCGTGCTGAGCGTGCAGAACCCCGAAGGCGACGGCGCCAGCAGCACCGACCCGATGGTCACCGCCGCACAGGGCAGCGCCCGCGCATTCGATGCACTGCAGCCACGCGACGTCGGCCCGATCGCCCTGTCCACCTTCCACATCCTCGAACACCAGGAACCGGAGCGACCGGCCCGGCAGCGCTATCTCTCCGAGCTGCCGGTGCCGGCCGCGCTGGCCAGCCAGGTGCGCACCGACCAGTCCTTCCGTGGCGACGCCGGCATGCGCATGAACGGCCTGCAGTTCCGCCGTGGCCTGGGCGTCGGCGCCAACAGCCGCATCGACCTGCGCCTGCAGGGCGGCTGGCACCTGCTGCGTGCCGACCTCGGCATCGACGACGCCTGCCGCACCGCCGGTGGCCTGCAGTTCCAGGTCTGGGGTGACAACCGCCTGTTGTATGACAGCGGCCTGGTGAAGGCACCCGGCGTGGTCAAGCCGGAGCTGGACATCCGAGGCCTTTCCACCCTGAGCCTGCGCACGCTGGGTGCGCAGGGCAGTCAACCCGCCCAGGTCTGCGCCAACTGGGCCAATGCCGTACTGATCGGCCAGGAGGGCGACTCCGCCAGCATCGTCGCCCCATGACCCCCTCGTAACACCGCTCCTCCCCCCGCCCATTCCGACTACGGCCCTCGTGGCCGTGGCCCGGGAGCGTTTTGCCCGCCGAACGCCCACGCGCTCACTTATTGCGCTGCACCCCTGCCAGGAGAGAACCCCGATGTTGCCCGCCCGCCACCACCGCCCCCCCTGTCGTTCGATCGCTCCGCTGTCGCTGGCCATCGCCGGCGTGCTGCTGTCGGTCGCCGTTCCTGCCTTCGCCCAGGAGAGCAAGGACAAGGCCACCGACCTGGCCCGCATCGAGGTCACCGGTTCCAACATCCGCCGCACCGACGTGGAAACAGCCTCGCCGGTGCAGGTGATCAGCAAGCAGGACATCCAGAACATGGGTGCGCGCACGCTGCTGCAGGTGCTCGACAACCTGCCGGCCGCCCGCCCGGCGCAGCAGGACGCGCGTTCGCTGTTCACCGGTTCCGATGGTGCCTCGCAGGCCAATCTGCGTGGCCTCGGTGCCCAGGGCACGCTGGTGCTGCTGAACGGTCGCCGCCTGTCGTACTACGGTGCACCGGCCGGCTTCCAGACCCAGTTCGTCAACATCGATGCGATTCCGGCCGCGGCCATCGAGCGCATGGAAGTGCTGACCGACGGCGCCTCGGCGGTGTACGGCACCGACGCGGTGGCCGGCGTGATCAACGTGATCACCAAGCGCAACTTCCAGGGGGCCGAGGTCAGCTTCACCAACGACACCTCTTCGCGCATCGACTCCTACGGTGAACGCCAGGCCAGCATCACCGCCGGCTTCGGTGACCTGGCCGAGAACCGCTTCAACATCTACGGCGCGGTGAACATGTACCGCCGCGACGCGATCCCGCTGAGCGATTTCTACGACAAGCGGCCCGACCAGTACTACGTCAACAATCCGAACTACCTCAACAACCTGCGCCTCGGGGTGGGCAGCAAGCCGGGCGAATTCAACCCGGGCAGCTACTTCGCCTTCGATCCGGTCACCGGCCGCCGCGTGCAGGAAGCTGCACCGGGCTGCAAGAACGTGCTGACCAGTGAAGCGGCCGGTCCGCGTTGCGTCTGGGAAACCTGGATGAACAACGAGATCGATGCCGGCGCCAAGTCCGAGCGCAACACCGCCTACCTCAACGGCACGTTCCTGGTGGGCGACAGCACCGAGATCTTCGCCGAGGCGACCTACACCGACATCGACCTGCGCGCCAACGGTGGCACGCCGCGCACCTACGGCACCACCACCGGCAACCCAACCAGCTGGTTCTCGCGCAATACCGGCAACACCGTCAACCAGTTCCTGTACCCGTTCCTGGGCCCCAACAACGAATACAACCATGCCAGTCCGCAGTTGAAGGCGATGATGGGCGGGGTGGTCGGCCTGAACTACCTGCTGCAGGATGCCGGCCCGAACTACTTTGGCCAGCGCAACACTGACAAGAGCTACCGGGTGCTGGCCGGCGCACGTGGCAATGTGGGTGACTGGAACTGGGAAACCGCCTTCGCCAGCGCTGGTACCCACTCCACCACCTACCAGACGATCAACGTCAACACCAAGGGCTTCGAAAAGGCGTTCGGCCCGTACACGATCGATCCGGGCACCGGTCGGGTGATCATCTCCGATCATCCGGCGTACAAGTTCGGCGAGATCAGCGAAGCCAACGCCGCGCTGATCCGTGAAGCGTTCCCGACCTTCGACATCCAGTCGTGGACCCGCCTGCACACCCTGGACGGCAAGATCGAAGGCCCGCTGTTCCAGCTGCCGGCCGGCGAGATGCGCGCCGCATTCGGCTTCAACGCCAGCCGCGAAACCTTCTACACCCCGGGCAACGCCGATGCGGCCAACGGCCTGATCACCCAGCAGGGCGGCTCGTGGTTCGACGGCAAGCGCAACACCTACGCGCTGTTCGCCGAGACCGTGGCGCCGATCACCGACAAGCTGGAGCTGGATGCCGCGGTGCGCGTGGACAAGTATCCGAACTTCAGCGCCAACATCGCGCCGAAGATCGGCTTCAAGTACCAGGCGTTCGACCAGCTGATGCTGCGCGGTACCTACTCCACTGGCTTCCGCGCACCGAGCCTGGCCGAGTCCGGCAATGGCGGCGTGTTCGCCCAGCTGGGCGGCTTCCGTGACGAACTGCGCTGCAACGAGACCAATGCCATCGCCAACCTGCTGCTGAAGTCGCAGCGGCCGGGTGACGTCGATCTGGGCAAGACCCTGCTGAACGTCGATTGCAGCCGTACCGTCGCGCGCATGACCCAGCCGAACAAGGATCTGAAGCCGGAGAAGGCGAAGATCGCCACCCTCGGCTTCGTCTACGAGCCGGCGAGCTGGCTGTCGGTGTCGGCCGACTACTGGTTCATCTACCGCAACAATGAAATCGTCGCGCCGGACTATCGCCGCATGGAAGACATCATCTCGATGTCGCGCTCGCCGATCACCGACAGTGACCGCGCCAACCTGGCGCAGTTGGCGGCGATGTGCGCCGATCCGGCCAGCGGTGTGAGCTGCCCGGCGAACCTGCCGGGCTACTCCGCCGGCAACGTGGCCAGCGTGGTGGGCCAGTACAAGAACCGCGGCAAGACGCTGATCGACGGCTTCGACATCGATGCGCGCAGCCGCTTCTCGCTGGGCGACTGGGGCAACCTGAACATCGGCCTGGCGGCCACCATCGCCAACCGCAACCGCTTCTACATGGACGCCGAGAACGGCTGGTACTACGGCGACGTGGTCGGCTACTACAACAACCCGCGCCTGCGTGCCACGCTCAATGCCGACTGGACCTACAAGCAGGTGACCACCAGCATGTTCGTCAACTACGTGGGCGGCACCAAGTGGGCGACCGACCAGGTCGATGAGGTAAGCAACAACAAGGAAACCTGCACCGGCGGCTACCTGGCCCTGCAGAAGAGCAAGTGTGATGGTGCGCCGTCGTGGTGGACCGCCAACATGAGCGTCACCTGGCGCCCGGATGATGCGTGGAACCTGAGCTTCACCGTCAAGAACCTGTTCAACCGCCTGCCGTTCTACGATCCGAACAGCTTCCTGGGTGACTCCAGTGACTACGCAACCATCTTCGGCCGTGGTTACAGTGTGACCATCGGCTACCGTTTCAAGTAATCCCGTTTGCGTGACCCGGCGGGCCGGCTACGGCCGGCTCGCTGCCAAGAGGAGAGATGTTTGCCATGAAGCGTAGGGAATTCATCGCGGCCAGTGCCGCTGTCGCCGCCAGCAGCCTGCTGCCGCAGACCCCGGCATGGGCGCGCGGGCGCAAGGTGCGCCTGGCCATGATCGGTACCGGCATGCGTGGCTTGGTGCTGCTGAAGGAGCTGGTGCGCCGCGACGACGTCGAGGTGGTCGCGCTGTGCGACATCGAACCGATCATGCTCGGCCGTGCCATGGACATGGTGGCCAAGGCCGGCAAGCCGGCCCCGAAGACCTACGGCCAGGACCGCGATACCAACGCCTGGAAGCGCCTGCTGGAACAGAAGGGCATCGATGGCGTGATCATCGCCACGCCGTGGGAATACCACGCACCGATGGCGATTGCCGCCATGCAGGCCGGGGTGGCGGTGGGCTGCGAAGTGGTGGCCGGCATCACCCTGCAGGACCACTGGGACGTGCTGAAGACCCAGCTGAGCACGGGCACCCCGTACATGCTGCTGGAGAACGTCTGTTACCGCCGCGACGTGATGGCCGCGCTGCAGATGGTGCGCCAGGGCCTGTTCGGCGAGCTGGTGCATCTGCAGGCCGGTTACCAGCACGACCTGCGCGGCGTGAAGTTCAATTCCGGCGACCCGAACCAGCCCTACGACAGCGGCGTGGAATTCGGTCCCAAGGGCTGGAGCGAAGCACGTTGGCGCACCGAGCATTCGGTGGAGCGCAATGGCGAACTGTACCCCAGCCACGGCATCGGCCCGTGCGCGATGTACACCGGCATCAACCGTGGCAACCGCTTCACCCACATCAATGCCTTCGCGACCAAGGCACGCGGCCTGCACGAATACACCGTGGCCAAGAGCGGCGGCACCACCCACCCCAGCACCAAGGTGAAGTTCAAGCTGGGTGACATCGTGACCACCACGCTGGCCTGCGAGAACGGCGAAACCATCCTGCTGCAGCACGATACTTCACTGCCGCGACCGTACTCGATGGGCTTCCGCGTGCAGGGCACCAAGGGCCTGTGGATGGATGTGAACCATTCGATCCACATCGAAGGCCGCAGCCCGCCGCACCAGTGGGAAGAGTTCAAGAAGTACCAGGACGAGTACGAGCACCCGCTGTGGAAGCAGAATGCCGACACCGCCGCGAGTGCAGGGCATGGTGGCATGGACTGGTTCGTCATCCATGCCTTTGTTGAAGCGCTGAAGGCGAAGGCTCCGATGCCGATCGACATCTACGACGCAGTGACCTGGAGCGCGATCACCCCGCTGAGCGAGCAGTCGATCGCCAACAGCTTCCAGACGCTGGAGTTCCCGGACTTCACCGCTGGCGCGTGGAAGCAGCGCAAGCCGATCTTTGCGTTTGATGGGAAGTACTGAGATTTACCCCTTCCATGCGGTGACGGAAACGCCGGGCGATGCCCGGCGTTTCTGTTTCTGGGGCATTCGCCTTGTAGAGCCGAGCCCACGCTTGGCTGCATTTCCGACACGCCCCCCCCCCCGCATCAGAAAGTTCTGAAATTCGACTCATTCCACAGTTTTTTGACTTGAATGTGTAAACCACATCGGAGATAACGTCCCCATGCGGCCACGCCGCATTCCGGACCAGGGACGATCCGAAGCATGACGTGAGGAGGTTGCTGCCCACGTTCTCGTTCCCGCCGGCGCTGTGTCCGTCCAGGAAGGAGAACAGGGATGTTGAAGGCAAACTCTGGCACTTCGCTCATCAGTCTTGCGCTGTTCGTGCTGGCGTGCTCGACGTCCAGCGTGCAGGCACAGGAGATCGAGAAGAAATGGGAAAGCTACTTCTCGATGGGAGAGCCCCGTTCCACGGAGGCGGCTGTCCAGAAAGACATACGGGCCTTCTTCGCCGAGTATGAGGTCGATAAGCCTTTCGTTTGGGAGGTCAAGCGCCAGAGGGCCCTTCCTAACAAGACGATCTATGACTATCGCGTCAAGCCCGAGAAGATCGTCACCACGGATTGGGTGTATGAGCAGAACCATCAGAAGTACGCCACGGAGGATGCCGTCCGCAGCATGTTCCTGTCGAAGAATGCGAGCGATCCGCGGTGCGCTGCCACCGTCATGACTGAAGAGGCCTGGGAGGAGGTTGGCGGGCTTGGAGTGGGAGATGACGGTAGCGTCATCAACGAAAGCAAGCGCTACAAATTCGCTAAGAACACTTATTTCGAGGGCATTAATTCCTGCAGGCAGACGGTCTTCTGGCAAAATGCATCTCGGAGTAGAACCGCAAAATGCATGAATCGCCCCATGATGATGTGGGACGATAACCTGGGCATGTGCGCCCTGATCCAGCAGGACGACCCAAACATGGCAATGCTGCTGGCCTACTGGACTTCTCCGCTGCCGCCGCAGCAGTGCAAAGTCGGTAATCCATGCGACCCTACCACCGGCGACAAGTCTCAGCCGGAAGCGGACCTTGATTTCGGGTGGGTCCGCTTCGATCGCCAGTATCATTCCTTGACCAGCACCAGCGGCGGAGCCATTGGCCAAGGTTGGACGCACTCGCACAATATTCACCTGACGCTCGGCATTGATGACACGGGCTATCCGCCGAGTTCGGAAGTCCAGGTGGGTTTGATTGACGCTGAGGGTGGCCAGCTCGCCTTCAAGAAGGTGGGAGCGGTGTATGAGGCAATGGATGGCAGTGGGGACCGCGTGGCTCAACAGGGGAGCCTATGGTTGTTGTCGCGGGCTCAGGAGCGCATTCAGTTCGATGCCGGCGGCCTTATGCAGCGCCGCGATTTCGAAGACGGAACCTCGCTAACCTATGCACGCGACAGCCATGGCCGCCTGCTCAGCATCACCCATTCAACCGGCCGGCGCGTGGACGTCCAGTATCTCGCGCCGGGTGACGATTCGCTGATCTCGGCCCTGGTGATCGCCGGCCAGCCCGTGGTGAGCTACGCCTATTCCCCGGCCGGGGAATTGATCAGTGCGACCTACGCAGACGGTGCCAGCCGCACGTATCACTATGAGGACGCCCGCTTCCCGGGCTACCTGACCGGCATTACCGCCGAGGGCAACCAGCGTTACAGCTGGTACGGCTACGACGCCAAGGGGCGGGTCACCTGCAGCCGCCATTCCGGCGATTGCAGTCAGGCCGACGTGGGCATTGATGGCGTGCGCCTGGAGTACACCCTGGCAGGCACCACGATCGTCACCGACGCACTGGGCAAGCAGAGCACCTACGCATTGACCGCCAGCGGCGCCAGCGGCCTTCCGCGCAAGGTCAACGGCGTCACCGAGAGCAACGGCAGCATCAGTCGCACCTATCTGCCCGAGGGCACCGATTTCCGGCGCCGGCTGCAGTCGGTGACCGATCGCCGAGGCGTTGTCACCCAGTATGCCTATTCCGAGGCCAGCGATGCTGCCACAGGCGCCATCAGCGTGACCACCACCACCGAAGCGGCCGGTACTCCGGACCAGCGCGTCAGCGAAATGCGCGTGGCCATGGACAGCAATCGGCTGGTGCAGCAGACCGTCGGTAACCGTGAGATCCGCATCGTGCGCAATGCACGCCTCCAGCCGACCACCATCGCCGTGCGCGACATGGTGACCGGTGACACCCGCGTCACCACGCAGACCTACTGTGAGGCAGAGGGCCCGGAGTGCCCGCTGATGGGACTGCTGCGTAGCGTGGATGGCCCGCGTAGTGATGTGGCGGATGTCTCCACCTATGCCTACTACACCGCGGATGACGCGGGGTGCGCGGCCAATGGTGCCTGCAGCTATCGCAAGGGCGACCTGCGCAGCGTGACCAATGCGCTGGGCCAGACGGTCGAGACCTTGGCCTACGACGCGTTCGGGCGGCCGTTGTCGGTCAAGGACGCCAACGGCGTGGTAACTGATTACACCTACCATCCCCGCGGCTGGCCGACCTCGATCACCGTGCGCGGTGCCACCACCGCCGAGGACCGGGCTACCCAGATCAGCTACTGGCCGACCGGCCAAGTGCAGCAGGTCACCGAGCCCGACGGCAGCAGCGTCACCTACGTCTACGACGCCGCGCAGCGGCTGACGGATATCGCCGACAGCGCTGGCAACACCATCCACTACACGCTGGACAATGCCGGCAACCGCCTCAAGGAAGACACGCTGGATACTGGCGGCACGCTGCGTCGCACCCTGGCGCGGACGTTCAACACGCTTGGCCAGCTGACCGCGCTGAAGGATGCGGGCAACCACGCCACCGGCTTTGCCTACGATGCCAACGGCAACCCGCAGACGATCACCGACGCACTGCAGCGCGTGACCAGCCAGCAGTACGACCCGCTCAACCGCCTGGCGCAGACCCTGCAGGATGTCGGCGGCGTGGCGGCGGAGATCCGCAGCCAGTACAACGCGCTGGACCAGGTCACCCAGGTCACCGACCCGAAAGGCCTGCATACGACCTATGCCTACAACGGGTTCGGTGATCTGACCGGGCAGGTCAGCCCGGACAGTGGCGCCAGCAGCTTCACCGTGGACGCCGCCGGCAACCGCAAGACGGCCACCGATGCACGCGGCATCACCGCCACCTATCACTACGATGCACTCAACCGCCTGATCGGCATCGCCTACCCGGACCCCAATCTGGACGTGGGCTACAGCTACGACGTGGCGCCTGCCGCGTGTACCGCCGACGAGCGCTTTGCCAAGGGGCGCCTGGGGCAGGTGCTGCACGCCAATGGCAGCACCCAGTACTGCCACGACCGCTTCGGCCAGGTCACCCGCAAGGTGCAGACCGTCAATGGTGTGGCCAGCACACTGCGCTATGCCTACAGCAAGTCGGGTCGCCTGACTGCGTTGACCTACCCCGACGGCAGCGTGGCCGACTACGTGCGCGATACCCAAGGCTGCATCAGCCAGATCGGCCTGACCCGCCCCGGCCAGGTACGGCAGATCGTGGTGAACAACGTGACCTGTGCGGCCTTCGGCCCGGCGACCGGCTGGACCTACGGCAACGGCCGCCAGCTGCAGCGTCCGTTGGATCTGGATTACCGCCCGCAGGCGGTACATGACTCGGCCGCAGGTGGCCTGTCGCTGGGCTATGGCTACGACCCGGTCGGGTCGATCACCGAGCTGAAGAACGGCGCAGGTTCGACGGTGCTGGCCAAGTACGCCTACGACGCTCTGGGCCGCTTGACCCAGACCCAGGACGGCGCAACTGGCACACCGATTGAGACCTATGCCTATGACGCCACTGGCAATCGGACCGCGCTGATCACCTCGACAGGCACCGCCAGCTACACCTATTCAGCAACCAGCCATCGCTTGACTGCAGTGGATGGTGAAACGCGCAACCATGACGCGGTGGGCAACACCACCAGCATCGGCGGCAAGACGTTCATCTACAACGATGCCAACCGCATGAACGCGGTGAAGCAGGGCAATGCCGTACTGGAAAGCTACGGTTACAACCACCGCGGTGAACGCGTTCTGCGTACCCCGGCCGGCGGCGCAGCGCAGATCACCTTGTACGACGAAGCAGGGCAGTGGCTGGGCAACTACTCGGCCACGGGGCTGGCGCAGCAGCAGGCCATCTGGCTGGACAACTACCCGGTGGCGCTGATCAATGTGCCGGATACCGGCGTGCCGGAACTGGCCTACGTGCAGCCGGATCATCTGGGCACACCGCGCGTGGTGATTGATCCGGTGAGTGATGTCGCGATCTGGGAGTGGAACAACAGGAGCGAGGTGTTCGGCAACCAGATTCCGAGTGCCGATCCCGATGGCGATGGTGTGGTGTTCGAGCTGGCGTTGCGCTTCCCCGGCCAGCAGGCGACGGATTCGAGTGGGTTGTTCTACAACTACCAGCGCGAGTACGACCCGGCGGTGGGGCGGTATTCGCAGAGTGATCCAATTGGGTTGGATGGGGGAATCTCAACCTTCAGTTACGCGGATCTCACTCCACAGGCTAAAGCGGACCCGCTCGGATTGGCGACATGGACTGGAACCATGACGTTTGCGGGCACTGGCGTAGGGATTGTAGGTGGTGTGGGTGGTGCAAGACTGACCCTTACGTCCGAATGTCTCAATGGACGTCAGGCGTCCGTCGAACTCGGCTTTGCTGGGGTTGGCGTCGGCACTGGATCTCCCATCTCCGTCACCGTCTCTAATGTCACTCTCACTGGAGGCAACCTGATGTATGTCGATCCAAGCGAATTGCTCGGAGCTTCTTCCATTCTTTCGTTGGGAGCAGCGGCCGGTGGGGGGGGCTCTCTGTCAACCCTCAGGATTGGCGATGTATCTTCATTTGGAATTGGGGGGCAGGGGGGTTGGGATGCCTCGGCGAGCTACCTGATTGGGCGAAGCAGATTCATGGGGAATGGAGTTACCTGGAGCGACTGCGAATGTCATTAGAATCAGTTTTTGAAGCCCTTTGCATGCTCGCTATCGCAACGTTGTTGATAGCTTTCGTTTCGCGAATTTTTCTGGTTTGGGAGTTAAGGAGAAATTCCCCTGAACTGTGGGACACCCTTGGCAGGCCTGCGATCCTGGAGCGAGATCATTTCTTAACCAAGTATCCGATCTGCGGATGGAAGCGGGTTCATAACGGCGCATCAGGAGTGCGCAAGTTGTTCCTCTTGGTGTTCTGGTTCTCGTTCCTTGTGTATCTCATATCGCTGATTCCCCTGATCGTGATCTGGATTATGCGCTGATCCTCTTCCGTTGGTCTGAAGCCATTGCGCTATGCTCTGTCCCGCGGGCCAATTGCGATTGCGACACGCTGGGCCGCCTGACCCAGACCCAGGACGGCGCGACTGGCACGCCGATCGAAACCTACGCGTATGACGCCACCGGTAATCGCGCTTCGCTGACCACCTCGGCAGGCACCGCCAGCTACACCTACCCCGCAACCAGCCATCGCCTGACTGCGGTGGATGGCGAAGCGCGCACCCATGACGCAGCGGGCAATACCACCAGCATCGGCAGCAAGACCTTCACCTACAGCGATGCCAACCGCATGAACGCGGTGAAGCAGGGCGATGCCGTGCTGGAAAGCTACGGTTACAACCATCGCGGCGAGCGCGTGCTGCTTACTCCAGCCGGTGGCGCAGCTCAGATCACGCTGTACGATGAGGCCGGGCAGTGGCTGGGCAACTACTCGGCCACGGGGCAGGCGCAACAGCAGGCCATCTGGCTGGATAACCACCCGGTGGCGCTGATCAACGTGCCGGGCACCGGCGTGCCGGAACTTGCCTACGTCCAACCAGATCATCTGGGCACGCCGCGCGTGGTGATCGATCCGGTACGGAATGTCGCGATCTGGGAGTGGAGCAACAAGAGCGAGGTATTCGGCAACCAGATTCCGAGTGCCGACCCGGATGGGGATGGTGTGGCGCTCGAGCTGGCGCTGCGATTCCCGGGCCAGCAGGCGACGGATTCGAGTGGGTTGTTCTACAACTACCAGCGCGAGTACGACCCGGCGGTGGGGCGGTATTCGCAGAGTGATCCGATCGGTTTGAGAGGCGGAGCTTCAATCTACGCGTACACAGGAAATGATCCGTTAGACTTTGTCGATCCATTAGGACTTCTCCGCTATCACTCCTGGGTCAGCAAGAAGTACCCCGCGACGACGGAATTCTTGAATGGAACGAAAGATCGAATGACCAGTCGCAAATATGATGGATTCCAGCGATACGGAAACATCGGACAGGGGCATCTTGATCAGCTTCTATCGAAATGCGATGGGCCAGTCATTACGCCAAAATACATGAGGCATGACGATGGTGGTTACGCGCCTGGCTCGGGTGAGATATTTATTCATGAGACCTATTTTGACCGCTTCGAATCGGGTGACCGAAGCCCAGAACTCCTGCAGAAGCTGGAAAGAACACTGGAGCACGAGTTGGTTCACTTCTCGGAGTATTTCTGGAACAAAAATCAGTACAAGGGCGAGGAGGGTTGGAGCTATGAAGAGTATGTCTATGGGATCAGAAGGCCTGCTTCACACTAACCTCTTTCGCGTTGGCTTGTGCTTGATAATTGCATTTACCCTATTTGGATGCGCAAAGTCATCCAGTGAAAGAGGTGCTCCCTGTAGTCATGATCCGGTGGCAATCATCCAGGCGGCATCCTCGGATTCAGCGCTTTCTGCATACGGAGGAGATGGATGGGGATCTTCACGGATAAACGTTCTATGGGATGGCGATGAATCGTCATCTTCATTGCCGTTGTGCGAAGCCAACGGCGGGAGATTTCAGTTCGTAAAGTCGTCGTCATATGATCGCACTTCGCCATTCATTGCCATTGAGAAGTTGTACTTTGATGACGATGCTGCTTTCATGGAAATCGGATTCCCTCCGACAGGAAAGAACGCAGATGTGTTCTTGAGAAAAGAGGAAGGAGTATGGCGGGTCAAGAAGACACATCTATGGGAGAACTAGCCCCATCCACATCGGGTCTCTACGTTTGCTCCGTCTGCCCTAGCATCCCGTGCGTCGGACCCGAGCTGATTCTTCTCGAACGCTACCTCCATGATCGCCATTGTTCGGTAGCACACGCCGCATGTGCGGCGTGTGTTCCATAACATCCGCATCGGGCCTGTGTGGCGTGCGGCAGCTCTCACTGGACGAGAACACTGGTGGGGCCAAGGGACTCAACAGGAAGCAATCAGTACCCATACTCAACTGAACGCCGTGCTCTCCCAGGTATCCTCGCCCCCTGGTCAGACCGCGACGGCAGTCAGTGCGGTAGCATCCAAGTATCCCGTACAGCTACTGAGCCGCGCTGCCTCGGGTTTCGGTGTCAGTTGTATATTTTCACCAGCGGTAAGGATCCCGGTATCCGGCTCGCTGTCTATGTTCATCCTTTAGAGTTACCTATCAGCATCCTGATGCTGTCGCAGCGGCGGCAATAGTTGGCGCGGAGGTTTGCCGGTGAGGTCGATACTTTCATTCACGTGCTCCTCCTGCGGGGCACGTGAACAGAGCTTCTCTACATTCAATTCACTTAACAAGTCGGTGCGGAAGTATTGCGGGCGTTGCGGATTCGGCGTCGAGTCTGTACAGATATGTGCTTCTTCTACTCTATGCTCATGTACTGGCCGTCATCGCTGCATTCCCTTCGTGCTTGCGGTTACAGGCAATAAATGGTGGCTGGCCCTGACAGTTGTAATAGTGTTCGCACTCTTGGTCCTCGCTCCTGCCATGGTAATTCACGCCAAAAACGCGGTGCGTTGCGCGGGTACGGAATCGTAGAATTGCCATGCTTGGACTCAATCGGCCGCAACGACCTCTGAACTGAAGACCGGCACATGCTCGACGGTGCTGGCCAAGTACGCCTACGACACGCTGGGCCGCCTGACCCAGACCCAGGACGGCGCGACCGGCACGCCGATTGAAACCTATGCGTATGACGCCACCGGCAATCGCATCGCATTGACCACCTCGGCAGGCACCGCCAGCTACACCTATCCCGCAACCAGCCACCGGCTGACCGCCGTGGACGGCGAAGCGCGCAACCATGACGCGGCGGGCAACACCACCAGCATCGGCAGCAAGAAGTTCACCTACAGCGATGCCAATCGCATGAACGCGGTGAAGCAGGGTAATGCCGCACTGGAGAGCTACGGTTACAACCATCGCGGCGAGCGCGTGCTGCGCAGCCCGGCCGGTGGCGCTGCTCAGATCACCCTGTATAACGAAGCAGGGCAGTGGCTGGGCAACTACTCGGCCACGGGGCAGGCGCAGTTGCAGGCCATCTGGTTGGACAACTATCCGGTGGCGCTGATCAATGTGCCGAGTACCGGTGTTCCGCAGCTGGCCTACGTGCAGCCGGATCATCTGAGTACGCCGCGCGTGGTGATCGATCCGATGCGCGATGCGGCGATCTGGGAGTGGAACAACAAGAGCGAGGTGTTCGGTAACCAGATTCCGAACGCTGATCCGGATGGGGATGGTGGGGCGTTCGAGCTGGCGCTACGATTCCCGGGCCAGCAGGCCACGGATGCGAGTGGGTTGTTCTACAACTACCAGCGGGAGTATGACCCGGCAGCGGGGCGCTATTCGCAGAGTGATCCGATGGGATTCGACGGAGGGGTATCTACCTTCTCCTATGTATCAGCTGATCCAGTGCAGGCGGTTGATCCGCTCGGACTGCTGGCCAATTGCACTTGCGTGGACGGTGGAGTTCATATCGACATCCCTATTCGCTTCAGTGGTGAGGGAGCTACTCCTGAGACTTTGAGAAAAATGATAAATGCAATTGAATCGACCTGGTCTGCGCCCGGATTTACAGTGACTGTTAGCCAGCCGGAGAAAGGTCGGTTAAACCGTGTTGAGGTTCCGCTGGGGAGGGGGGCGACCGTAACTGGAGGCAGTGTCGGTAAATGGTATGCAGGAAACACTGAGTGGACGGCTGCGCACGAAGCAGGGCATTTGATGAAATTCAAGTACGATGGTCGTTTTGATATGTACGATGTGGTATCGCAGGCGCCATCTCGTTCTACCAAGCCCGTTCCGGGGTGGGAGGGAAACATCATGGCAGAGCATCTTGGCGTTCCAGACGATAGGGTTCGGGATGCTATCAAGAAGCGGTTGGGGCGCAAATGATGGTGAGTCTACGCGTGGCTGCGCTCCTTCTTCCATTGCTCGGAGGCTGTGGCACTAGCCAGATCAAACACATTGAATGGAACTCAGATTGGGTGGACGTTTCATCGGATGAGATCATTCCTGGGAACTCGACGACACTTCGAAGTGACCGCTTGGCCACCTTGAATCCGCAGAGCGAAAAATCGATTGCTCAGTGGATGCTCGATCAGAACTTGAGCATCATCCAAGCATCGGATGCGGCTGAGAAATTCGCGCCACTACAGTTGAATGGGTTAGTGCCGGCAGAGGGGGAGACTGTTTATCTCGTCAGAGCGGCCTCAGGTGCAGGAGGCGGGAGTTTTGTCGGCTACATAAATGACAATGGAATTCTCATCTTGTACGGGGTAATGGGAAGTTGTGGGGAGCAAGTGCATCGAGTGGTTGCTGTGAGCCTGAGTAAGAGGCCTGCCAAGGTCTTCGGAGGGTGTTCAGGAGCGCTTTGAAGATTCTTATGTGTGTGGGTCTGAGGTGGGAATAGGGAAGTGGGAATTTCATTTGCGAGCGCTCTGTTGGTGTCTACCGTGCGTGCAGCTCGATGAACATCATGGATCCTGTACTCAGCGAACTTCTTTCCCGGTTCGGTGTCGACAGTGACTTCGGGCAGGCAGTACTCTCGAGCGCTGCGCGATGGGCTGCGTGAGTAGGCCGCCAAGCAGGAGGCAAGGTGCATGAGCTCCCGCGCTCCTCCACAACAGAACGCGATCGGCCTGCACGCCTCGGAGAGGTACAAGATGAAAGCGAGGCAGATTCTTCGGTACGGGCTGGCCTACGCGGTGTCGTGTGGAGCACTCTGGCTGTTCCTGCACTTTGTGGGCAGGGCGCTTTACGCCTTCGACTCACATCAGGTTTTCTTCTGGCTGTATGCCGTCAGCCTTCTGTTGCTGGGAATGGGCGCACGGGTTCCCGCCGCTGGCCGCCTGACGTTCAGGCGGCTTGCCAAGGGGGCTGGCTTGGGGCTGCTCGCGGGCCTTCTGGCCCAGGTCGTGGTACTTGTACTGGAAGCCTACAGATTCAGCGGATTCAGGCCATCGCTGCTCTGGCAGGTACCGGTTTCGCTGACGGTGATCAGCGTCGTGCTGCTCACGCCGCTCTGGGGCGTAGTGCTGGTTGCCCTCACCGCCGCATTCCGCCGCGACAACCACCCACATCAGGCCTCGAACCCATGAAGCGCCTGACTGCCTTTTGCCTCGCGGCCGCACTGACATCCTGTGCGGCGCATCCGAACCGCACGACGAAGTGTCAGCCGGTCCAATTCACTTACATCGGCACCGAGAGCATCGACGGGCTGACCTATGGGCGCTTCCAGGTCAGCCACAACGCTGGTCAGCCGCTTCAGCTGTGGGTGGATGAGAGACGCAGGTTGAACTCAAGGACCGCTCGCGCAGAGATGAGGTGCACAGGCGAAGATGCCTGGCGGCCTTACAACGTGATCCTTGAGGAAATCACACCGGGAGCGATCGGGGTGTCGATCGGGCAGGATGAACAGCAGAGCGTTCTGTTCGATGGTGATGGCCTGTTCCTGCCCGGCGCATCCAGCGCGGGCGCGAATTACTCCATCGTGGTACAGGACGCTGCCGGTTGCGAACATCGCTCGGCAACGTTCATTCCCTGACATTCCTGGCGGCGAGCCGGATTCCTTGCGACTTCGCAGCATCGCCCGGTTGGGACGCTGCGTACAGGCAATGAAGGAAAAATGGCGCGCCCGGAGGGATTCGAACCCCCGACCAATGGCTTCGGAAGCCACTACTCTATCCGGCTGAGCTACGGGCGCGTTGTAGAACTGCCGCGCCGTCGGCCAGTGCCGGGGCGGGCATCGCAGCGCCATGAGGCGGTGCGGGACCGGCATTCTATCCAGTTTCGCCGAACAAATCTCCCCCCACCGGCAAAGCCCTGCCGGAGGGGCAGGAGTATCCTATCGCCATGGCTGATACCCCCCTCACTTCGCCGCAGTCGCCGGCGACGCCGCGTTGGCGGCATTACTGGAGTCTGATGCGCGCTGATCGCCCGATCGGCACGTTGCTGCTGCTGTGGCCCACCTGGTGGGCGTTGTGGCTGGCTGCTGGCGGCCTGCCGCCGCTGTGGACGCTGTTCGTGTTCACAGCAGGCGTGTGGCTGACCCGCTCGGCCGGTTGCGTCATCAACGACTACGCCGACCGCTGGCTCGACCCGCACGTGGAACGCACCAAGGCGCGTCCGCTGGCCACCGGCGCAATCAGCGGCCGCGCCGCGCTCGCTCTGTTCGCGGTGCTGATGCTGGTGGCGTTCGGCCTGGTGCTGACCCTGAATGGCCTGACCATCGGCTTGAGCTTCATCGGCGTGTTCCTGGCCGCCAGCTACCCCTACCTGAAACGCTATACCCATCTGCCGCAGGTCTACCTGGGCATGTCGTTCGGCTGGGGCATCCCGATGGCCTTCGCCGCCGTGCAGGGCGAGGTGCCGATGCTGGGCTGGCTGCTGTACGCCGGCAACATCCTGTGGTCCACCGCCTACGACACCTGGTACGCCATGGTCGACCGCGAGGACGACCTGAAGATGGGCTCGCACTCCACCGCGATCCTGTTCGGCGACCTCGACCTGGTCATCCAGGGCGTGCTGTACGCGCTGTTCCTGGCCACCATGGCGCTGGTCGGCGTGCGTGGCGGGCTGGGTGGGTACTATCTGGCCGGCGTGGCCGTGGCCACCGCGCTGGTGGTGTACGAGTTCTGGATCTGCCGCAACCGCGAGCGCGGCCCGTGCTTCAAGGCGTTCCTGCACAACAACTGGGTGGGTGCCGCGCTGTTTGCCGGCGTCGCCGTGGATCTGGCACTGCGTTGAGCCCAAGGTGAGGTAGAGCCGGCCGCTGGCCGGCACTACCGCCACCCACCACCTGCGATGATGCTTGGATCTGGTAGAGCCGGCCGCTGGCCGGCTGCACCCGTGCGCGATCGCGAGATTGCCGGCCAGCGGCCGGCACTACCGCCACCCACTACCTGCGACCGTCCCCAGATCTGGTAGAGCCGGCCGCTGGCCGGCTGCACCCGT
>NZ_JCAFUD010000014.1:0-35804 GCF_059370935.1 Stenotrophomonas sp. YJH_SMC_12-1 | reverse complement strand
TAGAGCCGGCCGCTGGCCGGCTGCACCCGTGCGCGATCGCGAGATTGCCGGCCAGCGGCCGGCACTACCGCCACCCACTACCTGCGACCGTCCCCAGATCTGGTAGAGCCGGCCGCTGGCCGGCTGCACCCGTGCGCGATTCCGAGGTTGCCGGCCAGCGGCCGGCACTACCGCCACCCACTACCTGCGACCGTCCCCAGGTCTGGTAGAGCCGGCCGCTGGCCGGCTGCACCCGTGTGCGATGCCCAGGTTGCCGGCCAGCGGCCGGCACTACCCTCCTCGGCGACCTACGACCAATAGGTGGCTGACAGGCCGCACCCCACCGCCCAGAATCGATCCATCGAACCTGGGAGGGTAGGCGATGGCCTCGACGGCAGCAGTACAGGACGGCTGGATGGCGCGCGCAGCGCTGCGCTCGGCCGCCTGGGCGGAAAAGTGGTTCCCCGATGCGTACGTGTTCGCGGTTCTGGGCGTTGTCATCGTCGCGCTGGCCGCGATGGGCTTCGGCTCGACCCCGCAGACCACCGCCAGCGCCTTCGGTGACGGTTTCTGGAGCCTGATCCCCTTCACCATGCAGATGGCCTTCGTGGTCATCGGTGGCTACGCCGTGGCCACCGCGCCGGTGGTCGCACGCTTCATCGATTTCCTGGCCCGGGTGCCGCGTACCGGCCGTGGTGCGGTGGTGTACGTGGGCCTGGTCAGCATGCTCGCTTCGCTGCTCAGCTGGGGCTTCTCGCTGGTGTTCGGTGGCCTGCTGGTGCGCGCGCTGGCCCGCCGTACCGAACTGCGCATGGACTACCGCGCGGCCGGTGCGTCGGCGTATCTCGGCCTGGGGGCGGTGTGGGCGATGGGGTTGAGTTCCTCGGCCGCACAGCTGCAGGCCAATCCGGCCAGCATGCCGCCGGGCCTGGTCGAGATCACCGGCGTCCTGCCGTTCACCGAAACCATCTTCCTGTGGCAGTCGATCGCACTGACCGCGGTGCTGATCCTGGTCTCGCTGCTGATCGCCTGGTTGACCGCACCGGCCGCCGGCAGTGCCCGTACCGCTGAAGACTTCCCCGGCGCCGCGCAGGCCGAGCCGCAGCCGTTGCAGCGCCGCACGCGCCCGGGCGAATGGCTGGAGTACAGCCCGCTGCTGACCGTGCTGCTCTCGCTGCTGGCGTTCGGCTGGCTGTTCAACGAGTTCGCCAACAAGCCGGTGGTCACCGCCATCGCCAACCTCAACACCTACAACTTCCTGTTCATTTCGCTGGGCCTGCTGCTGCACTGGCGGCCGCGCAGCTTCCTCAACGCGGTGGCCAAGGCGGTGCCCGGCACCACCGGCGTGCTGATCCAGTTCCCGCTGTACGGTGGCATCGCGATGATCCTCACCCACGCTGCCGGTGGCGACGGGCAGACACTGGCGCACCGGCTGTCGAGCCTGTTCGTGCACGTGGCCAGCACCGATACCTTCGCGCTGGTGATGGGTGTTTATTCGGCGGTGCTCGGCTTCTTCGTGCCCTCCGGTGGTGGCAAGTGGATCATCGAGGCGCCGTACGTGATGCAGGCCGCCAACGAACTGAAGGCACACCTGGGCTGGGCGGTGCAGGTCTACAACGCGGCCGAAGCGCTGCCGAACCTGATCAATCCGTTCTGGATGCTGCCGCTGCTGGGCGTACTGGGCCTGAAGGCACGCGACATCGTGGGCTTCACCTTCATCCAGCTGCTGGTGCACATCCCGCTGGTGCTGGGCCTGCTGTGGCTGCTGGGCATGACCCTGGCCTATGTGCCGCCGGTGATGCCCTGAATGCTGGGCTGGCTTGCCTGCGTGAGTTGGGAAGCCAGCCTCCTTCCGCGCGTGTTTCCGGCTGAGAACGCCATGAATGCGCGCCATGCTGACCACTGCATGAGCACATGCCGAACCCGCATGAATTCTTCAGCCGCTTGTGCCACAAGGGCTTCTGCGCGTTCATTCACAGGCGTACACGCAGATGTAGCCGCGCACCCACGCGTGATTAACCATTCGCTGCAGACGATGGCCACGTCCACCGCATTCCGCGAGTGGCTTTGGAGATCGGACATGGCACAGCAGAACCAGAACCCGAACCAGAAGCAGCAGGGCCAGCAGAACCAGGAGGATCAGCAGCAGGGTCGTGGCCGCGACCAGCAGCAGCAACAGCAGCAGGAACAGCAGCAGCGCAACCAGCGCAACCAGCAGCAGGGTGGGCAGGACGAGGAAGAGTGACCTCGCTACCAGCTCCGGTGATGCAAAGCCCCGCCCCGTGCGGGGCTTTGCTTATTCCAGCACGCCGACACGCTGCAGCACCGGCGCTGCCGACATGTCGTTCGGATTGGTGCCGGGCTGATCCTGCGGTACGTCCATGCCCATGCCGCGGTACAGATCCACCCAGTGCTGGGCGATCTCCCCGGTCTGCGGGTTGCGGAAGTTCATCGGCTGCAATGCGAACACGTGGTGCGCACGGAAGGCGCGTTCGATGAAGTCCGAGCAGTAGTAGCTGTCCTCGCTCAACACATACGACGTGTTGTACGGCTTGCCCAGCATCGTGCGCGCAGTGGCGACCGCATCCTTGATGGCCGCCTGCTGCGGCGCGTGCAGGCGATAGACCACGATCTGCCGCTGCTTGGCGCGCGCCTCCTGGCGGAACTCGACCAGCGATTGCCGGCGCGATCCTTTCTCGTCCGCATGCAATACCTCCCAGCCCTTCGGCGTGGAAGCGACCAGGGCGACGTGATCGAAGCTGGGCGCGCCCTGCTTGCCGGTGGCATCGTCGATGGCCGCACTGAGGCCGCTGCGGCCGGCGGTGACAAACAGCAGATCGCCTTCGTGGACATCGACGGCCATCGCCACCGCTGGCCACAGGGCGGGCAGCAGCAGGCCGATCAGGAGCAGGAGGCGATGCATGAGGACTCTCGGACAGGCGGAATGCCGGAATTGTAGGGCGCGCGGTAGCATGGAGCGACCGGACCGGATTCAGGATGAGCCCATGTGTCGATACCGTTCTGCCGCACTGCTGATGCTCGCCTGTGGCGTGGTGCTGGTTGCCTGCACGCCTGCGCCGCAGCCGCCGCAGACAGCGGGCGAAGCCGGGCCTGCCGCAGCGGCGCCGGCGATCACTGCCGCCGAGCCCACACCTGTGGCTGCACGCAGTGAATGCCCCCACCCGGAATTCGATACATTCCTGAAGCATTTCGGCAACGAGATCGCGCTGCAGGAAAAGGCCACCGCCGACCCGCTGCTGGACAGCTACATCGATGCGGAGGCCGAGCCGGAACCGCGCAAGGTGGAGAGCCGGCTGGCGCTGGCCGATGTCGAGTGGCCGGTGATGCCCGATCCTGCCGCATTGGCCGGGCAGGGCCGCGAAATGCAGGTCAGCCCCCTGGCCGATGGGCAGCGACAGGTGCAGATCCGTATGCCGGACAGCAGCGACCAGCAGACCTACACCTTTGCGCAGACGCCGTGTTGGACACTGGTCAAGCGTGAGGACGAGTCGATCTGAAACCTGATCCGGCACAGGCGCGGCGGGCCAGTGACTGCTAGGCTCGATCCCTGGTCCAGGCAGGGAGACGCCGATGCAGGCTTTCAGGAAGCACGCCACCACCACCGCCATCGCAGCTGTGCTGGCGATAGCCTCCCTCAGCGGCGCCCAGGCACAGTCGGTGCATGCCGATGACCGCGCCTACTTCGCCAATGCCACCGCCGAACAGGCCGCGCGTGACGCACTGGGCAAGCGCGTCGAGGCTCTGCAGCAGGCGTCCACCGTTGCACCCGCGGAACGCTTCCGGCAGGCCGAGGTACTGGAGGCGCAGTGCCTGCGCCATCACAGCTACCTGCACCTGCAGGCCGCCCGCAATGCGCGTGATCAGCGTCCGGCCCAGGCGCTGGACCAGGTGATGGGGCTGTGCAGCCGCATTGCCCGCAGCGGCCGCGCCGCTCTGCGCGAGGCGTCCGCGGATGCACCATGGGCAGCACCCTATGGCTTCCTGCGCGCACGCGCGTTGAAGGAGGCCGCCGCCCCGGCCAACGCCGCGCTGGATGAGGCCGTGGAGGCACTGGCCGATCCGGCGCTGGACAGCTTCGCGCGCCTGCGTGGGCAGATCCTGCGCAGCGCCGAGTACCCGCAGATCGAGCACGGCGGCTGGCACTGGGACACGGGGCGCGACAGGCAGGCACTGGCCCGGCAGCCCGACCGCGCCCTGCGCGAGGCGGGCTGGAAGGGCTACTGGCAAGGCCTGCAATCGCGCCGTGAGCCGATGGCGTCGGTGCTGCTGGGGCTGGTGCAGGTGAATGACGCCGCGGCACGCCTGCAGGCTGACGGCTCGGCGCCGGCACATGGCTATCAGCGCATGGGCCTGGATACTGCCGCAGTGGATGCAACGCTGGTGGCGATCGAACAGCATGCGGGAGACCGCCGCGCCTATCAGGAGATGCTGCTGCACCACGCTGCGCGATCGGGCATCGACGCGCCGCAGATCTGGGATACCACGGTGCCCGATGCTGGCTACACGCCACCGATGCTGACGCTGGCGCAGCTGCGCGACAACGCCGCCGATGCCATGCAGCACCTGGGCCCGGCGTACGTCGCTGAACTGCGCGCGCTGCTCGATCCGGCCAGCCACCGCATGGATCTGGCCACCGAACGCGGTGACCGCAGCCAGGACGCGTTCTCCGTGAGCGCTCCCGGTGTGCCGGCAATGCTGTTCGTTGGTGTCCGCAGCGGGGACCTGGAAAGCGATGTCGAGATCGCCCATGAAGCTGGCCATGCCGTGCATGGCGAGTGGATGCAGCGGGGTCATGCGTCGCCGCTGCAGCGCAATGGCAGCCAGTGGCTGACCGAGGCGTTCGCGATCTACAACGAGCTGCGCTTCCGCGACCAGCTGTACCAGCAGGCACAGGACCCGCGTGCCAAGGCCTACTACCTGAAATCGCTGCTGGACGACATGGTGCTGCAGCTGTTCACCTCTTCCGAGGAAGCGCAGCTGGAGCGGTCGATCTACCAGGGCGTTGCCGCCGGCACGCTGGGCACCGCCGATGACCTGGACGCGCTGACCGGGCGGGTGCTCGCACGCTTCGGCCAGCAACCGGAGCGCTACCCGCAGCTGCGCAACACCTGGATCGGCAAGCGCCTGATGTATGAAGACCCGAACTATCTGGTGAACTACCTGTATGCGGGTCTGCTGGCCGTGCAGTTGTATGTGCAGGACCAGCGCGATCCCGAGGGGTTCCGTGCGCGCTATCTTGCCGTGCTTGGCGAGGGCTTCGATCGCGCGCCGAACGAGCAGGTGGCGCAACTGCTGGGGCACGCGCCTGACTGGGCGGCCCTGGTGGATGCCGATCTGCAGGTGTTCAACCAGACGGCGGCACAGCTGCAGGCGCTGCATGCGCGGATCGAGGCAGGGCAGGGAACGTGAAGATGCTGCGCAGGATGACGTGCACCTGGGCCACGGCATGGCTGTTGATGCTGCTGTGCCTGTTGCCGAGGGTGGTGATGGCCGGTGCTGCAGTCCCTGCGCTGGATGATCCGGTGGTGGACGCCGCCAACGCACTTTCGGCGGATACCCGCGACAAACTGCGCACGCAGGCATTCCAGTTGCAGGCGCGCACCGGCGCGCAGCTGCAGGTGATGGTAGTCAACCATGTTGGCGACGAAGGCATCGAAGCTTACGCGCAGCGGGTGTTCGACCAGTGGCAGCTGGGCCGCGAAGGCGTTGACGATGGCGTGCTGCTGCTTGTGGCCGTGCAGGACCGCCGTGTACGCATCCAGACCGGCTACGGCCTGGAGGGCGCGATACCCGATGCCTATGCCGCCCGCATCATCGACAAGGCGATCGTGCCGCGTTTCCGCGATGGCGACCTTGACCAGGGCGTGCTGGATGGAACGAAGATCATAGTGGCGCTGATCGATGGCGAGGACCTGCCGGCATCGGAAGCGCCATCGATGCGCAACGTGCTGCCGGCCGATTGGCGCAGCGCAGACTCGGTGGTTGCACTGACGCTGCTGGCCGGCTTCCTTGCGGGTCTGTGGCGCTCGCCGCCCTCGGCGCAGGCGCACCCGGAGCGATTGCCGGCCTGGGCCCGCCCGCTGCTGGTGACGGCGGTGGTGGCCGCGGGCGTGCTGGCGGCGGCCATGTGGGCGCCACGCCAGGCACTGGCAGCGCTCTGCATCGTGTTGGCATTGTGCGTACCGGTGGCGAGCCTGCTTGGCTGGTGCTGGCGCCGTAGCCGCGGTGTGCGCGTGGTGCTGCTCGGCATGCTCGGGGTCAGTTCGGGGTTCTTCGTGGTGATGGTGGTGCGTGGCCAGTTGCCACCCAGTCTGGCCTTGCACACGTCGCTGGACCTGGCGGTAGGCATCATGGCCATGCTGGTGTTTTTCCTCGTACAGGCGTGCCGCGCGCGCTGGCACAAGGACCGCAGCAGCTTCGGGGTGAGGTGCGCAGTGCTGTTGCTGCTGACCGCTGGCTACGTGCTCTTCGCACTGCTGGCCATCGATCGCGCCGGCCCGGTTGCGCGCCTCGCCACGACGATCGGGTGGAGTGCCGGCACGCTCGTGCTGTACTTCACCTGGATCTTCACCATGCTGCCAGGTGAGAAGGCTCGCGGCAGCCGCAGATCATCCGGCGGCCACCGCAGCGCGTCCAGTTCGTCATCCAGCAGTTCGTCGTCGAGCAGCTCCAGCAGTTGGTCCGGAGGCGGCGGCCGCAGCGGCGGAGGCGGCGCGTCGGGCAGCTGGTAGATCAGGTCGCCTGCACACGCCAGCCGAGTGCAGCGTCCTCCACAACGCCCGGGCCGGCCACGTCGCCGACCTGCAGCAACAGCCCCTGCGCATTGGGCAGGTCCTTCTGCTCGGGGAACCAGCGCCGGTCCGCAGCGACCACGATCAGCAGCCCTTCGTCGTCGCCCATCGGCGCGAACTGCGGCGAAGGCGGGCTGATCGGTTGCAGGCCAAACCGCAGGCTGGACTGTTCGCGCACAGCATCGACATCGTGGCTGGGCAGGCCGACCTCGCTCAGGCAGGTCAGTTCGCTGCCGTGGAAGGCGCCCTGATGCGTACTGTCGGGCAAGCGGCGGCGGCCGATCAGTTCCAGGATCAAGCCATCGGGGCCAGTGAAGTACACCGACTGCGATTGCCAGCTGCTTTCCAGCGCGAAGTAATCCAGCCCTGCTGGATTGCGTTGCAGTGGCGTGCGTTCGCGCAGCCAGGTCATTGCCTCGCCGAAGCGGTTGTCCGGTACGTTGAAGGCCAGGTGCACGCCTCCGAGCGGACGTCCTTCAGCGGGCTGCAGTTCGATCGTGCTCCAGCCGATGTGCACATGGGGGCCGATCACGCGTTGCTGCAGGACATCGTGAAAATACGCAGCGACGGCGCCGACATCGGAGACCGGCAGGGTGAGGTGCAGCAGGCGCATGATCGTTCTCCGTGGACGCGATCACTGTAGCGCCGGGCCGCATCCGGCGGCCACTAGCGCAGTGCGTCGGCGAAGAATCGCGTGGCTGCATCCACCGCCTGCCGGTGGGTTTTCGTCCTGGGAACCGCAGTGCTGCAGAGCTCGGGCAGCCTCTGCCCGCCGACAACGGTACAGGCCGCCAGGAAGTCGTAGTGACCCACGTCCGGCAGGCGTTGCAGCGTTGCGCGCGGAATCTGCGCCTGTGCGGCCTCACCATTGGTCTCCGGTGGCGCGACGGTGTCTGCGGCCCCCAACATGATCGATACCGGCTGCCGCAACGCGGACAGCTGCGCGGGCGCGAACGCCTGCACGATGGCGGGTGCCAGCAGGAACACGGCACGCACGCCGGGAATCGCGCGCTGTGCGTCAGCCTCGGCGATCCAGGGGGCAAGCGCGGGCGAAGCCGCAGCGGCCCGGCGCGCCTGCATCGTGTGCGTGGCCGCCTCCTGTTGCGGTTGGCAGACGCCGTCATCCGGGTGCGCGGTGCAGAAGGCCAGCAGTCGCTGCAGGCTGGGCCGTGCACCGGCTGCCAGCAGCGCGGTGTAGCCACCGGCCGAGAAGCCGACCACGCCCAGCCGTTCTGGATCGACATGCGGGCCGAGGATCGGATCGGCCTGCACGGCGGCCAGCGCAGCGCGCAGATCATCCGCGCGCAGCCAGCTCAGCATGCTGCCGGCCAGCGTCATCTCGTCGGCACCGTTGTTGCCGGGATGATCGACCGCGATCACCAGATAACCGCTCCGCGCCAGCGCCGTGCCCAGCCAGCCCATCATGCGTGCGCTGCCGCCGTTACCGTGCGACAGCAGCAGCGTCGGCAGGCGAGCCCCCGCGACGGGAGCATCCACCGCTGCGCGTCCAACCTCGAACAGCGGTGCGTCGGGCGGGCCGATGGTCAGGGCGGTTTCCCGGCTGCCGGCCAGCGCTGGGTACCAGACCGTGTAGCGCAGCGCGTCGTGGTGCTGCGCATCGCGTACAGCCGCGCTGGCCACCATGGTGGCGCCGTGGCGCTCGCCGGCCGCCTGCGTCTCGCTGCCCTCGGCGATGGCAGTGGAGACCATGAGGATCATTCCCAGCACAGCGGCCATCATGCGCATCTTCAGTTCCTTGTCAGTTGGGACGTTCGTCGACTGGCAGCCAGATCTCCACGCCGCCGTTGCCGGTGTGCTCGTCGAAGCGGGTGTCGTAGCGCTCCAGATCGGGTGCATTGGCCAGGCTGAGGCCGGAGCCGGGCAGGTAATGGTCCAGCAGCCAGAACCAGGTCGAGCGGATGGCCGAGATGTGCCCGCCGTGCCAGGCCACAAGATAGCGGCGCGCCGGCACGTCCACCCGTTGCCAGTGCGCCGGCACGGTCGGCAGCGCGCTGGCGGGCAGTGCGGCAATGTAATCGAAGCCGCCATCGTCGTCGCTGTTGCAGCACGCACCGAAGCTGATTGGAGCGGCCGTCGGCCATTCGCGGTTGAGCTGCGCCCATTGGCCGGGAATTGCACCGCCACTGTCGCGGGTATGCCGCATGCCGATGCCCGCCACCTGGAAAGCGGGCGTGTCGAGCAGTCGCGGCGCCTCACCGCAGGGCGCCGGCGCATCGTCCACGCGGATCGCCTGTACCAGCGCGAGGCCATCGGTGCCCTGTTCGCGTACCCGTTCCGGCGTCTGCCCGAACTGTTCGTTGAAGGCGCGGGTGAACGCTGCATGGGTGGTGTAGCCCGCACCCAGTGCCACCTGCAGGATGTCGCCTGCGCCGGCGGCCAGCCGCTGCGCGGCCGCGGTCAGGCGCCGTCCGCGCAGGTAGCGCACCACCGAGGTGCCAGTGCGGGCCTGGAACAGGCGTGACAGATGGAACGGCGACAGCCCCGCTGCGGCGGCGATATTGGCCAGCGCCAAGGGCTGGTCCGCATGGGTTTCGATGTACCACAACGCCTTGCCTGCCGCGCTCATCCTGCCGTTCCCCGCATCCAATGCCGGCACAGTAGCGGATCGGCAGGCGCGGCGTTTAGCAGTTCTTGCGCTGCCGGGGCTTTGCGTCTGCCTGCGTACCGGCAACAATTCGTGCTTCATGGACGTGATGAGGGGCAGGGAGATGCGATCGACGACGTGGGATGCCAGGCCAGCGGAGCCCGGCCGATGATCGAGATGATCGAAATGCTGCTTGCCCTCTGGGTACTTCCCAGTCTGTTGACCCTGGCGCTGATGCTGCTGATGTTGTTCGGCGCGCCACGGTGGCGCGGCAATCCCTGGGTGTACCGTGTCGGCTTCGCGTTGCTGGGCGGGTTTCTGACACCGACGTTGTTGGGGGCCGGTCACGGTGGGTTGCCGTGCGCGACTATCGGCGGGCTGGTGATGATACTGACGCAGCTGCAATGGATCGGCGATCTGCAGGTCGACTTCATGGGGATCGGGATTCGCAACAGGGGCATCTGGATCATGTCCACCCCCGCCTTGGTGGTGTTCGCCGCCATGATGTTCGTTCCGCTGCGAACGGCACGGCCGACCCGTTTCGGCTTTGGCGACGACGCCAACGGCTAGCCGCAGTGTGCGGGGATGGGGCGTGGGTCTTCATTGCCACCCATGCATGGCGTGGATCTACGGATGAGCCCTGGCAGGGGCCAACCTTGGTTGGCGCATCAAGCTGTCGTACTGACGTCATGCCTCCTTCACACATCGCGCCGAGACTGCGCGCCTTGTCCAGGCCTGTTGTGTGCGCACAGGTGCTGGCCCTGTCGCGTCCTCCCGGAGCCCTGCCGTGCATCGTTCGAAGCTTTCGCGTTCCATCCTCCTCGCCCTTTCCATGGCCAGCGCAGGAGGCGCGATCGCAGCGGAAGCCGATGCGGTCGATGCCGCCGGCGGCAGCCACGCCGCACCCACCCAGCTCGACGCGATGCTGGTCACCGGTACCCGCGCCTCCAACCGCACCCAGTTCGAAACACTGGCGCCGGTGGACGTGTTCACCAAGGAAGACATCACGTCCGTCGAATCCACCGACCTGAAGGACGTGCTGGCGCAGCTGGTGCCGTCTTTCGTGGTGCAGCGCCTGCCGATGGCCGACGGCCAGGTGTTCGTGCGTCCGGCCACCCTGCGTGGCCTGTCGCCGGACCAGACCCTGGTGCTGGTCAACGGCCGCCGCTTCCACCGCAGCGCGCTGCTCGGCAACCGTGGTGCACAGGCGGCCGACCTTGCACAGATTCCGACCAGCGCGATCAAGCGCATCGAAGTGCTGCGCGACGGCGCATCGGCGCAGTACGGCTCGGACGCCATCGCCGGTGTCATCAACATCATCCTCGAGGATGGTCCGGGCACCGAGATCACCGCCGGCTATTCGCAGTACGCGCAGGGCGACGGTGCCTCCCGCGATTTCAGTGCGCGCACCGGCTGGTCGCTGGGCGACTATGGCAGCCTGGTGCTGTTCGCTGAATCCTCCAATTCCGATGCCACCTCGCGCACCCGCCAGCGCCCCGATGCCATCGCCTTCCAGGCCGCGCATCCCGAGCTGGACGTGCCCAACCCGGTGCAGCGCTGGGGCCAGCCGGAGCTGGAAAGCCGCCGCGTCGGCTTCAACGTGAAGGCCAACGCCAGCGAGACACTGGAACTGTATGCGCTCGGTCTGTACAGCCACAGCGACGGTGTCAGCGATTTCAACTGGCGCAACCCGGACACCACCACCGGCGCGTATCGCACCACCGCCATCTTCCCGGGCTGGAACCTGCGTTCGCTGTATCCGGTAGGTTTCAGCCCGCAGTACGGCAACACGCAGAACGACTTGCAGCTGGTCAGTGGTCTGCGCGGCGAGATCACGCCGAAGCTGCGCTGGGATGTCAGCGCCTCGTACGGCCGCAATGCCATCGACTACAGCCTGAAGAATTCGATCAACGCCTCGCTGGGTCCCGCCAGCCCGACCGCGTTCGATCTCGGCCGCCTGACCCAGACCGAGAAGAACGCCAACGCCGACTTCAACTACGAATGGGACGTGGCCGCGCTGTCCAAGCCGATCAACGTTGCCTTTGGTGGCGAGTTCCGCCAGGAGACCTACCAGGTGCGCGCCGGTGACCCGGCGTCGTACGCGGTGGGTCCGGGCGCGGCCGCGGGCCTGGAAGCCAATTCCAATGGCGCGCCGGGCTTCTCGGCCAGCCAGGCCGGGCAGTGGAGCCAGCGCAGCAAGGCCGCCTACGTGGACATGGAAGTGCCGCTGGGCGAGCGCTGGAGCATCGGCGCGGCCAGCCGTTACGAGGACTTCTCCAGCTTCGGCAGCACACTGGATGGCAAGCTGTCGGCGCGCTTTGCGATCACCCCGGACGTGGCCCTGCGCGGCACCGTGTCCAGCGGCTTCCGCGCACCGACGCCGGCGCAGCTCAACACCACCAGCACCACCCAGGGCCTGGACACGCGCACGCTGCAGATCTTCACCAGTGGCCGCCTGTCGCCGAACGATCCGCTGGCGCAGCTGCTTGGAGCCAAGCCGTTGAAGCCGGAGGAATCGCGCACCGCCTCGCTGGGCCTGACCTGGCGCACCGACCTGGGCCTGTCCGGCTCGGTGGATGTCTACCAGATCAAGCTCACCGACCGCTTCAGCCAGTCGGCCAGTTTCGCCATTCCGGCCGGTACGCCCAATCCGCTGGGCTACACCTCGGTGAACTACTTCACCAACGACTTCGACACCACCACCACCGGCGTGGACGTGGTTGGCAACTACCTGCGCGACCTCGGCGCCGGCCGCATGACGCTGACCCTGGCCTACAACTACAACCGTACACGCGTGGACAACGGCAGCACCTCGGTGGCCACCAATGAGACCCAGCGCGTCCTGTTCGAAGATCGCCTGCCCGAGCACAAGGGAAGTCTGACCAGCAGCTGGGACATCGGTGCCTGGTCGCTGATGGCGCGCATGCGCTACTACGGCGCCTGGACCGATTCCAGCGGCAACGCGGTGGGCGACATCTACCAGCGCTTCGGTGAGATGAGCTTCCTCGACCTGGCCGTGGGCTATCGCATCAACGAGCACCACAGCCTGCGCGTGGGCGCCGACAATGTGTTCGATCGCTACCCGGATGAGGCCACGTTCCAGGCCAGCCGTGGCCTGGTCTACTCGCGCAACGCGCCGTACGACACCGACGGTGCCAACCTGTACGCGCAGTACCGGCTGACCTTCTGATGGACGCTCGTCGTCGTTCCCTGCTGCGCGCCGGCACACTGCTGCCGGCCGCAGCTGCACTGTCTTCACTGCCTGCCAGCGCCGCTGCGCGTTACGCTTCGCCGATGGAGATTCCCTCGACGACCGTGGCGCCGGACGTGCTGGCCCGCGATGAAGGCTACTGGGCCGCCGTGGCCAGCCACTTCGACATCACCGATGAAGTGAACCACCTGGAGAACGGCTACTGGGGCGCGATGGGTCACGAGACGCTCGCCAGCTACCAGCGCCACACCACTGAAGTGAATCGTGGCAACGCCTGGTATGGGCGCCGCGCGTTTCCGGCGCAATACATGGCGGTGCAGCGAGAGGTAGCCGAACTGCTGGGTGTGGGTGCTGATGAGATCGCACTGACGCGGGGGGCCACCGAGGCGATGCTGGCGCTGATCGGTGGCTACAACCGCCTGCAGCCCGGCGACCAGGTGCTGTATGCCGACATCGACTACGACAGCATGATCGGCGCGATGCGCTGGCTGCAGCAGCGTCGCGGCGTGCAGGTCGAGCGTATCGCGCTACCGGCCGTGCCCGACCACGCGCAGATTCTGCAGGCCTACGAGGCCGCGTTCGCGCGGTTGCCGCGCCTGAAACTGGTGCTGCTGACCCAGGTCAGCCATCGCCATGGGCTGGTGCTGCCGGTGGCCGAGATCGTCGAGCGTGCGCGCGCACGCGGTATCGATGTGATCGTTGATGCTGCCCATGGGTTTGGCCAGATCGACTACGCGGTGCCGGATCTGAAGGCTGACTTCGTGGGCATCAATCTGCACAAATGGATCGGCGCGCCGGTTGGCGTCGGCGCGATGTACGTGCGCAAGGGGCGCGTGGCGGACCTGGATCCCTACATGGGTGAAACCGACGATGGCCGCGTGGGCAGCCGCGTGCACACCGGTACGGTCAACTTCGCCGCCTACCTGGCACTGCCGGAGGCGATTGCCCTGCATCAGCGCGTCGGCGTAGCCAACAAGCAGGCGCGGCTGCGCTACCTGCGCGAGCGCTGGACGCTGCCAGCGCGGCAGATGGCGCACATCGAGGTGCTGTCCTCGCCGAACCCGGCGCTGGCCAGTGCGCTGGCCAGCTTCCGCCTGCGCGGGCGCACCAGCGTGGCTGACAACATGGCTCTGCAGAAGCGACTTCTGGATGAGCATCGGATTTTCACCACGTATCGCGATGGCCTGGAATCGGGTGCCTGTGTACGCGTGACGCCGTCGGTGTTCACCCGGCCGGAGCAGATGGATGCGCTGGTGAAGGCCCTCTCCGCCTTGGCCTGACCCTGCTTTGGTGGGTGCCAACCTTGGTTGGCACATTCCAACCGTGCCGGGGAATCTTCCGCCGGCCAGCGGCCGGCGCTACCGGTCGGGTGGGTGCCGACTGTTGGTCGGCACATCCCATTCCACGATCTACCTCCGATCTGGTGGGTGCCAACCTTGGTTGGCACATTCCAACCGTGCCGGGGAATCTTCTGCCGGCCAGCGGCCGGCACTACCGGTCGGGTGGGTGCCGACCGTTGGTCGGCACATCCCATTCCAGGGCTACCGCTCGATCGCCGGCAACGCATCGGACAACAACAACCGATCAATCCGTCGCAGCGCACTCTCCAGCTGTCGGCGGTCCGCCGCCAGCCCGAGCGACAACCTTACGCCGCTCTGGTGCGAGACCCCTGGCGGGCAGAACGCCGAAGATGGCGCAATCGCCAGCCCCTGCAGCTGTGCGGTACGCACCAGCGTCGCATCGGTCCACGGCGCCGGCACCCGGCACCAGGCATGCAGGCCTTCCGCGCGCTGCAGCAGCGATGGCGCCAGCAGGTAGCGCGCCATGCGCATGCGCTCGCGTGCCTCGGTGCACACCTGGGCCAGCAGTGACTGCGCCGAACCATCCAGCAGCAGCTGGCTGGCCAACGCCGAGACCAGCGGATGACCCATCAGCCGCGTCGCCCGCAATGCAGCCGTCATCGCCTCGGCGTGCGCAGCGCTTGGGCACTGCACGAACGCAGTGCGCAGGCCGGGGCTGATCACCTTCGACAGCGTCGCCACGTAGAACACATGACGCGGTGCCAGTGCCGCCAGCGGTGTAGGTGCATCCTCGGCGAGGTGCCAGTAAGGATCGTCTTCGATCGCCAGCAGGCCCTCGCGCTCCAGCACGCGTGCCAGCGCTTCGCGCCGCTGCAGCGGCAGGGTCAGCGCGGTCGGGTTCTGGCAGGTGGGATTGAGATAGACCAACCGCGCGCCGCTTTCGCGTGCCAGCCGGGCCAGCGCATCGGGGCACATGCCGTGTTCGTCGCTGTCCACTGGCAGCAGCCGTCGGCCCAGTGCAGCGGCGGCCTGCAGCAGGCCCGGATAGACCAGCGCATCGCAGAGGATCGCATCATCGTCGCGGCCCTGGCTGACCAGGATCGCGGCCAGCGCCACCTGGGCGCCTTCGGTCAGCAGCAGGCAGGCGTCGTCCACTTTTCCCAGCATCGGTTGCAGCCAACGCGCCGCTGCGTGGCGGTCGGTCGGGTTGCCGCCGCCCAGGTGATAGGTCATCAGGTTGGGCGCGTTGCTGCGTGCAAGCACGGCGGCGGCACCGCGGCGCAGGGTCTCGGCCAGCGCATCGGCGTCGGGCACCGGCGGCACGTTCATGCTCAGGTCCACGACCTGGTCGAAGCTGGCCTTGGGCGGTGCGATGAAACTGCCTTGTGGCCCGCGTGCTTCGATCAGGCCGCGCTTGCGTGCTTCATCGAAGGCGCGGGTGACCGTGGTCAGGTCGATGCCGAGCTGCTGCGCCAACGCGCGCTGCGAGGGCAGGCGCTGTCCGGGTGCGAGGCCGCCACGGCGCACCGTGCGTTCCAGCGAATTGACGATGCGCAGGTAGATCGGCCCGTTGTGCGCGAGCACGTCCTGCACCCATTCGCGCGCTGCGACATCCGGTCGCGGCATGTACGGAGCATGTCGGGGCGTATCGTTGCTTCCAACGGCGGGAGCCTGTCCATAACCATCGGTCGGTTCGGACAGGTGACCGCCGTTGTTGTTTGCGGCGGCCGCACCGGCCAGCGTCAGTGATGTCATTGCGCGTCCTCAGCGCTTGGCCTGCCAGGGGCAGTAGCAGCCCACGGCAAGCAGTCCTTTCGGGCGCACGGTTTCGCCGCGCACCAGTCTGTCCAGCAGCGGTTCGACAAAGCTGTTGGCCGAGTTGCAGACCATGCCGATGCTGTACGGCCCCGCATAGGCGAGGTGGCCCTGGCGATTCCAGATGGCTACGGCGGGGCTGGCCGGGATGTGTTCGATGCCATCAATGGTCGGCAGGTTGATCACCTTGTTGCGCAGCGGCTCGGGCAGCTCGCCCTGCGTACCCGGGCGGCGGATCGCATAGAAGTCGATGCCGGCGCGGCGGTACATGCTGATCAGGTAGCTCAGGTGCGCACCGGTCTCGCGGTTGCAGACCGCACATGCCGGGTCCCAGAAATGCACCACGCGGATGCGGCCGGTATCACCGGCCAGATCGGCTGGCAGGCGCAGTTGCGAGTCGTCGAAGACGATGGCCTGTTCGGTGAACGTGGATTGCGCGCTGTAGCCGAAGTACTGCCACAGTGCAGCCGCCACGCCAGCCATGAACAGGCAGGCGAGGGCGATCATCGTCGGCAGCAGCCAGCGGCGACGCGGCGCGGCTGCGCCCATCAGGAGTCTTCCCGGCCGAACTTGTGCACGTACTGCTTGCGCATCTCGCGGCAGGAATCGGCCTGCGCGCGGCGCTGGATCTCGCTACGCGACGGATCCTCGCTGCGCTGCACGCACTGCTCGATGGCGTGGCGTTCGGCGGCCTGCACGTCCACGGTCTGCGGCTGCAGGCAGACCCAGGCCAGCGCGGCCAGCATCAACACCACAAAGCCACCGCAGCCGGCCATCACCAGGTGGAACTTCAGTTTCTCGGCGCGCATCGATGCACGTCCCTTCATCCATACATTGCATACAAAATATCATCTTGTATGGATGAAGCGCCATGCACCCGGTTCAGACGATGGCGTTGTGCCGGGCCTCGGGGGCTTCGGACAGGATCTCGTTCAGCTTGGCCAGCGCCCCGGCCAGCGCGCCCTGGTCGACCGCGCCGCCCAGCGACAGGCGGATCGCGTTGCCCGGCGGCGGCTCTTCCACGCTGAAGGCATCCGAGCTGGCGATGCCCAGGCCCTGTTCCTGTGCGGCCTGGATCAACCGGTACTGGTCCAGCCGTGGCGGCAGCGGCAGCCACACATGCAGGCCGGCCGGATGCGCCTGGGCGCGGGGCGGCAGGAACTGCGCGGCAATCGCCTGGCGCTCGCGCAGTTCCTGCTGGAAGCGCTGCACCATGTCCCGGGCCTGGCCGCTGCGGATCCACTGCGACGCCACCGCCACCATCGACTGGGTCGGCATCAGTGCGATCGCACGCAGGGCGTCCAGCACCGGTTCCATCGGCTCGCCGGCCGGCACCACCAGATAGGCGGTGCGCAGGCCCGGGGCCAGGCACTTGGACAGGGTGGAGATGTAATACACCGGGCAGCCGGCGTCGCGGTGGGCGGCCAGCGGTGGCGCGGCGTCACCGGCCAGCAACCAGTAGGGATCGTCTTCGATCACGGTCAGATCGTGGCGCTCCGCCACCGCCAGCAGGGCCTGCCGGCGCTGCGCCGACATCGTTGCCGTGGTCGGGTTCTGGATGGTCGGCACCAGGTACAGCAGGCGCGGGCGACGTAGCTGGCAGGCCTCCTCCAGCGCGCCCGGCAGCATGCCCTCGGCGTCCATCGCCACCGGCACCACGCCCCGCTGCAGCACGCGCGCGGCGGCCAGCAGGCCCGGGTAGGTCAGCTGCTCAGCGGCGATCAGCTCGCCCGGCTGGGTGCGGGCCAGGATCAGCGCGCACAGCGCGGTCTGCGCGCCCGGGCAAATCACCACCTGGTCGGCGCCGACCGTGCCCAGCATTGGCGCCAGCCACTGCACCGCGGCGGCGCGGTCCTCACGGGTGCCGGCGCCGACGTGATAGCTCATCAGTTCGCCCTGGCCCAGCTGCTGGCCCACGTGCTGGAAGCCGGCCTCCATGCCCTGTGCGAACGGCGCGCTGCCCAGCAGCGGCGGGATGTTCATGCTCAGGTCCACCGAGGTGCTGCGGTTGCCGGCCGACAGCGCGATGAAGGTGCCGCCGGCGCCCTGCGCGTCGAGCAGGCCGGCCTGGCGCAGCTCGGCGAAGGCGCGGGTGACCGTGGTCAGGTCCACGCCCACCTGCTGGGCCAGGTCGCGCTGCGGCGGCAGGCGGTCGCCCGGGCGCAGCACGCCGTCATCCACCGCCTCGCGCACCTGCTGGGCAATCTGCAGGTACAGCGGGCCGGCGCCCTCGCGGAAGGGGCGAACCCAGGTGCGATTGGGGTGTTTCAGGCGGCGGCCGGCGGCAGGTGGCGTCATCGATCAGTTTTTTCCATACGTGCAGATGCACAAGTCCATACAATGATGTATCTTGTATGGGCTTGATTGGAGTGGTTCGCCTGCTTGTAGGCGACCTCGTACCCACAGTGTAGCCGCTCCACGCCCGGGCGCTGCGCGCAGGCGAGCCGGTCAAGCACGCTTCTTCAACAGGGTTGACCTCCAATGAATATCTGCTGGAACCGCATCCGCCTGGCGCTGGTCGCCCTGGCCTGCGTCGGCCTGTCGGGCTGTGACTGGGTGCTGCTGGATTCGAAGGGCATGGTCGGGCTCGCCCAGCGCGACCTGATCCTGATCTGCATCGGCCTGATGCTGATCGTGGTGATACCGGCCATTGTGCTGACCTTCGTATTCGCCTGGCGCTTCCGCGCTGGCAACACCAAGGCGAAATACACGCCGGACTGGTCGCACTCCACCAAAGTGGAGATCGTGGTCTGGGGCGTGCCGCTGATCATCATCGCGGTGCTGGCGGTGATCGTGTGGAAGTCGACCCACGAGCTGGACCCGTACAAGCCGCTGGACGTGGCCGGTGAGCCGCTGCACGTGGACGTGATCGCCACCGACTGGAAGTGGGTGTTCGTGTACCCGGACCTGGGCATCGCCACGGTCAACCAGCTCAACTTCCCGGCCAACCGCCCGCTGGCGTTCAACATCACCTCCAACTCGACGATGAATACCTTTTTCATCCCGCAGCTGGGAGGGCAGATCTACGCGATGGCCGGCATGCGCACGCAGCTGCACCTGATCGCCAACGAGCCCGGCCAGTTCCGTGGCATGTCCGGCAACTACAGCGGGCATGGCTTCTCGAACATGAAGTTCATCGCCACCGCCAGCAGCAACGAAGACTTCGAGCGCTGGGTGGCCGAGGTGCGCAGCGCGCCGGACGCGCTCAGCTTCACGCAGTTCAAGGCGCTGGCCGCACCGTCGAAGAACGTACCGGTGCAGCACTTCTCCAGTGTTGAACCGCTGCTGTTCAAGAAGGTCATCGACCAGTTCATCGGCGTCGGTGAGAACACCGCTGCTGCTACCCCGGCGGGCGCTGCCGGCGGTGCCCAGGTTTCCCAGGAGTAACGAACATGTTGGGTAAATTGACGTGGGAGGCCGTGCCACTGCACGAGCCGATCGTCGTGGTCACATTGGCGGCCATGGTGCTGGGCGGCCTCGCGCTGCTCGGCGCGGTGACGTACTTCAAGCTGTGGGGTCCGCTCTGGCGTGACTGGTTCACCACCGTGGACCACAAGAAGATCGGCATCATGTACGTGGTGGTGGCGCTGGTCATGCTGGTGCGTGGCTTTGCCGATGCGCTGATGATGCGCGCGCAGCTGGCGGCGGCCGGGCCGGGCAGTGACGGCTTCCTGCCACCGGAGCACTACGACCAGATCTTCACCGCGCACGGCGTGATCATGATCTTCTTCGTGGCCACCCCGTTCGTGGTCGGCCTGATGAACATCATCGTGCCGCTGCAGATCGGTGCGCGCGACATGGCGTTCCCGTTCCTCAACGCCTTCAGCTTCTGGATCTTCGTGGTCGGCGCAGCGTTGATGATGATCTCGCTGGGCGTTGGCGAATTCGCCATGACCGGTTGGGTCGCCTATCCGCCGCTGTCGGGCATCGAGTTCAGTCCAGGCGTGGGTGTCGACTACTACATCTGGGCATTGCAGGCGTCCGGTGTCGGTACCTTGCTGACCGGCGTCAACCTGTTCATCACCATCCTGCGCATGCGTGCGCCGGGCATGACCTTGATGAAGATGCCGGTGTTCACCTGGACCGTGCTGGTCACCAGCGTGATCATCATCGCCGCCTTCCCGATCCTGACCGTGGCGCTGGGTGCGCTCACCCTGGACCGCTACCTGGACTTCAACTTCTACACCAACACATTGGGTGGCAACCCGATGATGTACGTGAACCTGGTGTGGGCCTGGGGCCATCCGGAGGTGTACATCCTGGTGCTGCCGGCGTTCGGCATCTTCTCCGAAGTGACCGCCACGTTCGCGCGCAAGAAGCTGTTCGGCTACAAGTCGATGGTGGGTGCCACGCTGGCGATCGGCATCCTGTCGTTCATCGTCTGGCTGCACCACTTCTTCACCATGGGCTCCGGTGCCAGCGTCAATGCCTTCTTCGGCATCATGACGATGATCATCGCCATCCCCACCGGCGTGAAGATCTTCACCTGGCTGTTCACCATGTACGGTGGCCGCGTCGAATTCAGCGTGCCGATGCTGTGGACCATCGCGTTCCTGGTCACCTTCACCATCGGTGGCATGACCGGCGTGCTGCTGGCCATCCCGGGCGCCGACTTCCTGCTGCACAACAGCCTGTTCCTGGTCGCGCACTTCCACAACACCATCATCGGCGGCGCGCTGTTCGGCTACCTGGCCGGCTTCGCCTACTGGTTCCCGAAGGTGTTCGGCTTCACCCTCAACGAGCGCCTGGGCAAGTGGTCGTTCGCCTGCTGGGTGATCGGCTTCTACCTGGCCTTCATGCCGCTGTACATGCTGGGTTTCATGGGCATGACCCGCCGCATGAACCAGTACGACAACCCGGCGTGGACGCCGTACCTGATCGCCGCCTTCATCGGCGCGCTGTTCGTGTTCGCGGGCATCATCCTGATGCTGGTGCAGATCTACGTGAGCGTGCGCGACCGCAAGCGCAACCTGGACCTGACCGGCGACCCGTGGAACGCACGCACGCTGGAATGGGCTACGCCGTCGCCGCCGCCGTTCTACAACTTCGCCGTGGTGCCCAAGGCCGATGAGCTGGACGCTTTCCACGAAGCGAAGAAGCGCGGCCTGCCGCCGCCGCCGAAGAAGTACGCACCGATCCACATGCCGAAGAACACCGGCGTGCCGCTGATCCTCAACATCTGGATCCTGGTGCTGTGCTTCGCCCTGGTCTGGCACATCTGGTGGATGGCCGCGGCCAGCTTCATCGCGATGATCGTCACCCTGATCGTGCGGTCCTACGACGAGGACGTGGACTACTACGTCAGTTCCGAAGAGGTGGCGCGCACCGAAGCGGCCAACCTTGCCAAGCTGAAGGAGGTACGCGCATGAACCTGTTGACCCGCCCCGAACTGGCCAGCGACACGCAGGCGCGCGAGGACCACCATGAGCACGACCACGGCCACGAACAGGGCGGCATGAAGGTGTTCGGCATGTGGGTCTACCTCATGTCCGACCTGGTGCTGTTCGGTTCGCTGTTCGCCTCGTACGCGGTGCTCAGCACCGCCTACGCAGGCGGCCCCACCGGCAAGGACTTGTTCTCGCTGCCGTTCGTGATGGCCGAGACCTTCCTGCTGCTGGTCTCCAGCATCACCTACGGCCAGGCCGTACTGGCGATGCACCGCCACGACACCTCGGCGGTGCTGCGCTGGCTGGGCGTGACCTTCGTGCTCGGCGCCTCGTTCATCGGCATGGAGATCTACGAGTTCTCGCACCTGATCCACGAAGGCGCAGGCCCGAGCACCAGTGCCTACCTGTCGGCGTTCTTCGCGCTGGTCGCCACCCACGGCCTGCACGTCGCCAGCGGCCTGATCTGGATGGCGGTGGTCATGCACCAGGTCTACCGCCGTGGCCTGACCCCGACCAACATCACCCGTGTGTCGTGCCTGAGCCTGTTCTGGCACTTCCTGGACCTGGTGTGGATCTGCGTCTTCACCTTCGTCTACCTGATCGGAGCCTTCTGACATGGCCCACGTCGAAACTTCGCGCGCCGGCAATGCGCACGGCTCCACCAAGTCCTACCTGATCGGCTTCGTGCTGTGCGCGCTGCTGACCGTGGTGCCGTTCGCACTGGTGATGAACCCGGTGCTGTCGCGGCCGCTCACGCTGTTCCTGCTGGTTGGCTTCGCGGTGGCGCAGATCCTGGTGCAGCTGGTCTATTTCCTGCACATGGACCGCAAGTCCGAAGGTGGCTGGAACCTGGCCAGCTTCGTGTTCACCCTGGTGATCCTGTTCATCATCGTCGCGCTGTCGGTGTGGATCATCTGGAGCATGCACTACCACATGATGATCAACTGAGCCTGCGAACCGTGAAAGGCATCGCGTTCCCCCAATGTGGCCTGCGGCTGGCCGCAGGCCTGCTGCTCGGCCTGCTGGCCGGCTGCAGTGCGCAGTCGCGCATGGACTTCTACTCCAAGGACATCGCCTGCGAAGAGCTCGGCCAGCAGTGGTCGATGCCCGACAGCCACGGCACCGTGCGCGGCCCGAAGGACCTGCAGGGGCAGGTGACCTATCTGTTCTTCGGTTTCACCAGTTGCCCGGACGTGTGCCCGACCACCATGGTCGAGCTGAGCCAGGTCAAGCACCTGATGGGCAGGGATGCCGACCAGCTGCAGGTGGTGTTCGTCAGCGTTGACCCGGCCCGCGACACCCCGGAGGTTGCGCAGACCTACGTGGAAGCGTTCGACCCCAAGGCGATCGCACTGGTCGGCAACGAAGCGCAGCTGGCGGCGATGGCCAGCGACTTCAAGGCGTTCTACGAAAAGGAACCCGGTCAGGTACCGGATACCTACACCATGAGCCACATTGCCGGTGGCTACGTGTTCGACCGCCAGGGCCGCCTGCGCCTGTTCGCGCCGTACGGCATGCCGGTGGAAAAGCTGTTCTCGGACGTGCAGCGCCTGCTGCTCGAGCCCGGCCACCCGGCCGCCGGCAACGACGCGCTGGCCAGCTGCCACCTCAAGCACAGCGGCACACTCGCCGCCCGCTGACGCCACCTTTACCGCGGTGGGTGCCGACCGTTGGTCGGCACACCCCCACACCAATCCCCGGCCGGCCAGGAGAGCCAGCCGGCCGGGGCACCGCTCAACGCCTTACTTGGTCTCTTCCCACTGCACCACGTCCGGCTCGGTGGCGCGGATACCGGCGGTGGACAGCAGCCTGGTGGTCGCATCCAGTGCCGCGTTCACCGACGGATACTCCACGATGGCCTGGCCCGAAGCCTTCGACACCTTCACCACGGTGCCACCGGTGGCCGTAGCCGCGCGCTGGGCCGATGCCGCATCGGTGAAGAACACCTTGACCCGCGAGGTCGCCACCACCGGCGCTCCGTCGCGGGAGACCGCCGCCGCGAACTTGCCGGCACCGGCATCAGCAGGCGCGGCCGCTGCGCCATCCAGCGAACGCTTGGTACGCGAACTGGTGGTCGCCGCCGCCTGCGGGGTGATCGTGAACTGACCGCCGCTGGCCTGCTTCACGGTGGTCGAGGGAGACAGCTGGAAGCGCGTGCCGCCCACATCGAACGAGCGGCCGGTAGCGGACGCCTTCAGTTCCTGCGCATCCACGGTCGACAGGGTCCTGGCTGGAGGGGTCTGCCCCGAGCTCTGTGCCCAGGCAGGGGAGGTCATCGCCGCGAAGGCGAGCGTGCTCAACAGAATGGTGGTTTTCATCATCAGTGCCCCAGAACGCGGATCTTGAAGAATTCGAGGTTGCCGCGCGAAGCTGCGGTCGCGGCCTGCCCCATGTCGGTCACTTCCAGCGTCCAGGTGCCGCTGGCATTTTCATCCAGGAAGGCATTGCTGGACAGCAGGTCCCAGCTGGTGAAGTTGCTCTGCGCGCCACCCGTGCCCGAACCGATCGCGGTGAACGCCGGTTGCACCACGCTGCGGGTGCCGCTGGGCGACACCAGCACGAACTGCAGCTGGCGCGTGTTGCGGTGGTTGACCCGGAAGCCCAGCTGCACGCTTTCGATGTTGCGCGCGCCGTTGGCCAACTGGAAGGTCAGGCGTGCCGCGGCGGCCGAGGTATTGCCGATGGCCACGGTACGCGTGGTGTTGCGCCAGCCGCTGTCGACCAGCGCACCGAGCGACTGGAAGTTCTCGGCCACCTGCACTGCACGTGCAGCGTTGACCACGCCGAAGCCATACCAGTTGCTGTAGGCACGGCCGGCAGCATTCACCGTCCAGCCCGGCACCAGCGTGCGCCCGTCGGCCAGTGTCACCGCCGGCTGGTTCGGGTGGTTGCGGGTGGCGGTGGTGGCCAGGATGTACTTCACATCGCGATAGGACAGGTTCGGATTGGCTTCCAGCACCAGTGCCGCCACGCCCGACACCATCGGTGCCGACGCGGACGTGCCGTTCATCTTGGCGGTGTAGTTGCAGGTGTTGTCGATGGCCGACAGGTTGCTGTCCAGCGTGTTCTGGCGGTTGGTGTTCTTGTTGCTGCCCTGCGCGCACCCGGTCACGTCGGTAGTGACGATGGCCGGGTCGTAGGCGCGTGCCACCAGGCCGGGCGCGTACTGCGCCTGCAGGCCGTACTCGCCACCAAAGGCCGACACCCACAGCGCCGAGCCGGTGGAGGAATACGACGAGCGCACGCCATCGGCGCGCACCGCGCCTACGGTGATGACGTTGAACAGGTTGTTGCGCGGGTCGCGGCCAGCCGGCACGCAGCCGGTGTTGCGGTTCTTGGTGTCGGCGGTGCAGACATCCTGGGTCTGGCTGATCGAGGCATTGTTGAAGTTGTTGCCGGCCGACTTCACGTAGATGCCGCCGCGGCCACCGCGCGTACCCGACAGGGCTTGCTCATACGAACGAATCGTGTTTTCGCTGTACGCCAACGGCAGGTTCGGATTGCCCGGGCCGGCGCCCCAGCTGTTGTTGAACACCTGCACGTCGGCCGACTCCGCGCCGTCCCACCAGGCGTACTCGATGTTGCTCTGCTGGTTGCCCAGGGCCGAGCGCGAAATCGGGTTGAAGCCCTTCAACGTCGCCGCCGGGGCCACACCGCGCACGCCCAGGTTATTGGCGCCCACCGCGCCAGCAATGCCGCCGACCATGGTGCCATGGTTGTCGACATCCGGGTTGGTCGGGGTGGGGTTGTTCGAGCCGTTGGTGAAGTTCTTGCCGGCCACCGCGGCCACGTTGGCCGCCAGGTCTGGGTGGGCGATCTGCAGGCCATCGTCGACGATGGCGATGGTGACGCCCTGGCCACGGATGCCATTGCGGAACAGGCCATCCACGTTCAGATCGTTGCCGGCCACTGGCAGTGTGTCGGCCGGGACCGTCTGACCGGTGTTGAGCAGGTGCCACTGGATACCCGCCAACGGATCGGCCTGTTGGGCCTGGGCGGTGGCGGCCAGGCTGCCCAGCACCAGGGCAGTGGCGAGGGCCAGGCGCGCAGAGCGCGGTGGCGCGGAGCGTTGCGTGTGTCGCTTCATACACGAATCCTTCTGTTGTGAATCGGCATGGCAGGACGGCGGGGCGGAACTGCCCCATCGCAACGAGCCAAACGCGACACAACGAACAACCCCCTACCTCTTCACACAAACAATCTGCGAATGTGCCAATTGCGTCACAAACGCTTAGTACGTCAGGTTATGACAGGGCATTCGAATGCCTTCACGCCATCTTCGCGCGTCTGCTTCGAGGGCCGGAAACGTGGTAATCACATGCAGATGAAGACACGCATGAAGAATGGACGCCAGCGTGCACGTGCGCGCGCAGACCAGACCCCGCTCTCGGTTGCCGCCATCCGCAAGGTGGTGCTGTCCGTGCATACGCGCAGCCACGACTATGGCGACGATGCCGATATCGCCGAGTTGCTGCCCGAGCTGGCCGCATTCGGCATCACCACGGTGAAACCGCTGCGGCTGTTGATGAAGAGGCACCGACGCGCGCTGCTGCAGGAGGAACGGATCGTCATGCGCCGCGCAGAGACGCTGCATCTGCGCACCGAGTGGCGGCTCGGTGGCATAGACGTGCATGCCAACACCAGCCGCTACGCCATCGGCGGCCTGGTCCGCACCAGCATGGAACACGAATTCGGCTTCGAGACGATGCTGCCCTTCCACGAGATGCGCGAGGACGAATCCGCGTAGCGGGGTGCCTGCGCGGTGGGTGTGGCAGCCCCGCCGGGTATCATCGCGCGCCCTCACATCGCGCTGTGTTACTACAGCCCGTGCACCCTTCCGCATCGGAGCACGATGATGGTCAACCCTCTGGCCCAGGCCCATCGCGGCCTCGGCACCACGCTGTTCAGCCTGTTGAACCCGATACCCTTCGGCTTCTTCGTCGGTGCACTGATCTTCGACGCGATCTACCTCAACAGCGCCGAGGTGATGTGGGGAAAGGCCGCCGCCTGGCTGATCACCTTCGGCCTGCTGATCGCCATCCTTCCGCGCCTGATCAACCTGTTCGCGGTCTGGCGCCGCAACGGCACGGCCACCCGTATCGACCGCATCGACTTCTTCCTCAACCTGTTCGCGGTCGTGCTGGCCATCTGGAACGCCTTCGTGCACAGCCGCGATGCGTATGCCGTTGCAGTGCCGGGCACGATCCTGTCGGCGCTGACCGTGGCCCTGATCGCGCTGGGCCTGATCCTGCTGTCACTGCAGCCGCCGGTGCTGCAGGGAGGTCGTCATGGCTAAGCACATCCTGCCCACCGTCGCCGCCTTGGCATTGGCCGCTGCCCTGTCGGCCTGCGCCGGCAAGGCCGAGTACCATCCGGCCGACCAGTCGGGCCCGCAGCCGCCGCTGCCCAAGCCGGCCAACTTCCTGATGCCGCCGATGCAGGTGCCCAAGGGCGTCGGCTGGGCTGATGGACAGACCCCCACGGTGGCCGAAGGCCTGAAGATCGAGCGCATCGCCGCCAACCTGCAGCATCCGCGGCGGCTGCTGACCCTGCCCAACGGCGATGTACTGGTGGTGGAAGGCAACGGCCCCGGCGAAGAACCGGTCACCACGCCAAAGCAGTGGATCGCCGGCAAGGTGAAGGCGCGCTCGGGCAAGGCCGGCAAGGGCGGCAACCGGGTCACCCTGCTGCGCCGCACGCCGGGAACGAACACCTGGACCCAGCATGTCTACATCGAAGGCCTGCATTCGCCGTTCGGCATCCAGCTGATCGGCGACACGCTGTACGTGGCCAACACCGGCAACATCGTGCAGTACCACTACGTGCCCGGCGAAACCCGCATGTCCGACAAGGGCCGCGAGTTCACCGACCTGCCCAGCACCATCAACCACCACTGGACCAAGGAACTGCTGGCCAGCCGCGATGGCCGCAAGCTGTACGTGGGCGTGGGCTCCAACAGCAACATCACCGAAAATGGTCTGGCCGTCGAGTACCGCCGCGCAGTGGTGCTGGAAGTGGACGTAGCCACCCGTGGCAGCCGCATCTTTGCGTCGGGCATCCGCAACCCGACCGGCCTGGACTGGGAGCCGAGCACTGGCACGTTGTGGGCGGTGGCGAACGAACGCGACGAAATCGGTGCCGACCTGGTGCCGGACTACCTCACTTCGGTGAAGGAGGATGGCTTCTACGGCTGGCCCTACAGCTACTACGGCCAGCACGTGGACGAGCGCGTGCAGCCGCAGCGGCCGGACCTGGTGGCCAAGGCGATCACACCGGACTACGCCATCGGCTCGCACGTGGCACCGCTGGGCCTGTTGTTCTACACCGGCCAGGCATTGCCGGTGCAGTACCACGGCGGCGCCTTCATCGGCGAACACGGCAGCTGGGACCGCTCGCCGCTGAGTGGCTACGAAGTGGTCTACGTACCGTTCAAGGACGGCAAGCCGACCGGGCGGCCGCAGACCGTGGTCAGCGGCTTCGCTTCGAAGGACGAGAAGACGCTGATGGGTGCGCCGGTGGGCATGGCAATGGACGCCGAAGGCGCGCTGCTGGTGGCTGATGACGTGGGCGACGTGGTGTGGCGGGTGTCGGCCAAGTAGCTGTGTAGCGTCGAGCCATGGCCGAAGAACATCCGGTAGAGTCGACTGTCAGTCGACTCGCGCGCGCAGCGCGTGCTTCCCCGGTAAGCAGCGAAGGGCAGTCGACTCTACCCTGTCGACTCCGCCCTGCCGGTTCTGCCACCGGGTTCAGCGTGCCCGGAACCCGCTGAACACCGACTCGGCGGCAAACCCCATGCCACCCAGCAGCACGCCGAAATACACCACCGTGGCCACCACGAAACCATAACCGGCAGCCACCGCCGCACCATCGCGCTGGATGAAGCCGATCGCAAAGGACATCAGCGCCAATGCCGGCAGCGTGTTGCTGAAGGGAATCGGCCCGGCCGGCGCCATCAGCAGCAAGGTCGCGAACACCAGCATCAGGTTGTTCAGGCGCATCATCTTCTTCGAGCGCACCATCACCGCCAGCCGCATCGGCCGTGACAGCCGCTCCATGCGGTGCACCCATTTCAGCGCACGGCCGAGGTTGGCCTTCAGCTTGTCGGTGGCGATCTCGCGGCGCGCCAGCTTCTGCGGCACCCACAGCGGGCGGTTGCGCACCCGGCTCAGGCCGATCAGCAGGATCGAGGCACCAAACACCGTACTCAGCCCGGGAATCGACACCGGGATGATGAAGATGGCCGAGAGCAGGATCACGATCAGCAACAGGCCTTCATCGCCCAGCGCACTGAGCAGGGTGCCGACGCGCACCTGGTCGCCGGGCAGCTCGTCGATCATCTGCTCGATCTGCTGGGCCAGGGGGGCGCTGTCGTCGGTTTCGGGGGCACGGTAGGTCATGCGTCGCAAGCTTCTCCAGGGAAGGGCGGTCAGCGGGCCGTCCTGCGGTGGGGAACGCACAGGCTCCTGCAGTATCCCGGCCAACGTGGGCAAAGAGGTGAACCGGGCATGAGGGGGTAAACTGGCGTGCCCCGCACGAGTTGAACGCAATGGACATGGGCCGCAGGCAATCGACCATCGAACTGGTCGCCATCGACATGGATGGCACCCTGCTGGACCCGTCGCACCAGCTCACCCCACGCGCCAGGAAGGCCGTCGCGCAGGCGCGCGCGCTGGGCGTGCACATCGTGCTGACCAGTGGCCGCCCGGTCCCCGGCCTGGCGCCGTACCTGCACGAGCTCGGCATCAACGGCAACGACGACTACTGCATCGCCTGCAATGGCGGCCTGGTGCAGCGGATCGGCACGCGCGAAACCGTGGTCGAATATCCGCTCAGCTTCGACGACTTCCTGTTCTGCGAGCAGGTGGCCCGCGACCTCGGCGTGCACTTCCAGGCGCTGGACAGCCAGCGCATGTACACGCCCAACCAGGACATCAGCTACTACACCGTAGCCGACTCGCATCTTTCGCGGATGCCGCTGTCGTATCGTCGCGTGGAGGACATGGATCCGTCGATGTCCTTCATCAAGCTGATGATGATCGACGAACCCGACGTGCTGGATGCCGCCATCGCGCGCCTGCCCAGCGAACTGATCGAGCGCTTCGCGGTATTGAAGAGCGCGCCGTACTTCCTGGAAGTGTTCGACCACCGCGCAGGCAAGGGCCCGAGCCTGCAGAAGCTGGCCGAGCATCTGGGCATCGACCGCGCCAACGTGATGGCCATCGGCGACCAGGAAAACGATCTGACCATGCTGCAGTACGCTGGCACCAGCGTCGCGATGGGCAATGCCATCGATGCGGTGAAGGCGGTGGCGCGATTTGAAACCACCAGCAACGCCGATGAAGGCGTGGCGCGCGCGATTGAGCGCTTCGTTCTGCAGTGATCCGGAGCACATCATGAGCTGGACGTTGATGATGTTTGCCCAGTCCTTTGCCAACGAGCGGATGTCGGCGCAGGTCTTCTCCGAGTCCTACATCGAGCTGTGGAAGATCGAGCGGGATCTTGACGTGCTGGCTTTGGATGACGCAGCGCTTTCAACGTGCCTGTCCAGCATCTTCTGTGCTGCCGACATGTATTGCGACGAAGAGATGGATCGCCATCCGTATGAGATTGATGCCGCCCAGCTGCATGCTGCCGTTGTGGCTCAGATCGATGAGTGGAAGCAGTCCACGACTGCTATCTAGCCTGACTTGGATGTATACCTGCGTATAGCCAATACATCCCCATCGCCATCGGCGCTGTACCACGGCGCGGTGGCGAATTCGGCAGTGCGATGCAAGAATTTCGCACGTCGAAATCACCCCATCGAATCCCACGGCAGATGATCGTCTTCGTCTGCTGACCGGCGCGTACTGCGCCGTCGCTCCCTCAACGCAATCGCATCGCCAGCCAGGGCGCCGACACCGGTGCTGCAACGCGCTGGGCGTGCGCCTGCGCCGCGCTCTCCCTCCACCCTGGATCTGCCCATGAACACCCCACCCACGACGCGCCTCGCCCTGGCCATCATCGCGGCCATCACCGCACCTGCGTACGCCGCAGAAACGCACGATGCCGCGCACGACTCGCCTACTACCCTCAACGCCCTGCAGGTCATCGCCACACCGCGCGGTGCGGCCGTGGCACCGACCCAGGTGGTCGGTCCCAACCGCTACATCATCAAGGCCGAAGACCTCGACGCGATGGTCACCGGCAACAACGGCTTGGCCATGCTCAAGCAGGTGCCGGGCGCCAGCTACACCGCCACCGACGGGCTGGGCCTGGATATCTCGGCCACCAGCCTGTTCGTGCGCGGCTTCCGCATGAATGAAATGGGCATCACCTTCGAGGGCGTGCCGCTGAACGACAACGGCTTCCTCTCGCTTACCGGCACCAGCGTGGTGAACGTGGGCGTGCCCGATGGCATCGGCGCGATCACGGTCAGCCCCGGTGGCGCACCGGTCAGCGTGTTCTCCAGCAGCGTCAACGGCGGCAGCCTGGAGTACCGCCTGCGTGACCTGCAGGACACGCCCAGCCTGCGCTTGAAGCAGGGCGTGGGCAGCAACAGCACGTTGGTCACCACCGTATCCGGGCAGAGCGGCCAGCTCGGCGAGCAGGGCCCGAAAGTACTGGTCGACCTGCAGCGCGTGTCTGCCGACAAGTACCAGGGCGAGGGCACGCAGAACTTCCTGCGCGGCGACCTGAAGCTCCAGCAGGACGTCGCCTGGGGCGATGTCACCGTGTTCCTGTCCGACAGCAAGGCCAAAGTCTGGGGCTACAACAACATCTCCTTCGACATGATCCGCAAACTGGGCTGGAAGGCCGACATCTTCTATCCCGATTATGCGTGGGCGTGGTACGTGGCCTCGCCGGAGAATGCAGACAAGTCCTGCGGCGCCTACACCTGCGGCGAGCTGTCCGAACTGATTCCGTACGACACGGGCCAGACCACCCGCGACCGCGTGTCCTCGATCAATCATCGCTTCCAGATCACACCGGCGCTGCGCGGCAACGTGCAGCTGTACAACGCCAACAGCCACACGCAGGCCACGCTGACCGACCCGACCGTGCCATCGCCCAACGGTGCGCCGTTCTCCGAACAGGTGCAGACGCCACGCCTCAACCGGCTGGGCGGCATGCTCAACCTGCAGTTCGAGACCGGCGCGCACACCTTCACTGCCGGCTTCTGGCAGGAGAAGAGCAAGGCCGCGGCCAAGACCGAGTGGTACCAGCAGCCACTGCTGGGCGAGGGCCCGCCGCTGAAGGCCACCGGCCCGTTCGATGTGTATGGTCCCGCGTTCAAGACCGACAATGCATCGAGCTGGGTGACGCGCTCGCGCCAGTTCTACCTGCAGGACGACATCGTGCTGAACGACACGCTGAAGCTGGGGGTTGGCTTCAAGGCCGTGGACTTCCGCACCAGCGGCGGCGGCCTCGGCGATGCCAAGGACCGGCCGGTGAACGGCACGCTGCGCGCGAAGAGCAACTTCCTGCCGCACGTCTCGCTGTTCTGGAGCCCCACCGAATCCACCGATGCCTTCATCGACCTGGCCAATACCATGAACGGCTATCGCGTCGCTCAGCGCGGCAACATCGGTTACACCGCCTCGGCGTGGACCATCACCGACCAGGAAGAGTTCGACCGCGTGGCGGGTACCCTGCGTCCGGAAAAGAACTGGAACCTTACCGTGGGCGCATCGCACCGCTTCGACCGGCTGTCGATCACCGGCGATGTGTTCTACAACGACATCCGCAACCGCCTGTTGTCGGCTGCCATCGGCACCCAGTTCGCACAGATCAACACCGTGCGGTTGATGCCGAAGATGCACGTGATCGGTGCCGACCTCGGCATCACCGCCGATCTGACCGACCACCTGCAGTTCTACCAGGGCGTGGCCGTGGCCCGTTCGTACTACGACAGCGATTTCGTGGTGGGCGAGACGGTCTACCCGATCAAGGGCAACGCCCAGCCGGGTTACCCGCAGATCTCGCTGGTCAGCGACCTGTCGGCGCATTTCGGCGATTGGCGTTTTGGTGCCACCAGCACCTCCTACCTGCGCCAGCCCTTCACCTACGAGAACGACATCCGCGTGCCGACGTTCTGGCAGGTCAATACCTATGCCGCCTACCGCTTCGGTACGGACAGCGCGGTGCCCGGCCTGGAGCTGCGGCTGGACGTGAGCAACCTGTTCAACCGCCACAACATCGGCACCGCCACCATCGCCGGCTCGTCGTTCTCGGGGGATTACCAGACCCTGCAGCGCAGCGCGCCACGGCAGCTGATGTTCAGTACCTCGATGACCTTCTAGGTAGATCCACGCCATGCGTGGATGCACTTGGCGGCCCCCTAAACCCCACCGCCCCCCCCCCCCTTGGGCAATCAACAGGGATTTTCTGGCGGCGGCGCAAGGTTCCCACAATGTTGCTGGGTCATCCTGTCGGCATGGCTCAGTACAACCCGCGATCACCGTTGTTTGACATCCGGAGCCCGGGACGGCTCCGGCAGGCGCCGTCCGTGACGCCTGTGATCGACCTGGAGGCCGAGTACCAGTTCTGGCACGTCTACGAGCGCGTGGTCCGTCCGTTGCCCGGTGGGGGGCTGCGGCTGGCCTGGCTGGTGTGCCAGAAGGTGTACCGGGACCGGTGGCAGCACCCGGACGACAGCGACGAGGCGGCGTTGTCGCGGGTGCTGTTTGGCGGGAACATGACGGCTGACCGGGCGTCGGAGCTGGCGGAGCTGCACGCGCTGGTCAGCCGTCGGGTGGCGTTGCTGGCGAAGCGTGGCCGCGCGGTGCGCGCGCTGTAGTGACCGCTGCTGCGCATGCCTGGCAGCGCGCATGACTTCCGGGACTGACGGCCGCCCACACTGAGGCGCCATCGTTGCCTCCACTCCGCGCGACAAGGATGTCCCGATGCATCGTCTGCTGGTGTCGTCGTTGTTGCTGTGCCTGGCGCCCGTGATGGCAACGGCTGCCCCATCTGCGTCCGCACCAGCAGCCGTTGTCCATCCGTGTGAGGACGCATCGTCCTCGCCAGAGCTGCAGGGTAGCCTGTGTACCGTCGTGCAGGTACCGCTGCACCATGCCGCAGCCGATGGGCCATCGATTTCCCTGTTCCTGCGTCGGATTCCGGCCGAGGCGTCCACTACGCGCCGGGGCGAGGTCTGGCTGCTGTCCGGTGGGCCGGGCGAGTCGGGTGCCTCGCTGTACCCGCTGATCGTGACCTACCAGAAGGCCTTCCCCGGCTATGACCTGGTCATCCCCGATCATCGTGGCACCGGCCGCTCGGCGCGCATCTGCCCGGTGCAGGAGGCGCCGGACAGCGCCAACGGTACTGGACTGGCTGGAGCCGAGTGGGGGCCGTGTATTGGCGCCATGTATGCAGACATGGCGCGCACCACCGCCTTCTCCATTACCGAAGCTGCGCAGGATGTTTCCTGGCTGCTGACGCGGTACCGCCGCGAGGGTGAGGTCATCCTGTACGGCGTTTCGTACGGCACGCAGCTGGCGTTGCGTACGTTGCAGGTATCTCCGGTGCCGCTGGATGGGATGATCCTCGATGGACTGGTGCCTCTCGAGGACACGCAGGCATGGGACTTGAGCAGACGCACGGCACTGGTGGATGCGGTGGGCCGGCAGGTACTGGGCGCCGAAGGCATCGCCCACTACCAGGGCGTGCTGCAGGCATCGGAAACAGCCTCGTGGAAGGCTGCTGTGCCCGGAGGGGATCTGCGCCGCTTCCTGGGCGCATTGTTGAACTTCCCGGCGCTGCGCGACCGCATTCCTGGCATCGTGGACGATCTTGCGCACGATGATGCGTTCTCGTTGCGACAGGCTGTGGCAGATCACAGCACGGCACTACGCCAGATGGGGCAGGGCGGCAACAACCAGCCATCGCTGCCGTTGGTGATGTTGATTGCGACGTCTGAGAACAATGCACGTCCCGGATTGAGCAAGGCCGTGGTCGACGCGGAGGCCAAGGACGCATTGTTTGTCAGCCCCATTCCAGGCCTGCTGGTGGACAGCCCCGTTCCAACCTACGCGAAGGATACCGCGTTCGGAAAACGGCCTGCGGCGTTGCCGCGCACGCTGGTGATGCAGGGAACGCTTGACCCGAACACGTCCTATGAGGGTGCCAGGGATCACGCGGAAAGGTTGTCGCGTGTGGGATCGGTTCGATTCCACACCGTCGAGCGCGGCGCGCACCTGCTGGCGTTTACCGCGCCGCAGTGCTTTGCAGCGGCCACGGCGGCGTTTCTGGGCCATTCTGACGTGGCAGGCGCGTGTACTGAGCCGACGCAGCGCTGAGCGTCAGGGCGACGGCGCCGTTCCCCGGTCCAACTGCCGGTAACCAATAGCCTCAGCCAGATGCGCTGTCTGGATCACTTCGCAACCCGCCAGATCAGCAATCGTGCGCGCCACCCGCAGAATCCGGTGCATCGCACGTGCCGAAAGCTGCAGACGCTCGATGGCCTGCTCCAACAGATCCTGATCGGCCTCGCTCAGCTTCGTGCACGCCCGCAGCGCCGCTGGCGGCAGATGCGCATTGAGCGCGCCACGCGCCTGCTGCCGGGCGTGGGCGGCTTCCACCCGTGCGCGTACCGCAGCACTGGGCTCACCCAGCGGCGTACTCTCCCGCAGCTCCACCGCGTCCATCCGCGTCACGCCGATATGCAGATCGATGCGGTCCAGCAACGGGCCAGACACCCGCGCGCGGTAGCGATTGATCCGTTCGTCGCTGCACAGGCAACGATTGCTGCGATCACCGGCCCAGCCGCACGGGCAGGGATTCATCGCGGCCACCAGTTGGAACCGCGCGGGGTACTGCACGCTGCGTGCCGCGCGGGCGATGCGGATGTGGCCGGACTCCAGTGGCTCGCGCAGGGTTTCCAGTGCGCTGCGGTTCCACTCTGGAAGCTCGTCAAGGAAGAGGACTCCATGGTGGGCCAGTGATATCTCACCGGGGCAGGGCGGGTTGCCCCCACCCACCAGCGCCGCCGCACTGGCACTGTGATGCGGTGCCCGAAAGGGCCGCTGCCGCCACCGTCGCGGGTCCAGTCCTTCGCCACTCACCGATGCAATCGCGGCCAGCTGCAGCGCCTCAGTTTCTTCGGTATCCGGCAAAAGGCTGGGCAGGCGCGAAGCCAGCAGTGTCTTGCCGCAGCCAGGACTGCCGATCAACAACAGATGGTGCCCACCGGCGGCAGCCACTTCCAATGCGCGTCGTGCATGCGCCTGCCCGCGCACGTCGGCCAGATCGGGTAGTGGCAACGGTGTCGTGTCCACGCGTTCCACGGGCGGCAATAGGCGCGGATTGCCCAACCCGGCGCAGCACTCCAGCAGCGTACGCGCTACACGCACATCGGCGTGCTCGGCCAAAGCTGCCTCTGCGGCATTCCCTGGCGGTACCACCAGGATGCGACCGGCTTCAGCGGCGGCAATCGCGGCCGGCAGTGCACCGGCCACCGGCCGCAGCTCGCCGGTCAGCCCCAGCTCGCCCAGAAACTCGTATTGAAGCAGCGACTGTGGATCGACCTGGCCGCTGGCCGCAAGAATGCCCAAGGCAATCGCCAGGTCGTAGCGCCCGCCTTCCTTTGGCAGGTCGGCGGGCGCCAGATTCAACGTGATGCGCCGCTGTGGAAAGTCGAAGCGTGCGCAGAGCAGGGCGGCACGCACGCGCTCGCGGGATTCGCGCACGCTGGTTTCGGCCAGGCCCACGATC
>NZ_JCAFUD010000013.1:0-76575 GCF_059370935.1 Stenotrophomonas sp. YJH_SMC_12-1 | reverse complement strand
TGGCAACGTATCGCTTGCTTTAAAACAATTAATAGTTGCTTGATCAAACGTCTGCAAGATGGACAATCATCCTTCCTGCAGGCGCCTTCACAAGATACCTGCGCATACTTTCAAAGATCGAGGGAAGTGGCCTCAGCGCCGCTCCCGTGTGCTGCGAAGTTTCCTTCGTAGCGAGCCGCCCATTATGCCAGACTTTTTCAGTCCGTCAACACCTTCGTTCGATCATCTCGTTCGGCGGTGGTGGGCGCCCTGTTGTCGCTGAAGCCCCTTGGTGGCGACCCCTGCGACGGGGGAGGAGAAGTATGTCCCTATTCCCATCGTTTGTGAAGGGGGTGTGGCGATTTTTTTCACCGGATGTTGCATCCGTTCATCCGGCGCGCTGCGGTAGGTTCCCGCGAAGAGCAGCCAAGCGTGGGCTTGGCTCTACAAGAGCACAAGGAAGGGCCGGCTAGCGCCGGCCCTTCCTTTGTCTCAGGCAGCAACCAGGCGCACGCGGGCAAACGTACGCTTGCCGACCTGCAACAGGCCTTCGAAGCCCGGCTGCAACACCTGCTGGCCGTCTTCGACCACTTCGCCATCCACCTTGACTGCGCGCTCCTTGAGCTTGCGGTTGGCTTCGGAGTTGCTCGGGGTCAGGCCGGCCGCGGTCAGCAGCGCAGCAATACGCAGGCCTTCGACCGGGATCGCCACGTCCTGCAGCGGCAGCTGGGTGATGTCGCCCTGCCCGGTCACCGCCGCTTCCCAGCCGGCGATCGCCTGCTCGGCCGCTGCGGCGTCGTGGAAGCGGGTCGCCAGTTCACGCGCCAGGCGCAGCTTGACCACGCGCGGGTTCAGGCCGCCATTGGCCACCTGCTCGCGCAGCTGCACGGCTTCGGCCTGGCTGATGTCGAAGGACAGCAGCTCGATCCAGCGCCACATCAGGGTGTCGTCCACCTTCATGGTCTTGGTGACGATGTCGATGGCCGGTTCGCTGATGCCAATGTAGTTGCCCAGCGACTTGGACATCTTGTTGACGCCGTCCAGGCCCTCCAGCAGCGGCATGGTCAGCACCACCTGCGGCTTCTGGCCGTGATGCTCCTGCAGGCCACGGCCCATCAGCAGGTTGAACTTCTGGTCGGTACCGCCCAGCTCCACGTCGGCCTCCAGGGCCACGGAGTCGTAGCCCTGCACCAGCGGGTACAGGAACTCATGGATGGCGATGGACTGCTGGGCGGCGTAGCGCTTGGCGAAATCGTCGCGCTCGAGCATGCGTGCCACGGTGTGCTGGCCGGCCAGGCGGATCATGTCGGCCGCGCCCATCTTGCCGAACCACTCCGAGTTGAAGCGGACTTCGGTACGGCTGCGGTCCAGCACCTTGAACACCTGCTCCTCATAGGTACGCGCGTTGGCCAGCACGTCCTCGCGGCTGAGCGGCTTGCGGGTAAGGCTCTTGCCGGACGGGTCGCCGATCATGCCGGTGAAGTCGCCGATCAGGAAAATGACCTGGTGGCCGAGGTCCTGGAACTGGCGCATCTTGTTCAGCAGCACCGTGTGGCCCAGGTGCAGGTCGGGCGCGGTGGGGTCGAAGCCGGCCTTGATCCGCAGCGGGCGGCCCTCCTGCAGGCGCGCACGCAGATCCTCGAGCTTGAGGATCTCGTCGGCACCACGGCCGATCTGGGCAAGGGCTTCTTCAATCGAGGACACGTGACTACTCCCGGCAACGCCGATTCTTGTGTGGGGTGTTAAAGCAAAGTTAACCCGATTGGCTTCACAAAAGCCAATGGGCACAAGGGTTTGACGCGGTTTTCTCAGGTGTCTATGGTAACCGGCGATCAGGCCCCCGCTCCCGGGCCACCAGGAAAAAACCGCCGATGCACAATTCCGAACAAGGGCGCGCACGCAAGCAGCGCTTCCAGGAACGCCTCCACGTCCTGCACGACAACGCCCTGCATCGGAAGCTCAGGCAACATCTTCCCGCGGCCTTCAACGAGCGCTGGACCCGGCGCCATTGGATGCATGCCAGCCTGTTCGCGACCATCGGCGCCCTGGTGGCGACGATCGTGCCGGGCTTCTCGCACACCATCGACGCCCCCTTTGCCGACAGCCATACCAGTCTGGCACTGCCGTTGCCGCCGCTGGCCATGGCCCGCCAGCAGCAGGTGCCCGGTGACAGCTGGCAGGTGCTGCGCGTGGAACGCGGCCAGACCCTGAGCGATCTGTTCGACAAGGCCGGTATCCCGGCGACCACCCTGCACCGGGTGCTGGACCACCCGGGCGCGCGCGAGGCGCTGACCAAGCTTCGCCCGGGCGCCGAGATCGCCTTCGACATGCCGCTGTCCGGCGACCTGCGCAGCATCCGCTTCGACCGCGATGCCGACAACCGGGTGGAGCTGAGCCTGGCCGGTGACGACATCAAGGAGAAGGTGACCAAGCGCGAGACCTCCACGCGCACGGTGGTCACCAGTGGCGAGATCACCAGCTCGCTGTATGCCGCGGCCCGCCGCGCCGGGCTGTCGCCGTCGGCGATCGCGACGATGACCGACGACATCTTCAAGTACGACATCGACTTCTCGAAGGACCTGCAGCCGGGCGACCGCTTCAGCGTGGTGATGGATGAAACCTGGCGCGAAGGCGAGAAGGTGGACACCAGCAAGATTCTGGCGGCGACTTTCACCACCGGTGGCAAGACCTATTCCGGCTTCCGCTTCGACCGCAACGGCAAGTCCGAGTACTACGACATCAACGGCCGTTCGCTGAAGAAGAGCTTCATCCGCATGCCGATCCCGTTCGCGCGACTGAGCTCGACCTTCGGTGCGCGCAAGCACCCCGTGCTGGGCAAGATGCGCATGCACAAGGGCGTGGACTACGCCGCGCGCACCGGCACCCCGATCATGGCCGCCGGCGACGCCCGCGTGCAGTTCGCCGGCGTGCAGCGCGGTTACGGCAACGTGGTGATCCTCGACCACGGCCGTGGCCACACCACCCTGTATGGGCACATGTCGCGCTTTGCGAACATCAAGACCGGCCAGCGGGTGGCCCAGGGCACGGTGATCGGTTATGTCGGCTCGACCGGCCTGGCCACCGGCCCGCACCTGCACTACGAATTCCGCGTCAACGGCGAGCACCGCAACCCGCTGACCGTGACCATGCCGCCGCCGGAGCCGCTGAAGGGCGCCGAGCTGGTCGCCTTCCGCGCGCAGACCGCGCCGGCGATGGCCCGCATCCAGGGCATGGAGAAGCTGATCTACGCCGACGCCAGCCCGGTACCGACCAGCCGCGACGAGGCCGCCCCCGAGGTGGCCAGCGCCAAGGACAAGAGCAGCACCGGCCGCAAGCGCGGCTGAGCCCCTGCGTTGACGAAGAAGGACGCGGCAGCACAAGCTTGCCGCGTCCTTTTTTTATGCCCGCCATGAACACGACTGCCGACACTGACGCGCCCCTGTACCTTGGCCTGATGTCGGGCACCAGTGCCGACGGCATCGATGCCGCGCTGGTGCAGTTTCCTGCCGGCGGAGGCTGCCGCTTCGTGCACAGCCTGACCGCCCGCTGGGAGCCGGTGCTGCGTGCACGGCTGGTGGCGCTGGGCGAAGGTGGTCCACTGGATTCGCTGGAGGAGCTGGGCGAGCTGGACGCCCGGATCGCGATCAGCTTCGCTGGGGCCGCCAACCAGCTGCTGGCCGAGGCTGGCGTGGACGGCAGCCAGGTGCGCGCGATCGGCTCGCATGGGCAGACCGTGCGTCACCGGCCGCTGGCCGACCCCGCCTTCACCGTGCAGCTGGGCGACGGCAACCGCATCGCCGAATTGACCGGGATCACCACGGTCTCCGACTTCCGCCGACGCGACGTGGCGGCCGGGGGCCATGGTGCGCCACTGATGCCGGCCTTCCACCTGGCCATGCTGGGCACGACCGACGAAGACCGCGCCGTGCTCAATCTGGGCGGTATCGCCAACCTGACCCTGATTCCGCGCGAAGGTGCGGTACGTGGCTTCGATACCGGCCCGGCCAATGCGCTGATGGATGCCTGGTGCCAGCGCCACACCGGCCGCACCTTTGATGCCGACGGCGCGTACGCCGCCAGCGGCGCGGTGGACGAGGGCCTGCTGGCGGGCTGGCGCTCGGACCCGTGGTTCGCGCTGCCGCCGCCGAAGAGCACCGGCCGTGAGCAGTTCCACCTGGCCTGGGCCGAGGCGCACATGGCCGAGGGCCAGTACGCGGCGGCCGACGTGCAGGCGACCCTGCTGGAGCTGACCGTGGCAACGGTGGCCGATGCGCTGCTGGCGCAGCAGCCGCAGACCCGCCGCCTGCTGGTCTGTGGCGGCGGGGTACGCAACCGGCAGCTGATGAAGCGCCTGGCGGCGCGGCTGCCGGACGTGCAGGTGGAATCCAGCGCCGTGCACGGGCTGGACCCGGAGTACGTGGAGGCAATGGGCTTTGCATGGCTGGCGCAGCGGACGATGGACGGGCTGGCCGGCAACCTGCCAAGCGTGACCGGAGCTAAGGGCCCGCGGATCCTGGGTGCGATCCACCTGGCGTGAGGTGGCGCCATCCACGCGTGGCGTGGATCTACCGGGCAGCCGGGCGTGGGCTAGGCTCTACAGCATTGCGGCGCGGCCGCTAATCGAAGCCTTGCCCTGCGGGCAAGGCCTGCAGGGCGGCAATGGCATCGGACAGGGCATCCACTTCCGGATCGCCGAAGCCGGAGCGGACTTCCAGTTCACTGCTGAACAGGCCCTGCTCCAGCAAGGCGGCACAGGTCTGTTCGTGGGTCCAGCCGCGGGCGACCGCGACGCGTTTGATACGTTCCAGCAGCAGCGGGTCCAGGTCCCGCAGCACAACGTCGGCCATGCTCACTTCCCCGTTCGCAAGGCACCGCCCCCTCGGCGCGTCGGGGCGATGATCCCGCAGACCGGGCGGGCAGGCAATCAGGTCGAGCCGGCGGCCTGGCGACGGCGCTGCTGCAGGATCAGCAGGGCGCAGAGGATCACCACCGGGATCGCCACCAGCGCGGTACCGACGAAGAACAGCGCGTAGCCTTCCAGCAACGTCCGGCCCTGTGCGAGCGTCTGTACCGACCACCCCGAGAGCCCCTTGAGCGCCTTGCCGGGCATCGCGTAGAACGAACTCAGCAGTGCGTACTGGGTTGCGGTGTATCCGATGCTGGTCAGGCTCGACATGTAGGCGATCAGCGCCGTACCGGCGAAGCCGCTGGCGAAGTTGTCGATTGCCATGGCCACGGCGAAATGGGTTGTGTCCGGGCCGGAATAGGCCAGCCAGGCAAACGCCAGGTTGGAGGCCGGCCCCAGCACAGCGCCTACCATCAGCGCCGCCAGCACCCCCCAGCGGACCGAGACCAGGCCCGCTGCGGCAATACCGACGAAGGTCGCGACCAGCCCGACCGAACCACGCACCGCGCCCACGGTGTCCTCGTCCAGGCCGAGATCGACGTAGAACGGGTTGGCCATCGGTCCCATGACGAAGTCGGCCATGCGATAGACGCTGATGGCCACCAGGATCAGGATCGCGCCGCTGCGATGCTCGCGGACGAAGGCGATGAACGGTCCGGCTACGGCGTCGAACAATCCGCGCGGTGTCCACAGCGAGGTCGCCTGCGCCTGCACGGCAGCCACTTCCCGCGCGGGTTCGCGGGCCATGACCACGGCCACCACGCCAAGCGCCATCAGCACGGCCATGATCTCGTAGGAAACCTGCCAGCCGACACGGGCCGCGATGATCAGGATCAGCGCATCTGTGACCAGCAATGCAGTGCGGTAGCCCAGTGCCGAGGATGAGGTCAGCAGTCCAAGCTGCTCGCTGTTGTCAGCACTTTCAATGCGCCAGGCATCGATGACGATGTCCTGGGTGGCCGAAGCAAACGCCACGATCACAGCCATCACGCCGAACACGACGATGTGCTGCCATGCGATACCCAGGAACTGGATCTGGCCCCCCTTGGGCTGGACCAGCGCCATGCCGACCAGGCCCACCACCACAACCAGCTGCGACAGCAGCATCCAGCCACGGCGGCGGCCAAAGCGGCCGAACAGAGGCACGTCGGTCTTGTCGACGATCGGTGCCCACAGGAACTTCATGGTGTAGGCCAGCCCGACCCATGACAGGAAGCCGATCGTACTCAGCTCGATGCCTTCCTTGCGCATCCAGAAGCCGAGCGTGTTGCCCACCAGATAGATCGGCAGGCCGGAACTGAAGCCGAGCAGCAGCATCGCCAGCACCTTGCGCTGGCTCAGGTTGGACAACACCTGCTGCCACGGTCGGCGCGGCTTGGCAGCCTCGGTCACAGGTCGTAGTCCACGGTGAACGGGGCGTGGTCGGAGAAACGCTCGTCGCGGTAGATCGAGCAGCTTCGCAGGCGGTCACGCAGGCCCGGGGTGATGAACTGGTAGTCGATGCGCCAACCGACATTGTTGGCACGGGCGGCGCCGCGGTTGCTCCACCAGGTGTAGTCCTCTCCGGTGGGGTTGAGCAGGCGGTAGGCATCGGCCCAGCCGCGACCGGCGGCGACGTCGGTGGCCTGGCCGTGGTCGGCGCAGAGGGCGTTGAGCCAGTCGCGTTCCTCCGGCAGGCAGCCGGAATTCTTCTGGTTGGACTTCCAGTTCTTGATGTCCAGCGCCGAACGCACGATGTTCCAGTCGCCGCACAGCACGTAGTCGCGGCCGCTGCGCGCCCACTCCTCCAGGATCGGCCGCAGCCATTCCATCACTTCGAACTTGAAGCCCTGGCGCAGGTCGCCCGAGCTGCCGGACGGGATATAGAAGGAGACCACGCTGAGGTTGCCGTAGCGTGCCTCGATGTAGCGGCCTTCGTCGTCGAACGGGGCCCAGCCCAGCGAAGTGATGACCTGGTCCGGCTCGCGCTTGCTGTAGATCGCCACACCGCTGTAGCCCTTCTTGGTAATGGCGTCGCGGTAGAAGCAGTGGTGGCCGTCCGGGCGGAACATCGGGTCGCTCAGCTGGTCTTCCTGGGCCTTGGTTTCCTGGATGCACAGGACATCGGCATCCTGGGCACGGAACCAGTCGAGGAAGCCCTTGGTCGCGGCGGAACGGATGCCATTGGCGTTGAAACTGATGATGCGCATGCGGAAGACCTACGGCGGGAAACCGGGCAAGCATACCGGTTGACTGCAGGGCTGCGCAGTCCACCGGGTGGGCCCGCCAGCGCCTTCACACGGGGCCGGACGAGCGCGAAACGCCCAGCTGGATTAGGATTTGTGCTCCAAATGAAGATGAATCGAGTTTTGATGAGCGACCACCGCCACCGTTTCCTGCAGTTGGCCCTGACCGCCGACGCCCTTCGCTTCGGCCAGTTCACCCTCAAGTCCGGCCGGCTGAGCCCCTATTTCTTCAACGCCGGGCGCTTCGACTCCGGCTCGCTGCTGTCCCAGCTCGGCGCGTGCTATGCCGATGCCATCGATGCCAGCGGGATCAAGTACGACGTGGTGTTCGGCCCGGCCTACAAGGGCATCCCGCTGGCCACCGCGATGGCCTGTGAGCTGGCCCAGCGTGGCCGCGACCTGCCGCTGTCGTTCAACCGCAAGGAAGCCAAGGACCATGGCGAGGGTGGCCAGCTGATCGGCGCCGACATGCAGGGCAAGCGCGTGCTGATCGTCGACGACGTGATCACCGCCGGTACGGCGATCCGCGAAGCGCTGGGCATCATCCGCGCCGCCGGTGGCACCCCGGCCGGCATCGTGGTGGCGCTGGACCGCCAGGAGATCGCTTCGGAGACCGACCGCCGTTCTGCCGCGCAGTCGGTGGCCGAAGAAGCCGGTATCCCGGTGATCGCCGTGGCATCGCTGGCCGATCTGCTTGATTTCGCCTCCGGCAACCCGGAACTTGTGGGTTACCGGCAGCCGCTGGAAGCCTACCGGGCCCAGTACGGCGTTCGTTCGATCCGCTGACCGACCCAGGGGAAAGGTCATGTCCCGAGTTCCTGCTGTCCTCTTCGCCGGCCTGCTGCTGGTCGTGCCATTCACCGTACCGGCGCAGTCGCGCGACAGCGGCAAGGCGGAAAAGAAGCTGTACTGCTGGAACGAGGGCAAGGAGCGGATCTGCAGTGATTCGCTGCCGGCCGACGCGGTCAACCATGCCCGCGAGGAATTCAATGCGAGCACGGGCCTGCGCAATGCGCAGGTCCAGCGCGCGTTGACCGACGAGGAGCGTGCCGCTGCCAGCACCGCTGCGCAGCAGCAACAGCTGGACCTGATGGCCGAGCAGACCCGCCAGCGCACCGAGCAGGCCATGTTGTCCACCTACGGCAGCGAGGCCGACCTGCGCCGGGTGTTTGCCGAGCGCCAGGAAGTGCTGGACAACAACCTGAAGACCGCCGAGTACAACGTCACCAGCCTGCGTGAGTCGCTGGTGGCGCTGCTGTCGGCGGCGGGAGACCGCGAGCTGGCCGGCGCCAAGGTGGTCGACAAGCAGGCCGAGGCGATCCGCAAGCGGCATGCGCAGCTGCAGGCGCAGCAGCGCCTGCAGGCCGGGCTGGTGCAGCAGCAGCAGGCGTTGAAGGCCGAGATCGACAGCACCCTGCAGCGCTATCGCGAGCTGAAGGGGCTGGTGCCGGCGGACGCTCCGGCGGGCTGACGGCGCGGCCTCCGCCGGGCATGGCCCGGCGCTACCCCGGGCCTGGTTACGGGTTGGCCCACGGAATTTATGCACTCTTTACGCGTCGGCCCGGTCCGGCGCGTAGTGCGTTTATGGGGGGTAGGACGACGATGGCGGCCTGAGGTGGAGGGGTTCCACCAGGACGCTATTGCAATGTCCCCCTGGCTGTCGTTGTTGTGTGGCGTGCTGGTGCTGGTTGCCGCCGCCTATCTCCTTTATGTCGTGCTGCGGCCCGAGTCGTTCTGAGCGGAGCCGGCCATGACTGAGATGCTTGTGATTATTGCCGCCAGCCTGCTGCTGGCGTGGCCGCTGGGCCTGTACCTGGCGCGCGTGATGCGCGGCACGCCGATGAAGGTCGACGTGCTGTTCCATTGGATCGAGAAGCCGCTGTACAAGGTGCTTGGCGTCGATCCATCGCGCGCCATGTCCTGGCGCGGCTATGTGCTGGCCTTCGTGCTGAGCAACGTGGTGGTCGCGGTGCTGACCCAGGCGGTGTTCATGACCCAGGCCTGGTTGCCGTTGAACCCGGACCAGATCCCGAACATGCGCTGGGACACCGCGCTGCACACGATGATCTCATTCCTGACCAACACCAACCAGCAGCACTATTCGGGCCAGGCGCAGCTGTCCTACTTCTCGCAGATGACCGGCATCACCGGCCTGCAGGTGGTGACGCCGATGATGGGCCTGGCGCTGGCGGTGGCGACGCTGCGCGCGTTGTTCTCGCGTGCGCCGCAGGCTGCGGCGACCACCGGGGCCGGCGATGACCGCCAGGTGGCGGTGGGCAACTACTACGTGGACGTGGTGCACCTGTGCGTGCGCTTCCTGCTGCCGCTGTGCCTGGTGTGGACGCTGGTGCTGACCAGTCAGGGCGTGCCGTCGACGATGGCCGGTGGCCCACAGGCCACGCCGATCGATGCCAGCGCCGGCATGGCCGAACAGAAACTGCCGTTGGGACCGGTGGCGGCGATGGTCGCAGCCAAGCAGCTGGGCGCCAACGGCGGCGGCTGGTACGGCCCGAACAGCAGCTTCCCGCTGGAGAACCCGACCCCGCTGTCGAACGCGCTGGAGATCGTCGGCATCCTGCTGGTGCCGATGGCGGTGATCTTCATGATCGGCGCGTTCACCGGCCGGCGCCGCTTCGGCGCCCTGGTGTTCAGCTGCATGCTGGGCATGTCGCTGCTGTCCACCGGCGCGATGATGTGGAGCGAAGGGCATAGCGCCAGCGCCGCCACCCCGCTGCTGATGGAAGGCAAGGAAGTGCGCTTCGGCGCCGACGGCACTGCGCTGTGGGCGGCGGTGACCACCCAGGTCTCCAACGGCTCGGTCAACGGCATGCACGATTCGCTGGCGCCGCTCAGTGGCGGCATCGCGATGGTCAACATGCTGGTCAGCGCGATCTGGGGCGGCATCGGCTGTGGCCTGCAGCAGTTCATCGTGTACCTGCTGCTGGGCGTGTTCCTGGCCGGGTTGATGACCGGGCGTACGCCGGAACTGTTCGGCCGCAAGCTGGAGACGCCACAGGTACGCCTGCTGGCCCTGCTGGTGCTGCTGCAGCCGATCACCCTGCTGGTGTTCACCGCGATCACCCTGGCCGTACCCGGCCTGGCCGGCACCTCCAATCCCGGCTTCCATGGCATCAGCCAGGTGTTCTACGAGTATGTCTCGGCCTATGCCAACAACGGTTCGGGCTTCGAAGGGCTGGGTGACGCCACGCTGTGGTGGAACCTGAGCTGCTCGCTGGTGCTGCTGCTGGGCCGCTTCCCGCTGCTGATCATCCCGCTGGTGGTGGCCGCACAGCTGGCTGCCAAGCGCCAGGCGCCGGAGTCTGCCGGCAGCCTGCAGATCGAAACGCCGACCTTCGCCCTGACCCTGGTCTCGGTGATCGTCATCCTGACCGTGCTGCAGTTCATGCCGGCGCTGGTACTCGGCCCGATCGCCGACCACCTGAGCCTGGGACTGCACTGAGGACACCGCAATGAGTACCCACGCAAGTTCAACCCGTAGTTCCCTCGCACCGCGCCCTGCCCTGCTGGATGGCGCAGGCCTGCGCCGCGCACTGGTCGAGGCAGTGCGCAAGCTGTCGCCGATGCATCTGGTGCGCAGCCCGGTGATGGCGGTGGTGATGGCCGGCACGATCGTGGCCGCGATCGTCACCCTGACCGGCAATGCGCCGCTGGGCTTTGGCCTGGCGGTGACCGCGATCCTGCTGGTGACCGTGCTGTTCGGCAATTTCGCCGAAGCCGTGGCCGAAGCACGTGGCCGTGGCCAGGCCGCATCGCTGCGCCGCGCCCGCCAGGACCTGGTGGCGCGCCGCCTGGCCGCACCGCAGCCGGGTGCCGCGGAAACCCAGCTGCCAGCCGCCGAGCTGCGCCCGGGCGACCATGTGATCGTCAGTGCCGGTGAGCTGGTACCGGCTGATGGCGAGATCGTGCAGGGCCTGGCTACCATCAACGAAGCAGCGGTGACCGGCGAATCGGCACCGGTGCTGCGCGAGGCCGGTACCGACCGTTCCGGTGTGATCGGCGGAACCAAGGTGCTGTCCGACCAGATCATCGTGCGGGTGACCGCCGAGCCGGGCCACAGCTTCCTGGACCGGATGATCGCGCTGGTGGAAGGCGCCAACCGGCAGAAGACGCCGAACGAGATCGCACTGACCCTGCTGCTGGCGGCGATGACGCTGACCTTCCTGGTGGTGGTGGCGACGCTGCCGGCCATTGGCGCGGCGGTAGGCGTGCAGGTTGACCCGCTGCTGCTGATCGCGCTTCTGGTCTGCCTGATCCCGACCACCATCGGCGGCCTGCTGCCGGCCATCGGCATTGCCGGCATGAACCGCGCGCTGGCCGCCAACGTGCTGGCCAAGTCGGGCAAGGCGGTGGAAGTGGCCGGCGACGTCGATGTGCTGCTGCTGGACAAGACCGGCACCATCACCTACGGCGACCGCCAGGCCAGCCACTTTCATCCGCTGGCCGGCATCGACGCCAGCCAGCTGCGCGAGGCGGCGCTGTTGTCCTCGCTGGCCGACCCGACCCCGGAAGGCAAGTCGATCGTGCGCCTGGCGCGCGAACAGGGCTGCGCCACCGCTGAACCGGACCACGCCGAGTACCTGGCGTTCAGTGCGCAGACCCGCATGTCCGGCGTGGACCTGGAACATGGCCGGCAGATCCGCAAGGGCGCGGCCGATGCGATCCGTGCCCACGTGCAGGCACTGGGTGGGAGTGTGCCGGCTGAACTGGCCGGCCGCGTCGAGCAGGTCGCACGCAACGGTGCCACCCCGCTGGTGGTGGCCGAGGGCCGCCACGTGCTGGGCGTGATCGAACTGTCGGACGTGGTCAAGCACGGCATGCGCGAGAAGTTCGCGCAGCTGCGGGCGATGGGCATCCGCACGGTGATGATCACCGGCGACAACCCGCTGACCGCCGCCGCGATCGCTGCCGAAGCCGGTGTCGACGACTACATCGCCGAGGCGCGACCGGAAGACAAGCTGGCGCGCATCCGCCAGGAGCAGGCCGGTGGCCGCCTGGTGGCGATGGTCGGTGACGGTACCAACGACGCCCCGGCACTGGCCCAGGCCGACATCGGCCTGGCGATGAACTCCGGTACGCAGGCGGCGAAGGAGGCCGGCAACATGGTCGACCTCGATTCGGACCCGGCCAAGCTGCTGGCAGTGGTGGAAGTAGGCAAGCAGCAGCTGATCACCCGCGGCGCGCTGACCACCTTCTCGCTGGCCAACGACGTCTCCAAGTACTTCGCGATCCTGCCGGCGCTGTTCGCCGCGGCCGTTCCGACCATGGCCGCCTTGAACGTGATGCAGCTGTCGAGCCCGCGCAATGCGGTGCTGGCGGCGCTGATCTTCAACGCCCTGGTGATTCCCGCCCTGATCCCGCTCGCCCTGCGTGGCGTGCGCTTCCGCCCGGCCACCGCAACGGCGCTGCTGCGCCGGAACATGCTGGTGTACGGCCTCGGCGGCGTGCTGCTGCCGTTCGCAGCGATCAAGGCGATCGACCTCCTTCTTGTCCTGGTATTCGGCGCATGAACCGTTCTGCTTCCACCTCCACTTCCCTGTCCCGCGAACCGAAGGCCGAGGCCCGGGTGGCCAGCCTGCAGGACGGCGCCAGCTGGCGCCCGGCGATCGGCCTGGGCCTGGCCACCCTGCTGCTGGCGGGTGCGGTCTACGCCGGTATCGCCACCGGTTTCGCCGGCCTGGCCTACCCGACCCAGGCCGAGGGCAGCCTGCTGCGCGATGGCAGCGGCCAGGTGCGCGGCTCGGCGTGGCTGTCGCAGCCGTTCACCGGTGATGGCTACTTCCAGGCACGGCCATCGGCGGCCAACTACGACCCGATGGCGGCAGCCGGTTCCAACATGGCGCGCAGCAACCCGGCGCTGGCCGAGCGCGTCGCCGCCAGCACCGCGGCGGTGGCCGCACGCGAAGGCGTTGCCCCGGCGCAGGTTCCTGCGGACCTGGTCACCCAGTCCGCCGGCGGCCTGGATCCTCAGCTGTCACCGGCTGCAGCGCAGTTGCAGGTAGCTCGCGTGGCGCGTGCCCGTGGCCTGCCGGTGGAACGCGTGCAGGCACTGGTGCAGGCGCATACCGAAGGTCGCCAGTGGGGCCTGTTCGGCCAGCCGCGGGTGAACGTGGTGACGCTGAACTTCGCGCTGGACCACGCGGCCAAGGTGCCGTGATGCCGGCCTGCACCGGCTGCGCGCACAATGGCACCCATGACTGATGCGCGTACCCGCCAGGCCGATGCCCTGGTCGAAGGCCTGCAACGCGAAGCGGGCGGCAAGCTGACCGTGTTCCTCGGCGCGGCGCCGGGCGTGGGCAAGACCTACGCCATGCTGACCCGCGCGCAGGAACAGCTGCGTCGCGGCGTCGACCTGGTGGTCGGGTTGGTGGAAACCCATGGCCGTGCCGATACCCAGGCGCTGCTGGAGGGGCTGCCACAGCTGCCGCTGAAGGACGTGGCCTACCACGGCCATGTGCTGCAGGAGATGGACCTGGATGCCGTGCTCGCACGGCATCCGGCGCTGGTGCTGGTGGACGAACTGGCCCATCGCAATGCACCCGGCAGCCGCCACGAGCGGCGCTGGCAGGATGTGATGGAGCTGCTGGACGCCGGCATCGACGTCTGGACCACGGTCAACATCCAGCATCTGGAAAGCCTCAATGACGTGGTGATGCGCATCACCGGCGTACGCGTGAGCGAGACCGTGCCGGATGGCGTGCTCGACCGCCTGCACGACATCGTGCTGGTCGACCTGCCGCCGCGCGAACTGATCGCGCGCCTGCAGCAGGGCAAGGTCTATGTGCCCGAACAGGCCGCGCAGGCGCTGCAGGCGTTCTTCTCGCCGGCCAACCTGACCGCGTTGCGCGAGCTGGCCATGCAGGAGGCCGCCGACCGCGTCGACAGCAGCCTGCGTGAAGCGCGCGCCGCGCGCGGCGAGAGCAACCTGCCACTGCGTCGTGGCGTGCTGGTGGCCATTGATGGCGGCGGTCAGAGCGAATACCTGGTGCGGGTGGCGCGGCGCATCGCCGAACGCCGCGATGCGCCGTGGACGGTGGTGACCGTGCAGGGCCGACGCCAGGACGAGGCGACCCGGCGCGAGATCGATGCTGCGTTCGCCCTGGCACGCCGCCTCGGCGGCGACGCCGAACTGCTGCATGGATCGAGCATCGCCGATGCCCTGCTCGATCACGCCGCGCACAACGGCGTGTCGACCCTGGTGCTCGGCCGGACCCGCGAACGTCCACTGGCGCGGATGTTCAACCGCACCCTGACCCAGCAGCTGATCCAGCGCGGCGCGCATTACGAGATCACCATCATCAGCACCCCGCAAGCACGTGCGCGCTCGCGCCGCGAGGGCCTGCTGCCGCCGATGCGCGGCATCAGCTACGAACCGGTGCAGGCGCTGATCGCCACCGCGCTGGCCTGTGCGGTGGCATGGCTGGCCGAACGCTGGGTCGGCATGGCCGACCTGTCGATGGTGTTCATCGTGGCGGTGGTGCTGGTGGCCGCACGCACGCGCGCCAGCGTGGCGGTGATGGCGGCGATCCTGTGCTTCCTCGCCTACAACTTCCTGTTCATCGCACCGCGCTTCACCTTCGCCATCGGCGCGCGCCAGGGCGTGATCACCGTGTTCCTGTTCCTGGCCGCCGCGCTGGTGGCCGGACGCCTGGCCTCGCGCCTGCGCATGCAGGTGATTGCGCTGCGTGCGGCGAATCGACATGCGCGTGCGCGCCAGCAGCTGGGACGGCAGCTGGCCAGCGCGGCCGGCAACGGCGAGGTGGCGCAGGCGGGTCGGCATGCACTGGAACAGGCCATGGACGTTCCAGCGTGGCTACGGATCGGCGCCGATACCGCAACCGGTGGCCGCAGCCAGCCGGGTGATACCGACTTGGCCGCCGCCGATTGGGCACTGCGCCACGGCCAGCCCAGCGGGCGCTTCACCGACACCCTGGCCGGTGCGCAGTGGTGGTTCCTGCCGCTGCTGGATGGCGAAGACCGCGCCATCGGCGTGGCGGGCCTTTACCTGCCCGGCGCACAGGCGCGCCTGCTGCCCGAGCAGCGGCAGCTGGCCGAGGCGATGGTCGACGACATCGCCCAGGCCGCGCTGCGCACGCGGCTGGTGGCCGAACTGGAGCAGGCCCACGTCAGCAACGAGACCGAGCGGCTGCGCTCGGCCCTGCTCTCTTCGGTGTCACACGACCTGCGCTCGCCGCTGGCGGCGATGATCGGCTCGGCCGACAGCCTGGCCAGCTACGGTGCGGCGATGGATACGGCTGATCGCCGTGCCCTGCTGGACACCATCCTGGTCGAAGGCGAGCGGCTGGACCGCTACATCCAGAACCTGCTGGACATGACCCGGCTCGGCCACGAAGGGTTGAAGATCAACCGCGACTGGATCGGCGTGGACGAACTGATCGGCTCGGCGGCGCGGCGCCTGCAGCGCTACCAGCCCAAGGTGCGGCTGGAGCTGGACATCCCGGCCACGCTCGCGCCAATCTGGGTACACCCGGCGCTGGTTGAACAGGCGGTGTTCAACGTGATGGAGAACGCGGCCAAGTTCTCACCGCCCGATGCCGCCGTGCAGGTGCAGGCGCGCGAACTGGACGGACAGCTGCGCATCGATGTGATCGATGCCGGCCCCGGCATTCCCGATGACGAGCGTGCGCGCATCTTCGACATGTTCTACAGCGTCGAGCGCGGCGACCGCGGCCGCCACGGCACCGGCCTGGGCCTGACCATCTGCCAGGGCATGGTCGGTGCGCATGGCGGCAGCGTGCAGGCGCTGCCCGGACGCGACGGTCGCGGTACCCTGATCCGCATCACCCTGCCCCTGCTCAAGCCAGCCTCCCACGATGAGCCCGACTCCGATTGACGCCAGCGCGCCGGCCCCGCGCGTGCTGGTGATCGATGATGAAACCCAGATCCGCCGGTTCCTGGACATCAGCCTGCGCGCGCAGGGCTACCAGGTGCGGCAGGCGGCCACCGGCCAGGAAGGCCTGCAGCTGGCGGCCAGCGAGGACATGGACCTGGTGATCCTGGACATCGGCCTGCCGGACATGGAAGGCCATGAGGTGTTGGAGCAACTGCGGCAGTGGAGCCAGGTGCCGGTGATCATGCTGACCGTGCGTGCGGGTGAAGCCGAAAAGGTGCGCGCACTGGATACCGGCGCCAATGACTACGTGACCAAGCCGTTCGGCACCCAGGAGCTGATGGCGCGGGTGCGGGCGCTGCTGCGCACACGCAGCGTGCCCAGCGACGGCACGCCACCGGTGTTCGACGATGGCCATCTGCATGTGGATCTCGTACGCCGCGAAGTGGCGCTGGATGGCGAGCCGGTGGCGCTGACCCGCAAGGAGTACGCGCTGCTGTCGCTGCTGCTGCGCAATGCCGGGCGGGTGGTGACCCAGCCGCAGATCCTCCAGGAAATCTGGGGCCCGACCCACCAGCACGACACCCATTACCTGCGCATCCTGGTCGGCAAGCTGCGGCACAAGCTGGGTGATTCAGCGCTGGATTCGCGCTACCTGTTCACCGAGCCAGGCGTGGGCTTGCGTTTCAAGGGGTAGTGCCGGCCGCAGCCCGGCAACTGCAGGGTGTGTGAGGTTCATGGGCTTGCCGGCCAGCGGCCGGCACTACCCATTCTGCTGCAGCTTCCAAAGGGGTCAGAACCCCAGCGGGGTGTCGCCCAGCACCGGTTGCAGCTGGCTGCGGAACAGCGCCTGGATGCGCTCCAGTGCCGCCTCGTCGTTGCCCTCGAAGCGCAGCACCAGCACCGGCGTGGTGTTGGACGCGCGCACCAGGCCCCAACCATCGGGGAAGTCCACGCGCAGGCCGTCGATGGTCGACAGCCGCCCACCCACGTACGGATTCTCCGGCGACTGTGCCGCCGCCACCAGCATCGCCACCAGCGCGTGCGGCGTGCCTTCGGCCACCGGCACCTTCAGTTCCGGCGTGGCCACCATCTCCGGCAGCTCGGCCAGCACCTCGTCCGGGGTTTCCTCGCGCTGCGCCAGGATCTCCAGCAGTCGTGCGGCGGCATACAGGCCATCGTCGAAACCGAACCAGCGCTCCTTGAAGAAGAAGTGGCCGCTCATCTCGCCGGCCAGCTCGGCATCGGTCTCGCGCATCTTCGCCTTCATCAGCGAGTGCCCGGTCTTCCACATCAACGGGCTGCCACCATTGCGCAGCACGTGATCGGACAGCTTGCCGGTGCACTTCACGTCGTAGATCACCATCGCGCCGGGGTTGCGCATCAGCACGTCGGCGGCGAACAGCATCAGCAGGCGGTCGGCATAGATGATCCTGCCTTCGCCGGTGACCACGCCCAACCGGTCTCCGTCGCCGTCGAAGGCGACGCCGAGGTCGGCGCCGAAGCGCTTGACCGTCTGCACCAGGTCTTCCAGGTTGGCCGGCTCGCTCGGGTCGGGATGATGGTTGGGGAAGGTACCGTCGACATCGCAGTACAGCGGGATGACTTCGGCGCCGATGGCTTCCAGCAGCTGTGGTGCAAGCGCACCGGCAACGCCGTTGCCGGCATCGGCCACGACCTTCAACGGGCGGTCCAGCTGCACGTCGTCGGCGATGCGCTGGATGTAGTCGGCACTGACATCGCGCTGCTGGTAATCGCCCGGCTCGGCCGCCTGCGCCAGGCGCCCCTCGACGATGCGCTGGTAGAGATCGGTGATGGCATCGCCTGACAGCGTCTCGCCGCCGATGACCACCTTGAAGCCGTTGTACTCGGGCGGGTTATGACTGCCGGTGACCGCCACGCAGGTGCCGGTACGCAGGTGGAAGGCGGCGTAATAGACGACCGGCGTCGGTGCCAGGCCGACGTCGATCACCGCGCAACCGGTGCGACGCAGGCCCTCGGCCAATCCCGCAGCCAGTTCCGGGCCGGACAGGCGGCCATCACGGCCGATCACCACCTCGCGCAGGCCCTGTTCCAGCGCCACGGTACCGATGGCCTGGCCGATCAGCGCGGCGGTCTTCGGCGTCAGTTCGCTGCCGACCACGCCACGGATGTCGTAGGCGCGGAAGATGCCGGCGGCCAGTTCCCCGGCAGGGACCGGTGGCGGCGGCGGCGCAGTGTCCGCGGCGCTGGCGGCGGCCACCGGTGGCGGCGCCATCTGCAGGCTCTCGCTCAGGGTCGGGCCATGATCCGCTTCCGCCACGGCCGCACGGCGCGGCAACGGCAGCGACTTCGGCAGCCGGCCGCGACCCACCACCAGCAGCACGGCGATGAACGCCAGCAGCAGCGCGACGATGGCACTGGCCAGCGAACCCAGGCCCAGTGGACCCGCTTCGACATTCGGTACGGCGGCCACCAGCCGCAACGGCGTGCCCGGAACCGGGCGCGCCAGCGCTTCGGCGCTCTCGGCCAGGCCGGCGTCGCCCTGGGCAACGAGGTCATGCGTGCCTTGGCGCAGGCCGAGGAAACCGGTGGACGGGGCGCTCACCTGGTCCAGCGGCGAGGTCAGCCGCAGCAATGGCTGGCGCACGTAGAGCACTGCCGGGCCAAGGCTGCCCAGCTGCACCGGAGCCGCCAGACCCAGGCGATTGCCACCTGCATCGCGCACCACGCGCAGGCCAGGCTTGCCCTCGGCCAGCGCTTGTTCCAGCAGGGCCAGGCGTGCGTAGCCGAAGGTGGCCGGGTCGGCATAGGCCGTGGCCAGATCGGCGGTCAGCACGTCAGCCTGCTCCACGCCGGTCCAGCTCTCGCGCACGGCCAGCGCCGCTGCCGCGGCGTCACCGGCCTGCAGTGCCTGCTGCACGCGTTCGTTCTTCAACTGCTGCTGCAGCTGCTTCAGCTGGCCGGCTGCGGCCTCCTGCAAGCCCTGCACGGCCTGGTCACGCGCTTCTTCCAGCGCCTGGCCATTGGACTCCTGCCGCCATTGCTGCACCGCGCTCCATCCGAACCAGCCGGCCAGCAGGACCAGCAGCACCCCCAGTAGTGGCGCACTGCGTCCCAACGACCGTTCCCGCTGCCCTTCCCCGATGCCGCTCATCAATGTCCCCCGTCAACGCACCCCGGTATGGCCGAATCCACCCGTTCCCCGCACGCTGTCGGTGAAAGTATCCACCACCTGCAGGCTGACGCGGGCAATCGGCACGACCACCAGCTGCGCGATGCGATCGCCCGGCTCGATGGTGAAGGCCTCGCGGCCACGGTTCCAGACGCTGATCAGCAACGGGCCCTGGTAATCGGCGTCGATCAGGCCGGTGCCGTTGCCGAGCACGATGCCGTGGCGGTGGCCCAGCCCGGAACGCGGCAGGATCACCGCGCACAGGTGCGGATCGGCGATATGGATGGCCAGGCCGCTGGGCACCAGCGCGGTGTCGCCCGGCTGCAGGGTCAGCGCGGTATCCAGCGCCGCGCGCAGGTCCATGCCGGCACTGGCTTCGGTGGCGTAGGCGGGCAGCGGCCAGCTGTCGCCGAAACGCGGATCAAGCAGCTTGACCTGCAGCGGTTGGGAAGTGAAAGCCTGGGTCATGCCTGGAGTCTCCGCGCGATCAGCGCCAGCAGTTGTTCGGCCAGCTCGCGCTTGGAGGTGGCCGGGAATACCTGTTCACCGTCCTGCCAGAAGGCCGTGGCGGCGTTGTTGTCACTCTCGAATCCACCACCGCTGATGCCGACCTGGTTGGCGATCACCAGGTCCAGGCGCTTGTCGACCAGCTTGCCACGCGCATATTTCTCCACGTCGTGGGTCTCGGCGGCGAAGCCGACCACCAGCTTCAGCGACTGCGTCTGTGCAGCGACTTCGGCGAGGATGTCCGGCGTGCGCACCAGCTCGATCACCAGCGACTGGCTGTCGGCGGTCTTCTTCAGCTTCTGCGGCGCGACCTGGCGTGGCGTGTAGTCGGACACCGCGGCGGCACCGATATAGATGTCGGCCGGCAACGACTTCAGCACGGCATCGCGCATCTGCGCGGCCGAGCGCACGTCCACGCGCTGCACGCCGGCTGGCGTCGGCAGCTGTACCGGACCGCTGACCAGCACCACCTGGGCGCCCATCGTCGCGGCGGCCGCGGCCAGGGCAAAGCCCATCTTGCCGCTGCTGCGGTTGCCGACGTAGCGCACCGGATCGATGTCTTCATAGGTCGGGCCAGCGCTGATCAGCAGGCGAAGGCCCTGCAGCGCGCGGGTTTCCGGTGCGACAACCGCCGCTGCAGCACTGCCATTGGCAGCCAGCGCGGCAACGATGTCGCCCGGTTCGGCCAGACGGCCGGGACCGGACTCGCCTTCGGCCAGCGGACCGTCGACCGGGCCGACCACCTGCGCGCCGCGCTGGCGCAGCAGGGCGATGTTGGCCTGGGTGGCCGGATGCAGCCACATGCGGTGGTTCATCGCCGGGCAGATCGTCAGTGGCGCGGTACTGGCCAGGCACAGGGTGCTGACCAGATCATCGGCGTGGCCCTGGGCCAGCCGGGACAGCAGATCGGCGGTACCCGGGGCGACCACGATGCGGTCGGCCCAGCGGGCCAGCTCGATGTGGCCCATGGCCTGTTCGGCGGCGCTGTCCCACAGCGTGGTGCGGGTGGGCTGCCCGGACAGGGCCTGGAAACTGAGCGGAGTGACGAACTGCTGTGCTCCGGCGGTCATCGCCACCTGCACCTGGGCACCGGCGTCGCGCAGGCGCCGCACCAGTTCCAGGGCCTTGTAGGCCGCGATCCCGCCTCCGACGCACAACAGCAGTTTCTGACCTTCCAGCGCGCGGGCCGGCGCGGGGGAAGCGTTGGGGGAGTCAGCCACCTGGAATTCCTGTGCAAACGAGGGCGCTAGCTTACCCGATGGCCGGTAATGTCCCGGTGCAGGGCGCACATAGCGGGCGGCTATCAGCAGATGGAGTCCGTCTCCGTTGACCCGGGATTCACCCGGTACCAGTTTCGGACCTTTCCTATACCTCTACGGGTCTGCGCTTTTGCAGAATCAGGCATTGGCTGCCGCCCGCCGTGGCCTGTCCGACCTTCGAGGAGCCGCGTGCATCCGCGCATCATCATCGCCGACGACCATCCCGTGGTCCTGCATGGCATCCGTATCGTGCTGCAGACCTACCTGATGGACATCGTCGGCAGTGCGCGCGACGGCGCCCAGCTGCTGGAGCTGGTGGATCACCACGACTGCGATGCGGTGCTGACCGACCTGTCGATGCCGGGTGCCGGTCCGGACGGTCCGGAGCTGATCGACGCGCTGCGCATGCGCCGCCCTGGCCTGCCGGTGGTGGTGCTGACCGGCGCCCGCCATCCCGGCCTGCTGGACAGCCTGCTGCGGGAGGGTATCAGTGGCCTGGTCGACAAGTGCGCCGATTTCGCCGAACTGCCCCACGCGCTGAACGCCGCGCTGGCCGGGCAGGTATTCGTCTCCCAGCAGTTGCGCCACCACCTGCAGGCGCGCGACCTGCTGTTTCCGCGTCAGCCGGCGCCGTTGTCGGCACGCGAACAGGAAGTGCTGGAGCTGCTGGCAGCCGGCCTCAGCGTGAACGAAGTCGCCGAGCGCTGCGGGCGCAGCCCGAAGACCATCAGCCGGCAGAAGGCCGAAGCCAAGCGCAAGCTGGGCCTGCAGAACAACCAGGAACTGTTCGACTACCTGCAGACCCGGCGCGGCTGAGGCAACCTCCGACCCCAGTCCGCGGCATGCCCCGATGGGAGCCACCGCAAGGTCTGGCGATGATGGGCCATGCCCATCCATGACTGGCCCGAACAGGAACGCCCCCGCGAGAAGCTGATCGCGCGCGGGCCCACGGCACTTTCCGACGCCGAACTGCTGGCCCTGTTTCTCGGCTCCGGGTTCGGTGGCCGCGATGCCGTGCAGACCGCGCGCGACCTGCTGCAGGCGCACGGCCCGTTGCGGGTACTGCTCGACCGCCCCGCCGCCGAGCTCGCCCGCCTGCCCGGGCTCGGCCCGGCACGCAGTTGCACGCTTGCTGCCGGGCTGGAACTGGCCCATCGCTACCTGGCGGCCGAGCTGGAGCACGGCGAGGCGGTTGGCAACAATCCGGCGGCGGTCGGCCGCTACCTGCAGCACCGGCTGCGTGGCCAGGCCCGCGAGGTCTTCATGGCCCTGTTCCTGGACAACCGCCACCGCCTGATCGCCTGTGAAGAGCTGTTCCACGGCACCATCAACGCCGCACCGGTCTACCCCCGCGAAGTGGTGCGGCGCGCTCTGCTGCACAACGCGGCGGCGGTGATCCTCAGCCACAACCACCCTTCCGGCGACCCGGAACCCTCCAGCGCCGATACCCGCATCACCGACGAACTGCAGCAGGCGCTGGCGATGGTGGACGTGCGCCTGCTGGACCACTTCGTGGTCGGCGAGGGCCGTCCCGTTTCATTTGCTGAACGGGGCCTGCTATCCCTGCCCCAGCCGCGGCTGTTCGGCTGAGCGCGGCCCTTCAGGCGCCATCGGCCGCCCCCACAGGCATGTTCTGGTCAGCGTGGGCGTGGGTATCTGCGCTAAAATGGGCGATTCCGCCGCTCATTCTCACAGCAGGCCTCGTGAAAAATCTCCTCCGCGCCCTGATCAGCCAAGGCATCGAAGCCTTGCGCGCCAATGGCACCCTGCCCGCCGACTCCCTGCCGCCGGACTTCGTGGTCGAGCGCCCGAAGACCCGCGACCACGGCGACTTCGCCACCAACGCCGCGATGCTGCTGGCCAAGGCCGCGCGCAGCAATCCGCGCGCACTGGCGCAGGCGCTGGTCGAGGCGCTGCCGCGCAGCGAGGACGTGAGCAAGGTCGAGATCGCCGGCCCCGGCTTCATCAACTTCCACCTGGCCCCGGCCGCGTACCAGCGCGAAGCCGCGTCGGTCATCAAGGAAGCCCACGACTACGGTCGCAACCTGTCCGGCAATGGCCGCACGGTGGGCGTGGAGTACGTGTCGGCCAACCCGACCGGCCCGCTGCATGTCGGCCATGGCCGCGCGGCGGCGATCGGCGACTGCGTGGCGCGCGTGCTCGATGCCAACGGCTGGAACGCCAAGCGTGAGTTCTACTACAACGACGCCGGCGTGCAGATCGAGAACCTGGCGCTGTCCACCCAGGCACGGATCAAAGGCATCGCGCCGGACCAGGACGGCTGGCCGGAAGGTGGCTACCGCGGCGAGTACATCGCCGACGTCGCCCGCGCCTACATGGCCGGCGCCAGCGTCGACCTGGAAGGCAGCACCGTGGTCGGCGCCAAGGACCCGGACGACATGCAGGCGATCCGCCGCTTCGCCGTGGCCTACCTGCGCAACGAGCAGAACCTGGACCTGGCCGCGTTCGGCGTCGACTTCGACATCTATTTCCTGGAAAGCTCGCTGTACGCCGACGGCAAGGTAGCCGAAGCGGTGGCCAAGCTGCAGGCGTCGGGTCATACCTATGAAGAAGGTGGCGCGCTGTGGCTGCGCAGCACCGACTTCGGTGACGACAAGGACCGCGTGATGCGCAAGTCCGACGGCACCTTCACCTACTTCGTGCCCGACGTGGCCTACCACCTGTCCAAGTGGCAGCGCGGCTACGAGCGCGCGATCACCGAGCTGGGCGCCGACCACCACGGCTCGCTGGCCCGCGTGCGCGCCGGCCTGCAGGCGATGGAAGTGGGCATCCCGCAGGGCTGGCCGGAATACGTGCTGCACCAGATGGTCACCGTCATGCGTGGCGGCGAGGAAGTGAAGCTGTCCAAGCGTGCCGGCAGCTACTTCACCCTGCGCGACCTGATCGAGGAAGCCGGCCGCGATGCCACCCGCTGGTTCCTGATCGCGCGCAAGCCAGATTCGCAGCTGACCTTCGACATCGACCTGGCCCGCCAGCAGAGCAACGACAACCCGGTGTTCTACGTGCAGTACGCGCATGCCCGCGTCTGCAGCCTGCTGCGCCAGGCGCAGGAGAAGGGCCTGGTGTATGAGCAGGGCAACGGCCTGGCCAACCTCGGCCGCCTGGCCGACGACGCCTCGCTGCTGCTGATGAACGAGATCTCGCGCTATCCGGAAGTGGTGGAAGCGGCCGGCGTGGCGCTGGAACCGCATCTGGTGGCGCAGTACCTGCGTGAATTGGCGCACGCGTTCCACACGTGGTATCACGGGACGCCGGTGCTGGTGGAAGATGCCGCCGATCGCAACGCCAAACTGACCCTGGCCTGTGCGGCGCGCCAGGTACTGGCCAATGGCCTCGAACTCCTGGGCGTCAGCGCCCCGGAAAAAATGTAAGCATCAGGAGACGCAGTACACATGGCAGCACGACGCGGCAAAAGCCAGGCACGACGCAACAGCGGCAGCCAGGGCACCCCCGGATGGGTGTGGCTGGTGGCCGGTGTAGCGATCGCGGCCGTGGTGTTCCTGGCGGCGCCGAACCTGTTCAAGGGCGAGGGCGATGGCTTCCTGCGCGCCGGTCCGCAGCCGAACCCGAACGCGCAGCCGGCCCCGGTCGCCGATGCCGACAGCGATGTCGGTACCCAGCCGGCCGCGCAGCCGGCTGCGCCGAAGCAGGCCGAACCGAAAAAGCCGGCCGCCACCCAGTACGACTTCTACACCCTGCTGCCGGGCAAGGAAGTCGAGATGTCCGACGCCGAACTGGCCGCCAGCGCGCGTGCCGAAGACCAGCGCCGGGCCAAGGCCGAAGCACAGCGCGCGCAGGCGGCACTGGAAGGCAAGCCGGTTCCGCCGGCGACCACGACCGCACCGGCACCGGCGGCCACCGCCAGCGTGTCCAGCACCGCGCAGGTGACCGCCACCAGCCGTCCGCTGCCGGCACCGCTGAGTGAACGTCCGGCTGCGGCAACGCCGCCGGCCAGCACGGCCTCGACCAGCACCGCCGCCGCCACGCCGGCAGCGCGCGCGGAAACCGCAACGGCAACGGCGGGTACCCCGGCCACTGCCGCACCCGCGGCCGCCGACAACGCCCGCTATATCCTGCAGGCAGGCGCCTTCGGCGCCTCCGGCGATGCCGAAGCAACCAAGGCCAAGCTGGCGATGATGGGACTTGCGGCACGCGTGGAGTCAGCACAGATCAACGGCAAGACCGTGTACCGCGTGCGCATGGGGCCGTATGGCAGTGCCGGTGAACTGTCCGAAGCCAAGCAGAAGCTGGATGGCACCGGCCTGCAGGCGATGGCGATCAAGGCCCAGTAAGCCTGCCGCTGTGAATGAAAAAGCCGGGCATTGCCCGGCTTTTTCTTGTTTCTGCAGAGTCGAGCCATGCTCGACTCTACAAACGGCGGTCAGCCTTCGCGGGCGACCTGGAAACCGGCGAAGGACTGGCTGACCGGCATCAGTTCCAGGCGATTGATGTTCAGGTGCGGCGGCAGGCTGGCCACCCAGAAGATCTGTTCGGCGATGTCTTCGGCGGTCATCGGGTTGGCGCCGTTGTAGAGCTTGTCCGACGCCGCCTGGTCGCCGTGGGTGCGCACCAAGGTGAACTCGGTTTCAGCCATGCCTGGCTCGATCGTGGTCACGCGCACGCCGGTGCCGTGCAGGTCCGAACGCAGGCCCAGCGAGAACTGGCTGACGAAAGCCTTGGTGCCACCGTAGGCGTTGCCACCCGGGTACGGGTAGACGCCGGCCACCGACGAAATATTGATGATCGCGCCCTTGCGCTCCACCAGCTGCGGCAGCAGGCGGTGGGTCAGGGTCACCAGCGCGGTGATGTTGGTGTCGATCATCGTGGTCCAGTCCGACAACTTGGCGCTCTGTGCCGGCGCGGTGCCCTGCGCCAGGCCGGCGTTGTTGACCAGCAGATCGATCTCGCCAAAGGCCGGCGGCAGTGCCAGCAGCGCCGCTTCCATCGCAACCGGATCGCGGATGTCGAAGGCGGCGGCATGCACCACGTCCTTGCCGTAGCGATCGACCAGCGGCTGCAGGCGTTCGCCGCGGCGGCCCGTGGCGATCACTTTCCAGCCGGCCTGGGCGAAGCGGTGGACGGCGGCGGCGCCGAAGCCGGACGTGGCGCCGGTAATCAGGACAGTGCGGGTCATCAGGCAACTCCAGGGGGAAAAACCGGACGCCCATTCTGGCACCGTCGGCCCGCCCTTGCGTTGTCGATGCCGGCTGACCACGCCCGAGGCGTGCGCGGCTCAGCGCACGCGGAATACCCGGGCCTTGGGCAGGTCTTCGTCGACCTGCAGGAACCAGCGCCCGGCAATTCCTGGAACAACGGCGATCTGCGGCGACTGCAGCACCTTGCGCAGCTTCATCTGCCCCTTCATCACCTGCCATTGCTGGCCGTTATCAAGGGTGAACAGCGTGCCGGGCTGCCAGCCTGCGACCTCTCCGACCACGCGTGCATTGACCGGTCCTTCTTCCAGGCCCAGATGCATTGCTGCCGGTGCCGGCACATTGGCAGGCAGCGGCGCAGCGGCGGGGGCCACCGCTGCCGTCGGCCCGGTGGCCGCGCGCTCTGCCTCGCGCAGTACCCGGTTCAGCGCCTGCAACTGCGCTGGACTGAGCCCGACCTCGGCCAGTTGAGATGCACTCAGGCGCCGCTCGACGGGTACGAAGCGGTCCTGGGCGAAGGCAGCGAAGCTGCTGGCGAGCAGCAGTGCGGAAAACAGATACCGGCGCATGCAAGGGTCTCAGCGAACGAGTGCCCACGATGCTGCAGTTCGATGACAGTCCGGTGACACGCCAGGGGCCGGTACAATGGGCCATGATCAACAACGATGTCCTGCGCAGCGTGCGCTATTCCCTGGACCTGGGCGACCACCACGTGGTGACCCTGTGCCAGATGGCCGACCCGGCCTTCGCCGTGGATCCCGAACAGGTGAAGGCCTGGCTGCGCCGCGAGGACGAAGCCGGCTTCGAAGCGATGAGCGACAGCGCGCTGGCGCACTTCCTCGATGGCCTGATCGTGCACCTGCGCGGTCGCGACGAGAGCCAGCCGCAGCGCGCGGTGGAAACCCGCATCGACAACAACCTGGTGCTGAAGAAGCTGCGCGTGGCGTTCCAGCTGCGCGACGTCGATCTGATGGAAATCTTCGCCAGCGCCGGTTTCAACGTCTCCAAGTCGGAAGTCGGTGCGCTGTTCCGCCAGCCCGGGCACACCAACTACCGGCGTTGCCTGGACCAGATGCTGCGCAACTTCCTCAAGGGCCTGAGCCTGCGCCTGCGCGGCTGAGCACGGCCTCGACGAACGCCCGCGCCGCCGGTGTCGGCAGCCGCTGCCAGACCAGGTGCACGCGGCGGGTCGGGGTCGGCTGCAGCGGAATCTGCACCACGCCCTGGAAGCCTTCGGCAATCAACGTCGGCACGATGCCAACCGCCAGCCCATGGCGGACGAAGCGCTCGATCAGTTCCATCAGATTGACCTCGAAGCGCACCGCATGCGGCAGGCCAGCGGCGGCGAAGGCATCGTCGGTCTGCCGCCGCGCACCAGTGCCGCGCGGGAAGTCGACCAGCGCCTCGTCCTGCAATTCGGTCAATGGCAGCCGCTTGCGCCGGGCCAAGCGGTGCGACGGCGCCAGCACCGCCACCAGGTCTTCTTCCTGCAGCATCTGGTGGCAGACCCCGTCCAGGCCGGCCGAGGGCGCCAACCCCACCAGTGCAACATCCAGGTCACGCGACTGCACCTGCGCGATCAGGTCCTCGCTCTTGTCCACCCGCAACTGGAATTCCACCTGTGGGTGCGCCTGCTGGAACGCGGCCAGCATCGCCACCACATCGATATCGGTCAGCGAGGAGATCTGCCCGATCGCCAGCAGCCCGCGCACCTCGCCACTGACCGCGGCCACGTCGGCGCGCAGGTGGCGCAGGCTGACCAGCACCTGGCGTGCGTGCACCAGCAGCGCCTCACCCGCTGCCGTCGCCCGCACCTGCCGCGGCAGGCGCTCGAACAGCGGCGTGCCCAGTTCCTGCTCCAGGTAGGCAATCTGGTGGCTCAACGCGGACTGCACTACATGGCAGCGTTCGGCTGCGCGGGTGAAATTGCCCTCCTCGGCAAGGGCAACGGCAAACTCGAGCTGCTTGAGATTCATCCAACTATCTCGTTTCCAGATGGCATGGATGATGATGATTCATTTCCATCATGGCCGCAGCAGGTGGACACTGTGCCCCCCGCTTCCTGGAACACCGCGTGAGCCCGTCCCTCCCCCCTCTGCACCGCTGGCAGGTGCTGCTGATGTCCGTGGCTACCGGCGTGGCCGTGGCCAGCAACTACTATGCGCAGCCACTGCTGCACACCATCGCCGACGCCTTCGGTGTGCCGTTCGGCCAGGTCGGCATGGTCGTTACCGCCGCGCAGCTGAGCTATGCCGCCGGACTGATCCTGCTGGTGCCGCTGGGAGACCTGTTCGAACGCCGCCGCCTGATCGTGGTGATGAGCCTGCTGTCGGCCGGCGGACTGGTGATCAGTGCCTGCGCACCGTCACTGACCTGGCTGCTGGTGGGCACCGCCATCACCGGCCTGTTCTCGGTGGTCGCCCAGGTGCTGGTGCCGTTCGCCGCTACGCTGGCCGCGCCGGAACATCGCGGTCGCGTGGTCGGCACGCTGATGAGTGGCCTGCTGCTGGGCATTCTGCTGGCGCGCACCGTGGCCGGCCTGCTTTCCAGCCTGGGCGACTGGCGCCTGGTGTATGCGATCGCCGCTGCCACCCTGGTGCTGACCGCACTGGCATTGCAGCGCGGTCTGCCGCGATTCCACCACAGCGCCGGCTTGGGCTATTTCGCATTGCTGCGCTCGATCGGCGTGCTGTTCGTGCAGGAACCGGTGCTGCGCCAGCGCACGCTGCTGGGCGCCTGCAGCTTCGCCATGTTCGCGATCTTCTGGACCCCGCTCGCGTTCCTGCTGGCACAGCCGCCGTATGCCTACAGCGACGCCACCATCGGGCTGTTCGGGCTGGTCGGCGCGGCCGGCACGCTGGCGGCCGCCCTGGCTGGCCGCATGTCCGACCGTGGCCAGACCGGGCGTGCCACCGCCATTGCACTGCTGCTGTTGCTGCTGTCGTGGTTGCCATTGGGGCTGTCGGCACACTCGCTGCTGGCGCTGCTGGTGGGCGTGGTGGTGCTGGACCTGGCCGCGCAGCTGTTGCACGTCAGCAACCAGAACCTGATCTACGCACTGCAACCGGCGGCACGCAACCGCCTCAATGCCGGCTACATGACCGGCTATTTCATCGGCGGTTCGCTGGGTTCGCTGCTGTCTGCGCAGGTCTACCAGCGCTTCGGCTGGACGGGCGTCTGCGTGGCCGGCGCTGCCGTGGCTGCGCTGGCCCTGCTGCTGTGGCTGCCCGGCGCGCTGCGCGCGCGCCAGGCGTCGCTGGCCGACTAGAAGCTGCCCTGCAGCGCCAGCTCCCATCGCCCACCGGCGTTGCCGGGGAACAGGCGCTTGGCTGCGTTGTCCGTGTCATGCACGGTGGCGCGCAGTTCCCATGCCGGGGTCAGCGAGGCGATGGCACTGAGCTGCCCATGCAGGTAGTCCGGGCCCTGCGCGGTGGCCAGCCAGTACTGGCCCACCGCTGCTTCCAGGCGGAGGCGTTCGTGCAACGGCACACGCACACCCAGCTGGGCATAGGTACCGCGATGGCCACCGGCCAACGCATCGTTGGAATGGGCGACCTGCAGCCAGGCGCGCTGCTTCCAGGTCACCGTGGTGTTGAGCTCGGTCCAGTCCAGCGCGCGGCCGGTGCCCGGGTACACGTAACGGGTCAGGTTGGCATCCAGGCTCCAGTCCGGTGCCAGTGCGCCGGACCAGCCCGCCACCAGGTCGAACTCGCTGCGCGCGCCATTGTCCGGCTTGAACGAAACGTTGGACCCCCACACGCTGGCGTACCAGCCCGCTGGGATCGAGACCTTCGCGCCGGCCTGCACCGCCGGGTCGCCGTCGCTCTGCGAGCTGCCGCGCCATACGTAGTCACTGGTCAACGCCGCACTGCCACTGACCTGCACCTGCGCCTGCGCGCTGCCGATCCCGAGCAGCCCTGCCAGGGCGGCCACCAGCGCCGCCATCATCGCCTTGCTGTTCACTGCACTGTGTTCCTCGTCGAAGGCGGTCACGCCGCCGGGAACGCAGTGTCGAGGCGGGGGCCGTAACGGATCGAGGGTGCTGCCGGGCCCGTGGCGCAAATTCGGCGTAAATCCCGTGGACTGCGGCCAATGCCAGCAGCGCGGTATCATGGCGCCCTGTTTCCAGGAACCAACCGCGTGGACGCCATCCTGACCCCGGTATCGATCGGCGAGCTGATCGACAAGATCACCATTCTCCAGATCAAGGCCGAGCGCATCGACGATGCGGCCAAGCTGGCCAACGTGCGCACCGAACTGGACGGCCTGCTGCCCTTGTTGCAGCAGCAGCTGCAGGCACAGCCGGCCCTGGCCGCGCTGCAGCAGCAGCTGAAGGCGATCAACGAGCGCATGTGGGACATCCAGGACCAGCTGCGCGACAAGGAAGCGGCCCAGGTATTCGACGATGCCTTCATCCAGCTGGCACGCGGTGTCTATGGCACCAATGGTGAGCGCGTGCAGGTGAAGAACGAGATCAACCGCGTGGCCGGTTCGGCGCTGGTGGAAGAGAAACAGTACCAGGGCGAGTAAGCCCGCTCATCCGCATTCGAGCAGGTGCCGGATGCGGAACAGCTCACCATCGCTGTGGATGCCCAGCTTCTCGTAGGCGGTCCGCTTCTGCGTGCTGACCGTACTGGCCGTGCGCCCGAAGCGCCGCGCCACCTCCCCGGTGGTGCAGCCCTGCAGGACCAGCCGGAGCACCTCGCGCTCGCGTCGGCTCAAGGGCGTGAGCACCGGCGCCGGTGTGCGCCGCATGCGCGATCGGCTCAACTGCGTGCGCAACTCCGGGGGCACGAAGCGGCCGCCACGCGCCAGTACGTCAACTGCGCGCCGCAGCATCTCCGGCGTGGTTCCCTTGGACAGAAAGCCGCGCGCGCCGGCCTGCATCGCCATGGTCACCGTGCTGGCATTGCAGTGCGCAGACAGCACCAGCACCGGCAGCAGCGGCCAGCGCCGCGACAACAGCCGCAACAGGGCCAGGCCCTGTTCGGGTCCGCACGGCGCCAGCAGGTCGATCAGCAACAGGTCGATGCCATCCGGCTGGCGCTGCAGCAGATCGAGCAGATCACCTTCGCGGGTGAAGCTGCCACAGACCTGCACGCCACCGTGCTGGCAAAGCACCACCTCCACCCCCAGGCGCAGCACGGGATGCGGCGCCAGCATTGCCAGGCGGCGGGGCCGATCGAGGGGCAGAGCGGGAACGGCAGGCGGCATCACATGGATCCGACGGTACGAAGTGCCCACCGTAGGCCCGCGCCGGGAGCAGCGGAATCCAATTTATTGCAACGCAGCAGCGGCCCCGGAACATGCTCAGCTGCGGTTTCGGGTCGTCACAACGCAACAGGCCCGGCATGCGCCGGGCCTGTCGAGGCATCTTCAGCGCGCAGGCGCGCCGAGGTAGCTATTACCAGCTGAAACGCGGGCCGACGGTGTATTCCTTGTCGCCGTCGCGGTTCATCTTCAGCTCGCCATTGATGCCCCAGTTCTGGTTCAGCTTGACCTGGCCACCCAGGCGACCGTACCACTGGCCTTCCGGATTGATGCCGTGCTTCTTCGAGAAATCTTCGTAGCCGACCATGCCGTAGACTTCGGCGTGGGCACCGAAGGCGGTGCGGATACCCGCTTCAGCGCTGTAGCCGTTGAAGTCCAGGCCGTGCTTCTGGTCGCGCTTCTGGTAAGCAACGCGGGCAACGAAGTCGGTGGTCGGGGCGATTTCAACGTTGTAGCCGGCGCCGATCTTCCACTGGTCCAGCTTGATGTTGGTGTGGTCGATTTCCTGGCGGCTGTACTCACCGAAAGCGTGGAAGTTCGGCAGGAAGCCGTAAGAACCCTTCACGCCCCAGCCGTCGGCCTTGAACGCGTCGATATCGGTCTTGGCGTAGTCGGCTTCGGCGTAGTTGTACGACAGGTTCTCAGCAGCCGAGGCGGTGAACGGCAGGGCAGCGGCCAGGGCCAGAGCAATCAGCGAATTCTTCATGGGGGTACACCTTTTACTTTCTTATGGTGTGCAGCAGCGCCAGGGCGCCATCGCATCGGGAATGTAAATTCTCCGTTATTCGCCACAACGCTCCCTGAAAACAGCGTTCTTCGCATTGCTGAATTTTTTGGCTTGATTCAGGCTGTCTCTGGCATACGCGCGCGGCGCGCGTGCATTTGTGGTTCGTCACCGACTGCAACAGGAGGTTGCCTTGCACGTTTCCGATCCGCTGCTGATGCCTGTTCGCGCCGCCCTCCTGGCCTGCGCTTCCCTGTTTCCGATCCATGCTGCGCACGCGCTGCAGGCGGCTGACTACCAGCGCGCCGAACGCGTGCATGACAGTCATCTGCGCGGTGCGCTGCGCAATGCATCGGTCCTGCCCCAGTGGCTGGCCGATGGGCGCTTCTGGTACGAACGCGAAGACACACAGGGCCGGCGCCAGGCGATACTGGTCGATCCAATCCAGGCTACGCGCCAGATCCTGTTCGAACCCGATGCGCTGGACGCCGCAGTTGCACCTCTGGGTGCCAGCGGGCCACGCCTGCGCTTGAACAACGTGCAGGTACTGGATGATGGCCTGCGCCTGCAGTTCAACGGCGAGGCGGAGATCAACTGCCAATGGCCACGCCTGCAGTGCACGGCCGCACAACAGGCATTGCCGCCGGCTGATGCACTGCCGTCGCCCGGCGGTGATGCCTGGCTGCAGGTACGCGACCACAACCTGTGGCTGCAGCGCTCTGGAGCGGCGCCGCAGCTACTGACCCAGGGCGGTGAAGCTGGGCATGGCTATGGCGTACTGCCGGACTTCACCCTGCGCGGCATTCCACGCCGTCAGGGCCGGATGCCGGCACGACCGTTTGCGGTGAGCTGGTCACCCGATGGCCGTTACGCAGCCGGCATCCGCTACGACGAGCGCGCGCTGCAGGACTATCCCTATCTGGAAAGCAGCCCGACCCACAGCGCGCGGCCGCGCGTGCATACCGTGAAGCTGGGGGTACTGGGCGATGCACAGCAGGTATGCGACAGCCTGTATGTGATCGATATCCCCAGCGGCAGGCAGCATGACATCGCGCTGCCCGAGGGCTGGAACACGCTCAGTGAGGCCGGCATCCTGGGTTGGGACGGCGATCGGTTATATGCCGTGATCGCGCACTTCGGCACGCCGCGCAGGCTGCGCCTGGTGGAGATCGATGCCAACAGCGGTGCATTGCGCACGGTTGTGGAAGAAGCCAGCGACACTCGCCTCCAGCTCAACGTGTATTCCTACAACCGGCCAGCGGTGGCCATCCTGCCCGGGCAGGACACCGCCGTGTGGTTCTCGCAGCGCGATGGCTGGGGCCATCTGTACCGGGTGCGCCTGTCCGATGGCAAGGTGCTGCGCCAGCTCACCCGCGGCAAATGGGTGGTGCGTGACCTGCTGGGTGTGGACGCTGCGGGTGGCTGGGCGTACTTCAGCGCCGGTGGCGTCGACGGTGGCGACCCCTACGTGCGCGGCCTGTACCGGGTATCGCTGCAGGGCGGTCCGATCCAGCGCCTGGCCGCCGATGGCAGCGACCACATGGCCGATGCGGGCACCGGTGCCCTGTTCGGCGGACGCGCGCCACAGGCACTGTCACCGCACGGTGGCTACCTGGTGGATACGGTCTCGCGCCTGGAACAGCCACCGCGCACGGTGCTGCGCGCCAGCGACGACGGACGTGAAGTGATGGTGCTGGAAACAGCCGATGACAGCGCGATCGTTGCTGCCGGCTGGCGCGCACCACGGCGCGAACGGCTGCTGGCCGCCGATGGACGCACGCCGATCTTCGCCACCGTCTACCTGCCCCGCGACTATCGCGATGATGGCAGCTTCCCGGTGATCGACGCGATGTACGGTGGTTCCTTCATCAGCAATGCGCCGGTGACCTACGCCGAGGCGGTGTCTGCCCTGAATCCGGTATCCCGCGCCAGCCTGGCCGAACTCGGCTTCATGGTGGTCAGCATCGATGCGCGCGGCACCGGTGGCCGCGACAAGGCGTTCCATGACAGCAGCTTCCTGCGCGCCGCCGATGTACAGCTGGATGACCATGTGGCTGCGCTGCGCCAGCTGGGCGAACGCTACCTGGGCATCGACCTGGAGCGGGTCGGCATCTACGGGCATTCGTTCGGCGGCTATAGTGCAGCGCGCGCCCTGCTGCGCTATCCCACGTTCTACAAGGTGGGCGTGGCCTCGGCTGGCAGCCACAATTTCCAGGGTATGTACGGCGGCGCCCTGCACGGCATGGACCGGCTGTTCGGTGGGGTGCTGCCGGCCACGCCCACTGCCGAAGGCGTGCCGGCGCCCTTTGCCGGGCTCGACAATGCGGCACTGGCCGGCAACCTGCGCGGGCATCTGCTGCTGGTCTATGGCGAACTGGACGAGAACGCGCCACCGGCGCTGACCCTGCAGCTGGCCGCCGCCCTGAACAAGGCCCAGCGCAGCTACGACCTGCTGTACCTGGCCCGGCAGGACCACGAACTGTTCCGCAACGACGCCACCTACACGCACCGCATGTGGGACTACTTCGTGCGCCACCTGGCCGGCCAGCAGCCACCGGATACGGTGCTGGCGCCGCTGCCCGGTGGCCCGGGCTGAACAGGCGCACACAGGATGTCGATCCACGACGCCCTGGTTCGTCGGGTACTTGAAGGCCGTGCATGCGGCACGGTCCATCCGGAGGCAGGCAATGAGCTACATCGATGGTTTCGTCCTGGCGGTGCCCACCGCCAACAAGGAGAAGTTCCTCGCCCACGCACGCACAGGAGATCCCGTTTTCATCGAATACGGCGCGCTGCGCGTGGTCGAGTGCTGGGGCGATGACGTGCCGCACGGCAAGACCACCGACTTCTTCGGCGCAGTGAAAGCCACGCCGGACGAGACGGTGGTGTTTTCCTGGATCGAATGGCCGGACAAGCCGACCCGCGACGCCGGCATGAAGAAGATGATGGAAGACCCAAGGTTTGATCCGGCGACAAATCCGATGCCGTTCGACGGCGCGCGGATGATCTACGGCGGCTTCGTGCCGCTCTACGAGCTGACGCGCTGAACCGGGCGGACGTGCTCAGCGCGCGTCCGTTTCATCGCTGGCAGACGCATGGCCGGCGCCCAGAGCGGCGCCGGCGCCGAGGCCGACCCCCCCCATGCCAGCGCCCATTCCGCCACCGCCACCTCCTCCACCCGCACGACCGCCCTTGGCATCGCCCTCGTTGCGGCCCTTGCCGCCGCCACTGGCGCCACCCGGCCGGGTCGGCCCCTGCGGCGGTATCTGCAGGTCGGCCGGAATCGGCGCCAGATCCAGCGCTTCGCGCACGAAGTCGCGCAGCGAGACCACAAGTTCGTGGGTATGCACCGGTCGCCCCTGTGCAAGATCGTTGGCAGCGCGCGCAGCCAACCGCACCTGTTCGTCGGTGCCCAGCAGCAGGATGTCCGACAGCGCCGCTTCAACGGCATCGCGGATGCGGCGCGCGCGATCCGAGCGGGGTTCGGCGATGCCTTCGGCATCTTCGCGCTGGCGCAGGTCGCGGCGATGGCTGGGATCCACGCCCAGTTCGCCGGTGAACGAACCGCCCAGGGTCTTGTAGGCCGCCATCAGCGTGCGCAGCCGTTCGTTGATCTGCCGGTTCTCGCGCTCGCGGCGCTGTTGCAGGGTCTGCATCACCAGCAGGCGGATGCCCACGCCCAGCAGGGTGATCAGGACCAGGCCGGCCAAGGTGGACAGCACGCCCTGCCAGGAACTGAAGTCGATACCGCGCATGCCCGGGGCTCCAGCGGAAAGAACCCGCATCTTGCCCCGGACAGTGTCCCGGAAACGCGAAAGGCCCCACCACCCGGTGGGTGGCAGGGCCTTCGGTCACGGCGCGATTACTTGCGCTTGGCGGCCTTGCGCACGGCCTTCTTGGCCGGAGCCTTCTTGGCAGCGACCTTCTTCAGCGGGGCAGCCTTCTTGGCAACCGTCTTGCGGGTGGCGGCAACCTTCTTGCCAGCTGCCTTCTTGGCAACGGCGGTCTTTTTGCCGACGGCCTTCTTGGCCACAGCAGCCTTCTTGCCGACAACCTTCTTGGCGGCGGCGGTCTTCTTGGTGGCGACCTTCCTGGTGGCGGCAACCTTCTTGCCGACAACCTTCTTCGCAGCCACGGCCTTCTTGCCAGCGACCTTCTTGGTGGCGACGGTCTTCTTGGCCACAGCCTTCTTGGCGGTGGCGACCTTCTTGCCGACCACCTTCTTGGCGGCCGCGGTCTTCTTGGCAACGGTCTTCTTGGCGACGGCGGCCTTCTTGGTGGCAGCCTTCTTCACGGTGGCGACCTTCTTGCCGGCAGTCTTGGTGGCGGCCTTGGTGGTCTTCTTGGCAGCGGCGGCCTTCTTGGTCACAGCCTTGCCTGCAGCGGCCTTCTTCTTGGCCACTTCCTTCTTCAGGGCAGCGGCTTCGGCCTTGGCGTTCTTCTTGGCCGCTTCCAGCTTCTTCTTGGCGTTGGCAACAGTCTTGCCGACCGACTTGGCAGCCTTTTCGGCCTTCTTGGCAACGGTCTTCTCGACCTTGGCCACGGCCTTCTTGGCCTTGGCAACGCGGGTACCGGCAGCCTTGGTGGCGCGCTTGACGGTCTTCTTGACCGACTTCACTGCGTCTTCGGCAGCGTGGGCGATGGTCTCGCCAACGTTGGTGGCGGTTTCTTTGACGTTCTCGACAGCGTCGGTCACGACCGACACACCATTACCGTTGCTCATGTTGCCCTCCTGGGGGCCTTAAGTATCAAAACGGGGCGATGCTATACCGACATTGACGATCGTGGAACGGGGCATGCGCCACCAATCGCATCTGCTGCGACGGCGATGGTGTAGTCGACCATCCCTGCAGGCACACCGTGTTTACAGGAAACCCCTTTTTTTCAGTACTGCGCCGCATGATCCGCGTCGTGACAGGCATTGGTTGTGTGCACCCGCCCGGATGCCGCGGAGGGCATGCAATATGGCGCGTCGCGGCACCGGGATGCGCAGAACTGCGCAAGTATCGTCCTGTATCCGCGCGACCTGCGGCTGACGTCCGCACACTGCCGGGCGCCGCCTCCGCTGTCGTCACCGGCCCAGCGCCGGTCGTCGCGATCCGCGTTCCCGGCGCGCGGTTTTCATGGCGCATTTATCCAGATCGCGACACACTCATTCAGCTTGTTTTACCGTAGAGCCGAACCGCCCCCATTCCCGCCAGCGAACCGACTCCCATGCGACCGCTACCTACCCTGCTCACGCTCGCAATCGCCGCCGCCTTCGGTGGCTTCGTTGCCACCGGCATCAACGCCCACCTGGACAACCGTGCCGACGCCGCTCCGCTTCCAGCGGTGGTGCCGACCATGGCGGCACTGCCAGCCGCAGTGGCCGGGCAGCAGGTTCCGTCACTGGCACCGATGCTGGAGAAGGCGATGCCGGCCGTGGTCAGCGTCAACACCAAGCAGGTGGTGCGCGTACGCAATCCCTTCTTCAACGACCCGTTCTTCCGCCGCCTGTTCCCGGACATCCCGCAGGAACGCATCAACGAATCGCTGGGCTCGGGCGTGATCATCGACGCCAGGGAGGGCCTGGTGCTGACCAACCACCATGTCATCGACAACGCCGATGACGTACAGGTGACACTGGCCGACGGGCGCACGGTCAAGGCCGAATTCCTCGGCTCGGACCGCGATACCGACATCGCGCTGATCCGCATTCCGGCGCAGAACCTGACCGACATCAAGCTCGGCAACAGCGACCAGTTGCGGGTGGGCGACTTCGTGGTGGCCATCGGCAATCCGTTCGGCTTCAGCCAGACGGTCACTTCGGGCATCGTCTCGGCGGTGGGCCGCAGCGGCATCCGCGGGCTGGGCTACCAGAACTTCATCCAGACCGACGCGTCGATCAACCCGGGCAACTCGGGTGGCGCGCTGGTCGACCTGCAGGGCCAGCTGGTCGGCATCAACACTGCCAGCTTCAACCCGCAGGGCAGCATGGCCGGCAACATCGGCCTGGGCCTGGCGATTCCCTCGAACCTGGCGCGCAGCGTGGTCGACCAGCTGGTCAAGCACGGCGTGGTGGTGCGCGGCACGCTGGGCGTGGAAAGCCAGAACCTGACCGCGCAGATCGCGCAGGGCCTGGGCCTGGGCGAAACCCGCGGTGCGCTGATCACCCGCGTGCTGGCCGGTTCGGCGGCCGCCGCCGCCGGCCTGAAGCCGGGCGACGTGGTGGTGTCGGCCAATGGCCAGCGCGTGGACAGCGCCGAAGCCCTGCACAACGTGGAAGGCCTGGCGGCGGTCGGCAGCCCGATGACGCTGGACGTACGCCGCGAAGGCAAGCCGCTGCAGATCAAGGCGACGCTGAAGGAACAGGCACGCGCGGTCACCGGCGACAGCCTGGACCCGCGCCTGGGCGGGGCCACCTTCGTCGACCTGCCCGAGTCGCTGCGCCAGTCGGGCGCCAGCGGCGTGCTGGTCAGCGAGGTCAAGCGCGGCAGCCGCGCCGCCAGCAACGGCCTGCAGCAGGGCGACATCATCACCGATGCCACCGTCGGTGAATTCGCCGACCTGGCCAGCTGGCGCGCCAACTTCCAGCAGCGCCCGCCGACGCTGGTGCTGCGCGTGCTGCGCAACAATGGCCAGCAGCAGGGCCAGCTCGTGATGCGCTGATCGCCCTGCCGTAACACCCCCTATACCCCGGCAATGCTATTGCTGTCAGTCCAGGTCGGCACCGCCGACTCCCGTTCCCCCATCGCAACAGGAGTGATTCGATGAGCCCCACCAATACCGAGAACCTGAAGGAACACCTGGGTGAAGCCGGTTCCCACCTGAAGCAGGCCGCTACGGCCGCCGGCGGTGCGATCAAGGGTGCAACCGGTGCAGCGACCGACGAGCTTCGCATCGGCAAGGCCAACGTCAAGGCTGAATTGTCCGACAGTGCACTGTCCGGCCTGGCCGCCGCCGAGTTCGGCGGTGCCGCCGCCAAGGAACAGGTCGATGCGCTGATGGACAAGGGCAAGGACCTGATCGACAGCGCCGCCGAACTGATCCGCGAACGTCCGCTGGCCTCGTTCGGCGTCGCCTTCGCAGCCGGCTGGATCATCGCCAAGCTGGCCCGCGGCAGCAGCGACAAGTAAGCCGCAGCGTGAGCGAAGACAACACGCAAGCGCCTGATCCGGCGGCCACCCCGCCGCTGGATGAGAGCATCCGCCAGGTCGGCGCGGCCGGTCGTGCCGCTGCCGATTCGGCCAAGCACACGCTGCGTTCACTGCGCCGGCTGGCCTCGGCCGACTTCGCGCTGGCGCGCAGCGCATTCGGTCGTGCGCTGGCCTGGGCCGGCGTGGCGATCGTGTTTGGTGCATCGGCGTGGCTGCTGATGGCCGCCACCCTCATCGCGCTGCTGCAGAGCTGGGGCCTGAGTTGGCTGCAGGCCCTGCTGATCACCTCGCTGCTGAGCCTGGCCGTCACCGGCTATGCGATCTGGCGGGTGTCCTACTTCTTCCACCACACCGGCATGCACGCCACCCGGCGTCAGCTGTCACGCCTGGGCCTGTTTGACGAACCCAGCGAAAACGACCCTGATGCCGGCGTGCAGCTGCCCGAGGGCAAGCCATGAAGTTCGGCGCGCTGCAGCGGCGGGTAAAGCGCTGCGAACAGGTGGTGACCGTGCGTCTGGGCGAGACACAGGACCACTGGTCCACCCTCGGCCAGGTGTGGCGACAGGGCTGGTCGCCGTTGCGCATCGTAGTGGTCGGCCTTGCCGGTGGCTTCATCGCCGGCAAGCTGGAGGTACCGGGCAAGGTCAACGGTGCCCGCTGGCTGCAGATGGTCGGTTCGGTCTCGAACCTGTTCGCCAGTGCGCAGGCGGCGTTCGCCACGGCGATGGCGGCGCAGGCTGCGGCCACCGCCGACGATGCGGCCGAAGAAGCCGACGATGCCAGCGAGCAGGCACAGGCAGCGGCCTCCGCTGCCGGAGCACGGCCGGCACCGGCACCACGCTCCGTGCCGGAGCCAGAACCGGACCTGCGCGGACCACGTCCGGCCGAAGCGGCCACCGAGCTGTCCGAACGTTGATCCATGGAATCCGCCGCGCCGATCGCGGCCGGCGGATAATGCGCTCCCCTTTCCGGTTGATGCGTCGATGAGCGAGTCCCTCCTGTCCCCGCCACCGGCCGGCCCCGACGAGCCAGAGGCAGCGCTGCCACCACCGTCGCGCCCGCGCGGGCCGATGTCGCTGGTGGTGCTGGCGACCCTGGCGGTGGGCTACACGCTGTGGGCCGCGCAGGACATCATCCTGCCGGTGCTGCTGGCGATGTTCTTCGCCCTGGTCGGCAACCCGATCCTGCGCCTGCTGCAGAAGCTGTGGATTCCGCGCGCGCTGGGCGCACTGTTGATCCTCGGTGCGGGCCTGGGCGTGACCGGTTCGCTCGCCGTGCAGCTGATCGGCCCGGCAATGGAATGGGCGCAGGAAGCCCCACAGCAGCTGCGCAAGGTCGCCCGCCAGGTGCAGGACCTGACCAAGCCGGTGCAGCAGGCCAACCAGGCGGCGGAAAACTTCGCCCGTGTGGCCGGCGGTGACAGCAACCACAAGGTGCAGGTGATCCGTACCCAGCTGGACGACCCCTACCGCATGCTGACCCGTGCGCCGCGGCTGGCTGCCTCGGTGTTGGCCGTGGTGCTGCTGACGCTGTTCTTCATGATCTACGGGCAGAGCCTGCAGCGCGCGGCGATCGCCCTGTTCCCCAACCGCCAGCAGCAGCGCTTCACCACGGACATCCTGCGTTCGATCGAACGCGAGGTCTCGCGTTACGTGCTGACCATCAGCGTCATCAACACTCTGGTCGGGCTGGTGTTCGCCGGCGTGCTGATGCTGCTCGGTATCGGCCTGCAGGAAGCGCTGCTGTGGGGCACGGTGGCCGCGCTGCTGAATTTTGCGCCGTATGTGGGTCCGTTGATCGGCGTGGCGCTGATGCTGTTGATGGGCTTCGTCGAGTTCCGCGACCCGCTGCAGGCCCTGCTGCCAGCGGCCGCCTACCTGGGCCTGCACACCCTGGAAGGGCAGATGGTGACCCCGATCGTGCTGGGTCGTCGGATGAAGCTGTCGCCGCTGGTGCTGATCCTGGCGCTGATGGTGTTCGGCTGGGCCTGGGGCATGATCGGGCTGCTGCTGGCGGTGCCGCTGCTGGTGTGCATCAAGCTGGTGCTGGCACGCTTGGACGGCATGCAGGGCTGGGCACGCCTGCTGGAATGAAAGCCCGCGCGGGCAGGGGTAGAATGGCGGGGTGAATTTCCCCGTCCAAGCCATCACCCTCGACCTTGACGACACGCTGTGGCCGTTCGCTCCGATCGGCGCCCGCATCGAACAGGTCCTGCACGCCTGGATGTGCGAACACAGCCCCGCTACCGCCGCGATGTATCCGGTGGAGGCGATGCGCGAACTGCGCGAGCGGCTGTACCACGCCCATCCGCACCTCCACCACGACCTGAGTGCGCTGCGCCGGCTGACCCTGCACGAAGCACTGCGCACCAGCGGTGCCAGCCTCGATCTGCTGGAGCCTGCGTATGAAGTGTTCTACGCCGCGCGCAACCAGGTGGAGTGCTATCCCGATGCGATCGACGCGCTGGCGCGCATTGCCGCACGGGTACCGGTGGCGGCGCTGAGCAACGGCAACGCCGACCTGGAGCGGATCGGCCTGGCCCATCATTTCGCCTTCCAGCTGGGTTCGCGCGAACACGGCGCGGCCAAGCCCGAAGCCAGCATCTTCCATGCCGCGTGCACCCGCCTGGGTGTGGCGCCGGCACAGGTGCTGCACGTCGGCGATCATGTCGACATGGACGTGGCCGGGGCGATTGCCGCCGGCCTGCGCGGCTGCTGGATCAACCGCGACGCAGCCACCTGGACCCATCCGCAGCTGCAGCCGGACCTGCAGTTCGACACCCTTACCGGCCTGGCCGACTGGTTGGATGCCAACCTCGACGCCGCCGCACCCCGGAGTACCTGACGCATGAGCGAGATCACTGGTTTCACCGCCGACACCGCTGCGGCGCTGCCGTTGTACGTGCTGGACCGCGAGCAGTTCACCGCCTGGAAGGACAGCCAGCCGGCTGCCACGCAGGCGTGGCTGGCATCGCAGGGCTTCAACGCCGGCGCCCACAGCGTGGCACTGCTACCGGGCGCCGATGGCCTGGCCGGTGCCGTGATGGGCGTGGGTGATCGTGCCGATGCCTACAGCTATGCGCATGCGCCGCACGCGCTGCCGGAAGGCAGCGTCTGGCAGCTGGCCAATGAACTGCCGGCCGCCGAACTGGCGCTGCTGCAGCTGGGCTGGGGCCTGGGCAGCTACCGCTTTGACCGCTACCGCAAGCGCAACCGCGCACCGGCGCAGCTGGTGGCCTCGCCGACCGGCGAAGTGGCCGACCTGATCGCCGCCAGCCTGCGCGTGCGCGACTGGGTCAACACCCCGACCGAAGACATGGGCCCGCAGCAGCTGGAAGACGCCGCGCGTGCGCTGGCCGACGCACATGGTGCGCAGGTCGAGGCGATTACCGGCGACGAACTGCTGAAGCAGAATTTCCCGGCCATCCACGCCGTGGGCCGCGCTTCGCATCGTGCGCCGCGCCTGGTCGTGCTGCGCTGGGGCAGGGAAACCGACCCGGCACTGGTGCTGGTGGGCAAGGGCGTGTGCTTCGATACCGGCGGGCTGGACATCAAGCCGGCCGACGGCATGCGCAACATGAAGAAGGACATGGGCGGCGCCGCGCACGCACTGGCCCTGGCCGGCCTGGTGATGGCGCGCGGGCTGCCGGTGCGCCTGACCCTGCTGGTGCCGGCAGTGGAAAACGCGATCGGCCCCGATGCGTTCCGTCCGGGCGAGGTCATCGCCACCCGCAAGGGCCTGAGCGTGGAGATCGACAACACCGACGCCGAGGGCCGCGTGATCCTGTGCGACGCATTGACCTTCGCCGGTGAGCAGAAACCGGACCTGGTGCTGGACTTCGCCACCCTCACCGGTGCCGCGCGCATCGCCCTGGGCCCCGACCTGCCGGCACTGTTCAGCAACGACGACACGGTGGCCCAGCAGTGGCTGCAGGCCGGTGACGCGACCCGCGACCCGGTCTGGCGCATGCCGCTGTGGCGCCCCTACCTGCGCTACCTGAGCAGCGGCATCGCCGACCTGGCCAACGCCGGTTCGCGCATGGCCGGCTCGGTGACCGCCGCGCTGTACCTGGAACGCTTCCTGGAAGACGGCCAGCGCTGGGCCCATCTGGACGTGTATGCCTGGAACGACGGCGAGCGCCCGGGCCGTCCGGCCGGTGGCGAAGCGCTGGCGCTGCGCTCGGCGTGGGCGATGCTGAAGCAGCGCTACAGCTGATCGGGTGGGTGCCGACCGTTGGTCGGCACGCCGTCCCCGGAAAATCTGACGAAAAATTGAATTTCGGCCCCGGCCGGGTTCTGCGAGGATGTGTGGGTCGACCACCCACACGCTCCGTGAAGGCAGGACTCCGACCATGTCGCTCTTTCGCTACACCCGCGCTGGCCAGACGCCGGGCGCGCCACGCAAGCATTCACCCCTGCTCTGGATCGCACTGATCGCACTCATCCTGGGTGCGGTCGCGCTGGCCTTCGCCTGGCTGGCCGGCTGGATTGGCGGCCGCCTGACCGCGCAGCGCTTCACCGACACCATCGAAGCCACCGGCCCGGCACATCCCGGGTTCCGCCGGGCGCACAGCAAGGGCATCTGCGTGAGCGGTTGGTTCGAACCCAGTGCACAGGCCCCTACCCTGTCCAGTGCACGGGTTTTCTCGCAGCGCCGCGTGCCGGTGATGGGCCGCCTGTCGATCGGCGGCGGTGATCCCTACGGCGCCGACAACACCGCGCGCGTACGCAGCCTGGCGGTGCAGATGGTCAGCGATGACGGCCAGGAATGGCGCATGGCGATGAACAGCTTCCCGTTCTTCGCGGTGCCCGATGCCGAGGCGTTCTACGAGCAGACGCGCGCCTCCATTCCCGACCCGGCCACCGGCAAGCCCGACCCGCAGAAGATGGCCGCGGTGCTGGCGAAATACCCCAGTGCACAGGCGTTCCAGCAGTGGGCCAGGACGGCGCCGTGGACCAGCAGCTGGGCCGACACCACCTTCAACAGCGTCAACAGCTTCTGGTTCACCAACGCGCAGGGCCAGAAGCGTGCGGTGCGCTGGCGCTGGCAGCCGCAGGCGCCGGTGGTGGAGATGGATGCGGAAACGCGCAAGCAGGCCAGTGTCGATTTCCTCAGCCAGGAACTGCAGCAGCGCCTGGCCAGCGGCCCGGTGCGCTGGAACCTGGTCGTCAATACCGCCGCGCCCGGCGATGCCATCGATGATCCATCGGTGCCGTGGCCAGAGTCGCGTGATCAGGTGCTGGCCGGCGTACTCAGCCTGGACCGCATGCAGTCGCAGGAAAAAGGCGCGTGCGGCCAGATCAACTTCGATCCGCTGATTCTGCCCAGCGGCGTGCGCGGCAGTGACGATCCGATCCTGGCGGCCCGCTCGGCGGTGTATTCGCAGTCCTTCAACCGCCGCGAGCGCGAGCGCGCCAGCGGCAACGTCGAGCAACCGAAGGAGGCCGCGCGATGAACACCCATAACGGCCACTTCAACCTGCTGGCGCGGGTGCTGCACTGGACCATGGCGCTGATGATCATCGCCATGCTGTTCATCGGCGTGACCATGGTCGCCTCGCTGCACCTGCGGCCGATGCTGATCGACCTGCACCGACCACTGGGCATCGCGATCCTGCTGCTGGTGCTGCTGCGCCTGTACAACCGCCTGCGCCACCGCCCGCCGCCGCTGCCGGCGGATCTTCCGGTATGGCAGGTGATGGCGGCCAAGGCCTCGCACTGGATGCTGTATGCGCTGATGCTGGCGATGCCGTTGATCGGCTGGGCGATGCTGTCGGCCGGCGGTTACCCGATCGTGCTGTGGGGTGGCCTGCACCTGCCGCCGATCGTGCCGCACACCCCGGCGTTGTATGCCGCGCTGCGCAATGCGCACAGCTTGTTGGCGTATGTGTTGTTCGCCACGGTGCTGATGCATGTGGGGGCGGCGCTGTTCCATTTGTGGGTGCGGCGGGATGGCGTGTTCCAGGCGATGGCGCGCGGGAAGGATTGATCGGGTTCGCCGGGTGTTCCCGGTGATGTCATTTCCGCGACCGCGGGTGGGTGTCACTTTCTTTGCTCGTGCACCACGCTGCAGGAGCAGCGTGGAACGGCGTAGCCGGCCCGTAGGGTGGCGCACATGGATGTGCGCCATCAAGAAAGTAACCAAAGAAACACGCCGCCAGATCGCGAGCCGGTGCTGCGCACCGGTGCCCTGCGCTTCTCGGTGAATCAGGGGACGGCGCCGAACTCGCTGCGCTCAGACATCGGCGCCTCTACGCCCCTGATTCCCCTGCGATGCTCGGCTCGCTAAAAGGCGGACCCGACGTCAAAGGCAAAAGCTGCACCCCGTAGATCCACGCCGCGCGTGAATGCTCTTGTTGTTGATCTTGCCCTTCAAGTCCGCCTTGAGCGAGCCGAGCACCGCAGGTCCGGCGAGGGCGAAGAGGTGCGGGTGTCTGAGCGCAGCGAGTTCCCGCGCCGTCCCTCGACGGACCGAGGAGCGCAGGGCACCGGCGTGCGAAGCACGCCGGCTCGCGGCCGGCGGAGCGTTTCTTTGGTTACTTTCTTTGCGCGCAAAGAAAGTGACACCCACCCGCGGTCGCGGAAACGACATCATTGGGAACAGCTGGGCGCCGCTACAACCATCCCTTCTGCCGCGCCAGCCGGTACGCCTCGATCCGGTTGGCCACCCCCAGCTTGCCGATGCACTCGGACAGGTAATTGCGCACCGTGCCATGCGACAACCCCAGCTGCTCGGCAATCTCGCTGGCGGTACGGCCCTCGCCCGCCAGCCGCAGCACGCGGCGTTCGCGGTCGGTCAGCGGGTCGGCCTGCGACCACGCATCCAGTGCCAGCTGTGGGTCGATCGCGCGGATGCCCTGTTTCACCTTGCGCAGGGCATCGGCCAGGTTCTCGGCCGGTGCGTCCTTCAGCAGGTAGCCCAGCACGCCCGCTTCCAGCGCGCGGCGCAGGAAGCCGGCACGGGCGAAGGTGGTCACGATCACGACCTTGATCGGCAACTCGTGGCGGGCGATGCGCTGGGCCAGTTCCAGCCCGGACAGGCCAGGCATTTCGATGTCAGTGACCAGAATGTCCGGCTGCAACTGCTGCAGCATGCGCCACGCCGCCTCGCCGTCAGCAGCGCTGCCCAGCACCTCGATGTCCGGCTCCAGGCCCAGCAGCGCCGACAATGCACCGCGTACCATCGCCTGGTCTTCGGCCAGCAGGATGCGGATCATGCGGCACCATCCCGTGCCAATGATGCTGACGACAGCGGCGTGGTCGCGGCCACCAGTGGCACGCGCACGGTCACTAGGGTGCCTTCGCCGCGCGGCGACTGCAGTGACAACTGGCCGCCCAGCGCCATCGCCCGTTCGCGCATGCCACACAATCCGTTGCCCTCGGCCTGTACGCCACCGCGGCCGTCATCGCGTATCTGCATCACCAACTGTCGTTCCTCAAGCATGAAATCCACCTGCACCCGGGTCGCCTGCGCGTGGCGCACGATGTTGGTCGCAGCCTCGCGCAGCACCAGCGCCAGCCCACGTTCCACGTCGACCGGCATCGGCGGCGGCGGTGTGTACTGCAGGTGTACCTGCTGGCATTCCAGCAGCAGCCGCGCCGAGGCCAGCTCGCCAGCCAGGTCGCTGGCGCGGATGCCGGTCACCGCACTGCGCACCTGGGCCAGCGCCTCGCGGGCGATCGCCTCGGCTTCGCCGATCTCCTGCCGCGCGCGCGCGTCATCACGGTCGTACAGCTTGCGCGCCAGCTCCAGCTTCAGCGTGATCAGCGACAGCGTGTGGCCCAGCAGGTCATGCAGATCGCGGCCGATGCGCTCGCGCTCGGCGGTAGTGGCCAGCCGCCGCACCTCGTCCTGGGACAGCTGCAGGGCAACGTCCCGTTGATGGCTCAAGGCCTCCACGTTCACCACCAGGCCGACGATGAACGACACGGCCGGCATCCACACCATGGCTTGCCACGGATAACCGACGTAGAGCGCAGCGCCGCAGAACAACAGGTTCAGGCCGGTGAGCTGCAACAGGTACACCCACCAGCCGCCACGGCTGCTCATGCGGATCATCACGCAACCGAACACGAAGTAGCTCAGTCCCGACGGATACCACGGCAGCAGCACCAGGGCCATCAGGATCATGCCCAGCGCATAGCGCCATGCGTGGTGCCGTGGCGCCAGCATCACCTTCGCATAGAGCAGCAGGAACAGCGGATAGCTGGCCACGGTCAGCAGCAGCCAGCGCACCGTGAAGCCATTGCCGAGCACCGGGGTGAGGAAGATCCAGACCGACCACAGCAGGTGGATCGCACCGCTCCAGGGCGACTTGCCACGCCGCAGCAGGTCGGCCACCGCCGAGTCCGGCGCGGGGCGCAGCAGGGACGCAAGCCAGCTCGACGACACGGAAGAATCCAGGCGGGAATGATCGCTGCCGATCATGCCAGTTCAGCCGATCCGGCGCAGGCGGCGGCGCGCCAGCAGCAGCGCCACCACCGTGACCGCCAGCAGCACCAGCAGGTGGCCAGCCATGCTGCCCACCGACGGCAGCCCGACCACCGGCAGCGCCAGCTGCGCCAGATGCCAGGTTGGCCACAGCGGTGCCATCATCGAGAACACCTTGGGCAGCGCCGACAACGGCAGCCACAGGCCCGACAGCAGGGCCAGCGGCAGGTAGACCAGGTTGACCATCGCCGGCGCCGCGCTGGCACTGACATGACTGCCGATCAGCAGGCCGATCGCCCCCAGCGGCAGCGCTGCCAGGCCCGCCACCGCCAGCAGCTGCAGCATCTGCACTGCCTGCAGCTGCACGCCACCCAGCGCGCGCGCCACCCCGATCAACAGGGCGGCTACCAGCAACGCGAACATCACGGCCATCGCCAGTCGCGCCAGCAACGGTGCCGCCGCCGGCATCGGCAGCGCTCGCTTGAGGGTCAGCAGGCCGCCTTCACGGTCCAGCGCCAGATGCACGCCGAAGCCGAACAGGGCCGGGGCCATCGCACCGAACACGCAGTAGGTGGCCAGCAGGTAGAGCGGTGCATGGCCGCGGCCCAACAGCACGCCGAGCAACAGGTAGAACAGCACCGGGAACAGCAGCGAAGGCACCGCGAAGGCGGGTGTACGCCAGGCGCGGCGCAGCTCGGCCACCAGTTCAGCGCCGTACGGGCGCAAGGCCTGGCGCCACGCCGATACCGGCGCGGGTGTAGTGCCGGTACGGGTCATCGTGTTCATGCGGCCTCCCGGGTCATGTCGAGAAAAGCGTCGGCCAGTGCCGCGCCCTGTACTTCCAGCTCACGCAGCTGTGCATCGGCGGCCAGCAGGCGCGCCACCACCGGCTCGGCCGGGCTTGCCATCAACTGCAGGTGCTCGCCATCACGCTGCACCTGCTGCACGCCCGGCCACTGCTGTACGTCTTCAACAGTCAACACGCTGCGGCAGCGGATGCGGCGCGGCCGATCGGCCAGGCGCAGCTCGCTCAACGGTGCGTCGGCCAGCACCCGGCCCTGCTCAAGCACCACCACCTGCTGCGCCAGCGCTTCGGCCTCTTCCAGATAGTGGGTGGTCAGCAGCACGCCGCAGCCTTCGGCCACCAGCTGCCGGATCGCCTGCCACATCGCCTGCCGCGCCTGGATGTCCAGACCGGTGGTGGGCTCGTCCAGGAACAGCACGCGCGGGCGACCACACAGCGCGATGGCGAACTGCACCGCGCGCTGCTGGCCACCGGACAGCTGACCGTAGCGACGGCCTGCCAGTGCCTGCAGGCCTGCGCGCTGCAGCACCTCCTGCAGCGGCATCGGGTCCGGATAGCAGGCGCTGGCCTGCGCCACCAGTTCGTCCACCTGCAGCATCGGCGGCAGGCTGGTGCTCTGCAGCATCACGCCCAGGCCGAGGCGGCTGCTGCGCTGCTGCGGGTCGCCACCGAGCAGCTCGACCTGGCCGGCATCGGCGCGGCGCAGGCCCAACAGCACGCTGATCGCGGTACTCTTGCCGGCACCGTTGCGGCCCAGCAATGCCAGCACCTGGCCAGCGCGGACCTGCAGGTCGATGCCCTGCAGGGCGGTATGGTCGCGGTAGCGCACCTGCACCTGCTGCAGGCGGGCCAGCGACGGGGCGATCGGATCCATGGGCGGTACCGGTAGCGGGGACGTTGCCATCCTGTGCCGCCGTGGTCACATTTCGCAGTTGCCGCCGTCAGTGTCATCGGATGACAGCTGTCACTGCCGTCATCGCTGTCCCTGCCTTCATGCTGTGCCGCACGCTCCACCGCCGGAACCGCCGCCGTCCGCGCTTCCGGCCACACCCGCCCGAACGCCTGTGATGGAACGAATGAACGCTTCTGCCGAGCTGTTGAAGGAACTCCGTATCGACCGCAAGTCGCCGCCGCCCGCCTCCGGTGGTGGCAGCAATGGCGGTGGCCGTCGTTGGCTGTGGATCGCGATCATCGTGGTCGTGCTGCTGATCGCCGCTGCCGTGGCCTTCCTGCTCGGCCGCGCGCCGGCCGTGGAAGTGGAAACCGCGCCCGCAGTGGCCATCCAGCAGGGCAGCGCCAGCAGTTCGGTGCTCGATGCCAGTGGCTACGTGGTCGCCCGACGCATGGCCACGGTCTCGGCCAAGATCACCGGCAAGGTGCGCGAGGTGATGATCGAGGAAGGCATGCGGGTCGAAGCCGGCCAGGTGATGGCCACCCTGGATCCGATCGATGCCGATGCGCAGCGCAGCCTGTATGCCTCGCAGTTGCAGGCCGCGCGCAGTCAGGTGGCCGGGCTGGAGGCACAGCAGAAGCAGGCCGCCGCAGACGCCAGCCGCCTGCAGGCGCTGGTCGACCAGCAACTGGTGTCACGTTCGCAGTACGACCAGGCCGTGGCCCAGCGTGACAGCCTGCGTGCGCAGCTGGAAACGGCCCAGCGCAACGTCAAGGTCGCCAACGACCAGCTGGCCATTGCCGATCTGGGCGTGGACAACAACATCGTGCGCGCGCCGTTCTCCGGCGTGGTCACCGCCAAGGCCGCGCAGCCGGGCGAAATCGTTTCGCCGCTGTCGGCGGGCGGTGGTTTCACCCGTACCGGCATCGGCACCATCGTCGACATGGACTCGCTGGAGATCGAAGTCGAGGTCGGTGAGGCATTCATCGGCCGCGTGCAACCGAAGATGCCGGTGGAAGCCACGCTCAACGCTTATCCGGAGTGGAAGATTCCGGGCGAGGTCATCGCCATCATCCCCACTGCCGACCGCGGCAAGGCCACGGTGAAGGTGCGCGTGGCGCTGAAGGTGAAGGACCCGCGCATCGTGCCGGAGATGGGCGTGCGGGTCAGCTTCCTGGAGCAGGCGCAGCCGCAGACGGCCGCCAAACCGCAAGGCGTGCGCGTGCCGGCTGGCGCGGTGGTCCAGCGCGAGGGCGCCTCGGTGACCTTCGTACTGGGCGACCAGAGCCGCGTGCAGCAGCGCACGGTCGAGGCCGGCCAGGCGATGGGCAAGGACCGCCAGATCCTCAAGGGCGTCAGCGCGGGTGAGTCGGTGGTGGTGAACCCGCCGGACACCCTGCGCGATGGCGCCAAGGTGCAACAGAAACAAGCGCAGTAACGGCCTGGCGCCCATGGGCGCCGCCGGCAACACCGCTCGACGCACGCCTGCGGCCACCGCAGGTGCGCTTCCCCGTTTCCCGCCTTCCGTGGAGAACCACCCATGTCGACCCTGGTTTCACTGCGCAACATCACCAAGACCTACCAGCGTGGCCCCGAGAAAGTGCAGGTGCTGCACGGCATCGACCTGGACATCGCCAGCGGCGACTTCGTCGCGCTGATGGGCCCGTCCGGCTCGGGCAAGACCACCCTGCTCAACCTGATCGGCGGCCTGGACAACCCCAGCGGCGGCGAGATCAGCATCGAAGGCGAGCGCATCGACCAGATGAGCGGCGGCCAGCTGTCGACCTGGCGCAGCCACCACGTCGGCTTCGTGTTCCAGTTCTACAACCTGATGCCGATGCTGACCGCGCAGAAGAACGTGGAGCTACCGCTGCTGCTGACCCATCTCAATGCCGCGCAGCGCCGCCGCAATGCCGAAATCGCGCTGACCCTGGTCGGCCTGGCCGACCGCCGCAGCCATCGCCCCAATGAACTGTCCGGCGGCCAGCAGCAGCGCGTGGCGATCGCGCGGGCGATCGTTTCCGACCCGACCTTCCTGATCTGCGACGAACCCACCGGCGACCTCGACCGCCAGTCCGCCGAGGAGATCCTCGGCCTGCTGCAGCAGCTCAACCGCGAACACGGCAAGACCATCATCATGGTCACCCATGACCCGAAGGCCGCCGAGTACGCCACGCACACGGTGCACCTGGACAAGGGCGAGCTGGCCGACGCGCCGCTGGCCCACTGACGGAGGCCACGGCGATGAAATACTTCTCGTTGGTGTGGGCGCAGCTGTTCCGCAGCCGCACGCGCACCCTGTTGACCCTGCTGTCGGTGGTGGCCGCGTTCCTGCTGTTCGGCATGCTCGACTCGGTGCGCGTGGCGTTCTCGTCCGGCGGCAGCGTGGAAGGCGCCAACCGCCTGGTGGTGGCCTCGCGGCTGTCGATCACCCAGTCGCTGCCGATCCGCCTGGAAACCCAGATCCGCCAGGTGGCCGGCGTGCGCGACGTGGCCTACGGCATGTGGTTCGGCGGCATCTACCAGGATCCAAAGAACTTCTTCCCGAACTTCTCGGTGTCGCCCAACTACTTCGATGTCTACCGCGAGCTGCAGATCGATCCGGCCCAGCTGGAGGACTGGAAGCAGACCCGCACCGGCGCCATCGTCGGCGAATCGCTGGCCAAGCAGTTCGGCTGGAAGATCGGCGACACCATCCCGTTGCAGGCCACGATCTTCCCGCGCGGCGGCAGCAACGACTGGCCGCTGGAACTGAAGGGCATCTACCGTTCCAAGGACCGAGCGCTGGCGGCCAACGAAGAACGCCAGTTGATGATGAACTGGAAGTACTTCGATGAATCCAACGACTACATCAAGAACCAGGTGAGCTGGTACACGGTGACGCTGGACAACCCGGATCATTCCTCGCGGGTAGCGCAGGCCATTGATGCAATCTCGGCCAACTCCGACCACGAGACCAAGACCCAGACCGAGTCGGCGTTCCAGCAGGCCTTCGTCAAGCAGTTCGCCGACATCGGCATGATCGTCACTTCAATCATGGGCGCGGTGTTCTTCACCCTGCTGCTGTTGACCGGCAACACCATGGCGCAGGCGGTGCGCGAACGCGTGCCGGAGCTGGCCACGCTGAAGACGCTGGGCTTCAAGGACAGCACCGTGCTGACCCTGGTGATGGTGGAGTCGGTGCTGCTGATCGGCCTGGGCGGCCTGATCGGCATGGGCCTGGCCGCACTGATCCTGCCGGCGATCGGCCCGAAGAGCATGGGCATGCTGCCGCCACACGTACCGACGCCGACCTGGCTGATGGGGCTGGGCCTGATCGTGGTGATCGGCATCATCGTCGGGTTGTTGCCGGCGCTGCGTGCCAAGCGCCTGAAGATCGTCGACGCACTGGCCGGCCGCTGAGGAGGACACCGACATGTTCAAGAGCAAACTCAAGAAATGGCTGGGCAACGGCCTGACGGTGCTGCTGCTGGTGATCGGCCTGGTGCTGTGGATCAGCCTGCCGTGGTTCGGCGTGCTGGCCGTGGCCGTGCTGGTGGCACTGTGGCTGCTGCTGACCCGTGGCGGACGGTTGGCGCTGGCCGCCACCCGCATCGGCGTGGCCAGCCTGCCGCAGCGCTGGGGCGCGTCCTCGGTGATCGTGGTCGGCATCGCCGGCGTGGTCGGCGTGCTGGTGGCGATGCTGGCGATGGGCGAAGGCTTCCAGGCCACGCTCAACAACACCGGCGACGACACCACCGCCATCGTGCTGCGCGGCGGCTCGCAGGCCGAGACCAACTCGGTGATCACCCGCGAGCAGGTGCCGACGTTGTCCACCCTGCCCGGCATCAGCCGCGATGGCGAAGGCCGGCCGCTGCTGTCGCCGGAGCTGTCGCAGGTGGTCAACCTGGTATCGAAGTCCGACGGCACCGACGTCAACGCGCAGTTCCGCGGCGTTGGTCCGCAGGCCTGGGCCGTGCATGACAAGGTCAAGATCATCGAGGGCCGCAAGTTCGCAGCCGGCCTGCGCGAGATCGTGGTCGGCCAGGGTGCCAAGGGCCAGTTCCGCGACATGGACGTGGGCAGGACGCTGACCCTGGGCAACCAGACCTGGACCGTGGTCGGCGTGTTCGCCACCGGCGATGCGCACGATTCGGAGCTGTGGACCGACGCCGATACGCTGGCCACCACCTACCAGCGCAGCGCCTGGCAGTCGATCAGCGTGCGTACCGATGGCAAGGCCGGCGTCGAGCAGTTCAAGGCAGCGGTCGCCGCCGACCCGCGCCTGAAACTGGACGTGGAAACCACCCGTGTCTACTACAGCAAGCAGGGCGGCGGGCTGACCAAGCTGATCGACATCCTCGGCAAGGTCATCGGCACGATCATGGCGGTGGGTGCAGTGTTCGGCGCACTCAACACCATGTACGCGGCCGTGGCCACCCGTGCGCGCGAGATCGCCACCATGCGCGCGATCGGCTTCCGCGGCCTGCCGGTGGTGACGGCGGTGATGCTGGAGACCATGCTGCTGGCGTTGCTGGGTGGCCTTCTGGGGTGTGCGGTGGCGTGGCTGCTGTTCAATGGCTACAGCGTGTCCACCATCGGCAGCAACTTCAGCGCGGTGGTGTTCAAGTTCCATGTGTCGCCGGAACTGCTGTGGACCGGACTGAAATGGGCGCTGGGCATCGGCCTGGTCGGCGGCCTGTTCCCGGCGCTGCGCGCGGCCCGTTTGCCGATCACCACGGCGTTGCGAGAAACCTGAGCATCACGCAGCGGTGGACTGCGCATCACGCAGGGGACGGAGCGAAGACTCCGTCCCTTTTATTTTGCGCGTCATCCACGCTTGCTGGTGAGCCAGAACGTCCAGTAGATCCACGCCATGCGTGGATGGATGCCGGCGCACGCGCACGGCTACAGATTGCGGGAAATACGCCGCTATCGATGCCTCTGCCCATCGAAAGCGCAACGCGCGTGACGTCGCGCACATCCCATCTGTGGATTGTTGGTTGCGATTCATTTTCGCGCACATCCGCGGCGCAGAGGCAAACAGTTACGAATGGAAACATTCTAGAATCGCCCCCCCACGTTGGTTTGCAGCACCCCACGCGTCCATAGAACGGGCGCTTGTTTTCCTGAAACACGAGATTTCACGGATGTCCCTGAAAACCAATCCGCTGCGCAACGCGATCGTCATCGCGCTGGCCGCCAGCTGCACCACCCCCGCCTTCGCACAGAGCGCCGGCGATACCCCGACCAACCTCGATCGCATCGAGATCACCGGCTCGCGCATCCGCCAGGCCAGTGTCGAGACCGCACAGCCGGTCGTCGCGCTCAGCCGCGCCGAGATCGAGAAGAAGGGTTACATCAACGTCGCCGACATCCTGCAGGACGTCACCGCCGCCGGCGCACCGAGCCTGAGCCGCTCGTCGTCGCTGAGTTCTTCGCGCGACTTCGGCGGCACGTACGTCAGCCTGCGCAACCTCGGCCCGGAGCGCAGCCTGGTGCTGATCGACGGCCGCCGCATGGGCGTCAGCGCCGGTGGCTACTCCGACCTGGCTTCGATTCCCTCGGCGATTGTCGAGCGCGTGGAAGTGCTCACCGATGGCGCGTCCGCGCTGTACGGCTCGGACGCCATCGCCGGTGTGGTCAACATCATCACCCGCAAGAACTTCGACGGTGGCGAAGCCAGCGTCTACGTCGGCCAGTACGGTGAAGGTGACGGCCAGAAGCGCTCCTACAGCGCCACCTTCGGCAAGACCTTCGACCGCGGCTGGTTCAGCGTCGGCGCCGAGCGCACCAAGGAAGACGAGATCCTCGGCAGCGAGCGCGAGTTCAGCCGTTACCCGGGTGGCCCGCGCCATCCCGACGACGTCAAGGCACTGAACCAGACCACGCAGTGGGGCAGCGTCACTGTCGACGGCAAGTCGCTGACCGTGGGCCCGGGCGGCGACCCGAGCCAGAAGGGCAATTTCCACACGCCCAATCCGGCCGATGGTGCCAACACCAAGACCAACATGAGCCTGCTGAGCGGCCTGGAGCGCACTTCGGTGTTCGCCAACGGTGGCTTCTCGATCACCGATGACCTGCGCATCGTGGCCGACGCGCTGTACAGCAAGCGCGAGTCGACCAAGCACCTGGCCGGCTACCCCTACTCGGTGTCCACCGCACAGGCGCGCAACGGTTCCCGTGCTGCCCTGTCCAAGGACAGTGCGTTCAACCACTGGGGCCAGGACGTGCTGTTCTCGCACCGCACCGAAGAAATGCCGCGTGCGACCGAGAACAACCTGGACACCAAGCGCGCCAGCATCGGCCTGGAAGGCAGCTTCGAAACCGGTTCGCGTTACTGGGACTGGAACGTCAGCTACATGTACAACCGCAATGAAGGCGAGCGCATCGGTACCGGCAGCATGTACCAGCCGCACGTCGACCTGGCGGTCGGCCCATCCTTCATGGATGGCACCGTGGCACGCTGCGGCAGCCCGGGTGCAGTGATCGCCGGCTGCGTGCCGTGGAACCCGGCCGCGCCGATGGGCTATGCGGGCCCGGGCTCGCTGAGCAACCAGGACGTGCAGGACTACCTGTTCACCCGCTTCGTCGACAAGATGAAGAGCACCACGAAGGTCGCCAGCGCCAACATCTCCGGTTCGGTGTTCACCCTGCCGGCCGGCGACGTGATGGCCGCGATGGGCTTCGAGCACCGCAACGAAGAAGCCAGCTACACCCCGGACCTGATGGTGCAGAAGGGCCAGATTGCCGGCACCACCGGCCAGCCGACCCGTGGCGACTACTCGCTCAACGAGGTCTACCTGGAGCTGCAGGTACCGCTGCTGGCCGACATGCCGTTCGCGCGTGAACTGTCGCTGGACCTGGCCGGCCGCTACACCGACTACAACACCTTCGGTTCGACCACCAACAGCAAGTTCGGCCTGAAGTGGAAGCCGATCGACAGCCTGCTGGTACGCGCGACCTATGGCACCGGCTTCCGTGCGCCGACCGTGGACGACCTGTACGGCGGTGCGGTGAAGAGCCGTGATTCGTTCACCGATCCGTGCGATACCTCGTTCGGCATCGCTGCCAGCAGCGCGACCGTGGCCGCACGCTGCCAGGCGCTGAAGGTGCCGGCGGACTTCCGCCAGCAGACCGCGTCGGAAGGCAACGTCGCCAACCGTCCGGGCCAGCAGGGCATCGCCGATTTCGACTCCGGTTCCAATGCGAACCTGAAGCCGGAAACCGCCAAGACCTGGACCGTGGGCCTGGTGTACAGCCCCGAGTTCGTGCCGGGCCTGGACGTCAGCCTGGACTGGTGGAAGATCCGCATCGACAACGCGATCGTGGGTGAGTCGGCCACCGACATCCTCAACCAGTGCTACGTGCAGGGCGTGGATTCGGCGTGCGGCCGCTTCACCCGCTCCACCAGCGCCAAGACGCTGGGTCAGGTGACGTCGCTGGACCGCTCGCTGGTCAATGCGGGCTACCGCGAAACCGCCGGGTACGACTTCAGCCTGCGTTACCGCCTGCCGGAAACCGCGTTCGGCCGCTTTGCCGCCACCTGGAACACCACCTACACCGACTACCTGGCGCAGCGCAACGACAGCGCCGCCACCACGCCGGTGGAGCAGAAGACCGGCTGGCAGGGCAACTTCCGCGTGCGTTCGACCTTCAACCTGGATTGGCAGTACGGCGACCTGGGCATCGGCTGGACCGCCCGCTACTACTCGGGCATGAAGGAAGCCTGCTCGTATGACCTGGCCGGTGGCCCGGACTGCAACATGGCCGGCTTCGTCTCGCCGTACACCGATGCGCAGCCGAGCCGCAAGGTGGGCTCCAACACCTTCCACGACCTGCAGGTGCGTTACAGCCTGCCGTGGGACGGCACCGTGTCGCTGGGCGTGAACAACGTCTTCGACCACCAGGGTCCGATCATGTACAGCCAGCCGAACAGCAGCTTCACCTACTACGGTGGCTTCGACATCGGTCGTTTCATGTACATGAAGTACCAGCAGCGCTTCTAAGCCTGCAACCGCGTTCCCGCCACCGCCATCTCTCTCTCCTGGCGGTGGATGGAAGCAGAACGGCGCCCTTCGGGGCGCCGTTCTTTTTTGGGTGGAAGCGGGTCGGATCCCTTCACCCTGCGAAGGGCTCTGACCCCACGCGACGGATAGAACAGGGTCAGAGCCCTCCGCGTTGCGGAGGGATCCGACCCCGCAGCCCCGCCGGCGCTAGCGCTTGGCGCGCATCGTGCGGATGTTGTCACCGACGAACAGGATCAGGCCGGCCCAGATCGCGGCGAAGCCGATCGCCTTGGCAGTATCGAACGCTTCGTGGAAGAAGAACACGCCCAGCAGCAGCTGCAGGCTCGGCGCGATGTACTGCAGGATGCCGACCAGCGACAGCGGGATGCGCTTCACGCCGTAGGCGAAACCGATCAGCGGCACTGCGGTCACTGCGCCACCGAAGACCAGCAGCAGGTCATTGCGCCAGCCCCAGCCATGGAAGAACGCGCCGCCATGGCCGTTTTCCGCCCAGATCGCGAAGGCCAGCGCCGGCAGGAACAGGTACATGCTCTCCACGCCCAGGCCGGCCACCGGATCGACCGAGACCAGCTTGCGCAGCAGGCCATACAGGCCGAACGAACAGGCCAGGCCCAGCGCGATCCACGGCGGCGTACCCGCGTCGATGGTCAGCCAGGCCACGCCCACCGCTGCCATCGCCACCGCCACCCACTGCAGGCGGCGCAGCCGCTCCTTCAGCACCAGCACGCCCAGCAGCACGTTCACCAGCGGGTTGATGAAGTAGCCCAGGCTGGTCTCGATCACATGGCCGGCGTTGACCGCCCAGATGTACAGGCCCCAGTTGAAGGCGATGGTCAGGCTCGACACCAGCAGGATCGGCAGCGCGCGCGGCTGCGCGGCGATCTTCTGCCACCAGCCCAGGCGCGAGCTGACCAAGAGCCAGCCCAGCACCATCACGGTGCTCCAGATGATGCGGTGGGCGATGATCTGGAACGAGGGTACCTCGTTGAGCAGGTGCCAATAGACCGGCACCAGGCCCCAGATCACGAAGGTGGATGCGGTGACCAGCAGGCCCCGGCGTTGTTCTTTCTCGTCCATGCTCACTTCTTTCTCGTCCTTGCCATTGTCAGCACCACCACACCCAGGAGAATCACCGCCATCGCCAGCAGGTCGCGCCAGCCGAAGCGCTCGCCGTTGAGCAGCGCGCCCAGCAGCACCGCGATCACCGGATTGACGTACGCATAGCTGCCGGCCAGCGCCGGCCGCACGTTCTGCAGCAGCCAGACGTAGGCGGTGAAGGCAACGATGGAACCGAACACGCACAGGTAGGCCATCGCCAGCAGGCCACCGGTATCGGGCAGCGTGGTCGGGCGCTCGCCGACCGCCAGGCCGATCAGCACCAGCAGCACGCCACCGCAGATCATCTGCCCGGCGGCGGTCATGAACGGGCCCGGCAGGTCCAGGCCGCGCGCCCACACCGAACCGAAGGCCCAGCCGATCGGCGCGATCAGCAGCAGCACCAGCCCGGTCGGCGAGGCCGTCAGGCTGCTGCCGGCGTTGAGCCAGACTACGCCGAGGAAGCCGATGGCGATGCCCAGCCACTCACCGCGGCTGGCATGCTGCCCGCGCAGCGCCGAGAACAGCGCCATCCACAGCGGCACCGAGGCCACCGCTGTCGCGGCCAGGCCCGAGGACACCTCACGCTCGGCCAGCACCACCATGCCGTTGCCCAGCACCAGCATGGTCACGCCCATCACCACCAGGTTGCGCCACTGCCGCAGGGTCGGGTTCGGCATCTTCCAGAACAGGCGCAAGGCCAGGAACATCAGGCCACCGGCAATGATGAACCGGCTGCCGGAAACCATCGTCAGCGGCAGCGCGCCGCCGTGCAGGGCCTTGGCGATGCCCAGGTAGGTCGAGCCCCAGACCACGTAGACCAGCAGCAATGCCAGCGCGACAAGGCCACCCCGGGGGGCAGCCGCAGACGAAGAGGGGGGAACCGACATGACACACCAGGGAGCCGGGGGAAGGCGGATTCTAGGACGTTTTGAGTATGGTCCGGCACCCCGGACGGTGGCACGCTGTCATCCATCCATGCACCCTGCTCTGGTCTGCTACCCCGTGTTGACGGCCGATGCAGTACCAAGAGGGCTGCCCGGCCGCGCCGCCCCAAGGCCGGGCGCCGTTTTCCCTGCGCACGGACGCGCCGCATCGAGGATTCCCACCCAGATGAGCACCACGTCCCAACCTGCCGTACCCGCGAACGACCGCGCCGCCCTGCGCAGGTCGATCTCCAACACCCTCAAAGGCTCCGCCGGCAACCTGGTGGAGTGGTATGACGTCTACGTGTACTCGGTGTTCGCCGTGTACTTCGAATCGCAGTTCTTCTCGCCGGACGACAAGAACTCCACGATGTACGTGTGGGCGATCTTCGCCGCCACGTTCCTGATGCGCCCGATCGGTGCCTGGTTCTTCGGCCGCTTCGCCGACCGCCACGGCCGTCGGTTGGCGCTGACTGTCTCGGTCACGCTGATGGCGCTGTGCTCGTTCCTGATCGCCATCACCCCCACCGCCGCCAGCATCGGCATCTGGGCCGCAGTCATCCTGCTGTTCGCGCGCCTGCTGCAGGGCTTCGCCACCGGCGGCGAGTACGGCGCCAGCGCCACCTACATGTCCGAGGCCGCCATTCCCGGCCGTCGCGGCTTCCTGTCCTCCTTCCACTACGTCACCCTGGTTGGCGGCCATGTGCTGGCCCAGCTGACCCTGCTGCTGATGCTGACCTTCTGGGGCAAGCCGGAGATCTCCGAGTGGGGCTGGCGCATCGCCTTCGGCATCGGTGGCATCGCCGCGGTGGTGGTGTTCTGGCTGCGCCGCGGCATGGACGAATCGCTGTCGGAGTCGTCGATCGAAGCTGCGCGCGAGGGCAAGGCGCAGAAGTCCGGCTCGATGTACGAGCTGTTCGTGCACCAGTGGCGGCCGCTGCTGCTGTGCTTCCTGATCACCGCCGGTGGCACCGTGGCCTTCTACACCTACTCGGTGAACGGCCCGAAAATGATCCAGAGCGCATTCGCGGGCAACGACCCGATGACCGGCACCCTGATCAACCTGGGCGTGCTGGCGTTCCTGATGGTGCTGCAGCCGATCGGCGGCTGGCTGTCGGACATCATCGGCCGCAAGACCCTGCTGGTGTTCTTCGGTGTCGGCGGCGTGCTGTACAGCTGGTACCTGATCACCCAGCTGCCGCACCAGCACGACGCCACGCTGGCGTTCCTGACCCTGGCACTGGCCTTCGTCATCCTCACCGGCTACACCTCGATCAATGCCGTGGTGAAGGCCGAGCTGTTCCCCACCCACGTGCGTGCGCTGGGCGTAGGCCTGGGTTACGCGCTGGCCAACTCGCTGTTCGGCGGCACCGCCCCGTTGCTGTACCAGGGCGCGCTGAAGACAGGCCACGTCGACTGGTTCGCCATCTACGTGACCGCAACGATCGCGGTATCGTTGGTGGTCTATGTGTTCTTCCTCACCAACAAGGGCCCCAACTGGCTCGACGGCACCCGCAAGTAAGCGCGTTGCCCTGATCGCGGCCACCGGTGCACTGCCGGTGGCCGCTGCGTCTCCCGCCACGCCACTGATGTGGATCGCGGCGGCGCTGGCCGCAGCTACGGTACTGGCCTGGCTGCTGCGCCGCCCCAACGCACAGGCCGCGTGGCCACGCACCGGGTTCGGGGTCGCCCTGCTGGTGTTCTGCGCCGCGCTGGCGCTGCAGCTGGCGGTGGACCTGGGCAGCGGCCACAGCTCGCTGCAACTGCGCCTGCATCGCGGCATCAATGCAGGGTCGCCGGTTGGCCTGCGTACGATGGTGGCGTGCTATCTGGCAGCGCTCGCTGCCGCCGGCTGGGGCGCATGGACGCTGCTGCGCGGGCGCAGGTAGTGCCGGCCGCTGGCCAGCAATGGCAATCGGCAATCCGCAATCGGTAGAGTCGACTGTTGGTCGACTGCTCTCTCTGTCGGCACCGAAAAACCCGCGCTGCGCGCGATAGTCGACTGGCTGTCGACTCTACCCCCGGCGGAATGACATGACACCTCGCCGGTCCCGAGCCTCAGCGGCGGGCCGCTTCGCTCTTGTCGCGCGCGCCGCGGAACTCCGATTCCTTCTCCCACGTCGGCCAGCGGCGGCTGTTGGCCAGCTCGGCACCCAGGTCGTAGACCAGCAGAGTGTCAGCCGCGTGGCCGCTCGGATCCCAGCTCGGGGTCCAGGCATCGCAGGCCTGGTGGTAGCAGTCGGCGAAGTACTTCTCGCGCAGCGCGCGGCCGGCTTCAACGCCGCCGTCCAGCTTGTCCAGGCCCGGGCCGATGGTGATCGCCGGCACGCCCAGGCGGGCAAAGGCGAAGTGGTCGGCGCGGTAGAAGAAGCCGGCCTCCAGGTTCGGGTCCGGGCTGTAGCTGCGACCGCGGGCCTTGGCCACGCGTTCCAGGTCGCCTTCCAGCGACACCCGGCCCTTGCCCCACGAAGCGATGTCGCGGGTCGCGCCATCCGGGCTGAACATCTCGATGTTCAGCACTGCAGCGGTCTTGTCCAGCGGCGCCAGCGGATGCGCGGCGTAGTAGCTGGCGCCCAGCAGGCCCTTCTCTTCGGCGGTGAGGGCCACGAAGTACAGCGTGCGCTGCGGCTGCGGGCCGGCGGCGAACACGCGGCCCAGTTCCAGCACCGTGGCCACGCCGGTGGCGTTGTCGATCGCACCACGGCGGATGCGGTCGCCCTTGGCGTCGGCCTGGCCGATTCCGAAGGCATCCCAGTGCGCGGAGAAGATCACCGCCTCGTCGGCGTGTTCACCACCGGGCAGCTTGGCCACCACGTTGCGGGTCACCACCTGCTCGCGCTTGAGCGCGAAATCCACGCTCAGCTTCGCGTTGTCCAGTGCCACCGGGCGGAAGTCGGCACGCATCGCCTTGCGCTTCTCGGCATCGAAGTCCAAGCCGGCGTCAGCGAAGATCGCCTCGGCAAGTTCGCGCTGCATCCAGCCACGCAGCGGCGTGTGCTGCGCCATCGCCTCGGCCTGGCCGCGTTCGATGTCGAACAGCGGCGAGGTGCCCGAGCTCTTCACCGTGGCCCAGCCATAGGCGGCCGGCGCGGTCTCGTGCACGATCAGCACACCCTCGGCACCACGGCGCGCGGCTTCCTCGAACTTGTAGGTCCAGCGGCCGTAGTAGGTCACCGCCTTGCCATCGAACGCGCCCGGCGCATCGGCCTCGAAATCGGCGTCGTTGATCAGCACCACGGCGATCTTGCCGTGCAGGTCCACGTCCTTGTAATCGTTCCAGTGGCGTTCCGGTGCGTCGATGCCATAGCCGACGAACACCAGTGGCGCATCCTTGATCTGCACGCGCTTTCGCGGCTGCAGGCTCTGCAGGGTCACGTCCACGCCGTTGGCCAGCGCGCGCTTGCCCTGCTTCAGCGACAGGCTGGCCTTGGCCGGCCCGTCCAGCTGCGCGCGCACCAGCGGCACCGGCTGCACCCAGCTGCCATCCACGCCACCCGGCTGCAGGCCGTAGCTGCGGAACTGCTCGATCAGGTACTGCACCGTGCGCTCTTCGCCCTCGGTGGCCGGCGCGCGACCCTCGAATTCATCCGATGCCAGCACACGCACGTGCCGCGACAGAGCCTGCGGATCGATGCCGCCACCCGGGAGGTCGTTGGCCGCATGGGCCAGGCCGCCGACAAACAGGCAGGACGACAGCAGCAACACGCGCATCGGATTCACGGCAGTACCACGGCTAGCTTGGAAATCACCAGAGTGTAACGTGGTCGTGACATCACGGCGCAGCCTGGGCCCACGTCATCCACGCATGGCGTGGGTCTACCTGCTGATGCGGTCCAGCCAGCAGGCCAGGCCCTGCGCGTTGAGTTCGATGTCCATCGCCAGAACAGCGATCACCGCCGCATCGTCCAGCGCACAGCCATGCAGCTGTGCACGTTCCAGGTACAGCGCCTGCAGCGCGGCCAGCAGGCAGCGGTGGCGGTCCGGCCGGCCATCGCACTGGCGGCCGATGGTGGCCATCGCATCGATCTGTTCGAACAGGTCGTTGGCCAGTTTCTGCACCTGCTCCACGCGGCCGTAGTGGGTCAGGTACATCGCCTGCGGGCCATAGCCCAGCATGCGCTGGATCGAGGCCTTCATCGCTTCCGGGTCGAACTGCACCGGCGACGAGGTCGGGAAGATGAAGGCCCCCTGCGCGCTGTCCAGCTCGCGGTAGGAAATGCCGAAGGTATCGCCGGTGAACCAGCTGCGGCTGCGCGCATCCCACACGCAGTAATGGTGCAGTGCGTGGCCCGGGGTGTGCAGCAGCACCAGCTCGCGGCCGGCCAGGTCGATACGGTGGCCGTCCTCGGCCACCACCACACGATGTTCGGGAATGGCCTCGATACGACCATAGCTGCGCGCGATTTCCTCGGCACCGTACACCGCCGTGGCACCGGCGATCAGCCGGGTCGGGTCGATCATGTGCGGCGCACCGCGCGGGTGCAGCACTGCCTTTGCGTTGGGCAGCTGCTGCATCAGCAGGCCGGCGCCGCCGGCGTGGTCCAGGTGCACGTGCGTGAGCAGCAGCCAGTCCACCGCGTCAACGGCCAGACCCGCGTTGGCCAGCGCCTGCAGCATCGCCGGCACCGACAGGCCGGTGCCACAGTCGACGAACGCGGCGCGGTCGCTTTCAACGATCAGATAGGCCGCGTCGAAGTCGGGACGCTGGAAGCCGGTATCGATGGTGTGGATGCTGGGGTCGGCGATCATCGGCACGCACCTGGCAGGATCGGGAACAGACGCCCATGGTAGGCGCGCGGGCGGCCCGGGTTCGATGCGGCTTTGGTCGGGTAGTGCCGGGTTGTGGGCGGGTAGAGTCGACTGTCAGTCGACTGTCGCGCGCAGCGCGGGCTTCCAGAAGAGCAGTCGACTCACAGTCGACTCTAGCAAGGGCAAGCGCAGGCAAGGGCAAGCGCAGGCCAACCAACCGCAGGTCCATCGGGTGCGCAAGGGCCAGGTTCAGCGCAATGCGAACCGCGGCCGCAGCAGCAGGGCCAGCACCAGCACCGCCAGGAATGCGCCGTAGGCGTACAGCACCGCCAGTACCTGCGGCCAGATCGGGCCGGCGCCGGGCTGTGCCATGCCAAGTCGATACCCCCACAGCATCGAGGCGATGCTCAGGGCGAAGGCCAGCAACAGGGTGGAGCCATCGAACAGGCGCCGCCGCGGGGTGCGCGGCTGGCGCGGGAACAGCCAGTACAGGCTGCCCAGCAGCAGGAACCAGGGCAGGAACAGCAGCAGCGACAACCAGGCCATCGCAGACTCCATGTCATCGCGCCGGAGGCGCGCGGACATCATGCCATGACGTTCGTTCGCGGGTAGGGCCGACCGCTGGCCGGCGTTTTCCTATGCAGTGCCGTGGTAGTGCCGGCCGCTGGCCGGCATTTCCTATGCAGTTGCCGGCCAGCGGCCGGCACTACCCTTACGCTTCGCGCAGCATGGCCAGGGCCGCCAGCACGGCGTCCACTTCAGCGTCCAGCTTGAACAGTTCGCTCTGCAGCTGGTCACCCTGCTCCGCCTGCTTGATCACGGCAATCAACTGCCCCGCATCGCGCGGCGAATCGAAGCCTTCGCTCTGGATCAGCAGCGTGCCGTCACCGGCGGTCAGCTTGAAGTAGAAGCGGCCGTCCTTGTCGCGGTACTGCTTGAACTGCGGCGGTGCCACGCGGGCCACGCCGGCGTCCTCGCTGGCGATATCGCCTGCGGTGGACAGGTCACGCAGGCCCACCGCATGGCGCAGTTCGTCCAGCAGCGGTGCCGCCAGCTGCTCGCGCAGCTGCTGGCCACGGCGCTTGAGCAGCGCCTCGATCTTCTCCGGCTCGGCCATCAGCGCGTTGTAGCGCTCGCGCAGCGGCGACAGTTCGCTGTCGATGCGCTCGAACAGCTGCTGCTTGGCGTCACCCCAGCTGATGCCGGCGGCGAACGCCCTGGCGAATTCGGCGGTCTGTTCCGGGGTGGCGAAGGCCTGGTACATCTGGAACAGCGCCGAGCCCTCGGTGTCCTTCGGCTCGCCAGGTGCGCGCGAGTCGGTCAGGATCGAGAACACCAGCTTCTTCAGCTCCTCGCGCGGCACGAACAGCGGAATGGTGTTGTGGTAGCTCTTGCTCATCTTGCGGCCATCCAGGCCCGCCAGCGTCGCCACCTGCTCGTCGATCACCACGTCCGGCAGCGGGAAGTACTCCTTGCCATACACGTGGTTGAAGCGCTGGGCGAAGTCGCGCGCCATCTCGATGTGCTGGATCTGGTCACGGCCCACCGGTACCTGGTTGGCCTTGAAGATCAGGATATCGGCGGCCATCAGCACCGGATACATGAACAGGCCGGCGCTGACGCCTGCGTCCTCGTCCACGCCTTCCTCGCGGTTCTTGTCCACCGCCGCCTTGTAGGCGTGCGCGCGGTTGAGGATGCCCTTGCTGGCGATGGCGGTCAGGAACCACATCAGCTCGGTGGTCTCGCGGATGTCGCTCTGGCGGTAGAACCACACGTGTTCCGGGTCCAGGCCACAGGCCAGCCAGCTGGCCGCGATCTCCAGGGTCGCGCGCTGGGTGCGCTGCGGGTCCTGGGACTTGATCAGGCTGTGCAGGTCGGCCAGGAAGAAGAAGCTCTCGATCCCCGGCGCGCGGCTGGCCGCGATGGCCGGACGGATGGCGCCAACGTAGTTGCCCAGGTGGGGCGTGCCGGAGGGGGTGATGCCGGTAAGGACTCGGGTGGTCATGACTGCGTGGGGTAACCTTCGATGAACGGGGCCAGTTTACCTTGCACGCCACCAACCCCGTCAGGGCCTGCGGCGCGTTCATTCACGCAACCCCGCTGGAGACGCCCGATGAAACGCCTGCTGCCCCTGCTGCTGATCCTGCCCCTGGCCGGCTTCCGCCCCGCCCCGATGCCGCCGCCGGCCTACGAGGGCGGCCCCGTGCGCATGTCTCTGGTCGACCGCGACCGCGGCACCGAGTTGCGCAGCTACCCTGCCGAGGGCCAGCGCTGGGTGGCCGGCGAGCGCGGCCACCGCTACGCCGTGCGCCTGTACAACGACAGCCCGCGCCGGGTGCTGGTGGTGCTGTCGGTGGACGGCGTCAACGCCATCTCCGGCGAGGATGCCGATCCGTCGCAGACCGGCTACGTGCTCAACCCCGGCCAGCGCGCCGACATCACCGGCTGGCGCAAGAGCCAGGATGAAGTGGCGCAGTTCGTGTTCAGCAGCCCCAGCGGCAGCTATGCCAGCCGCACCGGTCGCCCGGACAACATCGGCGTGGTCGGCGTGGCGGTGTTCGAGGAAGCGCGCCGCTGGCGTCCGGATCCGATCCTGCGCCGGAGCCTGCCACTGCCGGCTCCGGCCCCGACGGCCGAAGCGGCGGCCGATGCCAGCGCCAGCAACAGCCGCATCGAGGGCTATGCCAGCAAGTCACAGACCCCTGCGCTGGGCACCGGCCACGGCGCACGCGAGCAGTCGTCGGTACGCGATACCGACTTCGAACGCGCCAGCCGCAGCCCGGCACAGGTTCTGCAGCTGCGCTACGACAGCGCCCGCAATCTGCGCGCGCGCGGCATCCTGGTCGATACGCCGCCGTCGCGCCTGCCGCGCGAACCGCAAGCGTTCCCGAACCGCTACGTGCCGGACCCCCCGGCGCGCTGAGCGCAGACAGCACGACGCCCGCAACCTCTCGGTGCGGGCGTTGTGCCGTGGGGGGAAAACCGTAGCGCTTACTTGTAGTCCGGGTAGTCCTTGCTCACGGCATCCTGGAACTCACGGACTTCCTTCTCAGCGCGATCCTTGGCCCAGCCATAACGTTCCTGCAGGCGGCCGGCCAGATACTCGGCATTGCCTTCAGCCACATCGAAGTCGTCGTTGGTCAGATCGCCCCACTTGGCCTGGGCCTTGCCCTTCAGCTGCGACCACTTGCCGGAAATGATGTCTTTGTTCATTGCTGGGAGTCCTTGGTTGCAACGGCGTTCTTACCGTGGCTACAGCTTCGCGCAGCGGCTGTTGAGTGCCGGTCAACCGACCATGAAAGCACTGCTCACCTGCTTGAATGGTTCACTACGCTTCGACACGTACGCTGCAGAAAAACGCGCAAGAAAAAAGGCCGGGGGGGTCCCCCCGGCCTTTTTGCTTTCCGTTCCACTTCAGGCTCAACGGCCCTTGGCGGCATCCTCAACCTTTTCGCCAGCCTTCTGCACGTCCTTGCCGGCACCGGCAACGGTGTTGCAACCGGCCAGCAGGGCCACCGAGAACATCGACAACAGCATCAGGGCAACTACGCGCTTCATGGGCTTCTCCTTGGGTTCGCCGCTATACCGCTTCATTCGCGGATGGGGTTCGGTCGCTCGGCGGAAGGAGCCAATGCCACTGCCGCCGCGTGATGTGCAATCTGGCGGCAGGGGCGTGGAGCGCGTGTGAACGGATCATCGATCCGTTCAGGCGGAGAGCTCAGTCGCGCATCAGGGTGGACTTGCCGAACAGGCTTTCGACCAGGTCCACGGCCAGTTCGGCGGTGGCATTCTGCTTGTCCAGCAAGGGGTTGAGCTCGACGATGTCCAGCGAACCCATGCGCCCGGTGTCGGCAATCATCTCCATCACCAGCTGCGCCTCGCGGTAGTTCACCCCGCCCGGCACGGTGGTGCCGACGCCCGGTGCGATGCTCGGGTCGAGGAAATCCACATCGAAGCTGACATGCAGGTGGGTGTTCTCGTCGATGCCCGCCAGTGCTGCTTCAACCGCGCGCTTCATGCCGTTCTCGTCGATGTAGCGCATGTCATAGACATCCACCTTGTGGGTCTTGATCAGGCGCTTCTCTTCCGGGTCCACCGAACGGATGCCGATCTGGTGCATCTGCGCCGGGGTGATCGCCGGTGCGGTACCACCGAGCTGGGTCAGTGCATCCGGGCCCAGGCCGCACAGGCAGGCCACCGGCATGCCGTGGATGTTGCCCGACGGAGTGACATCGCTGGTGTTGAAGTCCGAATGCGCATCCAGCCACAGCACGCGCAGGGTCTTGCCCTGCTCGCGGCACCAGCGCGCGACGGCGGTGATCGAACCGATGCCCAGGCAATGGTCGCCGCCGAGCATGATCGGCATGCGCCCGGCCTGAAGTTCGGCATAGCTGGCTTCCATCAGTGCATGGTTCCACGCCACCACTTCGTCCAGGTGGCGGTAGCCTTCCACCGGCGCAGTCCACGGGTTGCGCGGGCCATCCAGGTTGCCCACGTCGCGCACGTCCACGCCGCGCGCTTCCAGCGCCTCCGGCAGGCCGGCCACGCGCAGCGCTTCCGGGCCAAGCCGTGCACCGCGATGGCCGGCACCCACGTCGGTGGGAACGCCAATCAACGATACGGAAATGGGATGGGCCATGGGTGCCTCCTGCGGGGGAAAAAGAAGCACAGTCTAGCCAGAGCTGTGTGACACCACTCGCGGCGGTGCAGCAGGGCAATCACATGGCATGATGCCGCGCGGACCTGCCCCCGCTTCATGGAAGATTGCGATGTCGCCCTTCATCAATACGGCCTGGCCGCGCTTTTTCATCGGGGCGCTACCCATCGCCGCTCTTGCGGTTTTTTCAGCAGCTCGATCGATGCGTCGCAGAACGGCTGGTTGATGCAGGCGACGCTGCTGCTGGTGCCGTTCTCGACCCTGGTATTCCTCGGGTTGGGTTGGCAGCGTCTGCGCAAAGCACACGCCGAACACCCGATTCTGAAAAGCGAGCTGCCCCGTGTGGCGACGGCATTGATTGGCAACGTGAAGCTGGCGGCGCTATGGTTCGGCCTGACCTTCGTTGGTATGTTCACCCTGATCCTGGCGTGGGTGTTGCTGTATAGGTCCTGCGGCTGAAGCCTGCCCCAACCCGCTGCGCGCTCAGCGTCCGCTGCGGCGCACCGGCGTCACGCTCTGCACCTGGCCGTTGTTGCGCATCATGCACAGGAAGCGGCCATCGGGATAATCGATGATCAGTTCCTGGTAATCGCTGCCCACCGGCATCTGGGTCACCAGCGCGCCCTGCGCGCCCTTGCGCATGTTGCAGGCGCCCAACGCGGTATCGCCTGCCGGCGCGGGGGTAGTCACCGAGGACACATTGCGGAACACCGCGCGGCAGCCGCCATTGACCCATACCGAGTGCCGCGACAGGCCCCAGTTCTTGCCCTCCTCGCAGCGGGTACGGCTGAGCTGGCGCACGATTTCCACGTTGCCACGGGTGTTCAGATCGCAAGAGACCTGCTGCTGGCCGGTGGATTCGCAGGTGACTTCGCGCGGTAGTGCGGCATCTCCGGAGGCAGCGTCGCGAGCGCGTGCGCTGTTTGCGGTAAGCGCGGACGTGCCCCTGGCGCTGACCTGGCAGATGCCATTGGCGCCGCCACGGCCGGTGTAGCTGACCTGCGGCGCGCCGTCATCGTTGCGGCTGATCGACAGCGTGATGCCACTGTTGGCATCGCGTGCTTCGAAATAGCGGTCGTTGAAACGTTTCAGCGTGGCCTCGCGGCCCTGCACGTAGACGGGTCCACCATCGTCGGCGTGAACATCGATGCCGCCCGGGCAGCTGGCGTTGAAGAACGGCACAGCAGCCATGGCCGGGGCCACGAAGGCGGTGGACAACAGTGCGACGATGAGCGACAGGGCATGGCGACGCATGTGCTTATCCCGAAGGGGCCAAGGGCGGGCGTGTAGCGGCAGTATGCGGTGGGGCGCTGCGGGCTGTCCGTGAGGAATATCAAGATCCGGGGCGCGCGTTGGCACTTTTGGGTCTGGTATCGTTGCCTTGGTGCCTTGCCGAGGCTGTTAAGCCAGCTTTACGTCGCACGCTACTGTAAGCCGTGCGGCAACAGTGGAGCGGCCCGGATGGCCGATGATTAGGGCGCTGCGCGATATGTCGCTTCTGGCATTGCGATGCTCGAAACGGGCCAAACGCGATAATTCATTTTTCCTTTCAGATCACCCGATGCCATCGAAACAAACGACTGGCAGGCGGGGATTTCGCGTGCGCATGATGAATCGCCACCTGCAAAGGTGGTCGGGACTTCCAAGCCCGCGTTGTCAACGATGTATACGCTTGCCAGCCGGCGTCGTCCTTTCAGGGGCGGCGCCGGCTGGCAATCCGTTAGCCGATCGACGGCGGGCGGTGCGTGGGGGCCTCGTGCCCGCCGATTCGTTGACCCGGTCTTGGAAGCCACGCATCGCCCGCCACCCTCTTCGGGTGGCACCTCTGTTTCCGACGAGGACGCCCGCATGCCCAAGACCCATCACCCGTACCTGACCGCCACCCTGGGCGAGGCTGCGCTGCGCCTGCCGCCCGAACTGGCGCAGCCGTTGGAAGCCGCTTTCGCTGCCGCCAACGAGGCGCCCGCGCCCATCAACCTGCCCGGCTGCCTGCAACGCATCCAGGCCGGTGACGCCGCCGATGGACAGCCGTGGCAGGGACCGGCAGGCACACCTGGCGACGCCGTGGCTGCCGCACGCAGGGACCGCGCCGCAGTGGGCCTGGTATCGCTGCTGGAGCTGTACCACGCCGCAGAGCGCGTGCGCGTGGATGGGGAAGAGAAGGACGACATCGGCGATGGCACGCGCGAGGGTCTGATGCTGGCCTGCCGGGGGCTGGCGGAGTATGTGGCGTTGCAGATGGGTGGGACTCAATAATGCGGAACGTTGAGATCCCCAACGCATAGGTTCAACACGCCGCAACCCAGCTAACGATTCAGGCAGACCCGCTGCTGGAATGAGCACACCCTACCCAAACCTGTCCTCGTTGAGCTGCGGCTGGACGAAGAGGATTCGCGTGGCGGCGCTGTTGCCGAGATGATCGCGTCCACCGCACGCCCCATGGCGCCTTCCATGAGTCCTGAACTCATGTGGTACAGCTTCGTCTTGAATGACAGAGCCATCACCCGGATCCGTCCTGGAACGCGGACGAATTGCACGATCTCATTCGTCAACCATGACGGTGCGAAAGAGGTATTCCCCTGTGGCACGGTGGCCGCCTTCGGAGACGGATCGTCAACAAGAGGGTTGATCCGCATCATTCGGTTTGATTAAGACTGATCGCACCGGACTTCTTGGAGCGGCGGAAGTGGAGCGCAGTGCCTTGACGCCTCACACGGCACTGGCATGCAGGCGCACACCCAAGGCACGGGTCACCTTCAGGATGGTGGCGAAATCGGGGCTGCGTTCGCCGGACAGTGCGCGGTAAAGGCTCTCGCGCGACAGGCCCGCCGCGCGCGCAACCTTGCTCATACCCTGAGCGCGCGCGATGTCGCCAAGCGCCTTAGCGATGAATGCGGAATCGCCGTCGCTTTCCTCGATGCAGGCGTCGAGATAGGCGGCCATTTCTTCGGGTGTCCGAAGGTGTTCGGCCACATCAAATGCTTTGAGTTCGACTTTTTTCTTGGTGGCCATGATGGAACAGCTCCAGTACTTGGGTATTGATTCGTTTCGACTACAGCCGGTTCGACGCTCACAGGGCACGTGCAATCTCCCTGGCCTTTTCGATATCGCGTTGCTGTGAGCTTTTGTCACCTCCGACCAAAAGAATCAGCAACTGCCTGCCGCGCTGGGTGTAGTACAGGCAGTAGCCCGGCCCTGCATCGACACGCAGTTCGGAAATACCGTCCCCCAGATAGCGGTGATCGCCCGGATGGCCTTCGGTGAGCCGACCGATGCGGGCCAGGATGCGAGCGCGCGCAGTTACGTCCTTGAGAGCGTCAATCCATGTCGCGAACTGACGGGTACGCTGGATCTTCATGGAAAAATGTAGCCTACTGACTACACATTTTCAACTACGAGAAACGCGTATCAACCACGAAGGACGCGCACAGACAGGTGGGACGCGCCTCGTCAGGTGCAAGATGAGATAACAGCAAGGCAGGAAAAGAAGGGGAGAGACGCAGCAGGGAGCAGTGCTCGACCGATTACTGCGCCGCCGTGTCGAGCTGCACAACTGGAGTGTGGTGGTGCCGCTTATCCGAATCGAACGGATGACCTACTGTTTACAAGACAGTTGCTCTACCAACTGAGCTAAAGCGGCATGGGGGATGCACCGGCGGCAGCGCCGCGGTCCGGGGATTCTAGCGCAACCGCGTGCATTCCAGCGACCGGCTCTGTGCCGCCCCGCTGCGCTGCTGGGCCTGGGCCGGCTGCGTGCCTGCCGCCAGCTGCCCTTCCAGCCACCACTGGCCGGCGTCGCCGCTGGCGACAAGGCGCGGCTGGAAGCCGGCGGCCTGCACCGCCGCCATGCGCCGCTCGGCGCCTTCGCGGTTGCGGTACTGGCCCAGCGCCACGGCGTTGGCCTCCTCGCCTTGGCTGATGATGTAGTAGTCGCTCAGGCCAGCGGCGACGATGCGTTTCACGGTGGCCTGGGCTTCTTCGCGGTTGGCGGCGGCCGGCAGCATCACCCGGTAACGGGCGCTGCCGCTGGCAGCGGGCTGTTCGCGCAGGCGCACCTGGCTGAGCAGCGTGCCGGCCTTGCCCTGCGCGCTGCTCGCGGTGGCGCGGTCGGCGAACGGGCCCAGCGCGACGCAGCGCGGCGGTTCGGCAGCCACGGGCGGGGTTACGGGCTTTTCCGGCGCCGGCGCCGGGGTCGGGGTCGGTGCAGGCGGTGTTGCCGGCTTGGCAGCGGCAGCAACCGGCGTAGCCTCAGCCGCCTGCGGCTTGGCAATCTCCGGCTTGGCCGGGGCGGCGGGCGCCGGCGTTACAGCCACGGCCGTATTGTCCGCCGGTTCGCGCTCCATCAACGGCGCGGTCGGCGCGGCGGCTGTGGCTTCGGCGGCCGCAGCGGCATCCACGCCACCGGGCACCCAGCGCAGCTCGGCCACGCCGGCCGGTTGCGGCGGCGGCGCAGGCTTCTGCGGCGCATCGCGCAGCAGCCACCAGCAGGCGACGCCAAGATTGAGGATGGCCAGTACGACGATCAGGGCACGGGTCAGCATGCGCGGATACTAGCCTGCGGGCTGGTGCACCGCCCAGCGGGCGAGGCCATCCAGCACCAGCGAGGGATGGTAATCCGCGCCGGGCAGCAACGGCATCAGCGCCGGTGCGCCGCCACCGTGCACCAGCAGCGACGGTGCCACGCCCAGCAGCGTGTGCGCCTGCTGTGCGCTGCGTTCGATCAGTGCCACGGCCGCACCATCGCAGCCGGAGGCCAGCGCGTCGGCGGTGTCGTTGGCGAATTCGCTGTAGTCACCGCCGGTAGCCGGCAGCTGCACCGCGCGGGCATGCAGTGCTTCGCGCATGGTGGTGGGCGATGCGGAAATGCGGCCACCGTGGTGTTGGCCGTCGGCGTCAAGCAGATCAATCGTCAGTGCGGTGCCCACCCCGACCACCAGCACCGGGCGCTGCGCCTTGGCCGCGGCCAGCAGGGCCAGGAAGCGGTCCACACCGAATTTTTCGGGCTTGGCATAGGCAATGCGCACACCGGCGCATTCGGCGCTGGTACGCACCACGTGCACGTGCTCGAAGCGACGTTGCAGCTGGTCCAGCATGGCGCTGGTCAGCGACGGTGCGGCCACGCTGGCCACGAACGCGGTGGTACCGCTGGGCAGGCTGTGCGGCGGCTGTCCGGCCATGCCTTCGGCGCCATGCGCCCAGGCCTGCACGTCACCGGCACGGTCACCCTGCAACGGCGCGAACTTGAAGCGCGAGTTGCCGAGGTCGAACAACCAATCGCTCATGCCGCCCTCACGCTGACTTCGCCGGCGTGCAGCAGGCGCTCACGGCCATCGATGCGCACGCGCAGTGCCCCGTCATCGGCCAGGCCAAGCGCGGTGCCATGCTGCCACTGCCCTTCCAGTTCCACCCGTACTTCTCGACCGGCCAGCATGTCGAACGCGGCGTAGCGCGGCAGGAAGGGAGCGAGGCCTTCGCGATCGAATTCTTCCAGTGCCGGCAGCAGGCGCGCCAGCACGGCAGCAACCACCACGTTGCGGTCCACCGGCTTGCCGGCCAGCGTGTCCAGGTCCACCCACGGCTGGGTGATCTGCTCGGCGAAGGACGGCGGCATGTGCGTGTTGATGCCGATGCCGATCACCGCGCGCGCCGGGCCGGCGTATTCGCCACCGCCTTCTGCGAGCAGGCCGACCAGCTTGCGCTTGCCATCGACGATCAGGTCATTCGGCCACTTCAGCTGCGCCTGGGTGTAGCCCAGGTCGTGCAGCGCTTCGGCCACGGCGATGCCGGCCACCAGGCTCAGCCCGGCCAGGCGACCGAGGCCACCGGAGAACAGCCGCAGCACCGACAGGTAGATATGCGCGGCCAGCGGCGACGCCCACGTACGGCCACGACGGCCGCGGCCACCGGTCTGGCGTTCGGCCAGCAGCACGCTGACCCCGCGCTGGGGCGCGCTGCACCGCAGCAATTCGGCATTGGTCGAGTCCACCGTCCAGGCCACCTGGAGGTCGTGCAGCAGCGCCTGGGCGTCGCCGGGCAGGCCGGCGCGGATCGCGGCCGGGTCCAGCAGGTCGACCGGGCGGGTCAGGCCATAGCCCTCACCTGCACGCCCCTCGATGTCTACACCGGCGGCTCTAAGTCCTTGAATACGCTTCCAAATGGCCGCCCGGGTCTGGCCCAGCTCACGGGCCAGGGCGTCGCCGGAGAGGCGACCGGCAGCGAGTTTGGCCAGCAATTGGCGGTCGTCCACGGCAGCTTCCACGAAGTCAGGAAGGAATTATGCGGGAAAGCCGCCAGCGGCGCCCGCCACGCTGGGTTCCGCGGGGGCTTCCAACGGGGCGCCGGGTTCGGGCTAGAATCGGGAACTCACCTTCCCTTAACGTGGATGTCGTCAATGCGCCGTTATGCCCATTGCCTGATCCTGCTGACGATGCCCTTCGCGGCGTCTGCGACGGCAGCGCTGGACGACAGCCGCGGCGCCTGCGTGTCCTCCAACGGCGATGCCGCTTCGCAGCGTGCACCGACCGCGACCGCTTCGGCCGCCACCACCAAGCCGGCACCGGTCCGCCCGGCAGCCAGCACCAGCACGGGCGGCGGTGGCAGCGATGACGACGTGCTGCAGCGCATCCGCGCACCGAAGTGGCACAGCTACCTGCCGGGAATGTTCCGCTGATCAAGTCGTTGCTGCAGTGGCTGCGGCCTGCGCCGCGGCCGATCGACGATGTACTGTGGGATGAGGCCTGCCGCCGTGCGGCTTGGATGCACGGTCTGGACGACGATCGCCGCGCGCGATTGCGCCTGCTGGCCACGCGCTTCCTGCACGAGAAGACCATTACCCCGATCGGCGAGCTGCAGCTGGAGGCCGGCGATGGCGTGCTGCTGGCGGCACTGTGCTGCCTGCCGCTGCTGGAGTTCGGCGAGGTGGGTCTGGAAGGCTGGTCGCAGCTGATCGTCTACCCCGATGCATTCCGCGTACATCGCAGCCACATGGATGCGGCCGGCGTACTGCATGAGTGGGATGACGAACTGATTGGCGAGTCGTGGGACAGCGGTCCGTTGATCCTGTCGTGGGCCGATGTGCAGGCCGACCTGGCGACGCCGCACGAGGGCTACTGCGTGGCGGTGCACGAGATGGTGCACAAGCTGGATGCGCTGGATGGCGCGATGGACGGCACGCCGCCACTGCCGCGCGAGTGGCAGCGCGAGTGGGCAGCCACCTTCCAGCGTTCCTACGACGCCTTCTGCGCGCAGGTGGATGCCGGCGAGGAGACGTTGATCGACCCGTACGCGGCCGAGGCGCCGGAAGAGTTCTTCGCGGTGGCCAGCGAGTATCACTTCTCGGCACCGGATCTGCTGCAGCAGGCGTTGCCGGAGGTCGCCGCGCAGCTGCAGCGGTTCTATGGCGAGCCGCCAAGGATCAAAACACGGTAGTGCCGGCCGCTGGCCGGCAACCTGGCAATGCCACCGAAGATCATGAGGGTGCCGGCCAGCGGCCGGCACTACCGGATTACGCACGCGTTATTACGTCAGGCGATGCCCGGCGGACGGGAACGCGCGGCTGCGGCGGTTCTACGGCGAGCCGCCGAAGATCGAAACACGGTAGTGCCGGCCGCTGGCCGGCGACCTGGCAATGCCACCGAAGATCATGAGGGTGCCGGCCAGCGGCCGGCACTACCGGAATACCACGCGCTGTTGCGTCAGGCGATGCCCGGCGGACGGGAACGCGCGGCTGCGGCGGTTCTACGGCGCGCCGCCGAAGATCGAAACACGGTAGTGCCGGCCGCTGGCCGGCAACCTGGCAATGCCACCGA
>NZ_JCAFUD010000012.1:0-93526 GCF_059370935.1 Stenotrophomonas sp. YJH_SMC_12-1 | reverse complement strand
TTTACGCTGGCCTGAAGGCCAAGGGCAAAGCGAGCAAGGTGGCGCTCGTGGCGGTCATGCGCAAAATGCTGGTGATCCTCAACGCCCGTAAGCGAGACGCCGAGGTGGCCCTCGGCTGCCCCTGACAAGACAGTTGCTACTCCATGTTCATCCACGCATTGCATGGATGTGTCGACCAAGGTCGACACCCACCAACAGCCGCGGAAATCTGTCGAAGGCGGGGTGGATCCGGTTGCGGGGGCGTGAGCCGCATGGATGCGGCGACCGAGCTACATGGACGTACTTGCAGCGTCCCCCGCAACCGGATCCGCCCCGCCATCCCCCAGGAAACCAGCTTTTGCCGTTGATTCGGCGGGTGCAGGGCGCAGCCCTGCCGAACCCCAACCCCCATACTTGCAACGGTCATCATCCCGGTCCACACTTCGTTGCCGATCTGAAGACGGCAACGATGACCCACAAGATCCCGCTGTTGATCGACACCGACCCCGGTGTGGACGACGCCCTGGCCCTGCTGATGGCCTTCGCCGATGAACGGCACGACGTGGTCGCCCTGACCATCGCCGCCGGCAATGTCGGCCTCGAATACACCGTCCGCAACGCCCTCAAGCTCTGCGACATCGTCGGCCGCGCCGACGTGCCGGTGTTTGCCGGCAGCCCGGATCCGCTGCTGCATCCCTCCGTTGACGCTGCCCACGTGCATGGCCGTGACGGCTACGGCGACGTGGACCTGCCGCCGCCGAGCCGCCAGGCTGAAGCCGAACACGCCGCACTGGCCATCCTGCGCCTGTCGCACGAGCACGCCGGCGAACTGATGCTGGTGATGCTGGGCCCGCTGACCAACCTTGCCCTGGCACTGAAGCTGGACCCGACCCTGCCCGAGCGCATCAAGCGCATCGTGGTGATGGGCGGCGCGGTCACCTGCCACGGCAACATCACCCCGGCGGCCGAATTCAACATTGCGTTCGACCCGGAAGCGGCGCACGTGGTGTTCACCTCGTTCAAGCACCTGCTGGTGTCGGACTGGGAGGCCACTGTCGCCCATGGCCTGCCGCTGCAGGACGCCGAGAAGTGGCTGCAGGCCGATTCCGATCGCGCCCGCTTCTACGAACTGATCTCGCGCAAGACCCGTGGCCTGTCCGAAGACAGCAAGGGCGGGCGCTGGTACACCGCCGATGCGGTGGCCATGGCCTGGGCGCTGAACCCGGAAGGGCAGCTGCGGGTCGAGTCGCGCCCGCTGAACGTGGAGCTGAACGGCACGTTCAGCCGCGGCGCCACCATCGTCGATTGGAACCGCCAGACCGGCCAGCCGGACAACTGCGATCTGCTGATGGCCTACGACCAGCAGCGTTTCGAGGCCCTGGTGCGCCAGGCCCTGGGTGCGGACTGACGTCGATTGACCGGCACCGGTTGCCCCGGGCGGCAACCGGTGCTTATAATGCCGCTCTTGACCACCAGCCCATTTACGGTGTGAGCCCATGAAGGCCGATATCCATCCGAACTACCGCGACGTCGTCTTCCATGACGTCACCTCCGATTTCAAGATCCTGACCCGCTCGACCATGGCGACGAAGGAAACCATCCAGTGGGAAGACGGCAACGAATACCCGCTGGTCAAGGTTGAAATTTCCTCGGCTTCGCACCCGTTCTACACGGGCAAGCACAAGGTCATCGACACCTCGGGCCGTATCGACAAGTTCCAGAAGCGCTACGCGCGCTGATCTGTCGATCCAGCTTCGAACCAACGGCCGCGCTCTGCGCGGCCGTTTGTTTTTCCCCAACGCCAACCCAACGGGCGTTTGGATGGACGGAACACTGCGTTCGTGTGACAACGCTTTTGCCGATCCGGGCCGCTCAACGGCCGGTGTCTGGCTGCCTGTCGTATACGACTTCTGTCTAGCGCCGGGCAAATGCTGCTGTGCGATAATGACCTGATCCCCGGCACAGGCCGAGGACGTCATTCACGTGCCTGACCAATGCGCTTGGGCAGGCGCCTTCCCATGAAGGAGCGCACACAGTGTCCGATCTTGATCAGGTCACGCTCAACGCCGGCGACAAGTCGGTCGTTCTGCCCGTCATCAAACCCACCCTTGGCAACGACTGCGTCGACATCGCGAAGCTGACCAAGGAAACGGGGTATTTCACCTACGATTCCGGCTTCACCGCGACGGCCAGCTGCAAGTCCGCCATCACCTACATCGACGGCGACAAGGGCGTGCTGCTGTACCGCGGCTACCCGATCGAACAGCTGTCGGAAAAGTCGAGCTACGTCGAAGTGGCCTACCTGCTGATCAACGGCGAGCGCCCGAGCGCCGAGCAGCTGAAGGCCTTCACCGATGAGCTGGCTGCCGAAGCCAACGTCGACGATTCGATCAACACCCTGATCGGCAGCTTCGCCAAGGATGCCCATCCGATGGCGATCCTGGCCGCTGCAATCGCGCAGCTGTCGGCCATCTACCACGACTCGCTGGACCTGTCCGACGCCGAACAGCGCCGCCAGGCCGCCGTGCGCCTGATCGCCAAGGTGCCGACCCTGTCGGCGCTGATCTACCGCCACGGCAAGGGCCTGCCGGCCAACAAGCCGGACACCTCGCTGGACTACGTCAGCCGCTTCCTGAAGCAGACCTTCGAGTCGGCTGACGGCCAGTACGACCTGAACCCGGACGTGGTGAAGGCGCTGGACCTGCTGTTCATCCTGCACGCCGACCACGAGCAGAACGCCTCGACCTCGACCGTGCGCCTGGTCGGTTCGACCGGTGCCAACCCGTACGCGTCGGTCGCCGCTGGCGTCACCGCGCTGTGGGGTCCGGCCCACGGCGGTGCCAACGAAGCCGTGCTGAAGATGCTGGAAGAGATCGGCACTGCCGACAACGTCGAGTCCGCCGTGGTCAAGGCCAAGGACAAGACCTCCGGCTTCCGCCTGATGGGCTTCGGCCACCGCGTCTACAAGAACTTCGACCCGCGCGCCAAGGTCATCGGCGAGATGACCAGCAAGGTGCTCAAGCAGCTGGGCGTGCAGGATCCGCTGCTGGACGTGGCCGTGAAGCTGGAACAGGCCGCCCTGCAGGACGAGTACTTCGTCGCCCGCAAGCTGTACCCGAACGTCGATTTCTACAGCGGCATCATCTACAAGGCGCTGCAGATCCCGACCGAAATGTTCACCGTCATGTTCGCCCTGGGCCGTACCTCCGGCTGGGTCTCGCATTGGCTGGAACAGCAGGTTGATCCGGAAATGAAGATCGGCCGTCCGCGCCAGGTCTACACCGGTAGCGACGTGCGCGACTACCAGGGCTGATCGCCCCGCGTGAGTTGTGAGAAGAACGCCCCGCATCCGCGGGGCGTTTTTTTGGGGCGGACCTGGTAGGTGCGGACCGTTGGTCCGCACGATTTCGGCGCCCGCGAAAAATCATCCACGCACGGCGTGGATCTACCACCGCAACCGCCTTCGGTAGGTGCCAACCTTGGTTGGCACGCGCTTCATCGCGCCAAGACCGCGTGATTCAAGGGTCTCACCAGCTTCACAAGCGCTCGCGCAGCCTCAGGACGCCAGCTGCATCCGCAGCACCTGAAATGGAGCGTCCATCCCGATGAATACCCGATTCGACCCACCCGAGCGCGGACCGCTCGGCCCTGACGTCGCCGCCGTCGTCACCGCCCCGATCATCGCCCCTCCCAGCGAAAGCGCCGTTTCCTGGGGCGCGATCTTCGCTGGCGCCACCGCTGCCGCTGCACTCTCCCTCATCCTGCTGATCCTCGGTGTTGGCCTCGGCCTGTCGTCGGTGTCGCCATGGTCGTTCGAAGGCGTCAGCAAAGAGACCTTCGGTTGGTCCAGCATCATCTGGCTCACCTTCACCGCATTGGCCGCGTCCGGCCTGGGTGGCTATCTGGCGGGCCGCCTGCGTACCAAGTGGACGCAGATCCATGGCGATGAAACCTATTTCCGCGATACCGCGCATGGCTTCGTGTCGTGGGCGGTGGCCACGCTGCTGACCGCGGGCCTGCTCACATCGGCCATCGGTGGCGTGCTGGGCGCCGGCGCAAAGGTGGCCGGTGCCGCCGCAGGCGCTGCCGCATCCACGGCCAGTGTTGCCGCAGCGGGCGCGGGCAGCACTGCTGCGGCGGCCCCGGAAGGCGACCTCAACTACTGGGTGGATTCACTGTTCCGCAGCACGACCAGCGCAGGGCCGACTGGTCCTGCAGCGCCGCCGCCGGGTGCACCGATGGATCCGAATGCCGCTCCACCGCCGCGCCCGATGCCGGGTAATGGCCCGATGGGCGACCGCCGCGAAGTGCGTGCCGAAGTGAACCGCATCATCGTCAACAGCCTGCAGGGAGACGGCCTGGACCCGGCCGATACCCAGTACCTGGCGCAGCTGATCGCGCGCGAAACCGGCATGAGCCCGGCCGAAGCGCAGGCGCGCGTGACCGATGTGCAGACGCGCATGCGTGCGGCGCTGGAAAAGGCCAGGAACACCGCCAAGCAGGCCGCCGACGATGCCCGAAAGGCGACCGCCTATGCCGCGTTGTGGCTGTTCATCACCCTGCTGATCGGTGCGTTCTTCGCCAGCCTCAGCGCCACTTGGGGCGGCCGCCGCCGCGACCTGTAACCCGCCTTCCACGCAAGGAGACCTGTAATGAAAATGATTCTTCTCTGGTTGTTGGGCGTACCGATTCCGCTGCTGATCCTGTACGCGATCTTCTTCTGATCGTGCGCCAACACGATGTGTCATCAGGCCGCCGAAAGGCGGCCTGATGCCATCCAGCAGATCCACGCCATGCGTGGATGACCCCTTGTAGAGTCGAGCCGTACTCGACTCACGCGCGCAGCGCGTGTGCTTCGCGCAGTGTCGGAAGAGCAGTCGACTAACAGTCGACTCTACAAATCCAAGGCAATGAGGTTTATTGCATTCAAGCAGTGAGGGAGTTTGCATAACCCTCAAACATTGAGCGCCTTCAAGAATTCTTCTTAACCTCCCGCGTTTTAGGAATGCTTGAATGGCCTGCATGGCAGCGCATTTCTAACATTCTCTCCGTCGCCCGCAACCACCTCTGCGGGCGGCGCCTCCCTCCCTTTCTCCTTAGGGGAGGGGGGCTTTCATATTCCCCCTGTCCGAGAGAGACACCCAAGCACGCCATTCTCAAGAAGGCCGCGCTCGCTGCAGCGCTGGCCACTGCTTCGCTGTCCGCGCACGCGCTGGAAACCAAGATCACCGTCTACGCCGACGTCGACCCGACCCTGGCGCTGCTGCTCGAGGACGGCACCCCGCTGCCGGATACCGTGCAGATGACCCACGATCCGCTGCGCGGCCTGCTGCCGTCGACGCAGCAGGTGCGCATCCACTCCAACGATATCGATAAGGACATCCAGGTTCGCCTCGGCCACGATCCGGTGCTGCTAAATGGCGCCACCCGCGTGCCGCTGGCCGTCAGCCTGAACACCGATGCGCTGACCACTGCGGTCACCGAGTTCAAGGTGGCTGACCTGTTCAACGGCGCCAGCTCGACGCCGGGTGCCTCCATCTCGATGCCGCTGACCATCGCCCAGGCGGGTGCCGGTGGCCCGCTTACGGTCAACGGCCGCTATGAAGGCATGGTCTACATCGTCATGAACCAGAAGCCCTGATCCACGGCTTCCCCGCGCCGGTCCGCATTCCGGGCCGGCCGCTTCTGCAGCGATACCCCCATGATCCCACACGCCCCCGCCGTTACCCGGCTGGCGGTCGCGCTCGCCCTGGCAATGGCTGCTCCTCTGGTCGCAGCCCACGGCGTCCCCGCCGGCTTCGAGGATCTGGTTGAAGGCCAGACCGAACAACTCGACATCCAGCTGTTCGGCCGCTCGGCCGGGCTGTCGCCGGTGCGCGTGACCCTGGAGCACGTGCAGCTGGAAGATCCCGCGCGCGTACTGCAGGGGCTGGACCTGCCTGCCGAAGCACAGGCAGCCTTGCTGCCGGCGTTGTCGCAACCCCTGCCGCGCAACAGCCACCTGGCCTGCCGCTTCGGTGGCGCCACGGCCGGGCCAGGTGATGGACAGCGAAGTGGTGTGGCGGCTGAAAGCCGACATGCTGGCGGATATTGCTGACTACATCACCGCCACGGGCGGATGCTTCCCGTACAACTGCCGGCGGGTCCTCGATCGATTGGACTACGTGCGCCAGGCGGGGGTTGAGAACGCGCAGATCAACGCGGCGCTGTCGACAGTCCTGGAGGTGCCGCTGGACAAGATGCCGCCGTTGGAGGCAGACGAGCATGAGCGTGTGAAGAGCGGGTGGTCGGATGGATTCGACGACATCTACTACCAGTCCTGGTTGCTGCGCGATCTGCAGGTCATGCACGCGCAGATGATGCGGGAGTATCCGCGGCGAGCTTCTGCCCCGTGGTTGCCGCGGTTGTTCAGCGACCCGCTGCGCGATACCCGTTTTGTCTGGTAGCGGGAGCATGATGGGCATCATCTGCCAGAGCTGGTAACACCGCTTTTGTAGAGTCGAACTTGCTCGACTGCTCTCCGGTCAGCCATCGAAATGCCCGCACCCACCCAAGGCAGGCACCGCTGCGCTATCGTCATCCGCCGATGTACGCGGTGATCTCCGCTTCGGCCAGCACCTGCCGCAACTGCGCGACAGACGCGCGCCGCATCGGCTTCTCATCCACCGGCGACAACGGCGCCTGGCGCAGGGCATCGTAGGGCAGCACGGCCAGGTCGAAGGTCAGCTCCTCGGCACTGAACACCCACACCGGCACATCCAGGCTGCGCTCGCGATCCATGCGCAGGCGACGCGTCCGCGATTCGGCGGGAATGCCGTGTTCGTCCAGGAAGCGGTGCACGGCTTCCGGGTCGTCGCTGTGCAGGTGCAGCTGCACGGGGCTGTTGGCGTCGGCGGTGCCCTCCAGCACCGGGCCGGCCAGGCGAGGCGCGAAGCCGTGCAGGAACTCCAGCGCACGCATGGCGGCCTCGCGGCGGCGCTGCAGTTCGTTGCCGTGTTGGGGGCCGGAGAACAGCCGCTGGTACTCGCGCAGGGCGTCTTCGATCTCGGTGTTGCGGGGCAGGGAGGCATCGTCGTGGATGCCGAGCCGGCTGGCGGCCTTCAACTTGGCCTGGTGGTAGTCGCGGATGCCGCCTTCGGCCATCAGGCGGGCGGCTTCGTGGGCGAGGCGGTGGCGACGCTCGCGGGTCTGGCTGGCAGCATGCTGACGGGCGCGATGCATGCGATGACTCCCTGTTGCGACCTGGGTACAGAGTAGCGCAGGGATGTGACATCTGCGTGGGTATGGCGCAGAGATGCCAACCAACGGTTGGCACCCACCAACGCTTTGGTAGGTGCCGACCTTGGTCGGCACGGGGCGCCAACCAAGGTTGGCGGCTACCAGAGCAGCGCGGGACCGTGCCCGGCGGATGCATTGGTGCCAACCAAGGTTGGCACCCACCTGATCCTTCCTCAGAAGATATCGAACGCGGCGGCGTCGGCCTGCGGCGTATTGAGGTTCAGGTCGTAGTCGGTCAGGCGGTCCATGTCTTCCACCTTCACCCATTCGGTCGCGCCGTTGAGGGTGGCCTGGACCATGCCGCTGGGCGGCTCGTTCTGCGCGATCGGGGTGTCCTTCAGCGCGGTGCGCATGTAGTCGATCCAGATCGGCAGCGCCGCCTTGCCACCGTACTCGCGGTAGCCCAGCGAGCGGAAGTCGTCGCGGCCCACCCACACAGTGGTCACGTACGGGCCACCGAAGCCGGAGAACCAGGCGTCGCGGTGGTCGTTGGTGGAGCCGGTCTTGCCGCCCACGTCCTCTCGGCCGAGCACCTTGGCCTGCACGCCGGTACCGCGCTGGACCACGTCGCGCATCATCGACACCAACTGGTAGGCGGTGCGGGCGTCGATCGCGCGCGGGGCGGTGCGGGCATCGGGGTTGGCCGGCGTGGCCGGGGTTTCGGTCTTGGCTTCGGCCTTGGCCGCAGCCGCCGGGTCCACCTTCGGGGCCGGGGCGCCGAAGTTGAAGCCGTCCACGACCTGGTTGACCGGCTGGTCGCTGCTGCCGGCACAGTCGCGGCAGGCCAGGGCGGGGTTTTCCTTGAACACCAGGTTGCCGTCGCGGTCGTTCACCTGGTCGATCAACCAGGTATCCACCCGCGAGCCGCCATTGGCGAACACGGCGTAGCCACGGGCCACCGACAGCGGGGTCAGCGAGGCGGTGCCCAGTGACATCGACAGGTTCGGCGGCAGTTCGGATTCGGCGAAACCAAATTCGCTGATGTACTTGCGCGCGTAGTCCACGCCCATGCCGTCGAGCAGGCGCACCGAGACCAGGTTGCGCGACTGCACCAGCGCCTCACGCAGGCGCATCGGGCCGCGGAAACCGCCGCCGTCGTTCTGCGGGGCCCAGGTCTTGCCGCGGCGGTCGCGGAACACGACCGGGGCGTCGAGCACGATCGAGGCCGGGTTGTAGCCCTTGTCGAAGGCCGCGGCGTAGATGAAGGGCTTGAAGCTCGAACCCGGCTGGCGGCGGGCCTGGGTGGCACGGTTGAACTTGTTGCCGGAGAAGCTGAAACCGCCAACCAGCGCCTTCAGCGCGCCGCTGTGGGCATCCAGCGAGACCAGCGCGGACTGGCCGCGCGGGAGCTGATCCAGCAGCCACTCACCTTCCTTGGCACCGGCACGCACGCGCACGATGTCACCGCGCTGCACCAGCTTGCCCGGGGTCTTGTTGGTCCACTTGGCGGCACCGGCCGGCAGCACGATCTCGCTGCGGTTGGCCAGTACCACGGTGGCGCTGCCATCGGCACCGGTGCTGGCAACGATGGCCGGCAGCAGGCCGGCCTGGCCGTACAGGCCACGCAGGTGCTCGGCCAGGGCGGCGGCGTCTTCGCCGGCACCCACCTGCACCTGCTTCTCCACGCCGTGCCAGCCGTGGCGGTGGTCGTACAGCAGCAGGCCGTCGCGCACCGACTGGTTGGCGGCGGTCTGCAGGGTGGAGTCGATGGTGGTGGTGACGTGGTAACCCTTGTTGACCACATCCCCGCCGAAGCGGGCGATCATTTCCTGGCGCACCAGTTCGGCCACGTACGGCGCGTCGACCTGCACCGGCGGCTCATGGGCGGTGGCGTGCATCGGCACGGCCTTGGCCGCGTCGGCTTCGGCCTGGCTGACGAACTTCAGGTCGGCCATGCGCTGCAGCACGTAATTGTCGCGGCGCTGGCGGGCGCGCTCCGGATTGGAGATCGGATTGCCCGAGGACGGGAACTTGGGGATGCCGGCCAGCGAGGCCATCTCGTCCAGGTCCAGCTCGTTCAGCTTCTTGCCGTAATAGAACTCGGCGGCGGCGGCCACGCCGTAGGCACGATTGCCGAAGAAACTCTTGTTCAGGTACAGCTCGAAGATCTCGTCCTTGCTCAGCTCGGACTCGATCTTCCGCGCCAGCAGGATCTCGGCCAGCTTGCGGGTGTAGCTGTACTCAGAGCTGAGGAAGAACTGGCGGGCCACCTGCTGGGTGATGGTGGAGCCACCCGGCACGCGCTTGTCGTTGGTGGTGGCCAGCAGCCACACCGCACGGCCGATGCCCATGTAGTCCACGCCGCCGTGCTCGTAGAAGCGGGCGTCCTCGGTGGCCAGGAAGGCCTGCTTCAGGCGCTCGGGCACGTCCTTCATGGTGATCGGGGTACGCCGGGTCTCGCCGAACACCGCCATCAGCTTGCCGTCGGCGGCATAGACGTACATCGGCTCCTGCATTTCCACGTCGCGCAGGGTCTGCACGTCGGGAAGCTTGGAGGACACGGCGTAGTACAGACCGCCCACGGCGGCCGCGCCGATCAGCGCCAGGACCAGGACAATCAGGAAGATCCAGCGCAGCCAGCGGCGGAGTCGAGTCATCGGGTTCAGATTCCGATTGCGAATTTCGTGGTCGCAGAGTATAGATTACGCAAGGTGGCGGCTGGGGTCGGCACCGGGGAGCGCAAGGGGAACAGTCAGGGGCTGCATGGTGAATCCGTGAGGGACTTCACAGCAGGGCCGTTGCCATTTGCTAAGAATACGTTATTAATGCTCGGGCGCAGGTCTTGCGTCCAAGTGCCCGTCGGCAGGGGAGAAACCGTGGGGCTCATCCCAAAAAGTCAGTCGCCGCTTGTAGGCGTCGACATCAGTTCGACTGCGGTAAAGCTTTTGCAGCTGTCCCGCAGTGGCAACCGTTTTCGTGTGGAACATTACGCCGTGGAACCTCTTCCGCCGAACGCGGTGGTGGAGAAGAACATCGTGGAAGTGGAGGCCGTGGGTGAGGCCATCCGCCGTGCGATGAACCGCTCGGGGAGCAAGGCCAAGCTGGCCGCTGCCGCCGTCGCCGGTTCGGCGGTGATCACCAAGGTGATCCCGATGCCGGCCGAGCTCGACGAGAACGACATGGAAGCCCAGATCGAGCTGGAAGCGGTCAACTACATTCCGTACCCGATCGAGGAAGTGAACCTGGACTTCGAGGTGATCGGGGCGATCCCGAACAACCCGGAGATGGTCCAGGTGCTGCTGGCCGCGTCGCGTTCGGAGAACGTGGAACTGCGCCAGTCGGCATTGGAGCTGGGGGGCCTGCAGGCCAAGGTGATGGACGTGGAGGCCTTCGCGGTCGAGAACGCCTACGCCCTGGTGGCCAGCGAGCTGCCGGTGTCCATCGAGGGCGTGGTCGCGCTGGTCGATATCGGCGCCACCATGACCACCCTCAACGTCCTGCGCGGCGGCCGCAGCCTGTACAGCCGCGAACAGGTGTTCGGTGGCAAGCAGCTGACCGACGAGATCATGCGCCGTTACGGCCTGAGCTACGAGGAGGCCGGCCTGGCCAAGCGCCAGGGCGGGCTGCCGGAAAGCTACGAGATGGAAGTGCTGGAGCCGTTCAAGGAAGCTACGGTCCAGCAGATCAGCCGCCTGCTGCAGTTCTTCTATGCAGGCAGTGAGTTCAACCGCGTTGATCACATCGTGCTGGCCGGCGGCTGCGCCGTGCTGGGTGGCCTGCCGGAGATGGTCGAGGAACAGCTGGGCGTGCCGACCGTGGTCGCCAATCCGCTGGCACAGATGACCCTGGGCCCGAAGGTGAACGCACATGCGCTGGCCCAGGATGCCCCCGCGCTGATGATCGCCACCGGTCTGGCGCTGAGGAGCTTCGACTGATGGCACGCATCAATCTATTGCCCTGGCGCGCCGAGCGGCGCAAGCAACGCCAGCGCGAGTTCTACGCAATGCTGGGCATGGCCGCAATCGGTGGCCTGCTGCTGTCGCTGCTGATCTGGTTCTATTACGACCGGCAGGTGAGCGGCCAGATGGACCGCAATGCCTATCTGGAAGCCGAGATCGAGAAGGTCAAGGAACAGAACAAGGAGATCGATCGCCTCGATGCGCAGAAGGACCGCCTGCTGGCCCGCAAGAAGGTGATCGAGGAACTGCAGGCCAAGCGCTCGCAGATGGTCCACCTGTTCGACGCGTTGGTGCGCACGATTCCCGACGGCGTGGTGCTGACCGCCCTGCAGCAGGAGGGGGACATGCTCACCCTCGAGGGACGCACCCAGTCCAATGCCCGCGTGTCGGCTTACATGCGCAACCTGGAAACCTCCGGCTGGATGACCAACCCGGAGCTGTCGATCATCCAGGCCAGCGCCGGAGACAAGAGTGCAGCCGGCCCGGTATCGGACATCAAGGCGCTGCCGTACATGTTCAAGGTCACGGTGAAGCTGCCTGCGCAGAGTGAAGAGACCGGCACCCCCGGTTTGAACGCCGATGGCAGCGTGGCGACCACGCCGGCTGCGACGCCTGCCGTGGCGCCGCTTGCCGCCGGCCCCGATGCCGCGGCCCCGGCTGCTGCAACAGCACCGGCCCCGGCCCAACCGGCGGCGGCCCCGGCAGCAGCGCCCGCCAGCGCTCCGGCTACTGCGCCGGCGCCTGCACCTGCACCGGCCAAGCCGAACCAGCCCGCCGCACCGGCACCGGCCGCCAGGCCTGAGGGCAGCCGCCTGGCGCAGCCGCCGCAGGCCTCTTACGCCCCGCTGCAGGGGGATCGCGCATGAGCCAGAAAATCGATCTGAAGAACCTGGATTTCAACGACATCGGCAACTGGCCGCAGAAGGCCAAGATCGTCTTCTGTTCGTTGCTGGCCCTGGTCATCATGTTCGTTGCGTGGATGCTGCTGATCAGCGGCAAGCGCGATGAACTGGCCAGCCTGGAGTCGAAGGAAAGCGATCTGCGTACCGAGTTCTCCAAGCAGCAGGAACGCGCGGTGAACCTGGGGCCGCTGAAGCAGCAGCTGGCGCAGATGGAGCAGGTGCTGCAGCAGATGCTGCGGCAGCTGCCCAGCAAGACCGAAATGCCGGACCTGATCATCGACATCTCGCAGACCGCGCTGTCCAGCGGCCTGACCAGCCAGCTGTTCGAACCGGAACAGGAGCAGGTCAAGGAGTTCTACGCCGAGAAGCCGATCAAGCTGAAGATGGTGGGCAGCTACCACCAGTTCGGTGCGTTCGTCAGTGGCGTGGCCTCGCTGCCGCGCGTGGTGATCCTGACCATGCACGACATCAACCTGAAGCCGGCGGACAAGGCCGGCGGTGGTTCGCGTGCCGGTGCGCTGGAATTGTCCGGCACGGTCAAGACCTACCGGTATCTCGACGAGACCGAGGTGCAGGAACAGCAGAAGGCTGAAGCCGGCAAGGAGGGCAGCAAGTGATCCGTTCCTTCTTTGCACGCTGCGGGATGGCCGCTGCCGTATTGCTGCTGGCTGCCTGCGGCCGTGGCGTGACCAGCACGCCGGGCGATGCGCCGAATCTCGAGAAGTGGGTGGAAGGCGAACGTGCCCGGCCGGCGCAGCCGCTGGAACCGTTGCCTGTGATGCAGCAGTTCGAGACCTTCGAATACTCCGCGCAGGGCCTGCGTGATCCGTTCACCGATGCCTGGACCAATCCGCAGGGGAATGGCGGATTGCGGCCGGATCCGAACCGGCGCAAGGAGCCCCTGGAGGGCTTCCCGCTGGACGCACTGGACATGGTCGGTACCATCGGCACCGGCGGCGGCACCGTCGCGCTGGTGATGGGGCCGGACAAGGTGACCTACCGGGTGCGCCCGGGCGGTTACCTGGGGCAGAGCGACGGGCGGGTCACTGCGGTCTTCGAAGACCGCGTGGAGCTGATCGAACTGGTGCCGGATGGCGCGGGTGGCTGGCTGGAACGGCCGGCAACGCTCTCGCTTGAAGATCAATGATCGTTTACTGGGGATAGCACGATGACCTTTCACCAAGCCAAGGGGCTGCGTCCCAACCGGCGCTCTACCTTGAACCGTGTCAGCGCGTTGGGAGTCGCGCTGATGCTGGCCTGCGCTCCGGCGCTGGCCGCCGCACCGGCGGAGAAGCCGGTGGGCACCACCGTCGCACCGGCCGCGGCACCGGCCGGCCTGTCGGTGGCCAAGATCGATTTCAAGCGTGGCGATGATGGCGCGGGCCGCCTGATCGTGCAGTTTGACGGCCAGGGCGCGATCCCGGACCTGCGCACGCAGGGCAACAGCGTGGTGGTCGACGTGGGCAATGCCCGCCTGCCGGCCAACCTGCAGAAGCCGTTGAACGTCGTCGACTTCGCCACGCCGGTGCAGCGCATCGACGCCAAGCCGTCCGGCGCCGGCACCCAGCTGGTGCTGAGCACCGGCGGTGCGGTGGAGTCGCTGGCCTACCAGAGCGGCAACGAATACGTGGTCGAGATCAGCGCGCGGCAGGCTCCGGCCGCCGTCGGCGCAGTGACCGCCGGCAGCGTCACCCAGGCGGCAAAGGCCGTCGGCCAGCGTGGCTTCACCGGCAAGCCGGTGACCTTCAACTTCCAGGACGTGCCGGTGCGCACCGTGCTGCAGTTGATCGCCGAAGAGTCCAACCTCAACGTGGTGGCCTCCGACTCGGTGCAGGGCAATGTGACGCTGCGCCTGGTCAATGTGCCGTGGGACCAGGCACTGGACATCGTGCTGCGTGCCAAGGGCCTGGACAAGCGACGCGACGGCAGCGTGATCTGGGTCGGACCGCAGGCCGAACTGGCCAAGTTCGAGCAGGAGAAGGAAGACGCGCGCATCGCCATCGAGAACCGCGAAGACCTGGTGACCGATTACGTCCAGATCAACTACCACAGCGCCACCCAGATCTTCAAAGCCCTGACCGAAGCCAAGGGCATCGGCGGCGGTGGCGGTGGTGGCGCAGGTGGCGGTGGCGGTGGGTCGTCGCAGGAGGAAAGCGGCTTCCTGTCCGGCCGTGGCCGCATCGTTGCCGACGAGCGCACCAACACGCTGATGATCAGCGACATTCCGAAGAAGATCGCGCGCATGCGTGAGCTGATCAACGTGATCGACCGCCCGGTCGACCAGGTGCTGATCGAAAGCCGCATCGTGATCGCCACCGATACGTTCGCCCGTGAGCTGGGTGCGCGGTTCGGCATCAGTGGCAGCCGCGACAACGCCTACTTCAGTGGCAATCTGGAAGCCAACGAGGCAACCCGCAAATCGCAGGTCGAAGCCAATGCGACCAACGCCAAGGCCTACCGCGACTGGCTGGCCGGTGGCAGTACGGGCCCGGCGCCGGTGCCGGTCGGCTCGGCAATCACCCGTGGCCTGAACTGGGCCATGCCGGCGGCGTCCACCAACCCGGCAGGCTCGCTTGCGCTGTCGATCCTCAATGCCGGCTACCTGCTGGACGTCGAGCTGTCGGCCATGCAGGAAGAGTCGCGTGGTGAAGTGATCTCCAACCCGCGCGTGGTCACCACCAACCAGCGCGAGGCTCTGATCAAGCAGGGTAAGGAAATCGGCTATGTGACCATCAGCGCCGGTGCGGGCGGTGTCGCTACGCCGAACGTGCAGTTCAAGGAAGTGGTGCTGGAACTGAAGGTCACCCCGACCATCACCAACGACAACCGCGTGTTCCTCAACATGCAGGTGAAGAAGGATGAAGTGGACCGGCTGATCCAGCTGGAAGGCTATGGCACCGTGCCGTCGATCAACCGCCGCGAGGTGAACACCGCGGTGCTGGTCGAGGACGGGCAGACCGTGGTCATCGGTGGTGTGTACGAGTTCACCGACCGCAACAGCATCAGCAAGGTTCCGTTCCTGGGCGATGTGCCGTTCCTGGGCAACCTGTTCAAGAAGCGTGGCCGCAGCAAGGACAAGGCCGAGCTGCTGGTGTTCGTCACCCCGAAGGTGCTGCGCGTGGCCAAGCAGAACTGAGCCAGCGCACCCGCGATACGAAGAAGGGCCGCCATGTGCGGCCCTTCTTCGTTCATGCCGGACGTAATCCGCGGATGATCCGGTAGATCCACGCCATGCGTGGATGAGTTGCCCGTTCAGCCGTTCTTGATGCCAATCGCAAGGCACCCTGCGATGATGTCGGGAACCCGTGCCGTCCCGCGCCGGTCAAAGGCCCCCATGAACCTGCCACCGCCGATGCCCGAAACCATCTCCCCGCCGCCCGCGCCGGCCACCTCCCGCCTGCATGGCGCCTTCAACCAGCTGCGCGACGCGCTGTCGGCCGAAATCGTCGGCCAGGCGGCCCTGGTCGAACGCCTGTTGATCGCATTGCTGGCCGACGGCCACCTGCTGGTGGAGGGCGCGCCGGGCCTGGCCAAGACCACGGCCATCCGCGCGCTGGCCTCGCGCCTGGAGGCGGATTTCGCCCGCGTGCAGTTCACCCCCGACCTGCTGCCGGCCGACCTGACCGGCACCGAGATCTGGCGCCCGCAGGAAGGGCGCTTCGAATTCGTACCCGGCCCGATCTTCCATCCGATCCTGCTGGCCGATGAAATCAACCGTGCGCCGGCCAAGGTGCAGTCGGCCTTGCTGGAAGCGATGGGCGAGCGCCAGGTCACCGTTGGCCGCCACACCTATGCATTGCCGCCGCTGTTCCTGGTGATGGCCACGCAGAATCCGATCGAGCAGGAAGGTACCTTCCCGCTGCCGGAAGCGCAGCTGGACCGTTTCCTGATGCACGTACGCATCGGCTATCCGGACCAGGCGGCCGAATCGGAGATCCTGCGGCTCGCCCGCGAGCGTGCCCGTGGCGCACTGGGCGAAGCGGCACCCGCACCGGAGAAGCTGCCGATGCAGGATGTGTTCGATGCCCGCCGCGAAGTGCTGGACCTGCATATGGCACCGGCATTGGAACGCTATCTGGTCGAACTTGTGCTGGCCTCGCGTGATCCGTCGCGCTATGACGCCGGCCTCGGGCGCCGCATCGCCTGGGGCGCAAGCCCGCGTGGCTCCATTGCGTTGGAACGCTGCGCACGTGCACGCGCCTGGTTGGCCGGCCGCGACTTCGTCACTCCCGACGATGTGCGTGCGGTCGCCGCCGACGTGCTGCGCCATCGCGTGCTGCCCAGCTACGAAGCCACCGCCGAAGGCTGGGATGGCGAACGCCTGGTGCAGGAGCTGCTGGCCCGGGTGCCGGCACCCTGAGCCCGCGCATGACCGATCCATCCCTGGAAGCCGCATCCACCGTCAGTGATGGCGACGGATTGCGCCCGCACCTGTCCGAGCTGGTGGCGCTGCGCCGGCTGGCACAGCGGCCGCCGCCGCCGCGCCGTGGTCGTGCCGGTAATGCCGGGCAGGCGCCGTCGCCGCTGCGTGGGCGTGGCATGGAGTACGCCGAGTCACGCGAGTACGTGGCCGGTGATGATGCCCGGCATATCGACTGGCGCGTGACCGCGCGGACCGGGCGTGCCCATACCAAGCTTTTCCAGGCCGAACGCGAGCGGGTCAGCCTGATCGTGGCCGATACGTCGCCGGCGCTGTATTTCGGCACCCGCGTGCGATTCAAGTCGGTGCAGGCGGCCCGCGCGGGCGCCGTTGCCGCGTGGTCGGCACAGCGTCGCGGTGACCGCGTGGGTGCCCTGCGCGGGAGTGACCGCGAAGCGCCGATTGCACCTGCGGGTGGGCCGCGTGGTGTACTGCGCGTGCTCGACGCGCTCACCCGCTGGTACACACAGCCGCCCGCCGACGATCTCGGCCTGGAGCGCGCGCTGGACCATGCCGCCCGCGTGCTGCGCCCCGGGGCGCGCATGCTGGTGCTGGCCGATCCGCAGCAGGCCGCGCGGATTCCCGTCGTGCGCTGGAGCGCGCTGGCCCAGCACCATGACCTCAGCCTGGTGCTGCTGGTCGATCCCCTCGAGCTGCAACCGCCCTCGGCGGCCCTGCAGTTCCAGACCGCGCAGCAGCGCATTGGCCTCGACCTGCGTCGCAGCGAGGTGCAGGCGCACTGGCAGGCGCACTTCGTCGAACCACTGCAGGCGCTGCGCCGCCAGCTCGGCGCACGCCGCGTTGACGTGCAGGTGTTGTCCACCGATGCGCCCAGCGACGCCTGGTTGGCACCACCGGTAACCGAGGTGCCGGCATGAGCGCCAACCTTCCGCTGCGCGATGTGCAGTTGCCGCCGGCACCGTCGTGGTGGCCGCCGGCCCCCGGCTATCTGATGGTCGGTGGCGCGGTGTTGCTGGTGATCCTGGCGCTGGCCCTGCTGTGGTGGAAACGCCGCCGTCGTCGCCAACGCTGGTTGCAGGCGTTCGACCAGGAGCTGGCCACCACCGCCGATGCCACCGCGGAGCTGGCGGTGATCGCCGGCCTGCTGCGCCGTGCTGCGCGGCAGGCACAGCCAGGCAGTGAATCCCTGCGCGACGATGCCTGGTGGCAGCGCGTGGATCCGAAGGGCACGTTGCCCGACGCGCGCCGCAGCCTGCTGGCCGAAGGTGCCTATCGTCCCCGCGTGGACGCCAGCGAAGTGGCGGCCATGCGTAGCTGGGCGCGCGAGCGCTACCTGGCGATGCTGCTGGAGCGCCGCCGATGAGCCTGCTGGCAAGTTACTGGCCATGGCCGGACCTGCAGCTGACGTGGCCGCTGGCCCTGCTGGCGTTGCCGCTGCCACTGCTGATGCGCTGGTGGAAGCGTCGTGCCGATCCCGGCGCTGCGCTGCGCGTGCCCTATGCGGCGACGGAACTGGAAGCGCTGGCCGGTGGCGGCCGCGTCGATGTGTCGTGGCTGCGTACGCTGCTGTTGTGGCTGGGCTGGTGCGCGCTGTGCGTCGCACTGGCTCGCCCGCAACAGCTGGGCGAAGCGATCACGCCACCGCAGCAGGGCCGGCAGATGATGCTGGCGATGGACGTATCCGGCAGCATGGGCGAGGGCGACATGGTGCTGGGTGGGCAGGCGGTAGATCGCCTCACCGCAGCCAAGGCCGTGCTGGCTGATTTCCTGGATCGTCGTGCCGGCGATCGCATCGGCTTGCTGATCTTCGGCGACCGCGCTTATACGCTCACCCCACTCACTGCGGACCTGACCAGTGTGCGCGACCAGCTGCGCGACAGCGTGGTCGGCCTGGCCGGGCGCGAGACGGCCATCGGTGATGCCATCGGCCTGGCGGTGAAGCGCCTGCGCAGTCAGCCGGAAGGGCAACGTGTACTGATCCTGCTGACCGACGGCGTCAGCAATGCCGGCGTGCTCGAACCGCTGCGTGCGGCCGAAGTCGCGCAGGCCGAAGGTGTACGCATCCACACCGTTGCGTTTGGTGGCGATGGAAGCATGCGCCTGTTTGGTATCCCCATTTCCGCCGACCAGGACCCGGTCGACGAGGCCACGTTGAAGAAGATTGCCAGCCTGACAGGTGGCCAGTTCTTCCGCGCACGCGATACCGCGCAGCTGGCCGGCATCTACGCCGAACTGGACCGGCTGGAGCCGATCGCGGCGAAGGGACCGAGCCTGCGCCCGCGTGAGGAACGCTACGCATGGCCGTTGGGCCTGGCCTTGCTGCTGGGGGCATTGGCCTGGATGTGGCCGGAGCGCCGTCGATGATCGCGTTGGCATCCCATCTTCCCGACTGGAATGCGCTGCACTTCCTGCGCCCGGAATGGCTGTGGGCCTTGCTGGCCTTGCCGGTGATTCTCGCCGTGGCACTCTACCGGCAGCGGCGCAGCGATGCGTGGCGGCAGGCGGTGGATGCGCACCTGTTGCCGCATCTGCTGGTGGCCGGTGCTCGCCGTCGCGTGCGGCTTCCATTGGCAGTGCTGCTGGGGTGGACGCTGGCAGCACTGGCGATGGCGGGGCCGAGCTGGCGGCAGCAGTCACAGCCGATGTTCCAGCCCAGCGCACCGCTGCTGATCGTGCTGGATCTGTCCAGCCGCATCACTGCCACCGACCTGCCACCGTCGCGCCTGCTGCAGGCACGGGCCAAGGTCGGCGAGCTCCTGCGCGCGCGCAAGGGTGGGCAGGTGGGGCTGGTGGTGTACGCCGAAGATGCCTACACCGTCGCGCCGCTGACCGATGACGGCAGCAACGTCGCGCTGTATCTGGATGCCTTGTCACCGGATGTGATGCCGCGCGATGGCCAGCGTGCCGACCGTGGCATCGACTGGGCCACGCGGCTGATGCGGCAGATCGCTGCACCGCAGGGACAGATTCTGCTGGTCACCGATCTAGCCGATGGTGAAGCTGCATTGGCGGCCGCGCAGGCACGTGGTCTCGGCCTGCAGGTGTCGGTGCTGGGGCTCGGTACACCGGCGGGTGCGGCGTATCGTGACGACAGCGGACAGATCCGCCAGGCTGCGCTGGACGAAGGTCGCCTGCGTGCGGTGGCGACGGCAGGTGGCGGTCGCTATGCGCGCATCACCGCCGATGGCAGTGACCTGCGCGCACTGGGTGTGCTTGATGCACGCGAAGGTACTGCGGCGCAGCGGCCCGGCGAGGGCAGGCAATGGCGCGATGAAGGATTCTGGCTGCTGCCACCGGTGATGCTGCTGGCGCTGCTCGCCTTCCGACGCCGCGCGCTGCTGGCCGCAGTACTGGCGGTGGGCCTGTTGCCTTGGATGGGGGATGTGCAGGCGCAGGCACCTTCAGCGCCCGCTTCGCCGTCATCGCAGGGCACGCTGTGGAAGCGCGCCGACCAGTTGCAGCACCAGCGCCTGGCCGACGGCGTGCAGGCCTATCGCGCGGGCGACTTCGCCACTGCGCGCAAGCAGTTCGAGGGCATCGACAGTGATGCGGGCTGGTACAACCTGGCCAACACGCTGGCGCGCCAGGGCAGCTACGACGAAGCCATCGCCGCCTACGACCGCGCGCTGGCGCTGCATCCCGGCATGGCCGATGCGGCCGCCAACCGTGCCGTGGTTGATGCCGCACGCAAGCGCACGCAGTCGGGGGGGCAGGGCCAGGACCAGCAGAAACCGCAGCAGAACGGGCAGCAGAAGCAGCAGAACAATTCACAGGGCCAGCGGAACCCGCAGGGCCAGCAACCGCAGCAGGGCCAGAAGGATCCAGGACAGGGTCAGCCACCATCTCAGCAGGGCCAGCAGGGGCAGCCCAAGGCGGGTGACGACGACGCGCAGTCGGCGCCTCAGCCCGGTGAGCGTGGCCGTGATGGACAGCAGGCGCCACCACAGGTGGAGGATGCCAAGGCGCAGGCCCAGGCTGATGAGCAGCAGCGCCAGCGCATGCAGCAGGCGATGCAGCAGGCACGTGAGGGCAAGGGCGAACAGGATGGCAAACCCGTGCCAGGCAGTGACGGCACTACTCCGCGTCAACGCGAGGAGCAACAGGCGGTCGAGGCGTGGATGCGGCGCGTGCCGGATGATCCGGGCGCATTGCTGCGGGCCAAGTTCCAGCTGGAAAATGAACGCAGGAAGAGGGAAGGGCGATGACGCGGGCGATCAACATGCACGGGCACTGGCCCCGACAGGTACTGGCGGCGCTGCTGCTGTGGCTGCCGCTGCTGGCCTGGGCGCAGCCGCGGGCCTGGCTTGACCGCGACCGCATCGCGATGGGCGACACGGTCACGCTCAATGTCGAGAGCGACCAGGGCGCCCCTGACTTCACACCGTTGCGCACCGATTTCGACCTCAGCGGGCAGACCAGCAGCCGCCAGGTGGAGTGGAGCAACGGCAGCATGCAGCAGCGCAACCTGTATGGCGTGGCGCTGACGCCACGGCGCAGCGGTGCACTGGTGGTGCCGGGCCTGCAGGTGGGCAGTGCACGTACCGCGCCGCTGACCCTGCAGGTGGATGCCGCTGCCGTGGCCGGCCCCGACAGCAATGCGGTGGCATTCATCGAAACCGTTGTCGATGACGAAACGCCGTACGTGCAGCAGAGCGTAGGCGTGGTGGTGAGGCTGTTCTTCGCCTCTCAGCTGGCCTCTGGCGAACTGGTGCTGGATACCCCGGCGGGTGCGTCGCTGCAGCGGGTAGGCGATGACCGCACCGATGTGCGGCAGGTCAACGGCCGTCGCTACAACGTGGTCGAGCGCCGCTTCCTGCTGATCCCCGAGCGCAGCGGTGCACTTCGGCTGGCCGGTGCGCGCTTCAGTGGGCGCAGTGCCGGTGGCTTCTTCGACGACTTCTTCGGCGGCGGCGACGGCCGCATGAATGCCACCGGCGCCGACCGCACGCTGCAGGTGCAGGCGCAACCGGCACAGGCGCCGCAGCCATGGCTTCCGCTGCAGAGCCTCCAGCTGCGCTACACCAGTGCGCCGACCAGCGCCCGTACCGGTGAGGCCGCCACTGTGGTGGTCGAGGCGATTGCCGAAGGGGCAACCCGCGCACAGTTCACCGACCTGCCGGTGCCGGATCTGGGCACCCGTGCGCAGGTGTTCGCCGAACCTGCGCAGTACGAAGAATCGTTCAATGGCAGCACCCCGCGGCTGAAGATCACCCGCCGCTATTCGATCGTGCCGCGCCAGCCAGGCTCGCTGGTGGTGCCGGGGCCGCGCCTGCCGTGGTGGGATGTGCGCGCAGGCAAGGCGCAGGAAGCGAAGCTGCCGGACCTGACACTGGCTGTCGCAGCCGGCAGTGGCGGTGGCAGTGCTTCACCTGCGCCGCTGCCGCCGATCGACACCGATGCTGCGCTGCCGGGTGGCGATGGCCAGGACAGCCGCATCGCCGCGACCGATCCGCGCGCCAGCGGCCTGGCCGAACGCCCGTGGCCGTGGATGGGCGCGGCCATTGGCCTGGCGCTGCTGTGGCTGCTGACCCTGTTGTGGGGCTGGCAGCGAGGCCGCCGACCGCGTGCGGCGACGCCTGCAGCCGGCAGGCCCTCTGTGCCGACTGTGGCGCGCGGACGCGCCGGCCTGGCCGAACTGCGCCGCACGCTGGATGGCGAAGGCTTCGATCAGGTGGAAGCGCAGCTGTGCGCGATGGCCGGGGTTGAGCGCATCGAGCAGGTCATCGCGCGGTTGGATGACCCTGGCCAGCGCCAGGTGCTGCAGGACCTGCAGCAGGCACGCTGGGGCGGGCAGGGCGACCTGGCATCGCTGCGCGCGCGTCTGCGCGAGGTCTTCCGTGACGGACCGCACTGGTCGGCGGCTACCGGCGCCGCTGACACTGGCCTGGCGCCGCTGTATCCAACGCGGCGAACCTGAACCGGCGCCGCTTGCGCGCTTTGTTAGAGTGCATTCATTTTTCGAGGAAACCCGCGCATGACAGCAGCTGCTGCCGACAAGAAGAAGTTGCCCCTGCATTGGAAGATGGGCATCGGCTTTGCGATCGGCCTGATCCTGGGACTGATCGTGCACGCCCTGGGCGGCAGCGTCGATGGTCTGCAGGCCGGTGCCAAGTGGGTAATGGACTACATCACCACCCCGGCGTCGGGCCTGTTCCTCAACCTGATCTTCATGCTGATCGTGCCGCTGATCTTCTCGGCGCTGATCATGGGCGTGTCGGAGATGGGCGACATCCGCGCCCTTGGCCGCATCGGCTGGAAGACCCTGGCGTATACCGTGCTGCTGTCCGGCATTGCCGTGGGCATCGGCCTGGTGCTGGTCAACCTGCTCAAGCCGGGTGCCGGCGTCGATCCGCAGGTCGCCGCGATGATGCTCTCGGAGAACGCCGAGCGCAGCAAGGAAATCGTTGCTGGCATCCATGGCACGCCGAAGGGCATGGACATGCTGCTGTCGATCGTGCCGAGCAACGTGCTGCAGGCCGCGTCCGACAACGGCGCGATCCTGTCGCTGATGTTCTTCGCACTGATGTTCGGCATCGGCATGGTGCTGACCGACAACGAGAAGGTGGCCCCGCTGCGCCGCGCCATCGAGGGCGTGTTCGAAATCTCGATGACCCTGATCAACCTGGTCATCCGCCTGGCTCCGTATGCGGTGGCCTGCTTCATGTTCAACCTGGCCGCGCTGTTCGGCTTCGAGCTGATCATCCGCCTCGGTGCCTACGTGGGCGTGGTGGTGCTGGCACTCGGCCTGCACATGATCGTGACCTACGGTACCGCCGTGTGGCTGTCCGGCCGTTCGCCGCTGTCGTTCTTCCGCGATACCCAGGAAGCGACGGTGATGGCGTTCTCCACCGCCTCCAGCAACGCCACCCTGCCGACCGCGCTGCGCGTGGCCGACCAGATGGGCCTGCCGCAGCGCGTGTCGCGCTTCGTGCTGACCGTGGGCGCCACCGCCAACCAGAACGGCACCGCGCTGTTCGAGGGCGTGACGGTGATCTTCCTGGCCCAGTTCTTCGGCGTGGACCTGAGCATCGGCCAGCAGATCATGGTGATGGCGGTCTGCATCCTCGGTGGCATCGGCACCGCCGGCGTGCCGTCGGGCTCGCTGCCGGTGGTGGCGATGATCTGTGCGATGGTGGGCGTGAACCCGCTGGGCATTGGCCTGATCCTGGGCGTGAACCACTTCCTGGACATGTGCCGTACCGCGCTGAACGTGACCGGCGACCTGGCCCTGACCACCTTGGTGGCCAAGGGCGAATCGCACGACGGCCCGGCGCTGGGCCCGCAGCAGGACTGAGTCCAACGCCACTGCTGGCGACCTGATCGGGGTCGGATTCCTTTCCGCAGGGAAAGGGCTCCGACCCCGCTTCACATGCGGAATCCGGGGGAGATGACGACGTTGCCGGCCAGCGGCCGGCACGACCGGGCAAGGTGAACCGACCCCCCGCCCGGCGACTATGGGACAATAGGCCGCCCGCACGTCCGCGGCCGCCTCCCGATTCCGACAGAACCATGACGCAGCCTACCCGTCGCCAGTTGGCCAACGCCATCCGCTTCCTTGCCGCCGATGCGGTTGAAACCGCAAAGTCCGGCCACCCCGGCATGCCCATGGGCATGGCCGACATCGCCGAAGTCCTCTGGAACGACTACCTCCGCCATAACCCGAGCAACCCGCACTGGTTCAACCGCGACCGTTTCGTGCTGTCCAACGGCCACGGTTCGATGCTGCAGTACGCGCTGCTGCACCTGAGTGGTTACGACCTGCCGATCGAGCAGCTGAAGCTGTTCCGCCAGCTGGGCAGCCACACCGCCGGTCACCCGGAGCGCCACGAGACCCCGGGCGTGGAAACCACCACCGGCCCGCTGGGCCAGGGTTTCGCCAATGCCGTGGGCTTCGCCCTGGCCGAGAAGCTGCTGGCACAGCGCTTCAACCGCCCGGAGCTGGAAGTGGTCGACCACCGCACCTGGGTGTTCATGGGCGATGGCTGCCTGATGGAAGGCGTGTCGCATGAAGCCGCTTCGCTGGCCGGTACCTGGGGCCTGCACAAGCTGGTCTGCTTCTGGGACAACAACCACATCTCCATCGACGGCAACGTCGAAGGCTGGTTCACCGACAACACCCCGGAGCGTTTCGAGGCCTATGGCTGGAACGTGGTGCGCGATGTCGATGGTCATGACCCGGAGAGCATCAAGGCCGGCATCGAGGCCGCGCTGTCGCAGAGCGACAAGCCGACCCTGATCTGCTGCCGCACCACCATTGGCTTTGGTTCGCCGAACAAGGCGGGCAAGGAATCCAGCCACGGCGCACCGCTGGGCAAGGACGAACTGGAAGCCACCCGCAAGCAGCTGGGCTGGGAATACGGTCCGTTCGAGATCCCGCAGGCGATCTACGACGGCTGGCGCGCCAACGGCGCCGGCACGCTGCGCCAGGCCGAATGGGAACAGCTGTTCGACAAGTACGCCAGCCAGTACCCGGCTGAAGCGGCCGAACTGACCCGCCGCTCGCATGGCGAACTGCCGGCCGACTTCGTTGCCAAGGCCGATGCCTACATCGCCCAGGTGGCCGCTGAAGGCCCGACAATCGCCTCGCGCAAGGCCTCGCAGCTGGCCATCGAAGCCTACGCACCGCTGCTGCCGGAAATCGTCGGCGGCTCGGCCGACCTGGCGCACTCCAACCTGACCCTTTGGAAGGGCAGCAAATCGGTTGCCAGCGACGACGCCAACGCCAACTACGTGTACTACGGCGTGCGCGAGTTCGGCATGACCGCCATTGCCAACGGCCTGGCCCTGCACGGTGGCTTCATTCCGTTCGACGCCACCTTCCTGGTGTTCAGCGACTACGCCCGCAACGGCGTGCGCATGAGCGCGCTGATCCCGGCCCACGCCATCCACGTCTACACCCACGACTCGATCGGCCTGGGCGAAGACGGTCCGACCCACCAGCCGGTGGAGCACCTGGCCTCGCTGCGCTACATCCCGAACAACGACGTGTGGCGTCCGTGCGATGCGGTCGAGTCGGCGGTGAGCTGGAAGGCTGCGATCACCCGCCAGGACGGCCCGAGCTGCCTGGTGTTCAGCCGCCAGAACCTGCCGCACCAGCCGCGCAACGCCGAGAAGATCGCCCAGATCGAGCGCGGTGGCTACGTGCTGGCCGATGCCGACGGTACCCCGGACGTGATCCTGATCGCCACCGGTTCGGAAGTCTCGCTGGCCACCGAAGCCAAGGCCCAGCTGGACGCGGCCGGCCTCAAGACCCGCGTGGTCTCGATGCCGTCCACCGACGTGTTCCTGCGCCAGGATGCGGCCTACCGTGAATCGGTGCTGCCGAACGCCGTGCGCAAGCGCGTGGCGGTGGAAGCCGGCGTCACCGGTTTCTGGCGCCAGTTCGTCGGCCTGGACGGTGCCGTGATCGGTATCGACACCTTCGGTGCCTCGGCCCCGGCCGACCAGCTGTACAAGCACTTCGGCATCACCACTGCCCACGTGGTGGAAGCGGCCAAGTCGCTGTAAGCAGCTTCGCGACGTAATGAGGAAAGGCCGGCGCACGCCGGCCTTTTCTTTGCCGCAGGAAAAAGGGGACGGAGGGGATTAAGTCGTTTGTGCACATGCGACTTAATCCCCTCCGTCCCCTTTTCTCAGGCGGTACGCGCCAGCGCCAGCCGCAGCAGTCGCGCGTCCAGGCGCTCGGCGAAGTCCTTCGGGGCCTGTAGACCCATGCGCTGCAGGTACACCGCATCGCCGTCGCCGGCCGGTTGCCGCAGAGCCGCCCAGACCGTGCGCAGCTTGTCGCCGCGGGTCTGCGTGTTGGCCTTCAGCCAACCCAGCGCCTTCACCAGCACCTGCTCGATCTCGTTGAAGTCGCTGCCCAGCGGATAGTCCGGCAGGCTGCCGTCGGCGCGGAACGGTGCCAGCGCCGCCGCCAGCGCCTGTGGCGTGTTGCGCTGCTGGCGCTCCGGATCCGGTTGCGTGGCTGCCAGCAGCTTGCGCGAGGCCTGCGCCTGCTGCAGCAGGCCGCTCTGGAACGGGGCTTCGGTGATCGCAGTCATCGCATGCACGCAGTCCTCGTCGGTCAGGCCGCGCAGATCGGCGATGCCGTATTCGTTGAGGTAGATGTCGCGCAGGTGGCGGGGGATGGTGGTGTGCCCGTAGTTCCAGCGCACGTTGGATTCGCGCTGGCCCTTGTCATCGCGCGCCGCGCGGAACATCAAGACGCTGCGCGCTTCCGGCAGGGCATGTGCCATCGCCACGAAGTTGTACTGGCCACCCACGCCGGACACCACACGTCCGTCGTCCAGCGCATCCGACACGGCCGCGCCCAGTGCAGTGGCCATCATGCAGGAGTTGAAGAAGCGCGCATGGCGGCGTTGCAGGCGCTCCAGCGTCTCGTTGCCGCCATACAGCTGGTTGATTTCGCTGATGCGGCGCATGCCGATCGCACGGCATTCGTCTTCCGGCAGCGTGCGCAGCCACTCGTAGAACTCCGGCGAGCCCAGGTAGAACGCGCCGTGCAGGTACTCGCCCTCGGCCGCCAGGGTGGCGTGGTCGATGGACAGCGTGCTGCCGTTCTCGATGCGCTGCATCAGCGCCAGGTCGTCGTGCACCTTGCGCTTGATCACCCCGGTCTGCACCAGCCGGCGGAAGCCTTCGTTGAGCATCTCGCTGCAGCCGTACAGGCCCACCTCGAACGGATCCAGTCCGCCGATCTCCTTCACCAGCGGATGGCTGGCCAGCTGTGGATCCAGCGCATGCAGCACGCGGCGGTAGCGCGCGTTGTCGGTGTGGCGCAGCACCAGCGCATGGCTGAGGGCGTCGGCCAGCGTGCCGATGCCGATCTGCAGGGTGCCGCCGTCGCGCACCAGCGTGCTGGCGTACAGGCCGATGGCGTAGTCGGCATCGCCCACCGGCTGCCGCGGCAGCCCGAACAGCGCCGGGTACGGCGGTGGCGGGGTGATCACCAGATCGAAGAACGACACATCGACCGTGGCCGAGCCGCCCATGTAAGGCAGCTGCGGATCGATCTCGGCGATCAGCAACGGGCGCGGCAGCCCGCGCGCGGTCATCGCATCCAGCGTGTCCTGGGTGATGTCGTTGTTGCACGACAGCGAAAGCCGGCGATCGTTCGGCCGCATCGCCACCTTCTGCACGATCACCTGCGGCGCGCGCTGCGCGACCGCATCGGCGGCGTGGGTGTAGTTCAGGCTGGTATAGCTGGATTGCGCCTGGCGCGAACCGAGCAGGGCGCCGGACTGCATGTAGAACTCTTCCACTTGCACATGTGCCGGCAGCGCATCGCGCGCGATCGCATCGGCATAGGCCAGGCGCGGGAAATCGTCGCCGAAATGGCGCTGCGCGAACGGCGCCATGAAGCGCGCTTCCAGGCCGTTGCCGCGCGCCTTCGGCGGGTTCAGCGACAGCGCGGTATACAGCTGCAGCGGTCGCGACGGATCGTGCTCGACGCGTGCATAAAGGGCATTGAGCAGCCGATGCGGCTTGCCCAGTGCCAGCGGTGCCCCGATCCGCAGCGGCCCGTCCACGCGCGCAAACAACCAGTCGACGGCGGCGTCCAGGTCGGTGAGGTGTTCGGTCATGCGCGGCGGTCCTGCGTGTGGGGGAGTGCTGGCATTACAGCATGTCGGGCTTGAACCGCCGTCGACGCGAGACTTCGGCACCGGACACCATGAACTGGCCATCGCCCCGGTAATGCACCGTGCGCGGCAGTTTCGGCCGGGGCGCGACGTGGGCGCGCACGATTTCCCAGATGAACAGGTTGCTCGACTGCACCTGGCTGTCGTCGTAGAGTCGGCATTCGAAGCTCGAATGACATTGGCCGACCAGCGGCGCGCCGACCTCGCGCGCGGGCAGCGCATCGAGCTCGAAACGGGCGAACTTGTCGACCTCGCGGCCGCTGCAGTTGCCGATGTCCACCACGGTGTCGAGCAGTTCCACGCCCGGCACATTGATCACGCACTCGCCGCTGCCACGGGCCAGCGCGTGGCTGTGGTTCGCGTCCCACAGGTAGGTGGCGACCAATGACGGCGAGAAGCCCATCACCATGTGCCAGCCCATCGTCATCAGGTTGCGCTGGCCACGCCAGGCGGTACTGACCAGCACGATCGGGCCAGGTTCGAGGAAGCGGCGGGCCTGCTCGACCGGGAAATCCTTCTTGGGCAGCGCTTTCATCCGGGGCCTGGAGCGGGAGGCATCGATGCTGGCGCAGCCGGGATGAACCTGGAGTCGAGGGGCTTGACAGACGATTCGATTACGCGCGTAATCGTTGCGTCGATTACGGATGTAAACCATGACCCCGATCAGCGAAGCCGAAGCCGTTGTGATGGAGGTGCTGTGGCAGCAGGCACCGCGTAGCGCCGATGAAGTGGTAGCCGCACTGGCCCACCGCGACTGGGCCGAACCGACCATCAAGACCCTGCTCAATCGTCTGCTGACCAAGGGCGCGATTGCTGCCGAACGTGATGGCCGGCGCTACCTGTACCGGCCGCTGCTGCAGCGCCAGGCGTGGGTGGAGGCGCAGAGCCAGGACTTCATCGGCCGTGTCTTTGAAGGGCGCGTTGCGCCGTTGGTCGCGCACTTCAGCGAACGCGGCCAGTTGAGTGCGCAGGACATCGCCGAACTGAAGAAACTGATCCAGGAGCTGGACCATGACTGAGCTGCTCAACGGAGTGTGGCAGGCCAGCCTGTGGTTGGCGGTGGGCGCGGTCCTGCTGGCGGTGATGCGGCCGCTGCTGGTGCGATTGGGGGGCGCTGGTCTGGCATACCGCAGCTGGTGGCTGCTGCCGATGCTGCTGGTGGCACTGATGCTGCCGTTGCCGCAGGTTGCGTTGTTGCAGCAGGTACCCACGCTGCCGCTGAAAGTGCTGCCCGGTGCCATTGATGGCGCGGCCGGCCAGTCCTTGCCATGGGCCGGGTTGTTGCTGGCATTCTGGGCCGTGGGCATGGGCCTCTGCCTGCTGCGCGACCTGCGTGCGCAGCGCCGTTTCGAACGGAGCATGGGTCCACTGACGCCGCGCACCGATGGTAGCTGGCAGGCGAGCGGCGACCCGGGCCTGCCAGCGCTGGTTGGCCTGTGGCGGCCGCGCATCGTGGTCGGCCCTGACTTCGACCAGCACTTCAGTGCACAGGAACAGCACCTGATCCTGCAGCACGAACGCAGCCACCGTCGCAATGGCGACCACTGGGCCAACGGCGCGCTGCTGCTGGTGCGCGCGGTGTTCTGGTTCCACCCGTTGCTGCCCTGGGCCGCACGCCGCTTCCTGCGCGACCAGGAACTGGCCTGCGATGCCCGCACCATCGGCCCGCAGCCTGCGCTGCGCGGCCTCTACGCCAGCACGCTGCTGAAGGCGCAGCTGGTCCAACCGGTTGCGCCCGCGGTCTGCCATTGGCGCAGCCAACCCGTGTTGAAGGAGCGCATCGCCATGTTGAAGCAGTCCAAGCGGAAGGCATTGCCGTGGGTGTCGGGACAGGTACTGGTGGTCGGGGTGTGCCTGGGAATGGGAGCGGTGGCGTGGGCCAGCCAGGGCGGAGGCGCGGGAGGCGCGGCAGGGTCCGTCATGGACCGGGAGATCCAGGTCGACAAGATGCCGCCACCGTCCTATCCGAAATCTGCGGTCGAGCAGCGCCAGGTGGGCGTGGTGAACCTGCGCGTGGAAGTGGACGCCCAAGGCCATCCCACCGACGTCCAGGTGCTCAGCGCCACCAATCCGGGGGTGTTCGATGCTGTCTCGATTGCTGCGGCGCGCAGCTGGAGCTATCGGCCCGCAGTGAAGAACGGCAAGCCGGTGGCCGGTGCCGTGCGCGTCCCGATTACCTACGCCATGGATGACACCGAGGACACGAAGTGAAGCGAGCGCCGCTGCTGATGATGGCCGTGCTGCTGGCGGGATGTGCAACCCAGGATCGCCTGACCACGGCCGATACCCGCAGCGAGAATGTCGGTCACCAGCGCCTGCGACCCGATGCGGGGGGAGGGACCGGCCAGATCCAGCCCTACGCACTGGCCGCCAGCGAAGGCTACCGCATGCCACAACTGCATACGGCACCGGACCCGGTAGTGGGCGAGCGTGATCCACGCACCTCGCTGCCGCCGACTACGGTCTGCCTGCAGGTGGTGGTGGATGCGCAGGGCAGCGTTGAGCGCAGCATCCCGCTGACCGACCGCAGCGAATGCAGTGCGGGTGAGGCACCGGAGAATGCGCCCTTGCTGCAGGCAGCGCAGGAGGCGGTTGCCATGTGGAAGTACTCGTCTGCCGCAGTCTGCCACTTCGCGGCAGGTAAAGTGCCGGCAGATCGCGGCGACTGCCGCAGTGCCGAGCGGGTCGAACCGGTGGCCGTCACCCTGCAGTACGCCTTCACCTTCGAGGTCGTGAAGGGCCGGCAGACGGTCCGTACGCAGGGAAAATGATCGCGCGTGATGCCGGGTGGCGCCGGGCCATGCCCGGCCAGTACAGCGGCGTCGATCAGGCCCCGCCCTGGATGTTGGCCTTCACTGCGGGCTGCATCAGTTTCGGTTCTTCCAGCATGGCATCACGGGCCTGTCGCACGCTGACGAACTCCGCCTCGGCTACGCCGTCATGCACGTGGATGTTGTGCGCGCGCTGTTCGCCGATGGTGGTTTCGTTGGCGAAACTGCGTCCACCCGGGCCGTAGTCGTGACAGACGAACACGCGCGTTGCATCGGGCAGGGCCAGCAGGCGCTGGATCGAGCGGTACAGCTGCGCGGCATCACCACCCGGGAAGTCACAGCGGGCGGTGCCGCCATCGGGCATGAACAGCGAGTCACCGGTGAACAGCGCATCGTCGATCAGGTAGGCGATGCTGTCGCTGGTATGGCCGGGCACGGCGATCACCTGGCAGCGCAGTTCGCCCAGAGCGAAGGTTTCGCCGTCGCTGAACAGGTGATCGAAGATTTCATCTGCGGCAGGAAGCTGCAGGCCATAGCGTGGTGCAAACGTTGCCTGTACCGCGCGGATGCCTTCGCCGATGGCCAGCGTGGCCTGCGGGAACCGATGCTTCAGGCGCCGCCCGGCCGACACATGGTCAGCGTGGGCATGGGTTTCCAGCAGCCAGCGCAGCTGCAGGCCGTGTTGCTCGATGGCCTGCAACGCGGCATGCAGCGGCGCTTCACTGCTGGCGTCGGTATCCGGGTCGTAGTCCAGGACCGGGTCGATCAGCGCTGCCTCGCTACTGGCCGGGTCGCTGACCAGGTAGCTGAAGGTATTGCTGTCACGGTGGAAGAACGACTGCACCTGGACTGACATTGGAACCCTCCTCAGCGCGCGCCGAGCACGCGGTTCAGCAACTGCGCCAGGTTTTCACCGGCTAGTCGCAGCTGCGCTTCGGCCAGCGGCCGGTAGCGCTCGGTGTATTCGTCACCGATTTTACGCGTGGCCGGATAAACGCCAGCTTGCATGGAAATGCGGCAGCTGGCCTCGGCCCACGTCTGCGGGTCGCGCTGCGGGTTGGACTGGCGCGCCAGCTTCGGCGCGCGCTGGCTCTGCAGCAGCGGCAGGTAGCCCGCGTCGTCCAGCTTGCGGGTGTTGAGCATGCCGCTGTCCCACAGCGAGTGCAGGTTGGTACCGCGGTTGCCGAACTGCAGCTGGAAATCGTTGCCGCCCTTGTCGTGCGCGTAACCGGCGTGCATCGGCTGATGGATGTCGCCGACCAGGTGCACGACGAACTTCAGCGCCTGCAGGCGCTCGCCATCGGTCAGGCTGCGGTCGCCGAGGATGGCGCTCTGTGCTTTCAGCGCCTCGACAATGCAGTTGCCGTTCCTGCAGTGCTTCGGTGCTTCGTAATGGCAATTGTCTTCGGCGATGTTGACGTAGTGCCAGCCGGCCGAGCGACGGCCCAGGCCCGGATCCTTGGCACGCAGCTGGTCGGCCCACGGGGCGATGCTGGCCAGCGTGGCGTCCGGTTCGGTGGCCAGCAGGCGGTCCACTTCTGCGCGGGCAGCGGGGTTGAGACGGGCGTCGGCGACTTCGGCGACAAGGCGGTGGCCTTGTGCGCCCCAGGCATGGGCGGGGGCGGAAGCGGACAGCAGGACCGGCGCCAGGGCGGCGGCGAGGAACAGGGAATGCAGGGCTTTCATGCGCACATTCTAGCGGTGTAGGTGGATTGAAGAGCGGCGCGTTCCTGTTCCGAAGCGGGAGCGCAGCGGGAGGGGCGGCGTGTCCCGGCTCTGCTCCCCGCCTTGCCCCAGCTCCGGAACCGCTTCAGTCCCAGGCACAAAAAAAGCCCCGGCAATCACCGGGGCAACATGCTGCGAGGGTTTTGCGTATGGCGGGGGAGCGGGGGCGAAGCCCCCGCGCCCAACACACCGCTTAGAACTTGAAGACGTACGAAGCGCCGTAGACCAGCGGATCGATGTTGACCGTGCCGATCTTCTCGCCGTTCAACTTCACCTTACTGTCGATGTCGATCCAGCGCATGTCCACACGCAGGGCGCCCTTCTCGCCGATCGCGAAGTCGATGCCCGCATGCGCGGCCAGACCCCACGAATCCTGCAGCTTCAGCTTGCTGCCGGCCAGCGCACCGGTGGTGTCTTCGCTGAAGAAGGTCGTGTAGTTCACGCCCGCGCCGACGAACGGCGAGACCTTGCCCTTGCTGTTGAAGTGGTACTGCAGGGTCACCACCGGCGGCAACTGCTTGGTGCTGCCGACGCGGCCGAGGCCATTGATGTTGATGTCGTGCTTGAACGGCAGCGCGGCCAGCACTTCGATGCCCAGGTTGTCGGCAATGAAGTACTCGCCGGTGATGGTCGGCTTGACGTCGTTGTCGACGTCGACCTTCAGCGTGTGGCCGGCCAGCCAGCCGTTGTTCGACTTCGGCGCCACCTGGTGGACGCCGGCCGAGACGGTCCAGTCGCCCTTGGACTGGGCCATGGCCGGGGCGGCGGCGAGGGACAGGGCGGCGGCCAGGCCGGCCAGGATCAGGGGGGAGGTCTTGCGCATGGGGGTGATCTCGTTGCTGGGTGGATGGCGACAGTCTCGGCCTCACGCCGTGCTAACGCTTTGATCCGGATCAAATCCTGTCCGCCGGCCCTCTGGCCCGGGCGCTGGCCCACGGTGGCCAGCCCCGGTTTGCTAGACTTGTGGGCCCTATCCATCCCGCCGCACCCGTAGCGGCCGCAGGAGCTTGAGAAATGGCAATCAAGGTTGGTATCAACGGTTTCGGTCGCATCGGGCGTAACGTCCTGCGCTCGGCGGTGCTGAACTTCGGCGACGACATCGAAATCGTGGCCATCAACGATCTGCTGGAGCCGGACTACCTGGCGTACATGCTCAAGTACGACTCCGTGCACGGCCGCTTCAAGGCCGACGTGGCAGTGCAGGGCAACGACCTGCTGGTCAACGGCAAGAAGATCCGCCTGACCCAGGAACGCGACCCGGCCAACCTGAAGTGGGATGAAGTCGGTGCCGACGTGGTGCTGGAAGCCACCGGCCTGTTCCTGACCAAGGAAACCGCGCAGAAGCACATCGATGCCGGCGCCAGGAAGGTCATCATGTCGGCGCCGTCGAAGGACGACACGCCGATGTTCGTCTACGGCGTGAACGACAAGACCTACGCCGGCCAGGCGATCATTTCCAACGCCTCGTGCACCACCAACTGCCTGGCCCCGCTGGCCAAGGTCATCAATGACAAGTGGGGCATCAAACGCGGCCTGATGACCACCGTGCATGCGGCAACCGCCACCCAGAAGACCGTCGATGGCCCGTCCAACAAGGACTGGCGCGGTGGCCGTGGCATCCTGGAGAACATCATCCCGTCGTCCACCGGTGCGGCCAAGGCCGTCGGCGTGGTCATCCCGGAACTGAACAAGAAGCTGACCGGCATGAGCTTCCGCGTCCCGACCTCTGACGTGTCGGTGGTCGACCTGACCGTCGAACTGGAAAAGGAAGCCACCTACGCCGAGATCTGCGCGGAAGTGAAGGCACAGAGCGAAGGCCCGCTGAAGGGCATCCTGGGCTACACCGAAGACAAGGTGGTGGCCACCGATTTCCGCGGCGAAACCTGCACTTCGGTGTTCGACGCCGACGCTGGCATCGCCCTGGACGGCACCTTCGTCAAGCTGGTCACCTGGTACGACAACGAGTGGGGCTACTCGAACAAGTGCCTGGAAATGGCCAAGGTCATCGCCGCCAAGTAAGGCCGGCGAAGATCGCACACGGACCCCGGCCTGGCCGGGGTTCGTCGTTTATGGGGCCGGCCCTGTCGTAGCATGGGCCGGTCGACCGCTGCCGCTGGGGCGCGGGAACGCTATGGAAGCACGCAATGGAAGCACTGATTGCCCTGGTCGTACTGGTCCTGCTGGCCATCCCGCTGCTGCTGGTGGTGGCGCTGGTGATGATTGCCGGCCTGCGCCGCCGCGTCGCCGCGCTGGAAAGCGCCATGGCTGCCGCGCCGGTCGCCGCCATGCACGCGCCTGAACGGCCTGCGGCCCCCCCTGTGGCCAGTGCCGATCCACCGTTCCTGCGGCCGGTGGCGGCTGCTGCACCGCCTCCGCCTCCGCCTCCGCCTCCGCCTCAGCCAACGCCGGTGCGCGAAGCGGTGCCTGCGGCAACGGAGGCGCCGCGCCCGATCGCACCACCGCCGGTGCCACCCGCGCCGATGCAGCCACCGTTGCCTTCCGGACCGGCGCTGCCGAACTTCATCGAGCGCGGCAGTGGCGCGGTCAAGCGCTGGTTCACCGAGGGCAACGTGCCGGTGAAGATCGGCATGCTGGTGCTGCTGGCCGGTGTCGCTGCGCTGCTGAAGTACGTCAGCGACCAGGGCTGGCTGGTGCTGCCGATCGAGCTGCGCCTGGCCGGTGTCACCGTCGGTGCACTGGGCCTGCTGGCGTTCGGCTGGCACCAGCGCGAGCGCCGGCGCCTGTTTGCGCTGGCCTTGCAGGGCGGTGCCATCGGCGTGCTGCTGTTGACCATCTTCGCGGCCTTCAAGCGTTTCGAGCTGATTCCGCCGGGCTTCGCCTTCGTCAGCTCCATTGCACTGGTGGCCGCGCTGTGCGTGCTGGCGGTGGTGCAGAACTCGCGTACGCTGGCGGTGCTGGGCATCCTCGCCGGCTTCATGGCACCGCTGTGGCTGTCCACCGGCAGCGGCAACCACGTGGGGTTGTTCAGCTACTACGCCGTGCTCAACGCCGGCATCTTCGCCATTGCCTGGTTCCGACCGTGGCGCGCGCTGAACCTGCTGGGCTTCGCCTTCACCTTCGGTATCGGCACGTTCTGGGGCGTGCTGCAGTACGCGCCTGACAAGTTCAGCAGCACCGAGCCGTTCCTGCTGCTGTTCTTCGCCTTCTACCTGCTGATCCCGTTGCTCTACGCACGCCGGCAGCCCGCCGGGCAGCGTGACCTGGTCGATGGCAGCCTGGTGTTCGGTACGCCGTTGGTCGCGTTCTCGTTGCAGGCGGGGATGCTGTACCAGCAGCCGATGACGCTGGCGCTGTGCGCACTGGGCCTGGCCGCGATCTACGCGGCGCTGGCGTGGGCGTTGATCAGGCGCGCGTCGTACACCGTGCTGGCGCAGTCGCACGCGGTGCTGGCGGTGGGCTTTGCCACGCTGGCGGTGCCGCTGGCCTTGTCGGCGCGGGCCACCGGCGCGGTCTTCGCGCTGGAAGGCGCCGGACTGGCCTGGTTGGGCCTGCGCCAGAAGCGCTGGCTGCCGCAGGTGTCCGGCGCGCTGCTGCAGATGGGCGCTGCGTTCGCCTTCGTGGCCGGTGGCGATCACTGGCATGAGGACCTGCGTTTCCTGATCAATCCGACTGCCATCGGGGCGCTGCTGCTGGCCCTGGCCGGCTTCGCGTCGGCCTGGAGCTACCAGCGCAGGTCACGCCACGAGATCGCCCTGGTCTACTACCTGTGGGGCCTGCTGTGGTGGCTGGGCGGCATGGTGCATGAGATCACCCGCTTCTTCCCGTACCGCGCCGAAGTGGACGCGTTGCTGGTGCTGGCCGCCGTCACTGCCTGGCTGGCCGCCGAAATGCAGCGCCGTCAGCCGGCACGCGCACTGGGCGTGACCGCGCTGGCCATGCTGGCGCTGGGCTTCCCGCTGGCGCTGATGCAGAGCGACGCGCACCATCAGCCATTCGCCGGCTACGGTGCGCTGGCCTGGGCGGTGTTCGCGGTGATGGGCGTGCGCACGCTGCTCTGCCTGCGCCAGGGGGGCGACAGCGTGGCGCGCATCGCGCAGTTCCTGTGGTGGCTGTTGTGGCCGTCTCTGCTTTCGCTGCTGGCCCTGTGGGGCGGTGGCGAGGCCGGGCTGGCACAGGGCTGGACCACGTTGCTGGTGACGGTGCCGTGGCTGCTGATGGCGGCGCTGTCGCTGTGGCGCTGGAATGCGCTTCGCTGGCCGCTGGGTGCAGCGTTCGATCGCGTGCGCCAGCCGCTGCAGTGCGTGCTGTTCGGCCTGTTGTCGATCGGCTGGCTGTTCGGACAGCTGCTGCCGGGCGATGCTGCGCCGCTGCTCTGGCTGCCGGTATTGAATCCGGCCGAGCTCGGACAGTGGCTGAGCCTGTTGCTGCTTGCACGCTGGCTGTACAGCGATCAGGCGCCGAAGACCCTGTCGGGAATCCGCATGCCGCTGCTGTCACTGGCAACGTTCGTCGCGCTGACCAGCGTGGTGCTGCATGGCGTGCATCAGTGGGGCGGCCTGTCGTGGAGTGCGTCGATGATGCGTTCCAGCCTGGCGCAGACCAGCCTGACCGTGCTGTGGAGCGTGCTTGGCGTGATTGCCTGGGTATGGGGATCGCGCCGTGGCCAGCGCGTGTTGTGGATGGTCGGTGCCGTGCTGATGGGCGTGGTGCTGGCCAAGCTGGTCATCGTCGATCGCCAGCACCTGGGCAACCTGCTGGGCATCGCATCGTTCATCGCCTACGGCCTGCTGTGCACGGTCGTGGGTTATCTGGCACCGGCACCGCCCAGCGCGGCGCCGTCCGTGGAGGAAAAACAATGAGGAAGTGGAGCAGGGCGCTGCTGCCGGCGATGTTCGGCATGCTGGCCGCCGTCGCGGTGCAGGCCGCCGACTACCGCACGCAGTACGCCGAGCAGTGGCCGTTGACGCTGTCCAGCGCACAGTCCGGTGCGTACAGGGTGGTTCTGGAGCCGGCGATCTATCGCCGTGCAGGTGCCGCAGACCTGGGTGACCTGCAGGTGTTCAACGCCGCCGGCCAATCGTTGCCATCGGCATTGCTGGCGCCGGACCAGCCGCTGGCACAGCCGCCGGTGCAGCGTGAGCTGCCGTGGTTCGCGCTGCCGCCGCTGGCCGAAGCACAGCGCAACGATCTGCAGTTGCTGACCGAGCGCGATACCGATGGCCGTGTCCGTCGCGTCGAAGCACGCGTGAGCGGCGGTGCGGCAGCGAACGGGCAGGGTGGTTGGCTGATCGATGCCAGCGTGCTCGGCCAGCAACCGTTGGCGGCACTGGTGCTGGACTGGGCTGACAGCGGACAGCCGTTGCAGGCGCAGGTGCAGCTGGATGCCAGCGACGACCTGCAGCACTGGCGTCCGATCGGGCGTGACATCCCGCTGGTCGACCTGCAGCGTGCTGGCAAGCGCCTGCTGCAGCGCCGCCTGCAGGTGGACGGCGAGGCGCGCTATCTGCGCGTGCTGGCGCAGGGCGATACGCGCCTGCCGACGCTGCGCAGCGTGCTGGCCGAGCTGCCGCCGGCGCCGGCCACGCTGCCGTGGGAGTGGCTGTCGCTGGAACCGACCTCGAAGGGCAAGGGTGAATACACCTTCGAACTCGACGGCCGTTTCCCGGTAGCGCGCGCGGATGTGACCAGCACCGACAACAGCCTGGTGCAGTGGACGTTGTTCAGCCGCGATGACGAGAGTGCGGAATGGCAGCGCCGCAGTGCGCCATGGATTGCGTACCAACTGCAGCAGGGCGCGCAGGGCCAGCGCCAGCAATCAGCGGCCCAGCCGCTGGGGGGCGTGCATCGTGACCGCTACTGGAAGCTGGTGGCGAACCCGGCGGAAACTGCGACCGCACCGACCCTGCGCTTGGGCTACCAGCCGGAAGTACTGGTGTTCCTGAGCCAGGGGGCAGCGCCGTATGCACTGGCAGTGGGCAGCGCGACCGCGCGCCGCATGGAAGCGCCGATCGGTGTGTTGATCGAGGAACTGCGGCAGCGCAATGATCCGTCGTGGCAGCCGACGCTGGCGCGCCTGGAGGGCAGCCCGGAGCCGCTGGCCGGTGACGCGGCGCTGAAGCCGCAGCACGATTGGAAGGCGTGGTTGCTGTGGGCGTTGCTGGGGCTGGGTGTGTTGGTTGTTGGCGGCCTGGCGGTCAGCCTGCTTCGGCAGAAGCCGGCGCCTTCGGAATAGGTTCCAGCGAACGGCGCAGCCCCTCGGGGGTGGCTGCAAAGCGCGATCCCGGGGATGGGCCGAGCGGATGGGCTGGGCAGGGGACGCCGTGAATCCGTCCCTGGAGGCTTAGCCGCGCCATCCATGGCGCGGATACCCCTGCCCAGCCCACCCGCCCGGCCTCTGACAGTTTCCGTGTGCGTCCACCCACGGAAAGAAAAAAAGAAGAGCAACAGCTGCTTGGCTGGGCGCTCTTTCTAGAGCCGGGCCCACGCTCGGCTGCTCTCCACGAGATCTCCAGCCGAGCATCAGCTCGGCTCAACCTTCCATCTCCCTCCGACACCAGAAACCGCCTTTGCTTTCGCCGTCCGCTCCGCCTCATGAACCTGTCGAGGCCGGGGTGGTCTGGGCTCGCGGGGGCGTAAGCGCCATGGATGGCGCGCCCGAGCCTCCAGGGATGGATTCACGGCGTCCCCCGCGAGCCCACACCGCCCCGGCCCACTCACGGCACCACGAAGCGCCAGCGCTTTGGCTCTGGCTGTGCTGTTGCTGCTGCAGTTGCAGTTGCAGTTGCAGTTGCAGTTACGCCTCTGCCTGCCGCAGGCATCGACCCTCCCACCACCCGCACCCGATACAATGGCCGCCTGCCGCATTCCGGCATCCCGTCCCCGAGCCAAAGAGTTGCCCATGTCCATCGTCCGCATGACCGACCTCGACCTCTCCGGCAAGCGCGTGCTGATCCGCCAGGATCTGAACGTGCCGATCGAGAATGGCCGCATCACTTCCGAACAGCGCATCACCGCTTCGCTGCCGACGCTCAAGCGCGCGCTGGAGCAGGGCGCGGCGGTGATGGTCACCTCGCACCTGGGGCGCCCGAAGGAAGGTGTGTGGAGCGAAGCCGATTCGCTGGCGCCGGTGGCCCAGCGCCTGTCCGAGCTGCTCGGTCGCGAGGTTCCGCTGGTGCGCGACTGGGTCGACGGTGTAGAGGTCCAGCCGGGCCAGCTGGTGCTGCTGGAAAACTGCCGCATGAACGTCGGCGAGGGCAAGGACGATGAAGCCCTGTCGAAGAAGTACGCCGCCCTGTGCGATGTGTTCGTGATGGACGCCTTCGGCACCGCGCACCGTGCGCAGGCCTCCACACACGGTGTCATCCGCTTCGCCCCGGTTGCTGCCGGTGGCCCGCTGCTGATGGCCGAACTGGACGCACTGGCGCAGGCGCTGGATGCACCGGCCAAGCCGCTGCTGGCCATCGTCGCCGGCAGCAAGGTCAGCACCAAGCTGGAACTGCTGGCCAACCTGGTCGGCAAGGTCGACCAGCTGATCGTCGGTGGTGGCATCGCCAACACCTTCATCGCTGCCGCCGGCTACAACGTCGGCAAGTCGCTGTACGAGCCGGACCTGCTGGACACCGCGAAGAAGATCGTGGCCGATGCCAAGGCGCGCGGCGCCGACATCCCGCTGCCGGTGGACGTGGTGACCGCCAAGCAGTTCATGCCCGACGCGGTCGCCCAGGTGAAGGCAGTCGACGCCGTTGCCGAAGATGATCTGATCCTGGACATCGGCCCGCAGACCGCGGCGCAGTACGCGCAGCTGATCGACAAGGCCGGTACCGTGGTCTGGAACGGCCCGGTCGGTGTGTTCGAGTTCGAGGCCTTCAGCAAGGGCACCGAAGCGCTGGCCCGCGCCATCGCCAGCTCCAGGGCGTTCTCCATCGCCGGTGGCGGCGACACCCTGGCGGCGGTCGACAAGTTCGATATCGCCCAGCAGGTCAGCTACATCTCCACCGGCGGCGGCGCGTTCCTGGAGTTCCTGGAGGGCAAGACCCTGCCGGCGGTGGCCGCACTCGACGCGCGCGGCGCATGAGTGCCGGGCACAGCAAGGATGTCCTGTTCTTCGACCTGGACGGCACGCTGATCGACTCGCAGGTGGGCATCACCGCCTGCATCGCCTATGCGCTGCTGAAGATGGACCATCCGGTGCCGCCGCAGGAGACGCTGCTGGGCTGGATCGGTCCTTCGCTGCGTACCACCTTCACGCCACTGTTCGTCGAACCAGCGCGGGTGGAGCAGGCGGTGGGCTATTACCGCGAGCGCTTCGACGCCGAAGGCTGGCGCGAACACACGGTGTACCCGCAGGTGGAAGACACCCTGCGCACGCTGCATGGCCGAGGCCACCGCCTGGCGGTGGTCACCGCCAAGAACGAGCCGCATGCGCGCCGCATCCTTGCGCACCTGCCGTTTGGCGGGCTGTTCGAGGAGATCGTCGGTTCGACCCTGGACGGCTCGCGCAGCCACAAGCCCGAGCTGGTCGGGGAGGCACTGCGCCGCCTGCAGCTGCAGCCCGCACAGTGCTGGATGATCGGCGACCGCCGCATGGACATCGAGGGCGCACGCCACCACGGCCTGCGCAGCGTGGGCGTGCTGTGGGGCTTTGGCGGTGAGGCCGAACTGACCGAAGCCGGTGCGGGCCAGCTGGCTCGCGAGCCGGCACAGCTGACGACGCTGTTGGCCTAGCCACCCCGCCTGGAGAGCTGGCCCCACGCTCGGCTGATTGCGGCCCACGGTGCAGCCGGGCATGGCCCGGCTCTACAGAACACCCTGCGCCAGCGTATGTCCGGGTGATGTCCGTTCCATGACCCGCGAAGTCAGGCAGCACAAGGCTGTAACCGTATACATGCGGCGTGAAGGATGTGCTAATTTCCGTTCTTTATCGGGAGAGGCCCATTCACCATGTTCGAGCGTCAGCGTCGCACCAAGATCCTTGCCACCCTCGGTCCGGCCACTGATCCGCCGGGCGTGCTGGAGGATCTTTTCCGCGCCGGCGTCAACGTGGTGCGCCTCAACTTCAGCCATGGTGACCCGTCCGGCCAGGCCAAGCGTGCCGCCGAAGTGCGTGCCGCCGCCGCCCGCGTCGGCGTGGAAGTGGGCATCCTGGCCGACCTGCCGGGCCCGAAGATCCGCATCGAGCGCTTCGCAGAAGGCAAGGTGCAGCTGAAGGCGGGCAACCGCTTCGACCTGATCGCCAGCATCAGCGCCGGCCCGGGTGATGCCACCCAGGTGGGTGTGAGCTACCTCGGCCTGCCGCAGGACGTGGGTCCGGGCGACGTCCTGCTGCTCGACGACGGCCTGATGCAGCTGCAGGTGGTGGAGGTGCAGGGCGAACGCATCATCAATACCGTACTGAACGACGGTGTGCTGTCCGACCGCAAGGGCCTGAACAAGCAGGGCGGCGGCCTCTCGCTGGGCGCGCTGACCGAGCGCGACAAGGAACTGATCGGCATCGTCGCCAAGATCGGTGTCGACTTCATCGCCGTGTCGTTCTGCCGCAACGCACAGGACATGAACGATGCGCGTGACATCGCCCGCTCGCATGGCTGTGATGCTGCGCTGGTGTCGAAGATCGAGCGCACCGAGGCCATCGAGAACCTGGAAGAAATCGTCGAGGCCAGCGACGTGGTGATGGTCGCCCGTGGCGACCTTGGCGTGGAGATCGGCGATGCCGAACTGCCGGGCCTGCAGAAGAAGATCATCAAGGCCTCGCTGGCACAGAACAAGGTGGTGATCACCGCCACGCAGATGCTGCAGTCGATGGTGGAAAGCCCGATTCCGACCCGTGCCGAAGTGCTGGACGTGGCCAACTCGGTCATCGACGGCACCGATGCGGTGATGCTGTCGGCCGAGACCGCTGCAGGTGCCTGGCCGGTCAAGGCGGTCGAAGCAATGGCGCGCATCTGCCTGGGGGCCGAGCGCCAGTTCCAGACCGAGACCGACTTCAACGCTTCGCCGCGCAACCTCGAGCGTGCCGACCAGGCCATTGCCATGGCCACCATGTTCCTGTCCCAGCACGTGGGCGTGCGCGCGATCGTGGCAATGACCGAGTCCGGTGGCACCGCGCGTTACCTGTCGCGTTTCCGCGCCAAGGCGCCGGTGTTCGCGGTGACCCGCCATGACGGCGCGCGCCGGCAGATGGCGCTGATGCGCGATGTGTTCCCGATCAACTTCGACAGCCGCGGCCTGACCCCGCGCGAAGCCGCGCGCGGCAGCATCCGCCTGCTGGTGGAAGCCGAACTGCTGCAGGCCGGCGACCGCGTCGTGTTCACCAGCGGCGAGCACATGGAAACCCACGGTGCCACCAATACCCTGCGCCTGCTGGAAGTGGGTGAAGACGGCCGCGCCATTGGGCTGGGCGATCTGTAAACCCAGTCGGTCTTGGGTCGGAGCCGCTGCGCGGATCCGACCCGGGGTCAGATTCCCAAAGAGGCTCTGACCCCATGCCGCAGGACATCCCTTGTCCTGCGCGGACATTGGAATCGTTTCCATCCTGGCCTCGACACCGGGGCAACGGGCAGCGGGGCTATACTTACGTTTTTCCCGCACCCGCCACAGGAAATACATGAGCATCGAACAGCTGGCCGAAACCGCCCAGGCCATGGTCGCCCCGGGCAAGGGCATCATCGCGATCGACGAATCCACCGCTACCATCGCCAAGCGTTTCGCCGGCGTCGGTATCGAGAACACCGAGGAGAACCGTCGTGCCTACCGCGAGCTGCTGCTGACCACGCCGAAGCTCAACGAGCACATTTCCGGCGCCATCCTGTACGACGAAACCATCCGCCAGTCGACCAGGGACGGCGTGCCGTTCGCCAAGTACATGGCCGACCACGGCATGATTCCGGGCATCAAGGTGGACAAGGGTGCGCACCCGCTGGCCGGCTGCCCGGGCGAGCTGGTCACCGAAGGCCTGGACGGCCTGCGCGAGCGCCTGCAGGAGTACTACAAGCTGGGTGCGCGCTTCGCCAAGTGGCGTGCGGTCATCAACATCGGCGAGAGCATTCCGTCGGGCACCTGCATCGAGTCCAACGCCCATGCGCTGGCCCGTTATGCCGCCCTGTGCCAGGAATGCGGCCTGGTGCCGATGGTCGAGCCGGAAGTGATCATGGACGGCGACCACGACATCGAGACCTGCTACGAAGTCACCGAAGCCACCCTGCGTTCGCTGTTCGACGCGCTGTACCAGCAGAACGTGCTGCTGGAAGGCACCATCCTGAAGGCGTCCATGGTCATCTCCGGCAAGAACTGCGATGAGCAGGCCGACGTCGAGGAAGTGGCCGAGTCGACCGTGATGTGCCTGAAGAGCACCGTGCCGGCCATCCTGCCGGGCGTGGTGTTCCTGTCCGGTGGCCAGAGCGACGAGCAGTCCACCGAGCACCTGAACGCGATGAACCAGCTGGGCAACCTGCCGTGGCCGCTGAGCTTCTCCTACGGCCGCGCCATGCAGCAGGCCGCGCTGAAGCTGTGGGCCAAGGACATGAAGGGCAACTACGCAGCCGCCCAGAAGACCGTGTACGAGCGTGCCAAGGACAACGGCCTGGCTGCGCTGGGCAAGTGGAACGGTTGATCCGTCCCATCGCTGGATGAACAAGGCAGCGCCGGCATCACGCCGGCGTTTGCTTTTGCGGGTATCTTTTCCGCCCCCGCGTGCCCGGCCGGTACGCGGGAACCACATGGAAGGCCAAGGAGAAACAACATGCGTTTGGCAGCAATCACACTGGCCGTCGCCACGGTCCTGGTCGCCGGCGGGTGCAACCGTATCGGCGGCGGCGCAGAGGCAGGCAAGGCCGCGTCGCTCGATTTCGACAAGCCGGTGTCCGGCGAGATCACCTCGCGCAGCGGCATCAACTTCAATGATGGCAGCCATCACCAGCTCTACCAGATCAAGCTGGAAGACAAGGATCTGGTCGGCCTGAAACTTACTGGTGCCCTCAGCGGCTCGATCGCCGTGTTCAACAACGGCAGTCTTGTTTCCACCAGCAACACCGGTTACGAACGCGAAGGCGACGTCTCGCTGGCGTTCCGTGCCAATGGCGGCGGCACCTACCAGGTGGCGGTCAATGCCGATGGCCCGACCGCCTTTGGTCCGTATCGCCTGCGAGCCGAGAAGCTGAAACCTTACGACGGCAAGCCGTTGGCGGGCAGTGGCGAAATCGTGGACATGCTGGCCAGTGACTCGCAGGACTACACCCTGCAGGTGGACAAGGCCGGCCTGTACGAAATCCGCCTGGTGTCGGATGTCTTCGATCCGGTGCTGAAGCTGTCGGGCCAGGGCGTTGAAGCCGAAAACGACGATGGCAACGACAGCACCAACTCGCGGCTGACCCTGTCGCTGAAGCCGGGCAAGTACACCCTGACCGCGCGCGGCCTCGGCAGCGGTGTCAATGGCATGTTCACCCTGTCTGCCTCCCGCATCGAACTGCCGGGGAATCTGGTCGAGCGCGATGGCACCGCCCTGCCGAAGTCGGGCAGCGTGTACACCATGCTGGACAACGAAGGCCGTCGCCGCTTCCTGCTGACCCTGGACCGGCCGGCCGACGTGCGCCTGGATGCGATTTCCAGCCAGGTCGATACCGTGCTGCGCGTGGTCGGTGGCGATGTCGAGCTGACCGATGACGACGGTGGCAACGGTACCAACTCGCGCCTGGAGGAGACTCTGCCGGCCGGTCATTACACCGTCGACGTGTCCAGCCTGAACAATGGCGCAGGCATGGTCGAGGTGCGCGTGCAGGTGGAAGGGGCCAGCGCCGAGGGTGCTGCCGCCTCGGCTGCACGTGCCGCTGCCGACGCTGCAGCCGCCGTGGCCGATGACGCCGCTGCGGTGGAAGCTGCCAGTCGTTGAGCGTGATCCACGCCATGCGTGGATGACATCAACGGTGCAACTGAGAAGGCCGGGCAATGCCCGGCCTTTTCCTTTCCACGCTGCGCCGCGATTCAATGCGCGGCGGCAAAACCCGCGTCACCCAGGGGCGGCAGCATCGACCCGCGCGGTTCGCTGTCGGCGCTTTGCCCGGCGGCACTCAACGCCTGCTGGTAGGCCTTGGCCGTAGCGGTATTGAACGCCACCAGCACGATGCGCATCGGTTGCGCATGGCTGCGCTGCCAGGCCAGTGTTTCGGTCACTGCGATCTGCGCGGCCTGGTACAGCGGATAGCCGTATACGCCGCAGCTGATGGCTGGGAATGCGATCGACTGCACGCCCAGCGATTCGGCCAGCTGCAGCGACTTCCAGTAGCAGTTGGCGAGCAACGCCGGTTCATCGCGCTGGCCGTCGTGCCAGACCGGGCCCACCGTGTGCAGTACGTAGCGTGCAGGCAAAGCGTAAGCACTGGTAGCGCGCACTTCGCCGGTCGGGCAACGTACGCCCGGGCGCAGCTCCGGCAGCTGCCCGCATTCGGCCAGCAACGCGGGCCCGGCCGCACGATGGATCGCGCCGTCGACACCGCCACCACCGAGCAGCGTTTCATTGGCCGCGTTGACGATCGCATCCACCGCCAGGGTCGTGATGTCGCCCTGCCAAACTTCGATCTTCATGCGTCCGTCTCCTGCCTGTGAGGTGATCCGCGCAGCATCTGCGCCGGCTGTTCCCACGGTAGGGGACAGGGCATCGATACTGCGTCATGACCGTCTCACGCGCTGCGATCCGACGGCCTTCACGCACGATGGCGGGCGACGCCTTCATGCAGGCTGAAGCAGAAGGGGGTCGGAGCCCTTTCCCTGCGGAAAAGGGATCCGACCCTGGGCATGCAACAGGATGGGGTCAGAGCCTTTTCCGGATGGAAAGGGCTCTGAGCCCGGGTGTCACGGCAGGCCGGCCAGCCAGTCGTCGTCGGAACCCTCATTCACGTCGGCAAACAGCGGCGTGGAGAAGTAGCGTTCACCGGTGTCCGGCAGCATCGCCAGGATCACTGAACCCGGTTCGGCACGTGCGGCCACATCCAGTGCGCTGGCCACGGTAGCGCCGGCGGAGATGCCGACGAAGATGCCTTCTTCCGCAGCCAGTCGGCGCGCGGTGGCGATCGCGCGGTCATCTTCCACCGTCACCAGTTCATCCACCACATCACGGTTGAGCACGTCGGGCACGAAGTCCGGGGTCCAGCCCTGGATCTTGTGCGGCTTCCAGTCATCGCCCTTCAGCAGTGCGGCGCCGGCTGGCTCGGTGGCGATGATGCGGGTCTGCGGACGCGCGACCTTCAGCACTTCGCCCACGCCGGTGAGCGTGCCGCCCGTGCCCCAGCCGCTGACGAAGTAGTCCAGCCGCTTGCCGGCGAAGTCGCGCAGGATTTCGGCGGCGGTGGTGTTGCGGTGATACGCCGGATTGGCCGGGTTGGCGAACTGGCTGGCCAGGAACCAGCCGTGCTGCTCGGCCAGTTCGCGCGCCTTGCGCACCATGCCGCTGCCGCGTTCGGCGGCTGGGGTCAGGATCACCTTGGCGCCATAGGCGCGCATCAGCTTGCGGCGCTCCACCGAGAAGGTCTCGACCATGGTCGCCACGAACTTGTAGCCGCGCGCGGCGGCGACCATCGCCAGCGCCACGCCGGTGTTGCCAGAAGTGGCTTCGACGATGGTGTCGCCCGGCTTGAGCAGGCCACGTGCTTCGGCGTCGAGGATGATCGCCAGCGCCAGGCGGTCCTTGACCGAGCCGCCCGGGTTGAACGACTCGACCTTGGCGTAGACGCTGACCTGCGGCGGCGCCAGGCGCTGCAGCTTGACGATGGGGGTGTTGCCGACGGTATCGAGGATGGAGTCGTACAGGGCCATGGAAGCGCTCCGGAAACAGGGCCGCGCCGGACGCCGGCGGGCAGAAGGGGAGGGCTGGCTGTTCAGGCCAGCGGCTGCCGGCTGACCGTAGCGCCGGCATATGACGCCCGGAAATGACCAGATACCTTTCTTAAACAACCTTTGGTTATAAGCTGGTGACGGCAATTGACCCTAGAGTGGACCTCCGCCCCACGCCGCCCGCCTCCCATGACGCTGACCCAGCTGCGCTACCTGGTCGCCATCGCCGACGCCGAGCTGAACATCACGCTGGCCGCCTCGCGCGTGCACGCCACCCAGCCCGGCCTGTCCAAGCAGCTCAAGCAGCTGGAAGACGAGCTCGGCTTCCTGTTGTTCGTGCGCAAGGGCCGCAGCCTGGAGTCGGTCACCCCGGCCGGTACCGAGGTGATCGCCCGCGCCCGCGCGGTGCTGGCCGAGGCCAACAACATCCGCACCTACGCGGCCAACCAGCGCCGCGAGAGCCAGGGCCAGCTGATCCTGACCACCACCCACACGCAGGCGCGCTTCGTGCTGCCGCCGGCGGTGGCAGCGATCAAGCAGGCCTATCCCCAGGTGAGCGTGCACCTGCAGCAGGCCGGTGAAACCGACGCGCTGGACCGCTTGAACCAGGGTGACGCGGATATAGCGATCATCAGCACCGCCGGCAGTGAGCCCACCGATGGCATCGCGGTGCCGCTGTTCCGCTGGCGACGCCTGGTGGTGGTACCCAAGGGGCACCCGCTGGACCGCGCCGGCCGCGCGCCGGACCTGGCCGCGTTGGCCCGGCAGCCGCTGATCAGCTACGAATCCTCGACCCGCCCGAATTCCTCGTTGCAGCGCGCCTTCGCTGCAAACGGCCTGGCGCCGGACCTGGCGCTGACCGCGCTCGATGCGGACCTGATCAAGACCTATGTGCGTACCGGTCTGGGCGTAGGCCTGCTGGCCGAGATGGCGGTCAGTTCCAGCGACGAAGACCTGCGCTCGTGGCCGGCGCCGGACCCGATCAGCGAGTGCATTGCCTGGGCGGTGTTGCCGCGCGACCGGGTGCTGCGCGATTACGCGCTGGAGCTGGTGCACGTGCTGGCACCGCAGATTGATCCGCGCGATCTGCGCAGGGTGCTGGATGGCAACCAGGCCGCCGCGTGGCCGGTGCCGCCGACGTGGGAGTCACTGACCCAGACCATCACGGTGTGAGGGGTTGGTCGAGCAGGGCTTGCAGCCCTGCACCTGCTGCGGACAAAGGCAACAGCAACAGCAGAAGCGGCATTCCGTGGGTTGGCGGGGCGGTGTCGGAGTGCGGGGACGCTGCAAGTACGTCCCTGTAAGCTTGGCAGCCGCATCCATGCGGCTGACACCCCGCACTCCGACACCGCCCCACCTCTGACAGATTCCGGCGGCTGTTGGTAGGTGTCGACCTTGGTCGACACGATAGATCCATGCGTGGATGCTTTTCGATTCCAGTTCGAAATATTCGATTCCGATTGAGATTCATCCACGCATGGCGTGGATCTACTGCAGATCGCAGAGATCTGTCGAAGGCGGGGTGGGTCCGGTTGCGGGAGTGTCCGCGGCATGGATGCCGCGGCCAAGCCCCCAAGGATGGGTTTACGGCGTCTCCCGCAACCGGACCCACCCCGCCTACCCACAGGAAGCCCGCTTTTGCTTCGGCTGTTGCTGTTGCTCCAGCTCGCAGCGGGTGCAGGGCGCAGCCCTGCCGATAAACCCCCTCCTGCGACGGTTCGTCGCACGGGCAACCCTGGACCCGCCTCTACACTAGCGGGGTGACCCGCCTGCCCCGCCCGCAGCGTCTTCTGCTCCAGCTCGCCATCCTGGCGACGCTGCTGATGGTGCTTGCGCCGCTGGTCAGCCGCGCGCTGCAGGCGCCGCCGATGGACCACACCGCAATGGCGGCCATGGACCACGCCGCCATGGGCCACGACATGCATGACATGGCCATGGCCGGGCACGATCAGCACGGCGCCGCGCCGGCAGCGCCTGACCGCCCGGCCGATCCCCACGCCATGCATGGCGAAGCCTGCGAATACTGCGTACTGGCCATGCGCCTGCTGCCATGGCTGGCGGTGCTGGTGCTGCTGTTGCCGCTGCTGTGGCGGCCGCGCCTGGTGTTCCCGTGGTCGCAACGGGTGCTGCCCGCACCGCACTGGCCCGCACATGCCGCACGTGGGCCACCGCGCGTCTCCATCGTCCGCTGATATCCCCGTGAATCTGCCGCACGACGCGCCTGACCGGGCGCCGTGCGCGCGTGCGTACCTTGGAGCTGTTCCGATGAAAATGACTTCCCGCCCCGCGGGCGCCTGCGCGCGCCTGCCGGTTGCCCTTGGCCTGGCCGTGGCCGCGTCACTGGCCCACGCTGCGCCCGCCGACGAGGCGCGTACCCTCGACACGATGGTGGTCACCGCCGCCGCACCGTCCTCGCCGCTGCACTGGGTGACCGATCCGCGCCTGCCGCGGCAGCCGGTGCCGGCCAGTGATGGTGCCGATTACCTGAAAACCGTTCCCGGCTTCTCTGCCATCCGCAACGGCGGCACCAACGGCGACCCGGTGCTGCGCGGCATGTTCGGTTCGCGCCTGAACATCCTCAGCAACGACGGCAACCTGATCGGTGCCTGCCCGTCGCGCATGGACAATCCGCTGTCCTACATCGCGCCGGAAAGCTTCGACCGGTTGACCATCATCAAGGGCCCGCAGAGCGTGCGCTGGGGCGCAGGTGCCTCGGCCGGTACCGTGCGCTTCGAGCGCGACACCCCGCGCTTCGATGAACCCGGCGTGCGTGCCGATGCCAGTGCGCTGGTCGGCTCGCGCAACCGCAATGACCAGGTACTGGACCTGACCCTGGGCAATCCGACCGGCTATGTACGCGCCAGCGGCAACCGCTCCGAGGCCGATGACTACAAGGACGGCCACGGTGACGTGGTGCCGTCGAAGTGGCGCAAGTGGAATGGCGACGTGGCCATCGGCTGGACGCCGGATGCCGACACGCTGCTGGAGATTTCCGCCGGTGCCGGCGATGCCATCGCGCGTTACGCCGGGCGCGGCATGGACGGTGCCGCGTTCGAACGCACCAGCTATGCCGCGCGCTTCGAAAAACGAAATCTGCCCGGTGCGTGGGACACGTTGCAGGCCAACGTGTACTACAACGAAGCCGACCACGTGATGGATAACTACACGCTGCGCACGCCGAATCCCAACAGCATGATGCCGATGCCGATGGCGTCGAACGTGGACCGCCGTACCCAGGGCGGCCGGGTCAGTTCCGAGTGGCACTGGCAGGACGTGCAACTGGTGGCGGGTGTGGACGGCGAAGACAGCCGCCATCGTGGCCGCATGGGCATGGGCCGCGACACCTACCGCCAGGCCGCCTGGGGGACCGATGCCCACTTCCGCCGCTATGGCGTGTTCACCGAGTTGACCCTCGGCGCCGGCACCGATCAGCGTTGGATCAGCGGCCTGCGCATCGACCGCGCCAGCGTCCGAGATGAGCGGCAATCGATCCGCGGAATGATGGGGAACAGGCCCAATCCGACTGCGGGCCAGCGCCGCAAGGACTGGCTCGGCAGCGGCTTCCTGCGCTACGAGCAGGATCTGGCCGACGGCCTGACCTGGTACGCCGGGCTCGGCCACAGTGAACGCATGCCCGACTACTGGGAGCTGTTCTCGCCCAACCATGGCCCGGCCGGCGCAGTGAACGCGTTCACCGGCGTGCAGCCCGAACGCACCACCCAGCTCGACGTCGGCCTGCAGTACAAGGGACCGCGCGTGCAGGCGTGGGTTTCGGCGTACGCCGGGCAGATCCAGGACTACATCCTGTTCACGTACCACGGCAGCGGCATGATGGGCATGAGCCAGGCCCGCAATGTCGACGCGCGCATCGCCGGTGCTGAGGCGGGGCTGGAGGTAAGCGTGGCCGAGCAGTGGAAACTGGGGGGCACGCTGGCCTATGCCTGGGGCGAGAACCGCGACCAGCAGCGTCCGCTGCCGCAGATGCCGCCGCTGGAAACGCGCCTGAGTGCGAACTGGGAAGGCCAGCGCTGGAGCGCCGGGGCACTGCTGCGTGCGGTGAACCACCAGCATCGTGTCGCAAATGGCCAAGGCAATGTCGTTGCGCAGGACCTGGGGCCGAGTGCCGGTTTCGCCACGTTCGCGCTCAACGCCGCGTACCGTTTCAGTTCGCAGCTGCAGCTCAGCGCGGGCGTCGACAACCTGTTCGACCGCGCCTACAGCGAGCACCTGAACCTGGCCGGCAGTGCCGACTTCGGCTTCCCGGCCGACCCGGTGCGCATCAACGAGCCCGGGCGCAGCTTGTGGATGAAGGTGAACTACCGGTACTGATCCGCCGGGTGCAAAAAAAACCGGGGCCGGATCCCCGCCAGGATCCGTCCCCGCCCGACGCCCTCTGTCGGGCAGCTTCGACTCTACGATGGCAACGCCCGTGGTGCACGGCTGGATACAACCCGACACACGCCGACACCGCCAAGGGCAGCCTTGCACGGAACGGGTTCAAGGCGCTATCACGGCTTCGGTTCCACGATGGTAAACGCTTGGCACATACCGCTTCTGCGGGGCCTTGCCTACACTCGGCGGCCGTGGATCAATCAGGACCCTTCATGTTGGCTCGTATCGCTTCGACCCTGGCCCTTGGCCTCAGCCTGGCCGTGTTGGCCGGGTGCGCAGGCAAACAGGAGGCCGCCGCGCGTCGGCAGGGCGAAGCAGTGCCGGTCACGGCGCAGGTGGTGCAGCCCACGCAGTGGAATGACACCCTGCAGGCGCTGGGCACGGCCAAGGCGCGCGAGTCGATCAGCGTCACCGCCAAGGTCAGCGAAATCGTCGAGAAGGTGCATTTCGAAAGCGGCCAGCACATCGCCGCCGGTGCCCCGATCGTGACGCTGCGCGGGCAGGCCCAGGAAGCGGCGCTGGTGCAGGCGCAGGCCACCTTCCACGAGGCCGACCAGTTGTACAAGCGCCAGCGCGAGCTGGCCTCCCAGCGGTTGGTGTCCAGTGCCACGCTGGATACGCAGAAGTCGATCCGCGATGCCGCCGAGGCGCGCGTGATGCAGATGCAGGCCGACATCGGTGATCGCCGTGTACGCGCACCATTCGCCGGCGTGCTCGGCATCCGCCAGGTCAGCCCGGGCTCGCTGGTGACCCCGACCACGGTCATCGCCACGCTCGACGACATCGAGCACATGCACATCGATTTCCAGGTGCCGGAAGTGGAACTGGCCGCACTGGGCGTCGGTGACAAGGTCAGCGCCACCAGCGTGGCGTGGCCGGGCCGCACCTTCGAGGGCGTGGTCAGTACCATCGACGCACGCATCGACCCGGCGACCCGTGCGGTGACCGTGCGCGGCGATTTCGCCAACAGCGACCACGCGCTGCGCCCGGGCATGCTGCTGGACGTGCGCCTGTTCCGCCCCGAGCGCCCGGCGCTGGTGGTGCCGGAAATCGCCGTGGTGCAGGTGGGCCGCGACACGTTCGTGTACCGCATCAGGAACGACGACAGCGTCGAACGCGTGGACGTGGTGACCGGTGCGCGCCGCGCCGGCGTGGTTGAGATCAAACAGGGCCTGGAAGCCGGCCAGCGCATCGTGGTCGATGGCACCGGCAAGCTGCGCCCGGGCCTGAAGGTCGCGGCCAAGGATGCGGCCCCGGCCAGCGGTGCCAAACCGGCGGATGCACCGGCGCCGGCCGCGGCCGAGGGCCACGGCGGATGAAGCTGTCCGACATCTCCATCCAGCGGCCAGTGTTCGCCGTGGTGATGAGCCTGTTGCTGCTGGTGCTGGGCGTGATGTCCTTCACCCGCCTGACCCTGCGCGAACTGCCCGCCATCGATCCGCCGATCGTGTCGGTGTCGGTGGACTACACCGGCGCCTCGGCGGCGGTCATCGAAAGCCGCATCACCCAGGTGCTGGAAGATGCGCTGGCCGGCATCGAAGGCATCGATACGATCAATGCGCGCAGCACCAACGGCCGCTCGCAGGTCAGCATCGAGTTCACCTCCAACCGCGATATCGAAGCGGCCGCCAATGACGTGCGCGATGCGGTCAGCCGCGTCGCCGACCGCATGCCCGAAGAAGCGCGTCCGCCGGAGATCGCCAAGGTCGAGAGCGATGCCGACCCGATCATCTGGTTCAACATGGTGTCCTCGACCATGGACACGCTGGAGCTGAGCGACTACGCCGACCGCTACGTGGTCGATCGTTTCTCCAGCCTCGATGGCGTGGCCCAGGTCCGCATCGGTGGCCGCCAGCGCTATGCGATGCGCATCTGGCTGGACCGTGACCAGCTGGCCGCGCGCGGGCTGACCACTGGCGATGTGGAAACCGCACTGCGCAACGAGAACGTGGAACTGCCGGCCGGCCGCATCGAGTCGACCGACCGTGACTTCACCCTGCGCGTGGAGCGCAACTACATCAAGCCGGAAGACTTTGCGACCATCCCGCTGGGCAAGGGCCGCGACGGCTACGTGGTGCGCATGGGCGACGTGGCGAAGATCGAACTGGCTTCGGCCGAGCGTCGCGCGTACTACCGCAGCAACGGCGAGCCGGGCATCGGCCTGGGCATCGTCAAGACCTCCACCGCCAACTCGCTGGACGTGGCGCGTACCGCGCGCGCTGAAGCCGAGCGGGTGGCACTGACCCTGCCCAAGGGCACGCAGATCTTCGTCGCCTTCGACAACACCACCTTCATCGAAGCCGCGGTTGACCGCGTCTATGCCACGCTGGTGGAAGCGATGATCCTGGTGCTGGCGGTGATCTGGCTGTTCCTCGGCAGTTTCCGCGCCGCGTTGATCCCGGCGGTAACGGTGCCGGTCTGCCTGGTCGCGGCGTTCATCGCGCTGTATGCGTTCGATTTCTCGATCAACCTGCTGACCCTGCTGGCCCTGGTGCTGTGCATCGGCCTGGTGGTGGACGATGCGATCGTGGTGGTGGAAAACGTGCAGCGCCGCATCGACCTGGGCGAGCCCCCGCTGGTGGCCTCCAAGCGTGGCACCACGCAGGTCGCCTTCGCGGTGATCGCCACCACCGCGGTGCTGGTGGCGGTGTTCCTGCCGGTCGGTTTCCTGGAAGGCAATACCGGCCGCCTGTTCCGCGAACTGGCGGTGGCGCTGGCGGCAGCGGTTGCGTTGTCCGCGTTCGTGGCGCTGACGCTGACGCCGATGATGGCCTCCAAACTGCTCAAGCCGCACACCGGGCAGGCACCGCGCGGCCTGCATGGCTTCGTCAACCGCAACCTGGAGCGCCTGGCCTCCGGCTATGGCCGCGTGCTCGACCATCACGTGGACCGCACCTGGATCTACCTGCTGGTGATGGTGGCCGCGCTGGCCGCCAGCTGGGGCCTGCTGAAACTGCTGCCGTCGGAGCTGGCGCCGGCCGAAGACCGCGGTTCGTTCCAGATCATGATCGACGGCCCGGAAGGCGCCGGCTACGACTACACCGTGCAGCAGGTACAGCAGGTGGAGGCACTGCTGGCCCCGCACGTGGGCGCCGACAAGCCGATCGTGCGTGCTAACCCGCGCGTGCCCGGCGGCTTCGGTGCCAGCGAGGAAATGCACACCGGCCGCGTCAGCATCTTCCTGCAGCCGTGGCGCCAGCGCAGCGAGGCCACGCCGGACGTGGCCAACGCACTGCAGAAGGAACTGGACACCATCCGCGGCGTGCGCGTGCGTACGCAGGTGGGTGGCGGGCTGGTGCGCAGTGGCGGCCAGCCGTTCCAGATCGTGCTGGGCGGCCCGGAATACGCCGAGATCGCGCAGTGGCGTGACCGCATCCTGCTGCGCATGGCCGACAACCCGGGCCTGGTCGGCCCGGATTCGGACTACAAGGAAACCCGGCCGCAGATGCGGGTAAACATCGACCGCCAGCGTGCGGCGGATCTCGGCGTGCCGGTCACCGCGATCGGTTCGGCACTGGAAACCATGATGGGCTCGCGCCGCGTCACCACCTTCGTCGACAACGGCGAGGAGTACGACGTGCTGGTCCAGGCCGGTCGCGATGGCCGTGCCAGCCCGGCCGACCTGGCTGCGATCCGCGTGCGCGCCACCTCCGGCGAACTGGTGCCGCTGTCCAACCTGGTCACGCTCAGTGAAGTGGCCGAGGCGGGCACGCTGAACCGCTTCAACCGCCTGCGCTCGATCACCATCACCGCCGGCCTGGCACCGGGCTATCCGCTGGGCGAGGCCATCGCCTGGGCGCAGAACGTGGCCCGCGAGGAACTGCCGCAGTACGCGCAGGTGAACTGGAAGGGCGAATCGCGCGAGTACCAGAGTGCGGGTGGCGCGGTGCTGCTGACCTTCGCCATGGCCCTGCTGGTGGTTTACCTGGTGCTGGCCGCGCAGTTCGAGAGCTTCATCCACCCGCTCACCATCATGCTGACCGTGCCGCTGGGCGTGCTCGGTGCCTTGGTCGGGTTGTGGGTGAGCGGCGGCACGGTGAACCTGTTCAGCCAGATCGGCATCGTCATGCTGGTCGGCCTGGCAGCGAAGAACGGCATCCTCATCGTCGAATTCGCCAACCAGCTGCGCGACGACGGAAGAACCGTGCGCGAGGCGATCATCGAATCGGCGATGGTGCGCCTGCGCCCGATCCTGATGACCTCGATCGCCACCGTGGTCGGCGCGATTCCGCTGGTGGTGGCCGGTGGCCCCGGCTCGGCCAGCCGTGGCACGATCGGCATCGTGATCATCTTCGGCGTGACTCTTTCGACGTTCCTGTCGCTGTTCGTGGTGCCGGCGTTCTACGCGCGGCTGGCCCCGTACACCCGCTCGCCGGAAGCGGTGAAGCGCGAGCTGGAGAAGCAGGAAGCCGAATCGCCCTCGGTGGGCGGGCATGCCTGACCGGCCTGCCGACGGGGTCGGTCCAGGGGTCAGAGCCCTTTCCGGAACGGAAAGGGCTCTGACCCCGCCACTACAGGGAGAAGGTTTCCGCCTGCGCCCCTGGCGCCCGGAAGACCTGGAATCGCTGCTGCGCCATGCCAACGACGCCGAGGTATCGCGCGGCCTGCGTGATCGCTTCCCGTACCCGTACACGCGCGAGGATGGCGAGGCCTTCCTCGCCGGCCGCGTGCTGGCCCCCGGAACCCTGAACCTGGCCATCGAGATCGACGGCCAGGCCTGCGGCAGCGTCGGTGCCCAGCAGGGCGTGGCCGAGCGTGGGCATACCGCCGAACTGGGTTACTGGCTGGGCCAGGCCTACTGGGGCCAGGGCGTGATGACCCGCGTGGTCGGCCTGTTCGCACCGTGGGTGATGGACGAACTAAGCCTGTTCAGGCTGCAGGCCACCGTGGTCGACTTCAACCTCGGCTCGGCCCGTGTACTGGAGAAGAACGGCTTCCAGGAAGAGGGCGTGGAGCGCTGTGCGGTCTACAAGCGCGGCGTCCTGCGCGACCTGCGCCGCTTCGCCCGGGTACGCACCCAGCTGCCCTGAGCAGCCGGGGAGGGGGAGGGGGTAGAGTCGACTGTCAGTCGACTATCGCGCGCAGCGCGGGCTCTTCTGCGACCGGGGCCAACGGCAGTCGACCAACAGTCGACTCTACCGGGCATCATGGCGTCAGCGCAGCCATCCCTCCCACCCATCCCGCAGCCCCCATTGATCCGGCGCTACCGCAGCGGCCTTCGATCAGGGAGAATCGACCGGTCCCCTCCAGCCGACGGGACGTCCTTACAACCCGCCGACTGGAGAGAGCGCGCGTGGAAGCAACCGTACATTTCATCAACAGCATCATCTGGAGCAAGGCACTGATCTTTGTGTGCCTGGGCGCCGGCCTGTTCTTCAGCCTGCGCACGCGCTTCATGCAGATCCGCGGCTTCCTCGAGATGTGCCGCCTCACCGTCAAGGGTGAGAAATCCGACGCCGGCGTGTCCTCGTTCCAGGCCCTGGCCATGTCGATGGCCGGCCGCATGGGCATCGGCAACATCGCCGGCGTGGCCACCGCCATCGCCTTCGGCGGCCCCGGTGCCATCTTCTGGATGTGGGTGATGGGCTTCCTCGGCGCGTCCACCTCGTACGTGGAATGCACCCTGGCGCAGATCTACAAGACCAAGGACGCTGAAGGCCGCTACCGCGGTGGCCCGGCCTACTACATCGAAAAGGCCATGGGCCTGAAGTGGTACGCGCTGGCCTTCGCCATCGCCACGATCATCGCCGCCGGCTTCCTGATGCCGGGCGTGCAGGCCAACGCGATCGCCGACAGCATCATCAACGCCTGCCGTGGCACCGCCCTGTGCGGTCCGCTCGATGGCCAGGCCTTCGGCATGGAGTCGGTGCAGGCGTTGAAGCTGGGCATCGGCATCGTGGTCGCGCTGCTGCTGGGCGTGGTGATCTTCGGTGGCGTCAAGCGCATCGCCAACTTCGCCGAAGTGGTGGTGCCGTTCATGGCCGCCGGCTTCATCCTGATGGCCATCGTCATCATGATCATCAACTACGACCGCGTGCCGGAGATGTTCAACATCATCTTCAGCAGCGCCTTCGGCACCCACGCCGCGTTCGGCGCGATGATGGGCCTGGCAGTGGAGTGGGGCATCAAGCGCGGCATCTACGCCAACGAAGCCGGCCAGGGTTCGGGCCCGCATGCAGCGGCCGCCTCGGAAGTCTCGCACCCGGCCAAGCAGGGCTACGTGCAGGCCTTCGCCATCTACTTCGACACCATGATGGTATGCACCGCCACCGCGTTCCTGATCCTGGCCAGCGGCACCTACAACGTGTACTCGCCGGTAGGTGCTGGCGCCCCGCCGATCTTCCAGGGCCTGGCCGGCATTCCCGAAGGCGCCGGTTACGCCCAGGCCGGCGTGGAAGCCGTGCTGCCGGGCTGGGGTTCGGCGTTCGTGTCCATCGCCATCTTCTTCTTCGCCTTCACCACCATCATGGCGTACTACTACATGGCCGAGACCAACCTCAGCTATGTGAACCACAACAGGAAGCGCCCGCTGACCGTGCTGGTGCTGCGCCTGGGCATCATCGGCATGGTGGTGTTCGGCGCGTTCCACAATGCGACCCTGGCCTGGGCGCTGGGTGACATCGGCGTCGGCCTGATGGCCTGGCTGAACATCATTGCCATCCTCATCATCCAGAAGCCGGCGATGCTGGCCCTGCGTGACTACGAACGACAGAAGAAGCTCGGCCTGGATCCGGTGTTCGACCCTGATGCCCTGGGCATCAAGAACGCCGATTTCTGGCGCCAGCGCAAGCAGGAGAGTGTGTAAGTGAACAACCCTTGGAACAACCGCCGCCCGTCCGCCCGTCCGCCGCGCGCAACGCCGTTGCCGCGTCCGGAGGTGCCGGCCACGGGCGGTGGTGGGCGCGGTGGCAGCGACGAGCTGCGCCTGTACGGCCTCAATGCCGTGCTGGCCGCGTTCGAAGCGCGGCCGCAGGCGCTGCGCAAGCTGTACCTGCTGGAGGCGCGCATTCCGCGCCTGCAGCCGCTGCTGAAGTGGTGCGTGGCCAACCGCGTGGGGTATCGCGTGGTTGAAGACGGCGATCTGAACAAGCTTGCCGGCACCACCCACCACGAAGGCGTGGTGGCCGATGTGCTGCGCGCACCGGCGCTGCCGCTGTCGCAGTGGCTGGAGCAGGTCGGTGACGGTCCGGCGCTGGCATTGTGGCTGGATGGCGTGGGCAACCCGCACAACCTCGGCGCGATCCTGCGCTCGGCCGCGCACTTCGGTGCCAAGGCGCTGCTGCTGCCGGCCGGCAGCACGCTGGCGCTGTCCGGTGCCGCCGCGCGCGTGGCCGAGGGCGGTGCCGAGGCGGTGCCGCTGGTGCAGCTGCCGGAGACCGCCCAGGCGATGGCACAGCTGCGTGCCGCCGGTTTCGGCCTGGCCGCGACCCTGGTGGAGGGCGGTGACGACGTGTTCCGCACCGCGCTGCCGCAACGCCTGGTGTATGTGATGGGCGCCGAAGGCGAGGGCATGGACCGTGGCCTGGCGGGGGCGTGCGACCTGCAGGTCTCGATTCCCGGCAGCGGCGCGGTGGAGAGCCTGAACGTGGCCTCGGCCACGGCGGTGCTGCTGGCGCAGTGGGCCAGCCGCCGCAGCTGATCTGGTATCCCGGGTCGGATCCCTCGCCGCGGGCGAGGGCTCTGACCCCTTCCAGGGTTCGTCATTGCGTCAAGCGCGCATGACGTTTTGAAAGTTTCCTTATTGGTCAGCCGCTTCCGGCAACGCAGGGTGGAACTCCATCCCACGGTGTCCAGAAGAGGCTGCCATGCATCACCCACGCTGTATCCTCATCGCATTGCTGGTCCTGACCAGCGTCCTTGCCAACGGCCGTGCCGCAGCCGGCGAACGCAGCCTGGACGGGGTCAACTTCACCGGTCCGCTGATCACCCCCAACCCGGCCGGCCTGCCGCAGGGCAACTGGTACATCGAACCCTACCTGGTGCGGGTCGACAGCCGCGATCAGTATGACGATGGCGGCCATCGCCGCGGCAGCGCGCAGCACAGCGGTGCGTGGGCCACGGTGGTGCCGATCATCTACGGCTTCAGCGACCGGGTGATGGGCCAGGTCAATCTCAGTGCATCGCGTGCCGAACAGGGCAGCGCGCGCAGCAGTGGTTTCCGCGCCGGCGATACCACTGCGCGCCTGCAGTACCTGCTGCAGGCGCCCAATGCCGATGGCACGCGTCCGGCCATCTCGGTCGCGCTGGTGCAGCGCTTCAGTACCGGCAGCCACGACCGCGTCACCGGCAATCCGCTCGATGCGCAGGGCGACGGTGTGCAGCGCACCACCGCCGCAGTGGGCGTGCAGCAGGTGGTCTGGCTGGGCAACGACCGCCCGCTGCGCTGGCGCGCCCAGCTCAGCGCGGGGCCGGCGCCGTCGCGCACGGCAATCTCCGGGGCCAGCGTGTACGGCACCGATGACAGCTTCCAGGGACACATCTCCCGCGGTTCGGTGCTGGGCCTGTCGGTGGGGGCCGAGTACAGCTTCAATCCGCGCTGGGTCGGCGTGATGGAAGTGGCCGCCAGCCGCGAGACCGGCCAGCGCCTGAGTGGTTTCGCGCGCAACGCCAGCGGCCACGTCGAGCGCGTCGAAGAACATCGCCCGGCCAGCCGCAGCATCACCCTGGCGCCGGCCGTGGAGTACCACTTCAGCCCGACGCTGGGCCTGATCGCCGGCGTGGAATTCAGCGTGGCGGGCCGCAACACCCGCCATATCGTCAGCCCCCAGATTGCCCTGGGCATGTTCTTCTAGGAGGTCGCCGATGAACATCGAATCCATCGTCAACACGATCCTCGGCGTCGTCTGGAGCCCCTACTTGGTGGTGTTGTGCCTGCTCACCGGCCTGTACTTCAGCGTGCGCACGCGCTTCATCCAGCTGCGTGCATTGCCGGACATGCTGCGCCTGATGTTCCGCCATGAGCGCTCCGATGCCGGGGTGTCGCCGTTCCAGGCGTTGTCCCTTTCGCTGTCCAGCCGGGTGGGCGTCGGCAACATCGCCGGCGTCGCCATGGCCATCGCCTTCGGCGGCCCCGGCGCGATCTTCTGGATGTGGATCGTCGCCTTCCTCGGTGCGTCCAGTGCATTCATCGAATCCACGCTCGCGCAGATCTACAAGGATCGCGACGGCAAGGGGCAGTACCGTGGCGGCCCGGCGTACTACATCGAGAAAGGCCTCGGCCAACGCTGGTATGCCGTGCTGTTCGCACTGGTGACGGTGCTGGCGGGCGCGATGCTGGCCGGCACCCAGTCCAATGCGATCACCAGTGCGGTGAACGAAGCCTGGGACGTGCCGGTGATGACCACCACCGCGGTTCTGCTGGTGGTGCTGGGCGCCATCCTCATCGGCGGTGTGCGGCGCATTGCGCGCGTGGCCGAATGGGTGGTGCCGCTGATGGCCGTGGCCTACCTGCTGGTCACGGCGCTGGTGATGGTGCTCAACGCGGAGAAGCTGCCGGAGGTGATCACGCTGGTGCTGCGCAGTGCATTCGGCGTGGATGCAGCGTTCGGCGCGATGATCGGTACTGCCATCCAGTGGGGCGTGCGTCGCGGCGTGCTGTCCAACGAGGCCGGCATGGGCAGTGGGGCGCACCCGGCCGCCGCCGCGGAAGTCTCGCATCCGGTCAAGCAGGGCCTGGTGCAGTCGTTCTCGGTCTACATCGACACGATGGTGGTGTGCAGTGCGACTGCCTTCCTGATCCTGTCCACCGGCCTGTACAACGTCTACGACCCCGCGGTGAACGGCATTCCCGATGACGCGCGCCTGCTGCTGGGCAATCTGCCCGGCGTCGAGGCCGGGCCACGCTTCGTGCAGCATGCAGTGGAATCGGCGCTGCCGGGCTTCGGCCGTTCGTTCGTGGCGCTGGCGATCCTGCCGTTCGCGTTCACCACCATCCTCGCGCTGTACTACATGGCCGAGACCAACGTCAGCTATCTGTGCCGCGATCGGCCGGCGGCGTGGCTGATGGGCGTCTTCCAGCTGCTGTTCCTGGCAGCGACCGGCTACTCGGCGGTGAACAGTGCCACAGTGGCCTGGTCGCTGGGCGACATCGGCGTTGGCCTGATGAGCTGGCTGAACATCATCGCCATCCTGCTGCTGCAAAGGCCTGCCCTGGCCGCACTGCGCGACTACGAGCAGCATCGCCAGGCCGGCAAGGATCCGCTGTTCAACCCGAAACTGCTGGGCGTGCGCAACACCAGCGTGTGGGAAGGCTGACAGGATCGGGGTCAGATCCCTCGCCAGGGCGAGGGCTCTGACCCACGCCATTGCCCGGTGGGCGCGAACCTCGGTTCGCACCGCTCTTCCCGCTGCACTCGCCGGGCATGGCCCGGCGCCAGCGCATCACTCGTTCGGAGGCGTGGTCGCCTTGGCTTCGCTGCCGAAACTACCATCGGCTTCCGCCGCCAGGTACGCGAACACCGTATACGCGGCCACGTTCTGCGCCAGTGCCTTCGGGTCGATCTTGTCCAGCGTGTCGTCGGCGGTGTGGTGCAGGTGGAAGTAGTCCGAGCCGTCCTGCGCCAGCCACGCCCACGCACCGCCCTTGGCGGCCAGCGGGCCGACGTCCGGGCCCGGGCCACCCTTGTCGGCCTGGTACTCGATGCCCAGCGGCTTCATTACTTCGGCAATCTGCTTCGTCGCTTCACGCGAGCCTTCCGGATTCGGTGAACCGGTATTGAAGGCGTAGATGCGGCCTGCGCCGAAGTCGCTCTCGGCGGCCAGCTGGTGCAGGGCCACGTCCTTGGCGTGTGCCTCGGCATAGGCCTTGCCGCCGTAGAGGCCCTGTTCCTCGTTGGCGAAGGCGATCACGCGGATGGTGCGCTTCGGTGCCTGCTTGAGCTGGCCGATCAGGTGGCCGGCAGCCATGGTGATGCCCACGCCTGCGCCGTCATCGACCGCGCCGGTGCCCAGGTCCCACGAATCCAGGTGACCGCCGATCACCACCACTTCCTTCGGCAGGCTGCGGCCGGTGATCTCGCCGATCACGTTGTACGAAGTGGCCGTGCCATCCCAACCGCAGTCCAGCGCCACCTTCACCGTGGTGCTGCCACGGGCCAGCAGGCGCGCCAGCTGGTCGGCATCGGGCACCGACAGTGCCGCCGACGGCACCGGGGTCAGGCCATCATCGAAACGGGTGATGCCGGTGTGCGGCACGCGGTGGGAATCGGTACCGGCCGAGCGCATCAGGAAGCCCACCGCGCCCTTGCGGATCGCTTCTGACGGTCCCTTGCTGCGGATCGCACCGCCGCGGCCGTAGTCGCGGCCATCGCGGAACGGCAGCATCTGGTAATCGACGAAGGCGATCTTGCCCTTCAGCGAACCGGCCGGTGCCGCCTGCAGGGCGGCCAGATCGGCGAAGCGCACCACCTCCGCTTCCACCGTGCCGCCCGGGCTGCCGCCCAGCGCAGTGATCTGCAGCGGCTGCGGGTTCCTGCCGGTCACGGCAGCGTGTTCACTGCGGCGCTCCCATTTCGGGAAGGTCACCGGTTCCTTCCACACCTTGTCGAAGCCCAGTGCCTTGAACTTGGCTTCGGCCCAGGCCACGGCGCGGGCGTCGGCCTCGCTGCCGGCGATGCGCGGGCCGATTTCGGTGGTGAGCGATTCGACCACCTTCCAGCCGGTGTCATCGGCCAGCGCCTGGTCACGCAGCTGTGCGGCGGTGGCCAGCGACGCCGGGGGCAGGGTGGTGGTATGCGGCGCCGCGAAGGCCGGGGCGGCCAGCAGGGCGAGGGAGGATGCGATGGCAAGGACGCGGCGACGCATGGACAGCTCCGGGAAGGGACCAAGCCTTGGAGCTTAACAGTCGTTCAGCCCGGCGCATGGGCGGGAGGTCATGGCTGGCGCGAACGCTGTTTTCCGCCATGTCCGGCAAAGCGAAAGCCCCGCCGGAGCGGGGCTTTCGCGCAGTCGCGGTAGTGCCGGCCGCTGGCCGGCTTCCGCATGTTCCGATATTGCCGGCCAGCGGCCGACACTACCGTTCTGCGGCCTTATTTCTTCAGGCTGTCGCGGATCTCGCGCAGCAGCACCACTTCTTCGGCCGGTGCGGCCGGTGCCGCTTCCTGCTTGCGCGACAGGCGGTTGATCGCCTTGACCACGATGAAGATGGCGAAGGCCACGATCACGAACTGGATCAGCGTATTGATGAAGTCACCATAGCCGATCACCACGGCCGGAATCTCCTTGCCGTCCGGCCCGATGCGGGCCGGTGACAGCGTCCACGCCAGCTGCGAGAAATCCACCTTGCCGATCAGCAGGCCCAGCGGCGGCATGATGATCTTCTCGACCAGCGCCGTCACGATCTTGCCGAAGGCCGCGCCGATCACCACGCCGACGGCGAGGTCGATGACGTTGCCGCGCATCGCGAATTCCTTGAACTCGGTGAGCATTCCCATTGTTGTTTTTCTCCGGTGGGGAAGTGGACAGCGCGCAGGGTAGCGCAGGTAATGTCAGCCGGCGATCACGCCGTGGCGCTCGGCCACGTTTTCCAGGCGCGCGCTGAAGCGGTCGCCGGGCTTCAGTGCAGCCACGCCTGACGGGGTGCCCATGAACACCAGGTCGCCGGCACGCAGCTGCCACAGCTTGGACAGCTCGTGCAGGATCTCCGGCACGTTCCAGATCATCTGGTCCAGCAGCGCCTGCTGGCGCACCTCGCCGTTGACCTCCAGCGACAGGTTGAGCGCGGCCAGGTCGCCGACCTCTTCGGCGTGGACGATTTCGCTGATCGGCGCGGAGGCGTCGAAGCCCTTTGCGGCATCCCACGGGTGGCCCTTGTCCTTGGCCGCAGCCTGCAGGTCGCGGCGGGTCAGGTCCAGGCCGACGGCGTAGCCGTAGACCAGTGCTTCGGCATCGGCCACGGCCAGTTCGCCTGCGGGCGCATCACGGCCGATCGCCACCACCAGCTCCACTTCGTGGTGCAGGTTGGCGGTCGCCGGCGGGTAGGGGATGGCGTCGTCATGGCCGACCACGATCGCATCGGCCGGCTTGCTGAAGAACATCGGGCGGCCACGGTCATCGGCCGCCGGCACCGCCGCGCCCATTTCGCGGGCGTGGTCGGCGAAGTTGCGGCCGACGCAGTAGATGCGGTGCACGGGGAAACTGCCACCGCCCACCACCGGTACACGCGGCAGGGCTACGGCAGGGATCACATCGGAGACATCGGACATGCGGGCATCCAGGAAGGGCGTGCCCGCAGTCTAGAACGCATGGCGCCCGCCGTCAGCGGGCGCGGAAGACCCGCATCAGCGCGAGGCCGGCAGCACCGGCTTGCGCACCACGCGGTACTCGCCTTCGACCACGGTCGGATCGACCGGACGGGCAACGCCCGGCTTGCGCGAGGCCAGCAGCTTCCACGCCAGGCCGACCAGGATCATCGCTGCACCGACGAACACGCCGATGAACACCATCGCGGCCAGGATCGCCAGGCCAAGCAGGCCCACGGCAACGCGCACCAGCGGATGGCGCGGCTTGCGCGGCGCGAACAGGGTGCGGAACTGGTTGAAGGCGGATGCGCGATTGAACATGGCGGCTCGATAGGCTGGGATCAGCGAAACCAGAGTATCGGGACGCGCCACTGTCATTGAGTGAAAAACTCGTTAAATATAGCCTGTGCTTATTACGGATCAATGACTTGTGTTCATGTCGCAGCCAGTCACCTGAGTGGGCGTGCGACAATGCGGGTTTACTGTCCGAGCCTTCGCCATGACTGCCTCTGCCGCCCTGATCGCCCTTGATGCCATTGCCGATGGCGCGTTTGCCGAGGTCGAAGCGGTGGTTGATGGCGATGCCGAATCGCTGGTGCTGTACCGCGACGGTGCGCAGGTGCGCGCGTTCCTGAACATCTGCCCGCACGCCGGCCGCCGCCTGGACTGGGCCCCGGGCCAGTTCCTGAAGAGCCGTGAAGGCCACCTGGTCTGCGCCGCGCATGGCGCCTCGTTCGCGCTGGACAGCGGCGACTGCATCGCCGGCCCCTGCAAGGGCGACCGCCTGCGCGTGGTGCCGGTGGACGTGCGCGACGGGCAGGTTTACCTGGCTTGAGGCCAGAAACAGTCGAGCACGGCTCGACTCTACAAAAGCCGTGTCGACCAAGGTCGACACCTACCAGAGCGAGATCCGTGCCGACCAACGGTCGGCACCCACCACCAGCCTCGTGAAACTGTCGAAGGCGGGGCACTGTGGGTTTGCGGGGTGTGAGCGGCATGGATGCCGCGACCAAGCCCCCATGGATGGGTTTACGGCGTCCCCGCAAACCCACAGTGCCCCGCCATCCCACGGAATGCCCGCTGTTGCTGTTGCTGTTGCTTCGGCTTCTGCAGGTGCAGGGCGCAGCCCTGCCGATCAAGCCCCTCAGAACATCAGGTTGATCATCAGCACCACCACGCAGGTGTAGATCAGCGACAGCGGGCCGCCGACCCGCCACATCTCGCGCGGGGTGTAGTTGGCCGGGCCGGTGATCATCGAGATCACCGGGTTGGAGGCCGTCATCAGATTGTTGGACGCCGACAGCGCCACGATCAGCGCGAACGCGGTCGGGTTGCCGCCCGCCGCCAGTGCCAGGTTCACCGCGATCGGCACCATCACGATGGTCGCGCCCACGTGGCTGATCACCAGCGAGAACGCCGTGGTCAGCAGCGCCAGCGCCACCTCCAGCACCCACACCGGGATGCCGGTGGGCAGCTTGTCGATGGTATGGCCGGCCACCCACGCCGCCGCACCACTGGAGTCCATCGCCCAGCCGAGCGGAATCAGCCCGGCCATCATGAACACCGTTTTCCAGTTGATCGAGGCATAGGCCTCGTCCATGCGCAGCACGCCGGTCAGCAGCATGCCGGCCACGCCGGTCATCAGCGTCAGCGCCACCGGCAGCTTGCTGGTCAGCGCGATCAGGATGGTCAACGCGAAGATCGCCATGGCGATCTTGAACTTGTGCGGGCGTTGTTCGCCGGTCGGGTAGTCGGTCACCACCACGAAGTCGCGGCTCTTGGCCGCCTGTGCCAGGTCGGTCCAGATGCTGTGGAAGACCAGCATGTCGCCTGCACGCAACTGCACGTCGCGCACGTCCTCGCGGATCACCTGCTTGTCGCGGTTGATCGCCAGCAGGCTGATGCCGCGCTCCTTGCGCAGGCGCAGGTCGGCCGCGCTCTTGCCGATCACGTTCGAGGTCGGCGGCACCACCGCCTCGGAAATACCGGCGCGGCTCGGGTTGAACAGGTCACCCAGGTGCTTCAGGCGCGAAGACATGCGCAGGAACTGGTTCTGCGCGAAGTCGTTGATCTGCTCGCGCGGACCCATTGCGCCGAGCACGCTGCCCACCCAGATGCGCATCTCCGCCGGCGGCGCCAGGCGCGTGTCGTTGCCGGTCTTCAGGGCCAGCAGCAGCGGGGCATCGTGCAGGTTCTCGGCCTCGCCCAGGGTCATGCCGACCAGCGGGCTTTCGGCACTGACCACCAGCTCGAACACATCGCCTTCGATGCCATAGGTCTTGGCAAAGTAGCTTTCGGTGCGCGCCGGGGTGACCCCGTCGTTGGCCAGGTTCTCTTCCTCGATCAGCTTGCGGTCGCCGTAGTAGCGGAAGTACAGCAGCGAGGCGATCAGCAGCGCCACGCCGATCGGCAGCGGCGCGAACATGCGCAGCGGCTCGATGGTGGCCAGGCCCGAGGGCAGGTTGTTGTTGGCCGAGGCCAGCAGGTCGTTCAGCAGGATCAGCGGTGAATTGCCGACCATGGTCAGCGCACCGCCCATCACGATCGCCGCCGAAATCGGCAGCAGCAGGCGCTGCAGGGTCAGGCCGGTGCGCGCTGCCAGTCGCGAAGCCACCGGCAGGTACAGCGCCATCACCGACGGGTTCTGCATGAAGGACGAGTTCAGGCCGGCAATGGCCGTGGTCATCATCAGCAGCCTCTGCTCGACGCCATGACCGCGTCGCAGCAGCCACGCGGCCAGCCGGTTCAGCGCCCCGGTGCGGTCCAGGCCGGCACCGAGGATGGTGGTGGCGATGATGCTCATCACCGCGTTACCGGAGAAGCCGCCGAAGATTTCCTCCGGCGCGATCAGCCCGGTGACACCGAGCACCACCAGCACCACCAGCGCGACCACGTCGGCGCGGATGCGCTCGAACAGGAACATCGCCATCGTGAAGCCGACCAGCCCGAGCACGAGCTTCATGTCGTTGGTCAGCGTCAGCGCGGTATCCATGTGGGGCGCGGCGTCCTCAGGCGATCGTCAGGTGCGGTCGTACAGCAGGTCCCAGACGCCATGGCCAAGCTTCTGGCCGCGGGTCTCGAAGTGGGTCTGCGGGCGCCAGTCCGGGCGCGGCACGCTGCCACGCGGGCCGGCACGGTTGACCAGGCCGGCGGTGGCATCGAGCACGTCCCACATCTGCTCGGCGTAGTCCTCCCAGTCGGTGGCACAGTGCAGGCGGCCGCCCGGGCGCAGCTTGCGCACCAGCAGTTCGGCGAACGCCGGCTGCAGCAGGCGGCGCTTGTTGTGGCGCTTCTTGTGCCACGGGTCCGGGAAGTAGATGCGCACTTCATCGAGCGCGCCATCGGCGATCTCGTTCTGCAGCACTTCCACCGCGTCGTGGTGGTACAGGCGCACGTGGTCGGCGTTGTCGTCGGCCAGCGCGTTCAGCAGCCTGCCCACGCCCGGGGCGTGCACTTCGATGCCGATGTAATCGCGTGACGGGTCGTGCTGGGCGGCAAAGCGCAGCGCGGCACCGTTGCCGAAGCCGATTTCCAGCACCTTGTGTGCCGGGCGGCCGAAGGTGGCGTCCAGGTCACGCGGTTGGCCGGTGTAGTCGAGGCCGAAGCGCGGCCAGCGTTCGTCGAACGCGCGCTGCTGGGCGGGGGTGAAGCGGCCTTGGCGCAACACGAAGCTGCGCACCTCGCGGCGGCCCTCGCTTACGGTGAAGGGCTTGGGCGGAGCCTTGGAACCGGCGCTGTCGAATGGATTGGTCATCAGCCGATCAGCCCATCCACCGGGGAGGAGGCGCTGGCGTAGCGCTTGCGCGGGATGCGCCCGGCCAGGAAGGCCTCGCGGCCGGCCTCGACCGCCTTGCGCATGGCACTGGCCATCAGCACCGGGTGGCGCGCACCGGCAATGGCCGTGTTCATCAGCACGCCGTCGCAGCCCAGCTCCATCGCAATCGCGGCATCCGACGCGGTACCGACGCCGGCGTCGACGATGATCGGCACCTTGGCGTCTTCGATGATCTGCAGCAGGTTGTACTTGTTCTGGATGCCCAGGCCCGAACCGATCGGCGCGGCCAGCGGCATCACCGCAGCGCAGCCGATCTCTTCCAGGCGCTTGGCCAGGATCGGATCGTCGGAGGTGTAGACCATCACTTCGAAGCCGTCCTTGACCAGCTGCTCGGCAGCCTTGAGGGTCTGCACCACGTCCGGGTACAGCGACTTCTGGTCGCCCAGCACTTCCAGCTTGGTCAGGTTATGGCCGTCCAGCAGCTCACGGGCCAGGCGGCAGGTGCGCACGGCGTCTTCGGCGGTGTAGCAGCCGGCGGTGTTGGGCAGGATGGTGTAGCGCTCCGGCGGCAGCACGTCGAGCAGGTTCGGCTCGCCCGGGTTCTGCCCGATGTTGGTGCGGCGGATCGCCACGGTGACGATCTGGGCGCCTGCGGCCTCGGTGGCCAGGCGGGTTTCTTCCAGATCCTTGAACTTGCCGGTGCCGGTCAGCAGCCGCGAGCCATAGGTCTTGCCGGCGATCACCAGCGAATCGGGGGAGACATGAACGTTCATGGCGCGATTATCGCCTATCCGCCTGAAGATGGGATCACGCAAGGCGGTGCTGTCCGCAGGAGGGCGAGGGTAGTGCCGGCCGCTGGCCGGCACATGCAGGGTGCCTGACAGCGTCGGATTGCCGGCCAGCGGCCGGCACCACCCGGAGGTCTCAGCCCCCGCCCAACGCGTGCACGATCTCCACCACGTCGCCTTCGGCCAGGACGTGCTCGCCGTGGCGGCTGCGGCTGACGATCTCGCCGTTGACCTCGACCGCCACCCGGCGCTGCAGCAACTGTTCGGCCTCGAGCAGGTCGTGGAGGGTTGCCGAAGCGGGCAGGGCGCGGGGTTCGCCATTGAGCTGGATGTTCATCCGTGCATTGTCGCCGATAGCCCGCCGGGATCGGAACACTTGCAAATTGAGCGGGGCGCCAGCTCCGGCACAGCAGGTTTTCCGGTGATCGGGCGACAATCCATGCGGCGGCGCAGCGTGAGCAAAACGCGGCGCAGTGAAACCATTCACCGTGCGCCGGCGTACGTCCGCCGGGTCCTCAACGATATCCCCACAGGAGTTTTTTCATGCTGCTCAGCAAACGCCCGATCCGCACCCTGATGGCGGCCGCGATCGCGCTGGCCGCGCTTCCGGCCATGGCAGGCGAATCCCCGTATTCCAAGGCCGTGTTCTTCGGCGACAGCCTGACCGATGCCGGCTATTTCCGCCCGCTGCTTGATCCGGGCGTGCAGCCGGTCACCGGTCAGTTCACCACCAACCCGGGCTGGGTGTGGTCGCAGCAGGTCGCCAATTACTACGGCCTCAACGGCGGTGCCAACGGCAACGGCCAGAAGGGTGACAACTATGCTGTCGGTGGCGCCCGCGTATCGGTCGACGAAGCGGGTGGCCTGGGTGCCATTCCGTCGCTGAAGTCGCAGGCCGCCCGTTACCTTGCCGCCAACGGCGGCAAGGCTGACGGTAACGCGCTGTACACCGTCTGGGGAGGCGCCAATGATCTGTTCGCGGCCACCCGTGCGGCGGCAGGCGGCGCGTCCCAGGCCCAGGTGCAGGGCATCATCGGCGCAGCGGTCACGGACCAGATCGCACTGGTGGGGGCACTGAAGCAGGCCGGCGCCCAGTACGTGCTGGTTCCGAACCTGCCGGACGTGGGCATCACTCCGCAGTTCCGTGGTCCCAATGCCGCCGCCGCCACCGCACTGTCGGCCGGCTACAACAAGGCCCTGTACGGTGGCCTGAAGCAGGCCGGCATCGAGTTCATCCCGCTTGATACCTTCAGCATCCTGCGTGAAGTAACCGCCAGCCCGGCGATGTACGGCTTCACCAACGTCACCAGCACCGCCTGCAAGATCGATCCGAACAACGCCACTGCAAGCATCATTGGCTGCAACCCGACCAGCTACGTCAGCCCGGATGCGGCCAACACCTATCTGTTCGCCGATGGCGTGCATCCGACCACGGCGGGCCACCAGCTGCTGGGCCAGTACGCGGTCTCGGTGCTGGAAGCCCCGCGCCTGCAGCAGGTGCTGAGCCACTCGGCACAGACCATCGGTCGTTCGCGTGCCGATCAGGTCAGCATGCACCTGGGCGGTCGTCCGGCCGACGGCCTGTCCTGGTGGGGCGGCGTCCGCGGTGACCTGCAGCGCTACGACCACGCGGATCTGTACGACGGCCTGGCGCCGGCCGGCCTGTTCGGCATCGACTGGGCGCGCGACGGCATGGTGGTCGGCGGCTTCGCCGGCTTCGGCCGCCTCAACGCCGACTTCGGCAACAGCCGTGGCGATTTCACCCAGAAGGACACCACCGCCGGTCTGTTCGCCGGCTGGTACGGCGATCGCATCTGGGTGAACGGCCAAGTCAGCTACACCTGGCTGTCGTATGACGTGAACCGCAAGGTCCAGCTCGGCCCGGCCACCCGCGAGCACGGTGGTTCGCCGGACGGCAGCAACCTGACCGCCGCCCTGAACGCCGGTTACGAGTTCGGCACCGAAGGCGGCTTCCGCCACGGCCCGATCGCTTCGGTGATCTGGCAGAAGGTGAAGATCGATGGTTACACCGAAAGCGCTGCGGCCGGCACCCTGGCCACCGCGCTGGGCTACGACCGCCAGAACGTTGATTCGACCGTTGGTCGCATCGGTTGGCAGGCCCGCTTCGATGGCGGCACCCTCAAGCCGTACGCGCAGCTGACCTACGACCATGAGTTCGAAGACACCAAGCAGGGCAGCGCGTGGCTGCAGACCTTGCCGGAACTGGGCAGCTACCGTGTGCCGGGCCTGAAGTTCGACAAGGACTACGCGACCGTCGTGCTGGGCGCCCGCACCGAACTGTTCGGGCTGCAGAGCAACTTCGGCCTGAGCGCTTCGGCCGGGCAGAAGCGCGCCCAGGACGCAACGCTGTTCGCCAACTTCAGCGGCAGCTTCTAAGCAGAGACCAGGCGGGGTCGGCCCTCTCGGCAGCGAGAGGGCTTTGACCCCCGGCCTGATGCGATGGGCACCATTGCGCAACACGGGGCCCAGCGCATAGACTTCCCACCGCAACGCGGGCGTAGCTCAATGGTAGAGCTGTAGCTTCCCAAGCTACTGACGTGGGTTCGATTCCCATCGCCCGCTCCATGTCTCCAGCGGTCTGTATCAGGCAGACGCTCCGCGATATCCGAACCCCGCTTTTCCGCGCATGGATCCCGGTCGAGATGCCCGGTGAATGCCAGGGCTGGACGTCGCTTCGCAAACATCCCTTGGCCGGATCGGTCGAGTCCGAATGCATCCTTGCGCATAGCCTGCAGGACAGGAATTCCCCTGCCCCAGCGCTGTGGCCTTCCGGGCTTGGTCAGGCTGCAGGGTTCAGTTGATGCTTGGCTTGGGAATGCTAAAAGATCGTTAGCTGTTGACGCCCATCATCCGTTGCCCGGAGCGTGAATGATCGCTGCACTTGTGCCCATCAGGCGATGCTTTGATTTTTCCGGGCGATCCGACCGGCGGGAGTTCTGGTCGTATTCGCTGCTTGCCGGGTTCGTCATAGCGGTGAGCTACAGCGTGATGGATCGCGGTTACTGGCTGGTCGGCTACCTGTCGTTCGATTGGGAAACGTCAGAGATCCTGTGGAAGCTGGGATGGGTCATGACCGTCTGCGCTGTCATCGTCTTCCTGCCTCCGATGCTGGCCCTGACCGTGCGGAGATTGCACGATATCGACGAGTCAGGCTGGTACACCGTGATCGCGTTCATTCCCTTGGGGGTGTTCGTCCTCTTTCCGGTCATGCTGCTTCCCGGGAGCGAGGAAGAGAATCGATTTGGCGCAGTTCCAGGAGCGCAGGATGCTTGAACCGGCATCGGCCGCAATCGATCGGATCGGCATTGAAGGCGTGGACGGTTCGCTGGGGCGCCTCTCTCATCCGCATGTCCCTTGATCGAACCGCCCTGCGGCGCTACACCCAGTGGTTGCCGTTCCTGGCCCTGTTCGCCGTCTGTGTGGCCTGGTGGTCGCCTCTGGGAGTGATTGTCGGCCTTGCCGTGTGCCTTGCGCTGGGGGGCGCGCTGCAGCGCATCGATCTGGTCGGCGATGCGGTGGGCGGTTCACGCCTGCGCTCGCGATCGATGAAGCCCTTTGCCGAACGGCCGCCCGCACATGATGTGCTGTTGGATTGGGGCGAGCTGGGCATGGGCGGACCGGCGTACAGCACGCAGATGCTGCGCGATGGCGCCATCGTCGAAGGCGTATCCACTGGAGGCAGTCGTGATGCCAGTGGTGAATGGCAGGACCTGCCGGGAGGCGCGCTGCGCCTGGCCAGCGGGTATGTTGATCGATGCGAAGCAGTGATCGTCTACGACGAGCGCCAAAAGACGGTGCAGGTGCTTGCGGCTGCTCCCGGCCTGTTCCGGCAGCAGCTGAGCGAGCGCCAGCAGTCCGATGGGGACGCCGGTGCGGAGGCGTGGCTGCGCAGCCAGCCCGGCGGCATGACCCAGCTGCATCCCTGCCGGGGCCTATGGCTGGAGCAGGGACATCCGGCGCTGGCCGCCGGAGTGCCGCGGGAGCTGAGGCACGTCCTGCCTGATGCCCGGGTGCTGCGCGCGGTCCCGCTGCTTCCCGAGGATCTGCGCGTGACCGCGCATCCGGCGCTGTTCGCGTGCATCTGCCCGTATGCCCTTTACCTTGACGACGCCTCCAGTGGTCGCCACGCCTGTGATCTGGAGACGGTGATCGCGAGCCCGTCGGGACGCTGCCTGGTGGTGGCCGGCAGTGTGCTTGATGAGAACCTGCGACCCATCGAGGGCGTGTGGCTTGTCTGCTGGCAGGGTCGTTGGCAAGCCTTTGCCCGTCATGCGATGGGGGGCTTCGGCAAGGCCCGCAGCATGGCCTGGATCAATGTGATCGATGCTGACGATGACGGCACACTCCAGTGCGAAGCCTATGAGGAACGCTGGGAGTCCGATGCCGTCCATCGAAACCCCACGCGCCACACAGCCTTGGAGCTGCCTGTGGAATGGCGTGAAACCGGGTTGGCGCTGCGCGCCCGTGATGGGCGCTTCAGGCTGCGCCTTCCCTCGCGCTGATCAGGCCTCGGCGGCGCGCGCGCTCGTTTCCCGCAGCGACTGTGCATATTCCTCGGTGAACAGCCCCGACAACGCCTGGCGCTGCTCCGCATCGATCTCGCGCGAGGCGTTGGCCGTGTAGTCGAAATGAACCATCACGCAGCGCCCGCTGGCTACCAGGGCCTCGAACTGGAACGCCTGTTGCACGATCGACAGCGAGGAGCGGCCAATGCTCTCGATCCGGGTCTCGATGCGCACTTCGTGTCCCGCCTGTATCTGCTGCAGGAAGTCGATCTCGTAGCGGCGCAGGATCAGTGCCAGGTCGCGCATGCTGGCCTCGCGGCTGAAATGCCGGAAGATCTCCTGGCGGCCTTCCTCGAACCAGACGGGCAGGGCGGTGTTGGTGACGTGGCCGAGTACATCCACTTCGGAGAAGCGCGGGAATACGGTGATCGACATCGGGTTTCCTTGCGGTCTGGCCTGCCCCCGCAGTGTGCCGCCTGCGCCTGAGCAAGCCACGCCGCAGGGCATCATCCGCCCGCCACACGCCCGCGCTATGCTGCGCGCCTGCCGCCCGATCCTGCCGCGATGAAGCTCGCCATCCTGTCCCGCAACAGTTCCCTGTATTCCACCCGCCGGCTGGTCGAGGCGGCGCGCGCGCGCGGCCACACCGTGCGCATCCTCGATCCGCTGCGCTGCTACATGCGCATTGCCGCCGATGGCTTTTCGATGCATTACAAGGGCCGGCCGATGACCGGCGTGGACATGGTCATCCCGCGCATCGGTGCCTCGATCACCCGCTATGGCACGGCCGTGCTGCGCCAGTTCGAACTGATGGGTGCACGCACCCCGAATCCGTCCGACGCGATCCTGCGTTCGCGCGACAAGCTGCGCGCACACCAGCTGCTGGCGGCCAAGGGCATCGACATGCCGGTCACTGTGTTCGGCGACAACCCCGACGACACCGTCGACCTGTTGTCCATGCTGGGCCCACCGCCGCATGTGGTGAAGCTCAACGAGGGTACCCAGGGGCGCGGCGTGATCCTGACCGAGAAGGCCAGCGCCTCGCGCGGCATTGTCGAGGCCCTGCGCGGGTTGTACGCCAATTTCCTGATGCAGGAATTCATCGGCGAGGCCAAGGGCGCCGACCTGCGCTGCTTCGTGGTCGGTGACCAGGTGGTTGCCTCGATGCAGCGGCAGGCGCCGGAAGGTGACTTCCGCTCCAACCTGCATGCCGGGGGTACGGCGGTGGCGGCCAAGGCCAGCCGTGCCGAGCAGCAGGTGGCGGTGCGGTCGGCCAAGGCGCTGGGACTGTCGGTGTGCGGGGTGGACCTGATCCGCTCCGCGCGCGGCCCGCTGGTGCTGGAGGTCAATTCAACGCCGGGGCTGGAAGGGATCGAGGCCGCCTGCGGGGTGGACGTGGCCACGCGCATCATCGAGCACGTCGAGAAGCTTAAAAAACCCTGAGTATTCAGCGGCTTGAGATTCTCACGGGCGGATGAGGCCGGCTTTAACAAGCCTTTAATCGGCCCGCGCGTAGGCTTCAGCGAACCGCAGCTCTGCCTCTCAGCAGGATCGGTATCGGGATACAACTTCAGACCCAGGCGGGGGCACCGCCTGGGTCTTTTTTATGCCTGCCCGCTGTCCCTTGTGGAGGTGGCGTGACGGCCGTAGAGTGGCCCCCATCGTTCCTGGATGGATCGGAGGCTGGCGATGTACCGCATCACGATGATCGCGTTGTTGCTGGGCCTGGCCGGATCTGCTGCGGCCAAGCCGGAGAAAGCCGTTGTGCAGATGGACCGGCAGTCGCCGGTGGCCGAGCAGGTGCGCCAGGTCGAAAAGGCCCTGGATGATGGCGATTACAGCGAGATTTCCGCTGATGACCGCAGCACCGTGCGCGAAGCGCTGGCCCGGATCACCGCGCGGATGGGCGGCCACCAGAGCGTGCAGGAACTGCCGCCGCAGGTGCAGGGGGAGGTCTTCAACGACCAGGAGCGGATCAATACCCTGCTCACCCGCGCCCACGAGGACAGCCGGCAGATCTGCCAGCACACGCGCAGTACCGGCAGCAACATGCCCAAAAGCCGCTGCCTGACGGTGGCCGAGCGCCGCCGGATCGAGGAAAAGGGCAAGGCGCTGTTGAACGACCAGCGCACCTTCAACAACTTCAACCCTGCCAGCTCGCGGTAGGGCTTCCGCTGCCCCGACCATTGGCACTTGCTGGCGTGAAGGGGGTGCGAATAGAGTCGGGATTCGCCACAGACAAGGATTTGTTTGCCATGAAACAGGCTTTGATGTCGGCCGTCCTGTTGTCAGGACTCGCCCTGGTCAGTACCGCATCGGCATCCAGGGGCAAGGACGTGTTCGTGCCCGGCCAGCCGCTGCAGCAGCAGATCGCGCGTATCGAGGTGGAGCTCAAGGACGGCGAAACCTATTCGGAACTCAAGCAGGACGAGCGCACCCGCGTCAACGACGCCCTGGCACGCATGCGCGCAGCGGTGGAGCAGTACCCGGCACGCGATTCCATGCCTGAACCGGTGCAAACCCAGGTCTTCAACGATCAGCAGGTCGTGAACACGGTTTTGACACAGGCGCGTGAAGATAGTCGTCTAATATGCCAACGTGAAAAGCCCATCGGTTCCAACCGGACCACGACGCAGTGCATGACCGTTGCCGAGCGCGCTCGGCAGAAGGAACGGGCACAGCAGGACATGAGGCAGGTCATGCGCGCCGGCAGTACAGTCAATTAGAGGTGACAGTGAGAATCCTGGTAATCGAAGACAACAGCGACATTGCGGCCAACCTGGGCGACTATCTGGAGGACCGGGGGCATACGGTGGACTTCGCGGCTGACGGGGTCACCGGCCTGCATCTGGCCGTGGTGCACGAGTTCGACGCGATCGTGCTGGATCTCAACCTGCCAGGCATGGACGGCATCGAAGTCTGCCGCAAACTGCGCAATGAAGCGCGCAAGCAGACCCCGGTGTTGATGCTGACGGCCCGCGATTCGCTGGACAACAAGCTGGCCGGCTTCGATTCCGGTGCCGATGACTACCTGATCAAGCCGTTCGCGCTGCAGGAAGTGGAAGTGCGTCTGAACGCCCTGTCGCGCCGCGGCAAGGGCGTGCAGACCCGCGTGCTGGAAACCGGCGACCTGGAATACAACCTGGATACGCTGGAAGTGCGCCGCCAGGGCAAGCTGCTGCAGCTCAACCCGACCGCGCTGAAGATCCTGCAGGCGCTGATGGAAGCGGCACCGGCGGTGGTGACCCGCCAGGAGTTGGAAACCCGCGTGTGGGGCGAGGAACTGCCCGACTCGGATTCGCTGCGCGTGCATATCCATGGCCTGCGTGCGGTGGTCGACAAGCCGTTTGAAGTGCCGCTGATCCAGACCCGCCATGGCATCGGATACCGCATCGCCACCCCGGAAGCCTGATTCCGTGGCAGCCAAGGGGGAGCGTCGGCGCACGCCATACCGGCGGCGCCTGCGCAGCCGCATCATCGTCTCGTTCGTGTTGTTGGGCTTCTGCCTGACGACACTGTTCGCGTTTGCCACCAACTGGGCCCGCATGCGGGTGGAAAACCAGTTGGTGGAAGACGTGATCAACCACAACATCGAAGAGTATGCGCGGCGCTTCTACGAGCATCCGGGGCGCAATCCGGCAGTGCCCGTGCAGCAGATCCGGGCGTACGCCTACTCGGCTGACAAGTTCGACAAGGCCCGCGAGTCGTGGCCGCAGTGGGCCGACCTGCAGAACGGCAATTACAACCTCAGTGGCACCGACGAGCAGGGGCAGCCGTATGCCTACAAGCTGGCGGTACGCAAGGCCGACGACGCCTGGTTCTTCCTCGCCTATGACATGACCGACAGCGTGCGCGGCGGCAAGCAGCTCAACCGCGCGCTGGTGTTGTCGGTGCTGGTGTTCAGCGTGCTGTCGCTGGTGCTGGGCTGGTGGTCGGCGTCGAAGGTGATGAAGCCGGTGTCGGACCTGGCCGCGCGGCTGCGTGCGTACCGCGGCGGTACCAGTGAGCCCGAGCCCTTGGCGCCGCGCTTTCCCGATGACGAGGTGGGGCAGCTGGCACAGGCGCTGGACGACTATTCCTCGCGGCTGACCGAAGTGGTGCAGCGCGATCGCGAGTTCAATGCAGACGTCAGCCATGAACTGCGCACGCCGCTGGCAGTGATCCGCGGTGCCACCGAGCTGCTGCTGACCCGGCCCGGCCTGGACGAGAAGGTGCTGCAGCGCCTGCAGCGTATCCAGCGTGCCGAGCAGCAGTGCAGCGACCTGATCGGCGCACTGCTGCTGCTGTCGCGCAACGAGCGCGGGCAGGGCACCAGCAACGTGGCCCGCGTGGCCGAGCAGCTGCTGGATGCGCACCGCGCGCAGCTGGGTGGCAAGCCGCTGGAGCTGCTGCTGGAAGGCGAGCGCAACCTGGTGATCGATGCACCCGAGGCGGCGCTGTCGGTGGCGCTGGGCAACCTGATCGGCAACGCGGTGAAGTACTCACAGGATGGCGAAGTACGCGTCTTCGTGGGCGCCAATTCGGTGTCGGTGACCGACAGCGGCCCGGGCCTGAGCGAGGAAGACGCGGCCAAGCTGTTCCAGCGTGGCTACCGCGGCACGCACGCCGGTCATTCGCAGGGCGGCGGCATCGGCCTGTCGATCGTCAGCCGTCTGTGCGACCTGTACGGCTGGCAGGTGAGCGTGCGCCCCGGTGGCGAGCGTGGCGTGATCGCCACCCTGACGTTCTCGCCGAAGCCGTTGTAAGCAGCCCTGCTTGGGTGGGTGCCGACCTTGGTCGGCACGGACCCTGCCGACCTTGCATCACGCCCTGTGTCGCTTGTGACACTGAATCCCCTGCACGCGGACATTGCATCACAGGCCCGACACGACACCACCGTGATCGCTGCCGCGTCCTGCGCGTGTTCCAATGCACGCATTCGCAAGCCCGCGCCGCACTTGGGAATTTCCTTACAGATTGCCGTGCGCGGCGATGGCCTGATGACCTGGCCGGGGCAGGTGCCTTGGCCGGGATTGGCGTCCTGAAAAAAACCAACAAATCAAAAGCTCCGGATGTGCTCTAGCTCATCATGGAAAATGCATCGTCTGCCCTCGTTTTGGCGGACGGTGCGTGGGGATTCGCCAGAATCCGCTGGAGTCTTTTTCCTTCGCTTTTGAGTTGTTGGGTCTCCGGTACGCCAACCCGCACCGTCCGCCACCTTGCATCTGCAGGTGGCCTGCCGTCTGCGAGGAGCTTCACCATGTCCACCCGCCCGCTGTTCCCCCAGTTGCACGCCCTGATCGGCGATGCCGCCCACCTGCTGCCTGCCGACGTCGCCGAGCGGGTCGAAGTTCTGCTGGATGACCCCAGGGACCTGCTGCCCGCCCTGCTGGCGCGCATGGATGGCCGCGACGCCGCCGACGGCCAGCGGCTGGATGTGCAGGGTGCCAGCCCGGCGCAGGCCGCCACGATGGCTGGTCTCAGCCGCACGCTTGCCGGCCTGAATACCCTGATCCAGCTGCTGCACGCTGCCGAAATCGCGCGGGAGCAGGGTGGCGCCCGCCAGCAGCTCAATCCCGATGTGGTCGACGGCCTGCTGTTGGGCGCCCGCGAACTGGCCCGCTACGCCCGCCAGCAGCTGGAGTAGATCCACGTCACGCATGGACGCGCTTTGGTAGTGCCGGCCGCTGGCCGGCAACCAGGCCTCAAGCCCCGGCCAAGCCCAGATACTGCGCATGCAGCTGTTCCACCTGCACCTGCAGGTCCTCCGGCTGCCCATCATTGACCACCACGTCATCGGCCAGTGCCAAGCGCTGCGCACGGCTGGCCTGCGCAGCAATCATCCGGTCGGCCAGCGCAGCATCAATGCCGTCGCGCTGCATCAGCCGGGCATGCTGCACGGCTTCCGGTGCATCCACCAGCAATACCCGGTCCAACCAGGGGTAGGCCTTCCGCCCGCCCACCTCGGTCAGCAGCGGAATGGCCGCAATCGCATAGGGGCTTTCAGCCTGCTCGCACTGCTGTTGCATCAGCAGGCGGATGGCCGGGTGGGTGATGGCTTCCAGCGCCGTCCGCTCGGCCGGATCGGCGAAGACGTGGGCGCGCAGGCGGCCCCGGTCCAGGGCGCCATCGGCCAGCAGCATGCCGGCGCCGAAGCGCTCGGCGATACGGGCCAGGGCCGGGCTGCCGGCGGCGACCACGGCCCGGGCGGCCAGGTCGGCGTCGGCCACCACGATGCCCAGCGCCTCGAAGCGCCGGGTCACCTCACTCTTGCCGGCGGCGATGCCGCCGGTCAGGCCAACCACGTAGCGGCTCATGGGGACTCCCCTCAGCGCAGTCCGCTCATCACCATGTACTGCTCCACCAGCGGTGCACCCCACATGAAGTACAGCCAGCCGGCAATGGCCAGGTAAGGGCCGAACGGAATCGGCGTGGCGCGGTCACGGCCCCGGCTGTACAGCCAGATCGAGCCGATGATGGCGCCCAGCACCGACGACAGCAGGATGATCGGCAGGATGCCCTTCAGGCCACACCAGGCGCCCAGGGCTGCCAGCAGTTTGAAGTCGCCGTGGCCCATGCCCTCCTTGCCGGTCAGCTGCTTGAACAGCCACCAGACCGTCCACAGCGACAGATAGCCCACCGCCGCGCCCACCAGGGCGGGCTTGGCCGGCATGTACAGGTTGTCGATGCTGCCTATCAGCCCCAGCCACATCAGCGGCAGGGTGAGCTGGTCGGGCAGCAGCTGGGTGCGCAGGTCGATGCCGGACAGCGCGATCAGGAAGCAGGTCAGCACGATGGCGCCGAAACCCTGCCAGCCGAAGCCGAACTGCCAGACGCAGGCCACCACCAGCAGTGAGGTCAGCGCCTCCACCAGCGGGTACTGCAGCGAGATCGGCGCCTTGCAGTGGCGGCACTTGCCGCCCTGGATGATCCAGCTGAACAGCGGGATGTTCTCGTACCAGCTCAGCTTGTGCTTGCAGTGCGGGCAGTGCGACGGCTCGACCACGATCCCCGGTGGGGGCGGCTCATAGAAGTCCGGCTCCTCCAGGACCTCGCGCGCATCGCGCTTCCACTGCCACTCCAGCCGCTTGGGCAGGCGCAGGATGACGACGTTCAGGAAACTGCCCAGCAGCAGTCCGAAGGCGGCCGCGGCGGGGTAGCCGAGGCCAGGATGCTGGTCGAGAAAAGCCATGTATGTGTTATCCGACGACGGCGCCGAGTTTGAAGATGGGAAGGTACATGGCAATCACCATGCCGCCCACAATGGTACCAATGAACACCATGATCATCGGTTCCAGCAGGCTGCTCAGGGCATCCACCGAATTGTTGACCTCCTGCTCATAGTACTCGGCCACCTTGAACAGCATGGCGTCCAGCGCACCGGCCTCTTCGCCGATGCCGGTCATCTGGATGACCATGTGCGGGAACAGGTTGGTCTGCTTCATCGACATGTTCACCGGGTAACCCACCGAGACGTCGTCGCGCATGCGCAGCACCGCCTCTTCGTACACGGTGTTGCCGGTGGCGCCGGCCACGATGCCCAGCGCCTCCACCAGCGGCACGCCGGCCTTGAAGGTGACCGCGGTGGTGCGCGAGAAGCGGGCGATGGCACTGTTGTGCATGATCTGCCCGATCACCGGCACCTTCAGCACGAACCGGTCCATCGCGTGCTGCATCTTCGGCGAGCGCTTGTAGGCCATGATGGCACCGACAGCGGAGCCCACCACGATCAGGAATATCAGCCACCACCACGACACCATGAACCGCGAGAGATTCACCACCATCTGGGTGAAGGCGGGCAGCTCGGCGCCGAAGCTCTTGAACACGTCCTCGAACTGCGGCACCACGAACACCAGCATGATGCCGCTGACCAGCATCGCCACCACCACCACCATGATCGGGTAGAACAGCGCCTTCTTGATCTTGCCCTTCAGCGCTTCGATGTTTTCCTTGTAGGTGGCCACCGTGTCCAGCACGGTTTCCAGCACGCCGGCGCCTTCGCCGGCCCGCACCAGGTTGCGGTACAGCTCGTCGAACTGCACCGGGTGCTTGCTGACCGCCTCGTACATCGAGGAGCCGCCCTCGATGTCGGTGCGGATGGTGTCCACCAGCTTCTTCATCCGCGGGTTCTTGTGCCCGCTGGCGATGATGTCCAGCGCCGACACGATCGGCACGCCGGATTTCATCATCGTGGCCATCTGCCGGCTGAAGAAGGCGATGTCCTTCGGCTTGACCGGGCTGCCGGAGGCGCCGAACAGCGGCTTCGGCTTGGGCTTGACCTGGCCCGGGTTGATGCCCTGGCGGCGTAGCTCGGCGCGCAGCAGGTTGGCGTTCTTGGCCAGCTGCTCGCCCTTCATCTTCACGCCCCGCTTGTCGGTCCCCTCCCAGACAAACGGCTGCAGCTCCATGGTGGCGCGCGCCACCGGCTCTTTCTTGATCGCACTGCGACTGACAGACATGTTGGCTCCCCAAGACCCGCCATCCCCAGGCGGGTAACTAGCCATTGATGGTAGCGGGTTCAAGGGCGGATGGGCAGTTGGCAGGCGGCCTGGCGTGCGATTTCGTGCCGGGTGCCGACCAAAGGTGACGTACTGCGTCACATTGCCGCGTCCATCGCAGATTCGGAAGCGGGGGGTTCCCATCCGCGAAATTGCTGCCATCATGGGCGCGGGGAAATCCAGGGGGAGGCGTGCCGGGGTTGGCACGCAACCTGCGTTGATCCACCCGCAGGGCATGGGGCCCGCTCAACCGGCGCTGTCCGGTCCGATCCCGTGCACTGAACTCAACCACCACTATCTTGGGGATGTACCAATGAAGAACCAGAAGGGCTTCACCCTTATCGAACTGATGATCGTCGTCGCGATCATCGCCATCCTGGCCGCCATCGCGCTGCCGGCCTACCAGGACTACACCTCGAAGTCGAAGGTCACCGCTGCGCTGGCCGATCTGGCCTCGCACAAGACCCAGTTCGAGATGGTCGTCAGCGACGGTGGCACCCCGACCGTGGCCAACTCTGGCTTCCAGGCCGACAACACTGGCGCATGCTCGAAGATCGCTGTTGCCGCGACTGGTATGACCTGCACGATCCGCGAGCCGGGCCGTATCGGTGATGCGTCCAGCATTGCGCTGAACTACGCAGAAGCCTCTGGCTCGGGCGCAACCGCTACTGCAGGTGGCTTTACTTGCGTCACCACCGACGTCAAGGAAAAGTTCAAGCCGAAGGGCTGCAGCTGATCCATACCATTGACGAGAGGCATGTGGGCTATTTGTCCTGGGTCTTTCGTACGATGAACACAGGGCCCGCTTCGGCGGGCCTTGTGCTGACTGGAGCACGAGGTCCAGTCATGACGCAGCAATGGGGATTGCTGGATCAAACAGGGGGAGTCATGAACACACAGAAGGGCTTCACGCTCATCGAGCTGATGATCGTGGTGGCCATCATTGCCATACTTGCCGCGATCGCGATGGTGGCATTTCAGCCTTACATCGTTCGCACCCAGTTGACGGCCGCGCTGGCCGACATCAGCCCTGGCAAGACGCTGGTGGAGATCGTTGTCTATCAGGGGCGTCCTGTCAGTGAGGTTACGCCACAACTTATCGGCGGCGCCCAGAACGCCCACTGCTCCAGCGTCGAAGCCGAACTCAGCGAATCCGGTGTCGGCCACATCAGCTGCACCGTAAAGGGGCACAGCGTGCTGGACGGCAAGGACCTGATCCTGCGCCGCTCCGCCGAGGGCATCTGGAGCTGCGATGGCAGCGCGTTCGAGGCGCGCTATCGCCCGACCGGCTGCTGATCACACTTCAGCGCTCCGATGGGATGCTGGCTGCCCCTTGACGGGGCTATCATCCCCGGGGGAGTCAGGATCGTGCCTGCCGGGCCGGGAGTGCCGGGCAAGGCAGTGTTGCTCATGGATTGGCGATGCCGGTGGCCATTGGGTCGCGGCGGGTTCTGCTGCCCCGTGCGGTGTCCGTGCAAGACGCACGGCATGGCATGACCCCATGAGCCAAGGATTCATATGAACGCTGTCACCACCGCCAATCTTGTCGGCATCACCGGCCTGGCCCGTCGCCTGGTGCAGGACGGGGCCCTGGACGAGGCCACCGCCCGCGACGCCATGGCCAAGGCCGCCGCCGCGCGCCAGCCACTGCCGACGTGGTTCGCGCAGAACAAGCTGGTCAATGCCTCGCAGCTGGCCGCCGCCAATGCGGTCGAGTTCGGCATGCCGCTGTTCGACGTGTCCACCTTCGACGCCAGCCAGAACGCGATGAGCCTGGTCAGCGAGGAGCTGCTGCGCAAGCACAACGTGCTGCCGCTCTTCAAGCGCGGTGGCAAGCTGTTCGTCGGCACCAGCAATCCGACCCACTCGCTGGACGAGATCAAGTTCCACACCAACCTGGTGGTCGAGCCGATCCTGGTCGACGAGGACCAGATCCGGCGCACGCTGGAACAGTGGCACGCCAGCCATGACACCCTCGGCGATGCCCTGGGTGGTGATGACGATGGCATGGGCAACCTGGACGTGGCGGCCGGCGACGAGGATCTCGGCGCCACCGGCGGCGAGTCCGGCATCGATGCCAAGGGTGACGACACCCCGGTGGTGAAGTTCGTCAACAAGGTGCTGGTCGATGCGATCCGCAAGGGCGCCTCGGACATCCACTTCGAGCCCTACGAAGACGATTACCGCGTGCGCCTGCGCATCGACGGCCTGCTGAAGATGGTCGCGCGCGCACCGGTGAAGTTGAACCAGCGCATCGCCGCGCGCCTGAAGGTGATGGCACAGCTGGATATCGCCGAGAAGCGCGTCCCGCAGGACGGCCGCATCAAGCTCAACCTGTCCAAGACCAAGCAGATCGACTTCCGCGTCAGCACGCTGCCGACCCTGTTCGGCGAGAAGGTGGTGCTGCGTATCCTCGATGGCAGCGCGGCCAAGCTGGGCATCGACAAGCTGGGTTACGAGCCGGACCAGCAGAAGCTGTTCCTGGATGCCATCCACAAGCCGTACGGCATGGTGCTGGTGACCGGCCCGACCGGTTCGGGCAAGACGGTGTCGCTGTATACCGCGCTGGGCATCCTCAATGACGAGACGCGCAACATCTCCACCGCCGAAGACCCGGTGGAAATCCGCCTGCCCGGCGTCAACCAGGTACAGCAGAACAACAAGCGCGGCATGACCTTCGCCGCGGCGCTGCGCTCGTTCCTGCGACAGGACCCGGACATCATCATGGTCGGCGAAATCCGCGACCTGGAAACGGCGGAGATCGCGATCAAGGCCGCGCAGACCGGCCACATGGTGCTGTCCACGCTGCACACCAACGATGCGCCGCAGACCATCGCGCGCCTGATGAACATGGGTATCGCGCCGTACAACATCACCAGCTCGGTGACGCTGGTGATCGCCCAGCGCCTGGCGCGCCGCCTGTGCGGCAACTGCAAGCGCCGGTCCAGCCTGCCCGAACATGCACTGCTGGCCGAAGGCTTCACCCAGGCGCAGCTGGATGCGGGCATCGAGCTGTACGAGGCCGTGGGCTGCGATGAATGCACCGAGGGCTACAAGGGCCGGACCGGCGTCTACCAGGTCATGCCGATGACCGATGAGATCGCCACCATCGTGCTGGCCGGTGGCAATGCGCTGCAGATTGCCGAGGCGGCGCAGCAGATCGGCGTGAATGACCTGCGCCAGTCGGCCTTGAAGAAGGCGGCGGCGGGCATCACCAGCCTGGCCGAGATCAACCGCGTCACCAAGGATTGATGCAACGCGGTTTTCCGTAGAGCCGAGCCCGTGCTCGGCTCTACGGCAGATCCACGCCATGCGTGGATGGCGCGGTTCCGTCCACCGCGCAGCCGAGCATGGGCTCGGCTCTACTCCATCCCCAGCTTCTTCAGCTTGTAGCGCAGCGCACGGAAGGTGATGCCCAGCTGCGCGGCGGTGCGGGTCTTGTTCCAGCGGTTCTCTTCCAGCGCACGCTGGATGGCGCTGCGCTCGAGCTGCTCGATGTAGGAGGGCAGTGCGGCGCTGCCCGGCTGCAGGTCGGCAACCGCTTCGGCGGGCGCGGCACTGCCCGGCGTACGCGGCGCGTGCTGCGGCAGGCGCAGGTCATCGGCGCCGATGCAGTCTTCCTCGGCCAGGGCCAGCGCACGTTCCAGGATGTTCTCCAGCTCGCGCACATTGCCCGGGAACGGGTACTGCGCCAGCGCTTCCAGCGCCGAGGGCGCCAGCAGCGGGGTGGCACGGCCGTGGCTGCGGGCCAGGCGGGCCAGCACGGCGGCGGCCAGTTCGGGCAGGTCCTGGCGGCGCTCGCGCAGCGGCGGCACCTTCAGTTCGATCACGTTGATGCGGTAGTACAGGTCGTGGCGGAAGCGCCCGTCCTCGACCAGCTCGGCCAGATCCTTGTGGGTGGCCGAGAGGATGCGGACATCCACCGGCTCCTCGTTGGCCGCGCCCACCGCGCGCACCGACTTTTCCTGGATCGCGCGCAGCAGCTTCACCTGCATCTGCAGTGGCAGTTCAGCCACTTCGTCCAGGAACAGGGTGCCGCCGTGCGCAGCCTGGAACAGGCCAGGCTTGTCAGCGTGTGCGCCGCTGAAACTGCCCTTGCGGTGGCCGAAGAATTCGCTCTCCATCAGCTCGCCGGGAATGGCGCCGCAGTTGACCGGCACGAACGGGCCGGCCGCGCGCGCGCCCTGGGCATGGATGGTGCGTGCAACCAGCTCCTTGCCGACGCCCGACTCGCCGAGGATGTAGACCGGCGCCTGGCTGCGCGCGACCTTGCCGATGGTGGTGCGCAGCACATCCATGGCCTGCGAGTGGCCCAGCAGGCGACCGCCCTGTTCGGCGTTGGGGCCCGGTACCGGGCGCTCGGCGTTGTTGAGTTCCAGCGCGTGCTTGACCAGTCCGCGCAGCACCGAGATGTCCACCGGCTTGCTGACGAAATCGAACGCACCGGCCTTCAGTGCCTCCACAGCGAGATCCATGCTGCCGAATGCGGTGATCATCGCCACCGGCGTGCGCGGGTAGTGCTGGGCGATCTCGCTGACCAGCTCGATGCCGTTGCCATCGGGCAGGCGCATGTCGGTGATGCACAGGTCGTACGGATTGCTGGCCAGCAGCTCACGTGCCTCGGCCAGGTTGGCGGCGGTACTGATGCGCAGCCCCATGCGGCCGAGGGTCAGCACCAGCAGTTCGCGGATGTCGCGTTCGTCGTCGACGACGAGGGCGCTGCGGGTTTCATTCATGGGCGTGAAAGATAAACGAGGGGGCTGGAAGCGACAAATGTTTGACGCACAGAATGGGGATCAGCTCGGTAGCAGCGTATGTGGACCGGGCAGCACCAGGCGGAAGCAGGAGCCACCGGCCGGCACCGCGATGTAGTCCAGGCGGGCCTGGTTGGCCCTGCACAGCTCGCGCGCGATGTACAGGCCCAGTCCCGTGCCATGCTCGGACGTGGTGAAGAAGGGCCGGAACAGCTGCGCAGCCACGCTCTCCGGGATACCCGGGCCACGGTCCATCACGTCGATCACCGCGCTGCGTTCGTGCTGGGCCACGCGCAGCCGCACCCGTGCAGGCTGCTGGCCGATGCGGCCGTACTTCAGTGCGTTGTGCACCAGCACGGTCAGCACCTGGTAGAGATGCTTGGCGTCGACCTGGGCCATCACCGATGTGTCGCTGATGATCGGTTCGATGCTGTCGGTCTCCAGGGTCTGGCCCTGCTTGTACTCCAGCACGAAGCGGCGCACGAAGGCGACCAGGTCCACGTTCTCGGGCGTTGCGCGTTCGCGCCGTGCCAACCCCAGCACGCTCTCGACGATGCCGTTGGTGCGCTGGCACTGCTGGCGGATGATCTGCAGCAGGCGGCGGTCGCTTTCGTTGAAGCCGGTGCCTTCCTCGAGCAGCTGCACGGCATAGTTGATCGCCGCCAGCGGATTGCGGATCTCGTGCGCCAGGCTGGCCGAGAAGCGGCCCATCGCCGACAGAGTGAGCGATTCGGCGCGGCGCGAGACCACGCTGGAATCGTCCAGGAACACCAGCGCAAGGTCGCTGCCGGCCAGCAGGCGGGCAAAGCGCGGCTGCACTTCCGGCTGGTCGGGGTTGAGCTGCAGCGGCAGTTCGTCCTGTGCCCAGCCATTGCGCCAGCGCTGCAGCCGGCGCGCCAGTTCCGGTGCGGCACTGGCCAGGTCCAGGCGCCCGCTTTCGCCGTTGCCGTCGTTGTCGCCCAGCAGCATCGAGGCGGCTTCGTTGGCCAGGGTGATGCGGTTGTCGGCGTCCACCACCAGCACGCCGGTGCGCATGCGGCGGATGATCAGTTCGTTGATCTGGAACAGATTGGCGACTTCATCGCCGCGCTGGTTGGCCAGCTGCTGGTTGCGGCGGGCGCGGTTGCCCACCTGGTAGCTGATGAAGGCCAGTGCCAGGTAGCTGGTAGCGAACATCGCCAGTTCAGCGAGGGTGCGGGTGGGGTCGCCGCCTTCCAGCAGCTTCCAGGTGTACTCGACGCCGGTGGCCAGGCTGGCGGCCAGCGCCAGGCCCAGCCCCAGGCTGAGCGGCAGCAGAGTGGCGGCGGCGGCGATGTTGAACAGCAGCGACATCGAGATACCGGCACTGGCGCCGGGCAGGGCGTGCGACAGCAGGGTGGCGGCCACGATATCCACCAGCACGCCACTGACCACGATCGGGCGCAGCCAGCGTTCGTTGCGGCCGACCACCAGGGCCAGCAGCGACAGGGCCAGGTAGATGACCGCAACGACATCGGCCAGCCGCGGGTGGTGGGCTTCGCCGACCATGGCCGACAACGGGCTGTAGAGCAGGGCGGCAATGACCGTAGCGATCAGCACCCGGTACAGCGCGAAGAAATACAGTTCACGCCGCGGAATCGATTCGATGCGGTCAATCAATGAAGCACTGGGTGACACGCCGGAACTCCCCTTCTGGCTGCCTGGGTCTGGATTCTGCGGCGGGCCTGGCCGGCGTCCCCTGAAGCCGGCCCGGCACGTCGCGTTTGCGACGGGCAGTATAGGGCCCCCGGCCGGGCGCCGCCGAAGTGGCCCGGATCGCGCATTTGGCCCGATGCGGACACCGGTGGCCAGCCACGGCCCGGGCGCAACTGCCTGAATGACGGTGGAAATCTGCCTGCGTCCGGCGTTTTGTACAGACTTCTTTGCGCCCCGGCGCCGGCTCGGCCACAATAGTGGGCCCGCCGCGGTCCATGCCGGCGCCCCGCCGGGGCCCTGAGGAATTGCGTGCGGTCGTTCCTATTCCCACGGTGACGCATGAATTTCCACGAATACCAGTCAAAACAACTGCTTGCCGAGTACGGCATCCCGGTCCCGGCCGGCAAGGTCGCTGCGACCCCGGACGAAGCGGTTGCCGCTGCCAACTCCCTGGGCCAGGGCCCCTGGATGGTCAAGGCGCAGATCCACGCTGGCGGCCGCGGCAAGGCTGGCGGCGTCAAGTTCTGCAAGACCACCGACGACGTGAAGGCCGCTGCGGCCAAGATGCTCGGCACCAAGATGGCCACCTACCAGACCGCAGGCGTTGAACTGCCGGTCAACCTGGTGCTGGTGACCACCGCCGGCGAGATCGTCAAGGAACTGTACCTGTCGGTGCTGGTCGACCGTGGCACCAAGACCATCACCTACATCGCCTCTTCGGAAGGCGGCGTGGAGATCGAGCAGGTCGCTGCTGAAACCCCGGAGCTGATCCACTCGCTGAACGTCGACTTCGTCGAAGGCGTGCAGGGTTACCACGGCCGTGATTTCGGCTTCAAGCTGGGCCTGACCGCCAAGCAGGCCGGCCAGTTCGCCAGCATCATGGTGAACCTGTACCGCCTGTTCAACGAAAAGGACCTGGCCCTGGTTGAAATCAACCCGCTGGCCATCCTGGACGACGGCAACCTGTACGCGCTGGACGGCAAGTTCGACAGCGACGACAACGCCGCGTTCCGCCAGAAGGCCCTGGTCGCCATGCGCGACAAGACCCAGGAAGATCCGACCGAAGTGATCGCTTCGGAACTGGACATCAACTACGTCACCATGGACGGCAACATCGGCTGCATGGTGAACGGCGCCGGCCTGGCCATGGCCACCATGGACGTCATCAAGCTCAACGGCGGCGAGCCGGCGAACTTCCTGGACGTGGGCGGCGGTGCCAACAAGCAGCGCGTCATCGAAGCCTTCAAGCTGATCCTGTCCTCGGACAAGGTCGAAGGCATTTTCGTCAACATCTTCGGCGGCATCGTCCGCTGCGACATGATTGCCGAAGGCATCATCGCCGCCGTGAAGGAAGTGGGCGTCAAGGTTCCGGTCGTGGTGCGCCTGGAAGGCACCAACGTGGAAGAAGGCAAGCAGCTGCTGCGTGACAGCGGCATGGCCATCATCCCGGCTGACAACATCAACGATGGCGCCAAGAAGATCGTTGAAGCTGTCAAGAACGCCGCCTGATACCGACACCAAGGAATTCCAATGTCTGTTTTGATCAACAAGAACACCAAGGTGATCGTGCAGGGCTTCACCGGCCAGCAGGGCACCTTCCACGCCACTCAGATGATCGAGTACGGCACCCAGGTTGTCGGCGGCGTGACCCCGGGCAAGGGTGGCACCACCCATATCGACCTGCCGGTCTTCAACACCGTTGCCGACGCCGTGCAGAGCACCGGCGCCAACGCCTCGGTCATCTACGTGCCGCCGCCGTACGCGGCTGACGCGATCCTGGAAGCCGCTGCTGCCGGCATCAAGGTCATCGTCTGCATCACCGAAGGCATCCCGGTGCTGGACATGCTGCGCGTCAAGAACGTGCTGACCCGTTCGCATCCGGACACCGTGCTGATCGGGCCGAACTGCCCGGGCGTCATCACCCCGGGTGAGTGCAAGATCGGCATCATGCCGGGCCACATCCACCAGCCGGGCAAGATCGGCATCGTGTCGCGTTCGGGCACCCTGACCTATGAAGCGGTCAAGCAGACCACCGAAGTCGGCCTGGGCCAGTCCACCTGCATCGGCATCGGCGGTGACCCGATCAACGGCCTGAACTTCGTCGACTGCCTGAAGCTGTTCAACGAAGACCCGCAGACCGAAGGCATCATCATGGTTGGTGAAATCGGCGGCGACGCCGAGGAAGCCGGTGCCGAGTACATCAAGAACCACGTGAAGAAGCCGGTCGTCGGTTTCATCGCCGGTGCGTCGGCTCCGGCCGGCAAGCGCATGGGCCACGCCGGTGCGATCGCCTCGGGCGGCAAGGGCACTGCCGAAGGCAAGTTCGCCGCCATGGAAGCTGCCGGTGTTGTCACCGTCCGCTCGCCGGGCGACCTGGGCGCTGCCATCGCCAAGCTGGTGAAATAAGATCGACTGCCTCCGGCAGACGTTGCTGTAGGGCCGGCCGCTGGCCGGCTGCTGAAACAGAAAGGCCGCCTCCGGGCGGCCTTTCTGCGTCTGGCGCCCTGGCCATCCCGGCAAGCTCATCCACGCATGGCGTGGATCTACTGAGCCGGGGCTGTCCACGCAGCGAGCGCGCCCGGCGCGCGCATGGCGCAGCGCTACAATGGCAGCATTGCAACCACAGGCTGGATTCCCATGGCTTCGATCCGCATCGCGATGGCGCAGTTCGACTTCCCGGTCGGCGACGTCGCCGGCAACACCGAGCGCATCATCGAGATGATCGGCCAGGCGCGCGACGAGTACGGCGCCGAGCTGGTGATGTTCCCCGAGCTGGCGGTGAGCGGTTATCCGCCGGAAGACCTGCTGCTGCGCCCGGGCTTCCTGTACGAGTGCGAGCAGGCAATGATGCGCATTGCCGCAGCCTGCCGCGGCATCACCGCGGTGGTCGGCTGGCCGCAGGCGGCTGGCGCGGTGGTCTACAACGCCGCCAGCGTGCTGCGCGACGGGCTGGTCGAGCAGACCTACCGCAAGCGTGAGCTGCCCAATTACGCCGTGTTCGACGAACGCCGCTACTTCGATGTTGATCCGGACGGCGGCAGCTGCGTCTTCGAGGTCAACGGCATTCCGGTGGGTTTGCTGATCTGCGAGGACCTGTGGTTCGCCGAGCCGCTGGCCGACACCGTGCGCGCCGGCGCGCAGCTGGTGGTGGTACCCAATGCCTCGCCGTACGAGCGCGGCAAGCACGCCCAGCGCGATGCGGTGCTGGCCGCACGCACCCGCGAGAGCGGGGCAGCGATTGCCTATCTCAATGTGGTCGGTGGCCAGGATGCGCTGGTGTTTGATGGCGCCTCGGTGGTGGCCGATGGTGACGGCACGGTGCACCCCGCCGCCGCCGCCTTCGTCGACCAGTGGCTGGTGGTGGAGTACGACGGCCAAACACGCCGCTTCATGCCGCACGTGTGGATGGACGACGGCGACGAGAGCATGGACGCGCTGGCCTGGCGCGCGGTGACCCGTGGCATCCAGGATTACTGCCGCAAGAACGGTTTCAAGAAGGTCTGGCTGGGCCTGTCCGGTGGCATCGATTCGGCGCTGGTACTGGCGCTGGCGGTCGACGCGCTCGGGGCCGAGAACGTCACCGCTGTGCGCCTGCCGTCGCGCTACACCGCCGGCATGTCCAACGATCTCGCCGCCGAGCAGTGCCAGGCACTGGGCGTGAAGCTGGAAGCGGTCTCGATCGAGCCGGCGTTCAAGGGCCTGATGGAATCGCTGGCGCCGATGTTCGAAGGCACTGCGCCGGACGTGACCGAAGAGAACCTGCAGTCGCGCAGCCGTGGCGTGATCCTGATGGCGCTGGCCAACAAGTTCGGTGGCCTGCTGCTGACCACCGGCAACAAGAGCGAGTACGCGGTGGGTTACGCCACCATCTACGGCGACATGTGCGGTGGCTATGCGCCGCTGAAGGACCTGTACAAGACCGAGGTGTTCGGGCTGTCCAAGTGGCGCAACACCGTGGGCGGCGCGCCGGTGATCCCGCCGGCGGTGATCAGCCGCCCGCCGTCGGCCGAACTGCGCGAGAACCAGCTGGACCAGGACTCGCTGCCGGCCTATGACGTGCTGGACGGCATCCTGTACCGCTACATCGACCAGGAGCAGTCGCGCACGGAGATCGTTGCCGCCGGTTATGACGCGGCCGTGGTCGACCGCGTGCTGCGCCTGGTGCGCATCAGCGAGTGGAAGCGGCACCAGGCCGCGCCAGGCCCGAAGGTGTCGCGCCGTGCTTTCGGTCGTGAGCGTCGCTACCCGATCAGCAACGGCTACAAGGGTTGAGGTAGCCGTTGGCAGGTAGTGCCGGCCGCTGGCCGGCAGCCCGTATGCCGCGCATCCACGCATGGCGTGGATCTACTGCCTTTGGTAGTGCCGGCCGCTGGCCGGCAACCCGTATCCCGCGCGTCCACGCATGGCGTGGATCTTATCTCTTGCCAATCTGGCACCTTGGGTGCCGAGAGCCCGGCGTGGGCGACCGTGTGGATCCAGGTCTTGCGACCGAGAAGTAGCTTGGGTCCCCACGCCGGATTCTCCCTGAACCGCCCGAACAGTTG
>NZ_JCAFUD010000011.1:0-102288 GCF_059370935.1 Stenotrophomonas sp. YJH_SMC_12-1 | reverse complement strand
TGCTTCGGTAGTGCCGGCCGCTGGCCGGCAACCCCATCATCCATCGTGATCACGCACAGCCGGCCAGCGGCCGGCTCTACCACCGGCGGGTCAACCGCCTCTGCTTCGGTAGTGCCGGCCGCTGGCCGGCAACCCCATCACCCATCGTGATCACGCGCAGCCGGCCAGCGGCCGGCTCTACCACCGGCGGGTCAGATGTCGGTGTGGTGATGCGGCACAGCGGCAGGCAGCGGGTCATGCCCACCCACGAAGTGACGCACCACGGGTGCACGCTCACCGCGATGCAGCTCCCGCAACACTTCCTGGATGGCCTTGTCATCAGCGGTGATGCGTTCGTGCTGGCGCAGGTGCTCCAGCCACGACGGGGTCACGAAATACTCCAGGTGGATGCCTGGACTGGCCACGTCCTCGACCACGCCCCAGACCACCGCGCCATCGCGGCGGCGGATCGTGCCCAGCGCGCGCATCTGCGACTGGAACGCGGCGCGATCAGCACCGTCGATGCGGTACTCGATGGTGACCAGCACCGGGCCGCGATCGTTCGACACCGGCACCGACAGCTCGGGTGCGGGCCAGTGCCCGGCCGGACGCAGGTTCAGATCCTCGGTGCCAGCAATCCGCACGCGCCACACCAGCAGTCCGCCGATCACCGCACCTGCGGCAGCCACCAGCAACGCCAGCTCCGGCGAGGTGCGCTGTGCCAGCGCGCCCCAGCTCAGGCCACCGGCCGCCATGCCTGCCGAGAACACCATGATGTACAGCGCCAGCGCACGCGCACGTACCCATGCCGGCACCGCCGTCTGCGCGGCGATCTGCAGCGACGACAGCACGGTGATCCAGGCGAAGCCATTGACCAGCATCACAGCCGGAAGCACGTACCAGCTGCGGGTCAGCGCCAGCCCGACCAGGCTGAGCGCCAGCGACAGCGTGGCCAGCAGCACCAGCAGGTCGCGATCCAACTGCGCGCGCAGCTTCGGCAGCAGCAAGGCCCCGCCCACTGCACCGATACCGATGCAACCCAGCAGCATGCCGTACTGCCCCGCCCCACCCTGCATCTGGCCGCGCACCACCACCGGCAGCAGTGCATTCATCGCCGCAGCAAAGAAGAAGAAGCCCACCGACTTGATCAGCACGGCCTGAAGGCGTCCAGCGCGGCTGGCATAGCGCAGGCCCGCCTTCAAGCCGGCACCGAAACCTTCCGGCGGAAGGCTGGATTGCTTGGGATCACGCTTCCAGCCCCACACCACGAACAGCATCGCGGCAAAGGTGATGGCATTGAAGCCGAACGCCCACACCGCACCCAGCTGCGCCACGATCACGCCACCAATGGCCGGGCCGATCGAGCGGGCGATGTTGATGCCGATCGAGTTCAGCGCCACCGCCGAGGCCAGCATCGGCTGCGGCACCAGCTCGGAGACGATCGCGGCCTGCGCCGGCATTGCCATCGCTGCACCGCAACCCATGCAGAAGGTCAGCAGTACCAGCAGCTGCGGAGTCAGCATGTCCATCGCAGTCAGCGCCGCCATCACGGCCGCGACCAGCAGCATCCAGCCCTGGGTCGCCAACAGGTACCTGCGGCGATCGACGATGTCGGCCAGCGTTCCGGCGGCGAGTGCCAGCAGCACGATCGGCACCGTGGTGGCCGACTGCACCAGCGCCACCATCAGCGGCGAACCGGTGCGTTCGGCCATCACCCAGGCGGCGGCCACGTCGTTGACCCAGGTGCCGATGTTGCTGGCCAGGATTGCCAGCCAGATCGAACGGAACATCTGGATCTTCAGCGGGGACCAGGCACCTGCGGCCTGTGCGGAGGGTTGCGACGCGTTTGCGTTCACCATTGCCATGCTCCAACGATCGAGGCGAACAGCGTGTCCTGGCCACCGGCCTGCTTCAGCGCAGGACCGGCATCGACCCAGGCCAGCTGCAGCTGCCATTGCCAGTGTTCGCTGGCCTGCCAGCGGGTTTCGGATTTGTATTGATTACCGATGCGGCGCGCAGCACCGGCACTGCCTGGCAACGCCACCAACGGCGCCGGCGTGGTATAGACCGCGTCGGCGCGACGATGCTTCCAGGCCATCTGTACGCCCAGCTCCGTCGTCACCGTGTCGTGCAGGCGCAGGGTCAGGGTCGGCTGGACGTCCATCAGGTTGGCCGGGGTCAGCAGGCTGGCCTCGCTGAAGTAGGCCGATTTCGGGAACAGTGCATTGAAGGTCTCCAGGCGGCCGTCACGCGGATTGCCATCGCCACTGGCGATGTCGGCCTTCAGCCCCAGACGCGGCTGCAGCGGCAGCTCCGCCCAGCGCCACCCTGTATCGGTGGCCAGCGTCCAGGCGCGGATATCGAGCGTGCCGACGGCCGTTCGCAGTTCACCGCCCTGCGCCACCAGCTCGCTGTTCCAGTCCAGTGCACCGGCCTGGCCGAACCAGCGTGTACCCACGGTCTGCCGGCGTTCGATGCCGGAGCCCGCCGCGAAGCGCGCACCCTCGCGGCGATAGTCGAGCAGATACAGGTCCCACTGTCCCGCGCCCTGCCCGCGTGCCGTGGTGGCGTAGGCGCCCCACAGGTGGGCACCGTGTTCCCCTCGATCATCAAAGGCGCCCGGCCGGTTCTGCACCGGTCGCAGTGCCATCAGATCAAGCGTGCCGAGGCGGCCCTTCCAGCCCAGGCGCGCACCATCGAAGGCCAGGCGGATGTTCGGCCCATCGCGCACCGACAACAGCCGTGAGCTTCCGTAGCCGGCTTCCTGCCGACCGAGCTGCAGGTGGAAGCCGCTGCGCTGCCAGCGCCAGTACGCCTGCTGCACGTCCAATGCGCTGCGGTCGGTGCGGCCCGGGCCGCCGGCCTTGCCATTCTCGGCATGCACGCCCAGCTGCAGCTTTGCCTGCCAGCGGTCCTCCACATAGGTGGCCGAGGCCAGCGCACGCAGCAGGCCATGGCCATCTTCGCTGCCACCGATACCGAACCGCGTCGGATCGTAGTACAGGCCACGCAGGCGCAGTGACGCATCCCACTGCAATTGGCCGTCACCGGCGTCAGTGCAGCGGCCACCCCCGCACGCCAGCGCCAGCGATGGCACGGTCAGCAGCGCCAGGCTCAGAACGCGAAGCACGAGCATCCCATCGCGCCCCAGAACGCGGTCAGGTCATCGGTGGGCGCCGCATGCTGTGCGGCGTGACCGTGAGCGCCATGCGTACTGCAGGCCACGCCGTGATGGTGGCGATGGGCGGTGGCCAACCCGGGGGCGGCACCGCCGACGTGGTAGCCACCGAACCGGTTGACCGGCGACCAGTCCGGCATCGCCGGCGGCAGCTGCGGCGCCAGCCCTGCATAGTCGGCATCTGCATGCACGATGCGTCCGCCGACCACGGTCAGCACGCTGGTGATGTCGGCGATCTGCGCGTCATCCACGCGGAAGAAGTCGGCCGAGAGCAAAATGAAATCAGCCAGCTGACCGGCTTTCAGCGTGCCCTTCACCGCTTCGTCGCCGGAGAACCAGGCGCTGCCCTGGGTCCACAGGCGCAGGGCCTGCTCGCGTTCAAGCAGGTTTTCCTCGCCATACAGGGCCAGCCCACCCACGGTGCGCCCGGTCACCAGCCAGGACAACGCCACCCACGGGTTGTAGCTGGCCACGCGGGTGGCGTCGGTACCGGCACCGACCGGCACGCCTTCGGCCAGCATGCGCTTGACCGGCGGTGTGTGCCGCGCGGCCTGCACGCCATAGCGCTCGACGAAGGCTTCGCCCTGGTAGGTCATGCGGTGCTGCACGGCAATGCCGCCACCCAGCGCACGGATGCGTTCGATGTTGCGCGGGGTGATGGTCTCGGCGTGGTCGATGAACCAGTGCAGGCCATCGAACGGCACCTCGCGGTTGACCTGTTCGTACACATCCAGGATGCGGGTGATGCTCTCGTCGTAGGTGGCGTGGATGCGGAACGGCCAGCGCTTCTCGACCAGCAGCTTCACCACGTCGTGCAGTTCCGGCTCAAGCTCCGGCGGCAGTTCCGGGCGGGGCTCGTTGAACAGTTCGAAGTCGGCGGCGGAGAACACCAGCATCTCGCCGGCACCGTTGTGGCGCAGCAGGTCATCGCCCTGGCGCGGCTGCAGGATCTCGCTCCAGCCACGGAAGTCATCCACTTCCTTGCCCTTGTTCTGGGTGAACAGGTTGTAGGCAATGCGCACCGTCAGCTGGTCATCGCGGTGCAGCTGTTCGATGACCTGGTAATCCTCGGGATAGTTCTGGAAGCCACCGCCGGCGTCGATCACCGAGGTGATGCCAAGCCGGTTCAGTTCGCGCATGAAGTGGCGCGTCGAGTTCGCCTGGTACTCGATCGGCAGGCGCGGTCCCTTGGCCAGCGTCGCGTACAGGATCAACGCATTCGGCTTGGCCAGCAGCAGCCCGGTCGGGTTGCCCAGCGAGTCACGCACGATCTGCCCGCCCGGCGGATCCGGCGTGTCCTTGGTGTAGCCGCAGGCGCGCAGCGCGGCACGGTTGAGGAGTGCGCGGTCATACAGGTGCAGCAGGAACACCGGTGTATCCGGCGCGATGTCGTTGAGCTCCTGCAGGGTCGGCAAGCGCTTCTCGTTGAACTGCGCGGCAGTGAAGCCACCAACCACGCGTACCCACTGCGGTGCGGGCGTGCGGTCGACCTGGGCCTTCAGCATGTCCAGGGCGTCGCCAAGCGAACGCAGGCCGTCCCAGCGCAGTTCCAGGTTGTAGTTCAGGCCGCCGCGGATCAGGTGGGTGTGGCTGTCGTTGAGGCCGGGCAACAGGCGCCGGCCCTGGGCATCGATCAAGGTCGCTTCGTTGCCCCAGCCACGCATGATCTCCTCGTCGCTGCCGACGGCGACGATGCGGCCTTCCTGCACGGCCAGCGCCTGCGCATGCGGCTGCTGCGGGTCGAGGGTGGTGATGCGGGCATTGCGGATGACCAGCGTGCTCATGCGACGCTCCTTGGAAGTGGAATCGAGTGCGGCACCGGCACGGCCGGCCAGACCGAGCGCAACAGCGGCGCCGCTGGCCAGCAGCACGTTGCGGCGGCCGTGATCTCGGGGATCGTGACTCATGCGAGGTCTCCCGGAAGACGGTGGACGTCCAGTGCCCAGGTGCCGGGCCCGGCCAGCGCGATGGCCAGCAGTACCGTGGTCCACATCAACGGGTACTCACTGCCACCGCGCATCCAGAACCAGCCCCTGGGCAGGGCCAACAGGACGGTGAAGCCGATGAAAGCAGCCGCTGCAAGCGCGGCGATGCGGGTCTGCCATCCCAGCAGCACGGCCAGCCCGGACAGCACCTGCAGCAGGGCCAGCAACAGCGGCAACGGTGCCACCGCTGGCAGCCCGAAGCCGCGCAGCTCGGTAGCGAAGCCGGACAGCCCCGGTCCACCGAACCAGCCGAACAGCTTGCCCAGTGCGTGCGGCAGCAGGAAGCCTCCTGCCGCCACGCGCAGCATCAGCAGGGCCAGGTCGAGGCCATGGCCAGCCAGCATGCTCAGTGCCCGCCTTCCTGCGCGCCGAACATGCGCTTGGCGTACTGGATGCCGATGCCGTAGCCGCCGGCATGGTCGCGGGCAATGCCGGTGGTCAGGTCGTAGGTTCCACCGCGTGCCCAGTCGCGCTGCAGTTCGAGCAGGTACTGCACGCTGGTCATCGGCACCGCGCCGGCCTGCACCATGCGGGTGATCGCACGCTCGTGCGCTTCTTCGCTGACATCGCCGCAGGCATCGGTGATCACGTAGACCTCGAAACCCTGCGCCAGCGCCGACAGCGCCGGCCCGACGATGCAGACGCTGGTCCAGAGGCCGGCAAGCACCAGGCGGCGCTTGCCGATGCGGTTGATCTCGTCGATCACCGCCCGGTCTTCCCAGGTATTCATCGAGGTGCGGTCGAACACCGGCTGGCCTGGGAAGATCTGCGGCAGTTCCGGGAACATCGGGCCGGAGAACGACGCTTCTGCAACCGTGGTCAGCACCACCGGCACATTGAAGCCCTTGGCACCCTTGCTGATCAACGACACGTTGTTGCGCAGCGCGGAGATGTCGATGGTGTGGGTAGCGAATGCCATCTGTGACTGGAAGTCGATCAGCACCAGGGCATGGTCGGTGGGCGACAACAGGGCCGGGGCGGGCGTGGCGGTGGCAAGGCTCATGGGTGGACTCCGTTGGAAACACGATCAGGGGGAAGCAACAGGGCCGCATCGCCGGCCAGGTACTGGCCGGGGCTGCAGCCGGTCTCGGCGCGGAAGCTGCGGACGAAATGGCTCTGGTCGAAGAAGCCGAGCTGCTGCGCCAGGCAGGACATCGGCAGGTGCTGGGCCGACAACAGCTGGCGCGCACGTTCGATACGGCGACGGCGTACATAGCGCAGCGGGCTGGCGCCGGTACCGCTGCGGAACAGGCGCACCAGATGGAAGCGACTGACGCAGGCGACGGCCGCCAGTTCGGTGACCCGCAGCGGCTGTGACAGGTGTTCATCGACATAGCGCAATGCACGCTGCAATGCGGCGACCTGCTGCGGCGCCAGTGAAGCGGCGGGCGGATCAGGCGGAAGGATGGTGGCCATGCGGGACGCCGCGAAGAGATGCCCCATGGTGCGTGACCCCTGCGTGATGCCCTACCCCCGTCGGTCGAGGCCAGCACCTACCCGAATGGGGGAGGCCGACGGCCGAGCAGGCGGCGCCCGAACAACCGCGCATCGAGTGAATAGGCGCCAGGGCCCAGCGCCAGCAAGGCCAGCGGCAACACCACCAGTGGCCACGGCAGTGCCTGTGCATACAGGCCCAGTGTTGCCGGCACTACCGCCAGCGGCGTCAAGATGCCCAGTGCAAGCATCACCACCGCCAGCAGGCATAGCGCCGACAGCCAGCCCGCGTGCGTGCCCGGCGTGCACAATGCAGCGGCCACGCACAGCCGCAGCCACAGCAGGCCGATGCCCGGCCCGCGGTCGGGGAACATCACGAACAGGCGCTGCATGGCCGGACTCCACAGGACATGCCGGCGTGATAGCCGACCACGGCACCAGGCGCCTACCCCGTTCGGGTCACCCGCGGCTGCCCCGCACCTGCCAGAATGCGCGCCATGCACCGCCGCCCCTTCCCGTTCCTGCGTCGCCTGCCGGCGCTGCTGGCGTGCCTGCTGCTGTGGACCGCCCTGCCCGCCCTCGCCGTGCAGCGGCCGGCCGTGAGCAGCGGGTTGCCCGGCTACGAACACACCGCCTGGCGGGTCGGCCAGGGTGCACCCGGTGACATCTGGGACATCAGCCAGGACCGTGACGGCCTGTTGTGGTTGGCTACCGGTTCGGGCCTGTACCGATTCGACGGACGTCGCTTCGAACGGCAGGCGCCACCGGCTGGCACCCGCTACCCGTCCACCAACATGGTCACGTTGGAACACAGCGCCGATGGCGCACTGTGGATCGGCTACTTCCAGGCAGGCATCAGCCAGTTCGCGCGCGGCCAGCTGTACAACTACGGCCGCGGCCAGGGCGTGCCGGTTGGCGTGGTACCGCACTTCAGCCAGGACCGAGACGGCCGGATGTGGGCAGCCATCAATGGAGGGCTGCGCGAGTTCGATGGCCAGCGCTGGCAGCCGCTGCCCGCAGACACGGGCGTTCCGGAACACCGCGTGCAATGGGTGCTGCACGACAGCCGTGGCACCTTCTGGGTACTGGCCAACCTCAGGATCTGGATGCGTCCTGCAGGCCAACCGCGTTTCGAGGACACCGGCATTGCTGTATCCCAGATGGCGACGCTGACCGAGAGCCCGCAGGGCGAAGTCTGGCTGGCCGACCGTGTGCGCGGCACCTCGCCGCTGGCCAATGCGCAGGGCCTGCTGCCGGACAGCGAACGCGAAGCGCGACGCCTGCCGGACCTGGTCGCCGCACGCCTGCAGTTCACTGCCGACGGCGCGTTATGGGCCACGATGAGCCCGCATGGCGGTGTGGCCCGGGTCACGTTCGACGGCAGCCGCGCCGTGCGCATGGAGCGTTTCGATTCGCCGCACGGGCTGACCGCCACCTCGGCCGTGCCGATCATCGCCGACCGCGAAGGCAATCTCTGGGTCGGCACCAATCTGGGCCTCAACCGCTTCCGCGTGCGCAGCGTGCACACGCTGGCGGTCGGCCCCAGTGATCCCTATCGCTCGCTGGTGCGGGCCAGCGATGGGCGTGTGTACGGCTACGGCGAGGACCTCAAGCCGTACGACCTGCGCCGGCCACTGCTGGAAGGCAGCGCCGCACAACTGCAGGCGGCCGCGCGCCGGGCGCCCACGCCGATCTGGCAGTTCGACTGGGTCAACCTGGCACGCACGGTGGCCGGCCACACCACGCTGATTCCGCTGCCCGAGCCCTTCACCGGGCAACCGCTGCATGCCCTGCTGTTCGCCGATGACGACCAGGCCTGGGTCTGCACCGGTGAACGTGGCGTGCTGCACTATCTGCACGGCCAGTGGCAGCGCGAAACGCGCCTGCCCGAACAGGCCTGCTCATCACTGGCGCTGGATGCCAATGGCCAGCTGCTGCTCGGCTATGCCGACGGCCGGCTGCGCAGCATGGGCGCGACCCGCATCGAAACCTTCGATGCCAACCACGGGCTGTTGGTCGGCCCGGTCACCGCGCTGCTGCACCACCAGGACCTGTTGCTGGTGGCCGGTGAGGCCGGGCTGGCCGCCCGCCTCGGCAATGGCCGCTTCATGCCGGTCAACACCGACATGGCCGGCGTGCTGGAGGGCATCACCGGCATGGTTGCCGATGCGCACGGTCACCTGTGGCTCAATGGCAGTCGTGGCCTGGTCCGGTTGGGGAGCGATCAGTTGCGGCGGGCGCTGCGTACCGGGCAGCCGGTGACGCCACGCCTGTTCGATGCGGTGGATGGCATGCCGGGCATCGCCCTGCAGAGCGGACCGATCCCCACCGCCGTGCTGGCCGACGACGGCCTGCTATGGCTGGCCACCAACCAGGGCCTGGCCTGGCTGGACACCACCCGGTCGCACGTCAATGCGATGGCTCCCAGCGTGCGCATCGGCGACGTGCTGCATGGCAGCGAACAGCAACCACTGCGGGACGGCCTGCGCCTGCCGGCCGGCACCAGCCAGCTGCAGATCGACTACGTGGCGCTGTCGCTGGCACGCCCGGAACGCAACCGCTATCGCTATCGCCTGTCCGGCGTTGACGATGGCTGGCAGGACGCGGGCAGCAGCACCCGCGCGTATTACACCAACCTCGCGCCAGGCAACTACCGGTTCGAGGTGGAAGCGGCCAACGAGGACGGCATCTGGAGCACCGCACCGGCCAGCCGCAGCTTCCGCATCGCGCCTACCTTCATCCAGACCGTGTGGTTCAAACTGCTGTGCACCGCCGCCGTGCTCGCACTACTGGTGCTGGCGGTACGCATCCGCAGCGGGCAGCTGGCCGCGCTGTTTCGTGCGCGCCTGCAGGAACGCAATGGCGAACGCGAACGCATCGCGCGCGACCTGCACGACACCCTGCTGCAGGGCAGCCAGGGCCTGATCCTGCGGCTGCATGCGATCAGCCAGTCACCCCAGACCCCCGAGCCGGTGCGCAGCCAGCTGGAGTCGGCGATGCAGCTGGCCGAGCGCAACCTGGCCGAGGGCCGCGAGCGGGTCAATGCGCTGCGCGAGGGGCCGTTCGCGGGTCGCGACCTCGCTTCGGCACTGGCCGATGTGCACGCCGAGTATGCCGGGCACGGCACCAATCCGCTGCGCCTGACCGTGGAAGGCACCCCTCCACCGCTGCAGGCCGATACCGCCGAGGAAGTGTTCCTGATCGGACGCGAGGCGATCCGCAATGCGCTGCGCCATGCCAATGCCAGCGCCATCGAAGTGGAGCTGTCCTACGGCACGCGGTGCTTCCTTCTACACGTACGCGATGATGGCGTGGGCATCGCCGACGAAAATGCCGGCCACGGCCATTGGGGCCTGCAGGGCATGCGCGAACGCGCGCAGCGCCTCGGCGCGGAACTGCAGCTGTGGACCCGCCCCGGGCTGGGCACCGAGGTCGCGCTGGCGGTTCCCGCCCGTCGCCTGTATCACCGCCGCCCATCGCGTTGGCGCTGGCCCTGGAGTAGAACGAGCCATGACTGAATCCCCTACCCCGATCGGCGTACTGGTGGTCGATGATCACCCGTTGCTGCGTGACGGCCTGGCTGCGCTGCTGGGCGCCCATTCCGATCTGCGCCTGCTCGGCGAGGCCGCCGATGGCGAGGAAGCCATCGCACGCTATCAGCAGCTGCAGCCCGACGTGGTACTGATGGACCTGCAGATGCCCCGCCTGGATGGTGTGGAAGCCATCGTGCGGATCCGCGCGATGGACCCGCGCGCGCGCATCATCGTGCTGACCACCTACCGCGGTGACGTACGTGCGGTGCGGGCGTTGCAGGCCGGCGCCAGCGCCTACCTGCTGAAGGACATGCTGCGCCACGAGCTGGTCGACACGATCCGCATGGTTGCGGGCGGCCGGCGCGCGCCGATTCCACCAGCGGTGGCGGCGAGCATCGCCGCGCATGTGGTGGAAGACCGGTTGTCGCCGCGCGAGACCGAAGTACTGCGGCACGTGGCCGGTGGCCTGTCGAACAAGCGCATCGGCGAGCGCATGCAGATTTCCGAGCAGACGGTGAAGGCGCACATGAAGAGCCTGATGGACAAGCTGGGCGTGGGCGATCGCACGCACGCGGTGACCCAGGCGCTGCGGCGCGGCATCATCAGCCTGGACGACAGCGGTCACGATTAGGGAGTGTTCGGCAGGGCCTGCGGCCCTGCACCCACGGTAGTGCCGGCCGCGGGCCGGCAACCTCAACAGCAAAAGCGGGCTTTCCGTGAGATGGCGGGGCGGTGTCGGAGTGCGGGGACGCCGTGAACCCATCCTTGGGGGCTTGGCCGCGGCATCCATGCCGCGGACACCCCGCACTCCGACACCGCCCCACCTCTGACAGATTCCGATGGCTGTTGGTAGGTGTCGACCTTGGTCGACACGCTAGATCCACGCCACGCGTGGCTGAAAGCGGTCAGATATCGAAATCAATCAGGGGTCAGATCCGTTTTCCTCCGGAAAACGGATCTGACCCCAAGAGCCGTTCCAACAGACCGCAGGAAACTGTCGAAGGCGGGGTGGGTCCGGTTGCGGGGGTGTCCGAGGCATGGATGCCGCGGCCAAGCCCCGATGGGTGAGGGCGCTTTGCTTGCGAAGCACTGCTTCGCAAGCGCCCGAACGCACAGCCGCCAGCGGCTGGGCCGGACCGCGAAGCGGGGTTTACGGCGTCCCCCGCAACCGGACCCACCCCGCCCACCTACAGAAACCCCGCCGTTGCTGTTGCCTCCAGCAGGTGCAGAGCTGCAAGCCCTGCCGAACACCACCCCTTACTTCAAACGTAGAAGCAGGCTGCCGCCCGCACACACCACCGCCAGCCAGGCCACGCCGTGCCACCCCCACTGTGCCAGCGCCAGGCTGCCCAACGCGCCACCGGCGGCCATGCCAATGAACATACCCGTGAACAGCAGCGCATTGAGGCGGCTGCGGGCCGGCGGCACCAGGCCATAGACCAGCGTCTGGTGCGCCACCAGCGCCGACTGGAAACCGAAGTCGAACAGCAGCGCACTCACCACCAGCAGCGGCAGCAGCGCAGCGGCCGGCAACCAGGCTTCGGCCAGCAGCAGCCCGAAACCCAGCAGCGCCACTGCGATCGCCAGCCGCGCCACCGCATGGCAACCCAGGCGATCGGCGAAACGTCCTGCAAACGGCGCAGCCAATGCGCCGGCCGCACCGGCGATACCGAACGCACCCGCCGCCGCACTGCCCAGGCCCAGACGAGCATGCAGCATCAGCGCCAGCGTCGACCAGAACGCGCTGAAGCCCACTGCCAGCAACGACTGGCTGGCCACCGCACGGCGCAGCTGCGGCTGCTCGCGCCACAACGCCAGCAACGAACCCAACAACGCCGGATAGCGCAGCGTGCTGGTCGGTACGAAACGCGGCAGCGCGCGCGCCATCACCGCGCCCATCGCCGCCACCGATACCGCGGCCAGTACGAACTGCGTGCGCCAACCCCATGCTTCAGCCACCACGCCACTGACCACGCGCGACAGCAGGATGCCGAGCAGCAGGCCGGTCATCACCCGGCCGACGATCTGGCCGCGTTGTGCATCCGGTGCCAGCACCGCAGCGGCAGGCACGATGTCCTGCGCCAGCGTGGCCATCAGCCCGACCAGCAGGCTGGCCATCAGCAGCCCCGGCAGGTGCCCGGCCATCGCTGCGGCGCCCAGTGCCAGCGCCAGCAACGCGGACTTCAACAGGATCAAGGTGCGGCGGTCGAAGCGGTCGCCCAGCGGTGCCAGCAGCAGGATGCCCAGTGCATAGCCGAGCTGGGTCAGGGTCGGTACCAGGCCGGCGGCGCGCTCGCCTGCGCCGAGGTCCTGGGCGATCAGGCCCAGCATCGGCTGGCTGTAGTAGAGGGAGGCGACCGAGAAGCCGGCGCCGGCCGCCATTGCCAGCACCAGCGGGGTGGAGGGTGCGGTCGCGGGCGCGGCGGCGACGGATAGCGAAGGGGTAAACATGGGGGAGTCCGGTGGAGGAAGTGGACGTATCCTGCCGGTATTCGCCCGGCGTCTGTAGTAGGCTCCTGCACATACACTTCATACGTGAAACGCATGAATGACCTCGCCACCGGCGCGGATCGCCTGGATCTGCTGCGCACCTTCCTGCGCATCGTCGATGCCGGCAGTCTGTCTGCCGCGGCCGTGCAGCTGGGCACCACCCAGCCGACAGTCAGCCGACGCCTGCAGGCCCTGGAGCGACAGCTCGGCCTGCGCCTGCTGCAGCGCTCCACCCACGGCCTGCAGCTGACCGAAGATGGGCTGCGCTGCCAGCGCCATGCGCAACGCGTGGTCGACGAATGGGAGTCGCTGCAGGCCGAACTGCACGGCGAACCGGAAACGCTGCGCGGACGCCTGCGGGTGATGGTGCCGCACGCGTTCGGCCAGGCGCAGCTGCTGCCGACCATGCTGGCATTCCTGGCCCAGCACCCGCAGCTGAGCCTGGAGTGGATCCTGGAAGATAGGCGCCCGGACTTCATCGCAGAAGGCATCGACTGCGCGGTGCGGGTGGGACCGGTCGACGAACCGCGCATGGTCGCACTGCCGCTGGCCGAAGTGCCGCGCATCGTCGTGGCGGCGCCGTCGCTGGTGGACGCCACGGCAGTCAATACGCCGGAGCAGGCGCAGTCACTGCCGTGGATCTCGCTGGTCACCTACTACCGCGAACGACTGCTGCTGCATGACGCGCAGGGGCACGCGCATACCCTTTCGATCAGCCCGCGCCTGCTCAGCGACAACCTGTTCGTGGTGCAGCAGGCCGCATGTGCCGGGCTGGGAGCGGCCGTGGTCTCGGCCTGGCTGGTGGCCGACGACCTCGCACAAGGGCGGCTGGTGCAGCTGCTGCCGGACTGGCAGGCGCCGGCACTGCCGGTGCATGTCGTGTTTCCTGCTGCGCGCCAGCAGCCGCCGCGGCTGCGCGCCTTCATCGATGCGATGAAGGCCGCACTGCCGCAGCTGCATGGCATGCGGCCGGCACCGCGTTAGGCCAACGGCCGTGTCATCCACGCATGGCGTGGATGCCGTCCAACTCCATGGGTCGGATCCCTTCCCACCCGGGAAGGGCTCTGACCCTGTCGATCACTGCGTCTTCGCCGCCTCGGCATTCCACGCCGCGACCTTGGCCTTGGTCTCGGCCAGCATCTTGTCTAGTGCGGCGCGGTCATACACGCTGCCACGCAGGATCACGCTGTCGATCTTCCCGGTGGCGGCGATGTCCTGCAGCGGGTTGGCGGTCAGCAGCACCAGATCGGCGGCCTTGCCCTGTGCGACACCACCGTAGCGGTCCATCTGGCCGAACCAGGCGGGGCCGGAACGGGTTGCGGCCGACAGTGCCTGCGGTGCGCTCAGGCCTTCCTTCACGAACAGCTGCAGTTCCTGGTGCAGGGCGATGCCCGGGAAGTTGAACGAGTTGAGGAAGCCCGCATCAGTACCGGCAATGATCGTCACACCCGCTTCCTGCAGCAGCGGCAGCACGGCGGCCACCTGGTGGTACTGCGCGTGGCGCGCTTCGATCTGCGCCGGCGTCGCCTTCGCCGCGCGGTCCACGCGCCACTGGTAGGTCGCGCGCAGGCCCGGGCCGATGTAGGCCAGGTACGGGTCGTTGGCGTGGTCATCCTGGTCGAGGAAGTCGAGGATGCGACCGCCGTTGAGGGTCGGGGTCACGAATACGCCACGCTTGGCGAAATCACGGTAGGCCCGCATTGCGGTGTCACGGTCGAAGCTGGCGTCGAGGCGGCGGTTGGCTTCGGCACGGTCGATGCGGCCAGCTCCGAAGTCGGCGGCAATCTGCGCCTCGTCCTTGCTGCCGGCCTTGAACGCGTAGTCCAGGTGCTCGATCGAGGCCAGGCCGGCATCGACCGCCTGCTCCACGGTCAGCGCCATCGGGATGTGGCCCGACGCCTTGAATCCGGCCTTGCGCGCGGCACTGGCCGAGTACAGGAACAGTTCCGGCTTCAGCGTGCTGTCGGTGATCTTCACGAAATCGACCTTGTCGTGCTGCAGGCGGGCGATTGCCTTGTCGGCGTCGGCCTCGCTGCCCACTTCGATCGTGCCCTTCCAGACCGGCTTGATGCCTTCGATCTTCGCGCCGGAACTCAGCAGGCGCGGGCCGAACAGGGTGCCCTTGGCGATCTCGCCACGCCACTGCAGCACCTGCTCGGGCAGATCGCCGGAACAGTCACGCACCGTGGTGATGCCATGCGCGATGTACAGCGGCAGCAGTGCCTTGTTCTCTTCGATCAGCGCGGGGCCACCACCGAAGTGCACGTGCATGTCCCACAGCCCCGGGATCAGGTATTTGCCCTTGGCATCGATCTGGCGGGTCGCGCTCCACTGGCTGCGCAGCTGCGCGTCCGGGCCGACAGCGACGATGTCGTCGCCGCGGATCACCACGCTCTGACCAGCCAGGGTACTGGCGTGCTCGACGTCGACCACGGTGGCATTACGGATCAGCAGGTCGGCGCGCTCGGCAGCAGATGCCGACAGCGGCGCCACCACAAAGAGGATGGCAAGGGACAACGGACGGGAACGGAACATGGACAGCATCCTGGTGGGCACGCCTAGCGTGCGGGTGGAAGGGGTTGCGGCTCAGCGCACCGCGCCGTGCTGGCGCAGCAGGGATTCAATTCCGGTATAGCCGCGCTGGCGCGCGTGCGCCAGCGGCGTCACGCCGTCGCCGTCGGCAAGCTCCGGGTCGGCACCGGCCTCCAGCAGCAGCTGCACGATCTGCACCTGGCGCGCACCGCCATCGCCAAGCAGGATCGCTTCCAGCAGCGCGGTCCAGTGCAGCCGGTTGACATGGTCCACCGCCACACCGGCCCGCAGCAGCGTGCGCACAGTGGCGACGTGACCGCGCTCGGCGGCCGGAATCAGCGCGGTGCCGCCATAGCGGTTGGTGCTGCGCAGATCGGCGCCATGCGCCAGGGTCATCGCCAGGATCTCGTCCAGGCCGCGCGCACCGGCGTACAGGTAGGCGCTGTCCTGCAAAGCGTCCTTGGCGTTGACGTCTGCCCCGGCCTCGATCAGCTCACGCGCGGCATCCACGTTGTTGCCATGCGTGGCCAGCAGCAGCGCGGTGCGGCCCTGGCCATCGCGCGCCTCCAGCGTGGCGCCATCCTCGATCGCCTGTCGCACCGCATCGGCGTCGCCGCGGCTGGCAGCATCCTGCAGGCGCGCGTCTGCGTCGGCCCTGGACGTGGCGGTGCAGGCGGGGGTGACCATGGCCAGCAGGCACAACAGCAGCACGCGCGTGAACGGCGCAGGCCAGCCAGCGGAATGATGGACGCGCATGACAGTGTCTCCTCATGTCCGTCGCCACGGAACGCCGTGCGACGGTAGCAACAGCCGGGCGTTGCCGGCCCCTGCCCTGCATGGTAGAAGTCGGCCTGGGTATCCAGAAGTGAAATGTTCAAATGCAAGACAGTGCCAAATCGAATAGAACCCTGTTCGAACTGGACCTGCTGCGGGCGCTGGTGATGGTGGCCGACTGCGGCAGCTTCACCACGGCGGCCACGCGCCTGCATTCGACCCAGTCCACGGTCAGCCAGAAGGTGCGCCGGCTGGAGGAACTGGCCGGGCATCGCCTGCTTGAACGCGGCCATCGCGACGTGCACCCCACTGATGCCGGCCACACCCTGCTCGGCTACGCGCGGCGCATGCTCGACCTGAACGAGGAAATGGCGCAGGCGCTGGCCGGTGCAACGGTGGAGACCGCGGTCCGCATCGGTGTTCCCGAGGACTTCGTCAACGCACAGACCACGCGTATGCTGGCCGCCTTCAGCCGTCGCCACCCGCAGGTGAAGCTGGAGATCAGCAGCGGCCTCAGCCGCGATCTGGCGCAGGGCTTCGACCACGGCGAGCTGGACCTGGTGCTGGTCAAGCAACGCCGCAACAGCCGCCAGGCGGTGCATTGCCGGCGCGAGCCGATGCACTGGATCGACAGCCTGCGCAGCAGCTGCCTGCAGCAGGACCCGCTGCCGCTGGTCACCTTCCCCCCGCGCGGGCTGTACCGCGACGAGATGATCCATGCCGTGGAAGCGCTGGGCCTGCGCTGGCGCATCGCCTTCACCAGCTCGTCGCTGAGCGGCATCCAGGGCGCGGTGGCCGATGGCATCGGCATCAGCCTGCTGCCGCGCCGCGCGGTCAGCCGCGAGCACCGCATCATCGATGGAGAGCGCGAGCTGCCGGTGATCGACAACTACGAGATCGGCCTGCTGCATCGCGCGGACGCCGATGATGCCGTGCGCGCACTGGCCAGCGAGCTGTGGCGGCAGGTGCAACGCGAACCGGACTGACCACAGTAGATCCACGCCTTGCGTGGATGCCTTTCGCGCATCACGCATCGAAACATGGTCACTCCGGCCGTATAGCGGGCAACAATCGCCTCGTAGAGTGCCTGTTGTTTCCGTGCCCCACGGCGCCCTGCCATGTCCGATGAAATCCCTACCCGCTTCGATCCGCTGCCTGCGGCGCTGCAGACGCATCTGCAGCACCAGCGCTCGCTGATCGCCGCGCGCGTGGCGGCCGGCTTCCCGACGTTGCCGGTGCAGTGGCCGCTGGCGGCCAGCACACTGCAGCGCGTGGTCGATGCCGAGCTGATCGATCGTGCCGACTGCGATGGCTGGGAAGCGCTGGGCGTGGCATTCGGTGACACCCTGGCCCAGCGCGTGCCGGGCCTGGCCTGGATGCAGGTCACCGATGCCTGGGGCATCGACGCGGTGCTGCGTTATGCCAACAGCAGCCTGCAGATCGGCGCCAGCACGCTGCTGCTCAAGCGCGCCGAGCAGGGCGAGATCATCGACATCGCCCACCTGCTTGCGTGGCTTGAGGAATTCGTCGCCACCCGCGCCGACGATTACGCCTGACGGCACATCGGGGTAGATCCACGCCATGCGTGGATGAATGAGACCACGCGATGGTGCCATCCACGCCATGACGTGGATCTACAGCCAGCGGCCGTCGACCACCACGCGGCGCTCCACCGGCACCCCGGCCACAGCGGCCGGGCCGTGGTCGGCACGCACGGCCACGAACGTCGCCGGCCGGCCTTCGGCAATGCCATGCTGCGGCAGGCCGATCACCTGCGCGGCGTGGGTGGTGACCATGTCCAGCGCCAGCATCAGGTCGGCGTCGGTGTAGAACCCGGAACGGTAGCCCAGCAACATCGCGCGCTGCAGCAGGTCGCCATTGCCATACGGCCACCAGCAGTCGCGGATGTTGTCATTGCCTGCGAACACGCGCACACCGGCATCATGCAGCGCGCGCAGCGGCGGGAACGGATGATCGCCCGGCGCGTTGCTCATGATCGCCACACCCGCCGTGGCCAGTGCTTCGCCCACCTGCAGCGCGCGCGCCAGCGGCACTTCGCCCAGCGAATAGGCATGGCTGACCGCAACCCGCCCCTGCAGGCCGGCGGCCCGCGTCCGCGCGGCGATGCGCAGCAGCTGGGCCAGGCCGGTTTCGCCGGGCTCGTGCAGGTGGATGTCCAGCTGCACGCCGTAACGCTCGGCCAGGCCGAACAGCAGCGCCAGCTGGCCTTCGGCATCACCATCGAGCGTGGTCGGGTCGATGCCGCCGAGCACCTCCACGCCCGCGGCAAGCGCCTGCTCCAGTACGGCGGCGGTGCCGGGACAGGACATCACCCCGGCCTGCGGAAACGCCACCAGCTGGATCCGCATGATGTCGGCGCAGCGCAGTGCCGCCTCGCGCACCGCTTCGAGATGGCCGAGACCGGTGCTGCCGTCGATATCGACATGGCAGCGCATCGCCACCGTACCGAAAGCACTGCATTGGCGGATCAGCGCCTCGGCACGGTCCACCATCGGTGCCGCACCCGCCACCGCCGCCTTCTCCACCGCCAGCCGCTCACGCAGGCTGTTCACCGGCTGGTGCGGGTGCCAACGGTCGCCGACGAAGCTCTTGTCGAGGTGAATGTGGCCGTCGATCAGCCCGGGCAGCACCGCGAAGCCCTGCAGGTCGACGCATTCCGCCCCTTCGACGGGCGTGGCCTCGCCATTGAGCCCGCTGATGCGGCCATCACGGATATGGAAATGCAGTGGCGCACCGTCGCGGTCGACACCGCCATGGACGAACTGGAGGGTCATCGGGAACTCCCGGAATGCCAAGAATGGCGCCATCGTGCGCCTCGCCGCAGCCATCGGCCAACGAAATATCTGGATGGCACGCATTCACCAGAACGATGACTGCCCTGCGACAACCGGTCGCAGCCACGCCGTGCACACCCCTGAACGGGTAACATGGGCACCTGTTTCCGCTGTGATGCCGCATGGGCCCGTCCGACCGCCACGATCGTCTCCGCCGCTGGCAGGCCGCGTCCCTGCTTGCCGCCGCCCCGATCGCCAGCCTGTCCGCCACCGATGCAGCGGCTGCCGCGCCGCTGCAGTCACCGCCGGGCCAGCAGCGCATCGCCCCGGCAGCGCTGGTCGAGCGCCTGCACCAGCGCGTGCTGTCCGGGCAGAGCGCCACCGCCACGCTGGAACACTGGTGTGCCGAACACGGCCTGGCCGAACAGGCGCGGGTGCGTGCAGTGCGCGTACACGGCCAGGACAAGCCTGCCCCCACCGACGTGCTGCAGGCGCTGGGCGTGAAGCCGGGTACCGACCTGCGCTATCGCCGCGTGCAGCTGGTCTGCGGTAGCCGCGTACTGTCCGAGGCCGACAACTGGTACCTGCCTGGCCACCTCAGCCCGGCCATGAACCAGGTGCTGGACAGCACCGATGAACCGTTCGGTCGCGTGGTCGGCCCGCTCGGTTTCCAGCGCCAGACCTTGGCCGACCAGACGTTCTGGCCGCCGCGGGGCAAAGGCGACCGCGGCGTGATCCTGGAGGTGCGTGCCCTGTTGCGCGACCGCCAGCAGCAGCCTTTCAGCTACGTCATCGAGTCGTACCTGCAGCAGGCACTGCCCTAGGCGAGCGGCGCGCGCCATCACGGCGGATATCGACACAGCAGAAGGCCCGGCAATGCCGGGCCTTTCGTTCGCCTGCCGGATCAGCGGAACCGGTAGTCCAGCTGCACCCAGTACTGGCGGCCATACGGGTCGTAGTTGCCGACCGGGTAGAACGGCCAGCCGCCACCGTTCTTGTCCGCCGGCGGGCGGCTGTCACGCAGGTTGTTGACGATCACGCCCACCGACAGGTTCTCGCCGAACTGGCGGAACACGCTGGCGTTGTACGTCATGTACGGCGCGATGCGGCCACTGCCATCGGTCTTCGGCAGCGAGCCGAAGCGGTTGCCGTACAGCGTGGTGGTCCAGTCACCCTGGTTCCAGGTGATGCTGCCGTTGGCCTTGCTGCGCCACTGGTAGTCATCCAGCGAATTGCGGATGTCACGCTCCGGATCATCGGAGAACTGCCGGTATTTGTGCTCCAGCACCACGGTGTAGGCCAGGCGCGTGGTGAAGCGGCCATAGCGACCGGCATCGAATCGCCAGTTGCCCTTCAGGTCCAGGCCGCGAACCGATTCAGAGGCGGCGTTGATCGGATTGATCAGCACACGGGTCACCTGGTCCGGCTGCACGGTTGCATTGGACGGGTTGCGGATCACACGCGACAGCGCGTCCTGGCACAGCGGTGAGCCGATGTCACGCGCTTCGCCGCCCAGCGTCTTTCCCAACCGGCAATCGGCCTCGTCGCGCAGGATGCGGCTGGTATCGAGGCTGGTCACCTCGTTGTCGATGCGGATGTCGTAGTAATCGGCACTGAAATCCAAGCCAGCCGCCGGCGACCAGACCACGCCGAAGCCATACGACTTGGCCGATTCCGGCTGCAGCTGCGGGTTGGCACGGTTGCTGTAATCGATCGACAGGCCGTTGTAGTCGCAGTTGTCATACGACTGGCCTGCGGTGCGGCAGCGCCAGTAATCAGTCATGCCCGGGTTGTAACCACGCGTCTCGGTCGCGAACACGTAGTTCATGTCCGGCGCCCGGAAGCTGGTGGCAGCGGTACCACGGATCAGCAGGCTCTCGATCGGGCGGAACTCGACGCCAAAGCTCCAGGTCGCCTTGCCGATGTGCTCACCACCGGCTCGGTACTGGTCATAGCGCCCGGCCAGGGTGGTGGTCAGCGACTGCAGCAACGGCAGCTGCAGCTCCACGCCGGCAGCATAGCGGTCGCGCTCGCCACCGGCACCAATACCGGCGCTGGTGTTCCAGAATTCACCGGTGCCCAGTCGCGGGTCCGGTCGATTACGATAGCCCTGGTTGCCAGCTTCGACCACCGCGGCCAGCGCAGCGTCGCCACCGGGCAGTGCGAACAGCCGGCCGTTGACGCTGGCGCTGACGGTCTGCAGCCACGCCGCGTTGCGGCTCTCCTGGTAGCCGGACAGGCTCTGGTACTCGTTCGGGCTCAGCGGCTGGAACAGGCGCGCGAGATCCGGCGCATAGACCTCTACGCCATTGCGCACGCCCAGCTTCGGGCCCAGCAGGTATTCGTTGATACCGGCCAGCAGCACCGGGCGGCGGGTGCGGTTCTCGTAACGCGAACGGCTGTAGACCGCCTCATAGTCCCAGCCACTGTCGCCGATCTGGCCGCGCGCGCCGACGTTGAATGACCACGAGTTTTCCAGGAAGCGGTTGGCATTGCGCGGCAGGCCACCGATTTCCTCGGGCGCAAACCGGCGGTACCAGCTTTCCAGGTTGCCGGTGGTCTGGTTGTAGAAGTAGTTGCGGGCCGAGGTCCAGGTGGGCGCACGGGTGTTGTTGGTGATGCGTGCGCTGCCCACGGCCAGATCGGCGAACAGGTCGGTGGTCTCGTTGACGTGGAAGGTCAGCAGGCCGTAGCCGTTGAGGTTGCGCTTCTCGGTCTGCACCGTCCAGTAGCTGGCGGCGGCCTCGTTGCTGCCGCAATACCAGCCCTGGCGCGGGTTGAAGGCACGGAACACGCTGCCGCCATAGATATCCGACGCCGCGTCGCAGCCATTGGCGCCCGGATCGATGTTGCGACCGGTCGCGGCGTTGCGGCGATACGCGATCGCGGTCGCCTGCGGCGCCTTGCCAGCCGGGTCATCATCCAGCGAGTCCATGAAATCGCGCTGGCGCGCATGGATCGCCTTGCGCACATCGAACTCGAAGCCGAACAGCGCATCCCAGCGCTCGCCGGAACTGCCACCAACCACCTGCGCGCGCTGGTTGTCGCCACCGCCCTGCTGGGTGCCGCCGGCCCGCACGTTCACGTCCACACCCTCAAAGCGGTCCTTGAGGATGATGTTGACCACGCCGGCGATGGCGTCGGAGCCATACACCGCCGACGCACCGGCCGCCAAGACCTCGATGCGCTCGATCAGCGCACTGGGAATGTTGGCCAGGTTGACCACGTTCACCGAGCCCTCGTAGGCCAGCGGGTAGTCGGCCTGGCGGCGTCCGTTGACCAGCACCAGCGTGCGGTTCGGGCCCAGCCCGCGCAGGTTGATGGTGTTGGCGGCCGGAGTGAAGGTGTTGCCGAAGTCCTCACCCTGCACGTTGCCGGTGTTTTCGGTCAGGGCGCTCAGCGCGTCGAACGCGTTGCGGTAGCCCTGCGCGTCGATCTGCTCGCGGCTGATCACGGTCACCGGCGACGGCCCTTCGACACTGGCGCGCGGAATGCGCGAGCCGGTGACCTTCACTTCCTGCAATGAGGTGGGTGCGCTTTCCTGCGCGAAGGCCGGCGACGAGACCAGCATCAGGGACGACAGCGCGAGCACCAGCGGACGCGGGCGCAGCGCCTTGTGGGAGGCAGACATGGGCTTCCTGGGGGAGTTGGACGGGTGGTATGGGACCGGAGGCCTGCGCGGCGCATAACGATCCCGTAACGAAAGTGTCCTGAATGGATGGTTTCAACGGAAATGACCAGCCCTGATGGACTTATGCCTGAACCGAATCAGGCTCCGCCCGGTGGTCGTCGCGTTTTTGCAATCTTTTGAATGGTCTGGCGAACCGGGCATTGCCATCGTTCCGGGGATGATGACCCCGTACCCCACATCCCCCCTCCCCCCGCTGCGCCCGGTGTTGCGCCGTCACCTGCTGCAGCTGCAGGCCGCACCGGTCACCCTGCGCCCGTTCCAGCGTACCGACCTGCCGCGCTGGCGCCTGTTCGATGACCGCCGCCGGCGCGGCCGCCGCCATCCGGCCGGTATCGACGAAGAAGCCCGCTTCCTTGCCCACATGCATCGCTCGCGGCTGGAGCAGGACAACGACCAGCTGCTGCTGGGTGTGTTCGATGACGAGCACGGCACTGTCCTGGACCAGCTGCATGTCCGCCTGCAGTCCCTGCATACGCGCTGCGCCGAGCTGCTGTCGCTGCAGCATTGGCACCCGCACGTGGATGCAGCGCTGCGCGCGCTGTGCCCGTTCCTGTTCGAGGATGTGGGCGTGCACCGCCTGTTCGTGATGCTGCCACCGGACTGCAGTGACCCGTTCGCCACTGCGCTGCACGCCTTCGGCTTCGAGCACGAAGGCCTGCTGCGCGACCATCATCTGGATCTGGATGGCTGGCAGGATCGCCAGCTGCTGGCGCTGACTGCACCGGTCTGGCGCAGCCGCCAGCAGCCACCGGGTTAGCGGACCCGCTCCAACGCGTCGCCTGCGCCGGTCAGCACCGAGCAGACGTGGTCCTGCAGTTCTTCGGCACTGGCCTCGTTGCCGGTGCCTGCGTCCACCCGGGTCGCCAGCAGGATGAAGCCCGGGCCGCCCTGCACGGCGTCCCGGCCGGCCACGACCAGGCTCCACTGACCAACGTCGTCCACGCCTGCGAGGTCGTAAGCCAGCAGATTGAGCGGATTGGCGGTCAGTTCCGCGCCCGCCAGCAGGCGTGCCTGGTATTGATGGCCGCGCAGCAGCACCGGCAGCGGTGCCCAGCGGCTGCCGAGGGCGGCAGCATGCGTGTCCAGCGCCTGCAGCACGTCGGCACGCAGGCAATCCACGTGGATATGCAGCTGGTGCTGCGAGCGGCCGTGCGGCGAGTTCAACGCCAGGCTGGCGACGTTGCGCGGCAGCGGTTGCCGCAAGGCCTGTTCGGTGTGGCTGCGCGCCTGCCAGGCGGCAGCGAAGTAGTTCGGTGCACCACGCTGGTACAGGCTGCGGCTCTCGATACCGCTCACCTTGTCCAGCGGCATCAGCAGGAACTGGTAGTCGCCGTGCGCATCCTTGACCAGCACATCGCGGCGGTCTGCGGCTGTCTCCACGTGCAGGCAGTCGCCGCGTGGACCTTCGGGGCCCCGGCAGTCACGTTCGATCAATCGCCACAATGCATCGGAATGGGCGGGCGGCGGCGGCGCACTGGCACAGGCGGACAACAGCAGCAGGGACGACAGCAGGAAGGGGCGCAGGGACACGGCAACGACTCACGAAGCAGGCACGGCAGACAGCGCCGCGCTGCATTCTAGCCAGTGCGAAGCTGCAATCAGTAGGTGCCGAACGGCACTTCAACCACGATCGGGGCGGCACCCTCGCCGGCCTGCAGGCTGTAGCGGTCCAGCGCCCCATCGTCATCGGCGTGCGGCTGGCGCTGGAAATGCAGCGGGTAGCGGGTGTCCCCCAGGCGCACGGCGCTGCCGTCGGCCTCCAGCGCGGCACCTTCCGGAATCAGCAGCCCGCCCAGGTCACTGTAGGCGCCAGGCACATCGGCGAAGCTGTAGTCGGCCAGCTCGTCCACCCGCTGCATCGCATAGACGTGCGGCACATAGGGACGTGCGGGGCTGCGGCCATTGCTCAGGTCGGTCACCCAGGCCTGCGGCAGGTGGTACTGCTCGCGCAGCGCGGCCACGCCCAGCGAGGGGCTGGCCACCTGCAGGCAGCACACCGTGCGCTTGCCTTCGCGGTCAAGAATGGCGAAACGGTCACCGCGGGTGGCCGCCTGCGGCAGCATGGCGAAGGCCAGGTTACGCTGGGCCGGTGCGTAGCCGGATTCGGTCTGCAGGTTGCGCCAGGCACCGAATACCGGGGTTTCGACCGGCGCGGGTTCCGGATCGGCAGCGGAGGCGGAGGCGGAGGCGGAGGCGGAGGCGGAGGCGGCAAACGCTACGCCCAGCAACGACAACACCAGCGCCGTCATCGTCTTGTCCTTGCCGCGGAAACTGCCTGCCGTCATACCGTATCCAACACCTGCGCCGGAAAGGCCCGGCCTGCCCGCTGGCGTATTGCCAGCCATTGCTCCCACTATGCAATGACCACGCTGTGCCGGCAATGACCGGGGTGCTGACGCCTTTCGCACGCTCGGTGCTATCGTTCCCGCCATCTTCCCCTGCGCAGGAGCGCTCGCATGTCTGCATTCCGTCTGTCCCTGTTGCTGCCAGCCTCTGCCCTGCTGCTGTCGGCCTGCGTCAGCACCCCTGGCCCGGAGGTCAAAGGCAGCGGCCGCTGCGACGCCAGCCAGCTGGGCTGGGCGATCGGCCAGCCGGCCAACGAGCCCAACATCCGCCGCCTGTCCCGCGAGAGTGGTGCCGGCCTGGTCAACCCGATCGGCCCCAGCACCATCACCACCAAGGACATCCGCCAGGACCGCCTGCGCGTGTTCGTGGACAAGGACAACATCATCACGTCCACGCGCTGCGAGTAAGCGCCACCACCGCATTTGTAGGGTCGAGCCATGCTCGACTGGCTTTTCGCGCCGCCCATCCGAAGACCCGTCGAGCATCGCTCGACTCTACAATTCAGGGTTCGGTATAGCCGGCACAGTCCGGCAGTGCCTGGTCCGGGTGGAACATCCCCGCCCCGAAGCGGAACAGCCGCGTGTAGGTACACGCCGGGTCCTGTTCGATGCGCAGATCCTGCTTCTTCAACGGCCCCCTGGCCAGCGAATCCTCGAAGCGCGAAACACCGGCCGGGAACCGGGTCGCCACCGTCTGGTAGCGCAGCACCGGCATCCCCTGCTCTGCAACGTCCAGCGCCAGCTTCGCCGAAAAGCCGTACTCGTCGTGGCAGGCGCCTGCGCGCTGCTTGCTGTCCTGTTCGCTGAAGCAGGCACGGATCATCGCGTTGCCCAGCCATGGCAGGGTCAGCACATCATCGTCCACCTGGATGTCGTCCTGCAGATGGCGCAACCGTGCCAACTGCAGCGTGGACGCATCGGCACCGCCACCGGAGTACATGGCGCTGAACGTGACGATGCCGCCCACCAGCACGTTCTGGCGGGCGCGCTGCTGCGGGTCGGTCACCGGTTCATCGCTACCGACACCCGGGGCCAGGCGTACGATCCAGGGCCAGAGTTTCAGCTCGCTTTCCTGCGGCACATCGATGCTGACGTGATAGCTGTGGGGCTTGCCTTGGCCCTGCACCTTTTCCAGCACTTCAAGCATGGTGGGCCGGTCCCCTTCCTCGGAGACCGGCTGCACGCGCACGCACCAGTTGCCGTCCCGGGTGCAGTCGTAAAGCCCCGACGGTCCAGTCTCACTCGCGATCAGCACCTGCCCCAGCGGCTCCATCACGTTGCCGGCGGCATCGCGCTGCTGCGGCAGGATCGCGCCCTGGGCCAGCGCCAGCAGCGGGGTCGCCAGCAATGCAGTGCACAGGGTGGCGCGGGCGGCAGCGGTGGGCATGGACGGCTCCTGCGTATGGGCTTCCGATGGTAACCGTTGACCGGGCGGCGTCGAGCCTGCTCGACTGCTTCTCACCACAAACACCAGCTGAGCGCCGGCTCGGCTCTACATCATCCGCAGTCGCAGCCACCCCACCCTTTTTTCTTCGAGGTCTGGCCGATACCCGGATTGAACGTATTGCTCGGGTCCAGCTGCCTGTAGAACCCGGCCAGCGCCGGCTTGGCCGGGTACAGGTGACCGACATTGTGCTCGGCCGGGTACTCGGCACCACGCTGGTCCAGCAATGCCCACATTGCGTGCTCGATCGCCATCGGGTCTTCACCCTTGCGCGCGATGTAGTCCTGGTGGAACACGTGGCACAGGAAGTGCCCGTAATACAGCTTGTGCAGCAGGCGACCGTCGATATCGGCCGGCAACTGCTCGAACCAATCGGCATCATCTCGGCGCAGGGCAATGTCCAGCGCCACGATGTCCTGCACCTGCCCGCGATGCACTTCGCGGTAGCGCACCGCGGCACCGGCCACGGCGAAGCGATGCAGGAACGCCTTGCGCCCCTCCTCCGCGGTGCAGTGGAAATAGCCACCTTCGTGGCCAGTGAAGAAGTCGCGCAGCCAGGCCTCGGTTTCTGCTGCGTCCTGCGCGGAGACCTTCAGCAACAGATGATGCTCATAACGCTGGCGGAACTCGCCCATGCGCTTGGGCAGGTGCGAAGGCAGCAGGCCGGTCAGCACCTGCATCACCCGGTCGGTCACCCCACGCAGGCCCAGCCGTTCGAACCAGCCGTCGACGCGGCTCTTCAATGCGAACGCGGCAGGTACACGTGCGGTGCCGAGGCGGTCGATCAGCAGGAAGCTGTCCTTGCCGTAGCGCTCGCCGATGTCGTAGGCATCGCGGTGGATGTACTCACCGGCAATCGGCAGGCGCTTGAAGCCGGTCAGCAGCTGGCGACGGATCGCCGTGAGGCTGTCGGTGCGGTTGCTGCCGATGTAGAAGACTTCGGCGGCCTCCTTTTCGAAGGTATCCAGGCGCACCGCGAACACCGCCAGCTTGCCGGCCGAACCGGCAGCCTCGTAGTGGCGGCTGGGATCAGCATTGAAGCGCGCCGGGGTATCGGCGTCGACCTTGCGCACTTCGTCGGCGTAGCGCGGATCGGAGGCTGCGCGGCCGTCGCCGTCCCCCACATCCGACGCACTGTAGTCGCCTGCCTGCAGGCGCTGCAGGATCTGCTCGGGCGTATCGCCCAGCGCGATGCCGAGATGGTTGACCAGCTGTAGTTGGCCCTGCGCATCGACCCGCGCGTACAGCGCCAGCTCGGTGTAGGCCGGGCCACGGCGCACCAGCGCGCCGCCGGAGTTGTTGCAGATGCCGCCCAGCACCGAGGCGCCGATGCAGGACGAGCCGATCACCGAATGCGGTTCACGGCCCAGCGGTGCCAGCGTCTGCTCCAGGCGGTCGAGCGTGGCACCGGGCAGGCAGAGCACCTGGCGGCCTTCGTTCAACAGCTGGATGCCGGTCAGGCGCAGCGTGCTGACCAGCACGATCGGCCGGCCGTAGTCATCGCCGTCCGGGGTCGAGCCACCGGTCAGCCCGGTATTGGCCGCCTGCAGGATGATCGCCACCCCACCCTGCACCGCTGCCTGCAGCACGCGCCACAGTTCCAGCAAGGTACCCGGGCGCACCACCGCCAGTACCGGGCCATCGCCGAAGCGGTAGCCGCGACGGAAGCGGCGCGTGGCCTTGTCGCCGGTCAGTACATGGCGGCTGCCGACCGCGTCGCGCAACTGTGCCAGCACGGCATCGTGGCCACTCATGGCAGGCTGACCAGCGAATCGCGGCCGATGTCAGCGATGCGACGCGCACCGGTCAGTGTCATCGCCACGCGCATCTCCTTGGCGATCAGGTCCAGCAGGTTGGCCACGCCGGCCTCGCCCTGCGCGGCCAGCGCATAGACGAAGGCACGCCCCAGCAGCACGGTATCGGCACCGAGCGCCAACATGCGCACCACGTCCAGGCCGGTACGGATGCCCGAATCGGCGAGAATCTTCAGATCGCCCTGTACTGCGTCGGCAATCGCCGGCAGTGCGCGTGCGGTGGACAGCACGCCGTCCAGCTGGCGGCCACCGTGGTTGGAGACCACGATGCCATCGGCACCGAACCTGACCGCATCACGCGCGTCATCCGGGTCGAGGATACCCTTGATCACCATCGGGCCCTTCCAGAATTCGCGGATCCACTCCAGGTCCTTCCAGGAAATGGAGGGATCGAAGTTGCTGCCCAGCCAGCCGATGTAATCCTCCAGCCCGGTCGGGTTGCCACGGTAGGTGGAGATGTTGCCCAGATCATGCGGACGGCCGAACAGTCCCACGTCCCACGCCCAGTGCGGATGGGTGATGGCCTGGCCGATACGGCGCAGCGAGGCATTCGGGCCGCTCATGCCGGAGTGTGCATCGCGGTAGCGCGCGCCCGGCACCGGCATGTCCACGGTGAACACCAGCGTGGTCACGCCCGCGGCCTGCGCCCGCTCCAGCGCGTTGCGCATGAAGCCACGGTCGCGCAGCACGTACAGCTGGAACCACATCGGCCGCTGGATGGCCGGTGCCACTTCCTCGATCGGGCACACCGATACGGTCGACAGCGTGAACGGAATGCCGCGGCTGTCGGCCGCGCGCGCTGCCTGCACTTCACCGCGCCGGGCGTACATGCCGGTCAGGCCGACCGGCGCCAGCGCCACCGGCATCGCCAGCGTTTCGCCGAACAGCTCGGTTTCCAGGCTCAGGTCGGACATGTTGCGCAGGATGCGCTGGCGCAGCGCGATGTCGGACAGGTCGGAAACGTTGCGCTTCAGCGTGTGCTCGGCATACGCGCCGCCATCGATGTAGTGGAACAGGAACGGCGGCAGCCGGCGTTGCGCTGCAGCACGGTAATCGGTGGAGGCGGAGATGATCATGGGGTCAACCGTGTGGGGAAGGCAGACGCGAGGCCCGCGCACGCCGGGCTTCGTTGTCATCGAGCGTGCGCAGCGTGGTGTGCACGAACTCGAGGTGGGCATGCGCGGCGGCGCGCGCGCGTTCGGGGTCGCCGGCCAGCACCGCGTCCATCATCTCGCGGTGCTGGTCGGACAGCGGCGAGAAGGTCCTCGCCGAGGTGTAGAGCTTTTCGCGGCTCTGCGAGATGTTGGTCTGCAGCAGTTCGAACAGGCCGCGCATCACCTGCAGAAGGACCAGGTTGTGCGAGGCCTCGGCGATGGACAGGTGGAAGGCTGCGTCGGCCTCCGCTTCACCGGTGGGGTCGTCCTTGCCGTGCGCGTCCATCATGGTCTGGAAGGCCTGCGCGATGCGCGTGCGGTCCTCGTCGGTGGCACGCAGCGCCGCATGCCAGGCGGTGGCGCCTTCCAGCGCATGGCGGATCTCCAGTACGTCGAAGCGGTATTCCGGGTCGCCCTGGAACAGCGGCAGGTACGGCGCCAGCGGTTCATCCAGCGCCTGCCGCGCGCGCGCCGCCGGTTCGGCCACGTAGGTACCGCCACCAACCCGTGCGGTCAGCAGGCCCTGGCTGGCCAGCTGCGCGATGGCTTCGCGCAAGGCCGTGCGCGAGACCCCCAGCTGCACCGCCAGGGTGCGCTCGGCCGGCAGCCGGTCACCCGGCTGCAGCCGCTGTTCCTGCACCAGGCCGCGCAGCTGTGCGGCCACCTTGTCCGAAATGCGTTGCATGCTCATGGCGCCATTGTGGCCCGAAGCGCGCAGCGGGTGGTCGGCCAGCCGTGCATGGCTCAGGGGATCATCCAGGTCAGCCAGTAGGCCTGGGCCAGGGTGATCAGGCCGACCATGGTGGTGAAGACCAGGCTGTGCTTGACCGTGAAACGGAACAGGTCCGACTCCTTGCCGGCCAGGCCGACCGCCGCGCAGGCAATGGCGATCGACTGCGGCGAGATCATCTTGCCGGTGACACCACCGGTGGTGTTGGCCGCCACCAGCAGCACGTCGGACACGCCGATCTGCTGTGCTGTGGTCGCCTGCAACGCCGAGAACAACGCATTGGACGAGGTGTCCGAGCCGGTCAGGAACACGCCCAGCCAGCCCAGGAACGGTGAGAAGAACGGGAACGCGTCGCCGGTATGCGCCAGCGCCAGGGCCAGCGTGGCAGACAGTCCCGAGTAGTTGGCGATGAAGGCGAACGCCAGCACCATGCCAATCGAGTAGATCGGCATGCGCAGCTCACGCACGGTCTCGCCGAAGGTCTGCAGCGCCGACCGGGCCGGCATGCGCAGCGCGATGATGGCGATCACCCCGGCCAGGATGATCGAGGTACCGGTGGCCGAGAACCAGTCGAACTTGTAGACGGCGTCATAGCTCAGCGGCGCATCCACGATCGGTGGCATCTTCTGCACCAGCTGGTCCAAGCCTGGCACCGGGATCTTCAGCACCCAGCCTTCCAGCGGGCCATCCGCCGCGAACAGCGATTTGAACGGCTTGATGCTCCACAGCGTGACCATCGCGGTGAGGATCAGGAACGGCGACCATGCCCTGGCGATCTGGCCGACGCTGTAGCGCGGCGCCTCCAGTGCCTGTGCGGTCGCCTCGGCGCTGGTTTCGGTATCGAAGCGGAAGATCCGTACCGGCTTCCAGCGGCGCAGGAACAGGGTCAGGCAGACCAGCGACGCCAGCGAGGCGGTGATGTCCGGCAGTTCCGGACCGATGAAGTTGGAGGTCAGGTACTGCGCGATGGCGAAGGAGCCACCGGCCACCAGCACCGCCGGCCAGGTTTCCTTGATGCCACGCCAGCCATCCATGATCGCCATGATCCAGAACAGCACGATGACGGTCAGGAACGGCAGCTGGCGGCCGGCCATCTGGCCGATCTCGAAGGCATCCAGGCCGGTGACCTGCCCGGCCACGATGATCGGAATGCCCATTGCACCGAACGCCACCGGCGCGGTGTTGACGATCAGGCACAGGCCGGCGGCATACAGCGGCTTGAAGCCCAGCCCGACCAGCAGCGCCGCAGTGATCGCCACCGGCGCACCGAAACCGGCCGCGCCTTCCAGGAAGGCACCAAACGCGAAACCGACCATCAGCATCTGCAGGCGCTGGTCTTCAGTCACCGACAGGATCGAGGCGCGGATGATGTCGAACTGACCGGTCTTGACCGAGACCTTGTAGAGGAACACCGCGCCGATGATGATCCACGCGATCGGCCACAGGCCGTAGACGAAGCCGAAGCCGGCCGCGCCCAGCGCCTGGCTCAACGGCATGCGGTAGAACAGCAGGGCCACGCCAAGCGCGATGGCCACGGTGATGGTGCCGGCCAGCCAGCCCTTCATGCGCAGCACGGCCAGGGCAACGAAGAAGAACGCGATCGGCAGCAGCGCGATCAGGCTGGACAACCACAGGTTGCCGGCGGGGTCGTACAGGTGTTGCCAGGGCTGCATGAAGACTCTCGACTGGATGCGGAAGGTGCCCCACCGCAGGCGGTGGATCGCCGTGGCTGATTATTGGTCGTACCAATAATGGTTTCGATCAGACCACTTGCAGCGGATTTAACCGCCACTCCGACGGAGAGCCTATTAGACCATAGGGCTAGATGCCATATTGGTCCGACCATAAAGATCGCCATGGTAGTGCCGGCCGCTGGCCGGCAATTCGAGATTCCCTACGAGATCCGTTTCTCCAACCGCCGCATCACCGCCAGCACCAGCACGCATAGCACGCTCACCCCGATCGCGATCACGTACTTGCTGATCCCCACCGCAATCCCGATGGCCGCCGCCATGATCAGCGAGCTGGCCGTGGTCAGGCCGCTGACCTGGTCCTCGCGTGACCCACGCAGGATGGTGCCAGCGGCAACAAAGCCGACACAGGCCACCACCGCTTCGATCAGGCGCACCGGATCAACCTGCAGCAGGTCGCGGTAACGCTCCTGCTGGAAATGCTCGGCCACCGAGTCGCCAAGGCCGACGATCAACGCGGCGGCCCCTGCGATCAGCATGTGCGTACGCAGGCCAGCGGCGTGCTTGCCCATCTCGCGCTCGACGCCGAGCACGCCGCCGAACAGCATCGCTGCGGCAACGCGCAGCAGGATCGAGACATCCTGGGTGAGTTCCATGGCAAAGGCTCCGGGGGTTTTTCCCGGAGCGTTGCTCGGCGGTCGTGGGACGGCGGTGAAGGCGATGGCACGCCTTCTTCACCGCGCGCATTCATCCACGCATGGCGTGGATCTACTGACCGCATTCGCTCACTGCGCCAGGTAGCCACCATCGATGGCGTAGTACGCGCCGGTCGCGAACGACGCATCGTCGCTGGCCAGCCAGGCCACCAGCGCCGCCACTTCCTCGGCAGTACCCAGCCGCTTCAAGGCGTGACGGCCTTCCAACGTGGCGCGCACCTTCGGGTCCATCTTCTCCAGCAGCGGTGTGCTGATGAAGCCCGGGCCGACCGCGTTGACACGAACGCCGTCGGCGGCATGTTCCCAGGCGGCGGTCTGGGTCAGCCCGACCACGCCGTGCTTGGCGGCCGCATAAGCGGTGGAACCGGCATACCCCACCTGGCCCAGGATCGAGGCCATGTTGATGATGCTGCCGCCGGTTCCAGCGGCTCGCATTGCCCGGATCTGCGCACGCTGGCACAGGAACACGCTGGTCAGGTTGACGTCGATGACCCGCTGCCAGCCATCGATCGGATAGTCACCGCTGCTGGCGGCCGGCCCGCCGATACCGGCGTTGTTGACCGCCACATGCAGGCCGTCGAGTTCCTTGATCGTGCGCTGCACCGCCGCCTCCACCGCTGCGTCGTCGGTGACGTCCAGCGCGATGCCAATCGCCTGTGCACCGGCATTGCGCAACTGCGCCACGGTGGCATCCACCGCATCCTGCTTCAGGTCCCAGACCGAGATCCGCGCGCCGGACGCCGCCAAGGTCTGCGCCACGGCCAGACCAATGCCGGACACGCCGCCGGTCACGATCGCGGTCTTGCCGGTGAGTTGGTAATCAATCATCTGCGTTCTCCATCAGTGGGGGTATCGAAGTGGCCTGCAGCAGCCAACTACCCCACCCTACGCGCGTGCCTGTGATGGCCTGGCTGACACCGCGTCTACGGGTGATCGTTCCACCCATGAAACCTCAACTCAAGTTGATGTATGGAATTACGTACGGATATGCATGCAAAACGCCGGCGTATGCTCGGCGGCATTTTCACTTTGGCCGTAATCGTCAATCGTTTTGACCCTATTGGAATCAAAAGCGCGCGAATCGAGGCGACAATGGGAAACGTTTCCAGTTTCTTCGACACACTCCATTCAATCTGGCGTTTCCCCAGCCATCCAGAGTGCCCACGCCACTGCTTCCCAGCATGCCTGCGCGGGTAACGACCGGATCTGCATCTGCGTTGCAGAGCGCGTGGGCGAGGTAATGCCAGCGTCCACCTCCAAAGTACGTGCCGAGCGATGTCCCGATACTTCACTTTTGCCGATTACCGCCGCTTCGGCCACCGTCATGGCTTCGATTACCGCGCTGACCCGGAACACCTGCGCGACGACCAGTGGGCCGGCCATGGCGAGGTCAACGAGCAGTTCCTGCGCGGCGGCATGAGCCTGATCGCCTCCGACGTCCATAATCGCTTTCCTTATGTAGCGACCGCCCAGCAGAGTCCCGGCCTGGCCATCCGCGTGATGCTGCAGGGCCAGGTCGATGTGCGCATTCCGCGACGCGGTGGTTTCACCCTGCGCGCCGGCACGGCGATGACCGCGCACCACCGCGAGCAGGTCGAGATGACCGGTGCGCATCCCGGCGAAACGCGCATGCGCGGCGTCAGCGTCATGGTGCCCGGCCAGATCGATCCGGATCTGTTCCATCTGCCGCAGCTGGAGACCGCGCTCAACAGCCACCTGGAATGCCGCCACTGGGCCATTCCGCATACCCTGCTGCCGGTACTCGGCCAGTTGTTCGACAGCCCATGGGAAGATGGCATCGACGCCTTGTGGCGCGAGGGCGTTGCTCTGCAGCTGCTGGCCGTTGGCCTGAAGGCCGAGGATCTGCAGACCGACCATGTACGAACGCTGCGGGCCGGCCAGCGCGAGCGCCTGGAGCGCGTGCGTGCCTACCTGCATGACGAGCCCAGTCACGCCCATAGCCTGGTCGAGCTGGCCCAGCTGGCCTGCATGAGCCCCAGCTCGCTGCGCCGTCATTTCGCCCAGCAGTACGGCTGCTCGGTGTTCGACTACCTGCACGAGCAGCGCATGCGCCACGCCGAACAGGGCCTGCGCGAGGACGGCTGGACGGTCGAGCAGGCCGCCGCCGCCAGCGGCTACCGTCATCCCAGCAACTTCGCCGCGGCATTCCGCAAGCGTTTCGGCCTGGTCCCCAGCCGCTGGCGCACGGGCCCTTCGAAGGTGGGGTGAGGCCTGTGCCCTGGTAGGTGTCGACCTTGGTCGACACGCTCCCGCGCCATCGCGGATGCCGGCCAGCGGCCGGCACTACCGCGTGCTGCCGGGCTATGCCCGGCGTCATCCTCTCCGCCTCAATACACCGGCAGATCGATGTAGCTCGCCTGCGCCGCGCTGTGCCAGACCCGCTGCGTGGCCTTCTGGTAATCGCCTGGCTTGGCCAGGTACATGTTCGGCACGTAGGTCTGCGGGTTGCGGTCGTACAGCGGGAACAGGCTGGACTGCACCTGCACCATCACCCGGTGGCCCTTCTGGAACGTGTGGTTGGCGTTGGGCAGGTCGAAGCGGTACGGCAGCACCTGGTTCGCCGCCAGCGGCTTCGGATCGCTGAAGCTTTCGCGGTAGCGGCCACGGAAGATCGCCAGCGACACCGGCAGCTCGTAACCACCCATCTCCGGCGTCGACGCTTCCTGGTCCGGATACACGTCGATCAGCTTCACCACCCAGTCACTGTCGGTGCCACTGGTCGAGGCCTGCAGGTGCACTACCGGCGCGCCGCCGATGCGCAGCGGCGCGGTCAGCGGTTCGGTGATGAAGGTCAGCACGTCCGGGCGACCATCGACAAAGCGCTGGTCCTTGACCAGCCAGGTGGTCCACATGTCGCGGTCACCGAAGCGGACCGGACGCGGCACGAACGGCACCGGCTTGGCCGGGTCGGACACGTACTCCTCGAAGTCACCCTCGCCCGCCGCCGGCGCCTGGAATGCCAGCTTGCCGCCGGCCCGCAGGTACAGCGGCTTGCTGCTGGCGGCACAGCCCTTGTCGCAGCTGCGCGGCCAACCCTTCAGGCGATCCCAGTGGTTTTCGCCGGTGTTGTAGATCAGCACCGGCGGCGTGTCCGCCTTCGGCGCACCGTCCACCAGGTACTGGTCGAAGAACGGCTTGAGTACATCATGGCGGAACTGCAGCGCGGTATCGCCGTCGAACTTCAGCGCGCCCAGCTCACTGCCGCTGTAGTTCACCTGGCTGTGCCGCCACGGCCCCATCACAAGGTAATTGCGGTTGTTGCCGCTGTCGCGCCCTTCCATTGCCTGGTAGGCGTGGTTGGCGCCCCACATGTCCTCCTGGTCCCACAGGCCCTGCAGCCACATGGTCGGCACCTTCAACGGTGTTTTCGCCATCACCGCGTCCAGCGCCTGACCCTGCCAGAAGCCGTCATAGGCCGGGTGCTCGACCAGCTTCTTCCACCAGGTCAGCTGGTCCACGCCGGTGAAGCGCGCGTAGTCGCCAGCCGAACCGATCCGCAGGAAAGTGCTGTAGTCGTCATAGCCGAGGCTGGGCAGCGGCGTACCCTTGCCGCGCTTCTCGGTCTGCATCGCGAAATAGTTGAAGTTGACCTGGCGGAACGCACCGTAGTTGAGCCAGTCGTCGCCCATCCAGCCATCGACCATCGGGCTCTGCGGTGCGGCCACCTTCAGCGCCGGATGCGGGTCGGTCAGCGCCATCACCACGGTGAAGCCCTCGTACGACGAGCCGAGCATGCCGACCTTGCCATTGCTCTCCGGCACGTTCTTCACCAGCCAGTCGATGGTGTCCCAGGCGTCGGTGGAGTGGTCGACTTTGGTGTTGTTCAACGGCCCGCGCAACGGCCGGGTCATCACGTAATCGCCTTCGGAGCCGTACTTGCCACGGATGTCCTGGAACACGCGGATGTAACCGCCGTCGACGAACACCTCGTCGCCCTGCGGCAGCAGGTCGCGCATGCGCGGCGAATCACTGCGGCTGGCGCGGCCAGCGGCATCGTAGGGCGTGCGGGTCAGCAGGATCGGGGCATTGCGGGCGCCCTTGGGCACCACGATCACCGTATACAGCTTGGTGCCATCGCGCATCGGCACCATCACCACGCGCTTGTCGTAGTCACGACCGACATCGGGGGCAACGAAGGGCTTGCCGCTGATGTCCGGGGTCATCGGCGGGGTATCGGCAGCCAGCACGGTGCTGGACAGGCAAAGGGCAATGGCTACAGCGACGGCACGCACACGCATGGACAACCCCTCCCGGCAGGAAAGCCTCAAGCCTACTCCTGCCTTGAGCCGTGAGGTGTGGGCGGGCTTTGCATTCTGCGGCGGATGCAGGCAGGACTGATGGCACATGTGCCCGCAGTGCCGCCGCGCTCGCCAACAACCGGTAGTGCCGGCCGCTGGCCGGCAACTTCATGATCCTGGGGCGCGTTACGCGGTTGCCGGCCAGCGGCCGGCACTACCGGTCAGGCCATCGGCACTTCGTGCAACGCAAGCCAACGCCAACGCCCCTGCTCCTGGCGCAGCACCGCCAGCGACTCTCGCCATGTGGGCTGGCCGCCATCGAGCGAATGCCCTTCGCGATAGCGCAGCACCGCCAGCGGTGATGGCGCTTCCACCGCCTGCACGGCGTCGATGGAAATCTGCAGTCCTGGACGCGCGCCATGACCGCCCGCGAACAGTGCCTGCACGGCCTTCCGGTCCAGCCTGCGACCCGCGATGCCGACCATGCTGAAGTCTGCACAGAAGTGCGCCACCAGATCCTCCAGCGCATCCGCAGCCACCTCGGCCCGGAACCAGGCCTGCAGTTTGTCGTGCAGGTGGTGGATTTCATGTTCTGCGGTGGTAGCCATCAAGTGTTCTCCGGTTGCGAAAGGGTGATCCTCTGCGGCCGACGCAACAGCGCCAGGGGCAGCAGGGTCAGTACCGCGGCCAGACCCAGCGCCATGCCGGTGGCGTGGGCCGGCAGCCATTGCATGGCCAATGCCAGCAGCAGCGCAATGGCGGCAGTACCAAGGCAGAAACTGAGCTGACGGTTGAGGTTCCAGAGGGCACTGGCATCGCCCAGCGCCTCACCTTCCACACCCTGGAAGGCCAGCGTCTGCGCGGTGCTGCTGCACAGGCTGCCGCCGGCGCCCATCAGCGCGAACAGCAGCCCGGCCAACGCGAAGGCCGGCTGCGGCAGCAGCGCCATCAACAGCAGGCCGCTGGCCTGCAGGAGCATGCCCGCACGCAGTACCGTGGCCGGGCCGAAGCGCGCCAGCAGGCGCTTGCTGGCCGTGATCGCAATGGCCGAGGCCAACGCCCAGGGCAGCATCAACCCGCCGATGCGTGCCGCGCTGTAACCGGCCTGGTGCAGCTGGAGGGTACTGACCAGCTGGCTGCCGATGAACACACCGGGCACTGCCAGATAGACCAGCATCGCCAGGCGCAGGCCCCGATGGGACAGCAGCGACCAGCGCAGCAGGGGCTGCGTCTGCTGCCGTGCATGCCGCAGGTGGGCCGCCGCCAACAGCATTGCGATCAACAGCAGTACGGCACCGGCGGCCCGATGGCCGGGTTCACCCAGCCAGGTCAACGCCAGCAGCAGCGCGCCCAGCGCCAGCATCGCGGTGGACAGCGCATAGGCCTGCAGGCGCGGCGCACTGCGCGCGCCATCGGCCGGCATCCAGGCCAGCACCAGGCTGATCGCCACCACCGCCAACGGCAGGCTGGCCCAGAGCACGCCGCGCCAGGACAACCACTGCACCAGCAGCCCACCGAGCGCTGGCGCCAGTGCCGGCACCAGCAGCGCCACCAGCAGGATGCGGCGGGTCAGCGCGCCACGCTGGTCGGACGTGCATTGTCGGTACGCTGCCGCCTGTGCCACCGGAATCAGCAGGCCACCGGCCAGCCCCTGCAGCAGGCGCCAGCCCAGCAGCCAGCCGATACCCGGTGCTGCGCCGGCCAGCACAGCGGCAACCGCGAACAACAGCAACGCCACCAGCAGCAGGCGACGCTCACCACAGCGCGCGGCCAACCAGGGCGCCAGCGGAATCACCACGCTCAGGCCCAGCATGTAGGCGGTGCCCACCCAGGCCAGGGTACCGACATCAGCGTGCAGTTCCGCTGCCAGTGCCGGATAGGCCACCGTGGCGATGAACATGTTGACCAGATCCAGGGCGAACACCAGCAGGAAGATCGCCTCATGGCGCAGGCGGGGGGACGGCATCGGCGGCGCTCCAGCAGGGAAGCGGCCAGCATGCCGTGCGGGCCTTGTTGGAAAAACACGACAGCAACTGCAACACTGTCAAATCCATTTTGACAATGAATTGCCATGGTCAGCCTCGATCGCTTCGATATCTTCCGCGCCGTGGTCGAGGCCGGCAGCCTGACCGCAGCAGCCGATCGGCTCGGCCTCAGCCGCGCGGTGGTCAGCTTCAACCTGAAGCGGCTGGAGCAGGAGCTGGGCGTGACCCTGCTGTTGCGCAGTACCCGCCACCTGGCCCTGACCGAGGCCGGCGAACAGTTCCTGCAGCACTGCGTGCAGGCGTTGGACGCCGCACAGGCAGCGATCGATGCCGCGCGCCGCGACCAGCACCAGCTTCAGGGCGTGCTGCGCCTGACCACCACGCCGGAGTACGCCCAGCTACGCTTGATTCCTGCGCTGGAGGCGTTCCGTGCGCGGCACCCGGCGCTGCAGCTGCACCTGTCCACGTCTCCCGCGCCGGCGGACCTGATTCCCGAGCGCTTCGACCTGGCGATCCGTCTTGGCCGTCTGCCGGATTCGGGCCTGCACGCCAGCGAACTGGAACGCCATCCACTGTGCCCCGTGGCGGCTCCGTCCCTGCTGGCACGCCTGCCCTCTGCCGATGCTGCCGACGACCCGGTGCAGCTGGGCACCCTGCCCCGCCTCGGCTACCCGCGCCTGGCCGACGTGCCGGTGGTGGCGCCGGATGGCAGCGACGCCCTGTTTGCCACCAACCCGGGCAATGCGGTGGTGCGCGTAGATGGTGCCAGCAGCCTGCGCGCCTTCGCCGTGGCCGGCGCCGGGGTCACCGTGCTGCCACGTTGGCTGATCGAGGACGACCTGGCCCAGGACCGCCTGCGCCCGGTGCTGCGCCAGCACCGCTTCCCGCAGCAGAGCGTATACGCGGTCTACCCGCACAGCACGCAGCCCTCACCGAAGGTGCGGCAGCTGATCGATTTCCTGCGCGGGTGGTTTGGCAAATGAAAAAAGGGGACGGAGGGGATTAAGTCGTTTGTGCATAAACGACTTAATCCCCTCCGTCCCCTTTTTCAGACACGGCCCTGTGCAGGCCGTGTCTTCAGGCATCAGCGCAGCACCTGCTCCACCAGCTGCACGTCCACGCTCTGCAGCGGCTCGGCCGCATTGCGCGACAGCTGCACCTGGTAGGTGCCGCCGTCGATCTTCCACTGGCGCGCCTGTGCATCGTAGTGGGCCAGGGTCTTCGGCTCGGCTTCGATGCGGATGCGGCGCTGTTCGCCCGGCTGCAGGTTCACCTTGTCATAGCCGATCAGGCGGATCGGCGTGGTGCTGCCAGCCGGAAGCTTCAGGTACAGCTGGGCCACGTCGGCACCGGCACGCTTGCCGGTGTTGCGGATGTCGACGCTGGCGACCATGCGCGAGCCTTCCACGCTCACCTTCAGGTTCTCATAGGCGAACGAGGTGTAGGACAGCCCGTGGCCGAAGGCGAAGGTCGGGGTCAGGCCCTTGGCCGCCATCCACTTGTAGCCGACGTTGGCGCCTTCGATATCGAAATCGAACACATCACCAAACGGCTTGGCCGGCTTGAAGCCGAGGCCGTCGATATGCGGGCGTGGCAGCTGCGATTCATCCACCACCCAGGTCACCGGCAGGCGGCCGGACGGATTGACCTGGCCGGTCAGCAGCGCGGCGATGCCTTCGCCACCACGGATGCCCGGGTACCAGGCCTGCAGCATCGCCGGCACCTGCGCCAGCCACGGCGTGCGCACCGGGCCATTGGTTTCCAGCACCAGCACGGTCTTCGGGTTGGCCTTGGCCACTGCCGAGATCAGGGCATCCTGGTTGTCCGGCAGCTGCATGTCCGGCAGATCCACCGATTCGGCGGCCCACTGGGTGGCGAACACGATGGCCACGTCAGCCTGCGCGGCGGCCTTGGCCGCAGCGGCGGCATTGGTCCCGTCCACATACTCGATGGTCGCGTCCGGGCGCGCGGCGCGCAGCGATTCCAGCGGCGAGGACGGGTGGAAGATCACCGGGCCCGGCCAGGTGGTCGGCATCACGCCCGGCACCGCATTGGTGCCCTTTGCGGTCACGCCCACCATCGACGAACCACCGCCGCCGATCACGCCCTTGTCGGCATGGCCGCCGATGATGACGATGCGCTTCACGCTGTCGGCCAGCGGCAGCAGGTTGCCCTCATTGCGCAGCAGCACGCTGCCCTCTTCCACCGTGCGCTGGGCAACGGCGAAACCGGCCTCGGCATCGACCTTCTGGTGCTGCGGCGGGTTGTCGAAGTTGCCATGCAGGAACATCGTGCGCAGGATGCGCGCCACCATGTCGTTCAGGCGCGCCTGCGGCACCACGCCACCGTGCACGGCCAAGCGCAGCGGTTCGTCGAAGAACACCGCCGCGTCGAACACTTCACCGGCCGACTGCTGATCGAGGCCGGCCAGCGCCGCCTTCGAGCCACTGTGCACGCCACCCCAGTCGGACATCACGAAACCGGGGAACTTCCATTCCTGCTTCAGCACCTGGTTCATCAGGTAGCCGTTCTCGCAGCCGTAGGTGCCGTTGATCTTGTTGTACGAGCACATCGCCACGCCCGGGCGACCGGCTTCCAGCGCGATCTCGAAGGCCAGCAGGTCCGACTCGTGCATGGCCTGTTCGCCGATACGCACGTCGTGGAAGTTGCGGCGGGTCTCCATGTCGTTCAGCGCGAAGTGCTTCATCGAGGAGATCACGTGCTGGCTCTGCACGCCCTGGATCAGCGCGCCAACCATCGAGCCGGCCAGCAGCGGATCTTCACCGGCATATTCGAAGTTGCGGCCGTTGCGCGGGTCGCGCTGCAGGTTGACGCTGCCCGACAGCAGGATATTGAAGCGCTGCTGCCATGCCTCGCGGCCCATCGTGGCGCCACCGGCGAAGGCGACTTCACGGTTCCAGCTCGATGCGGTGGACGGGCCCGACGGCATCGCCGTGGCGAAATCGCCCGGGCGGATGCCACCCGGATTGGTCACGCCAACGCCGGCATCGGCCGACTGCTGCGACGGAATGCCCAGCCGCGCCACGCCCGGCACGAAACCGGCCGAACCGACCGCGCCTTGCGGCAGCGGGCCACCGTCCTTGCCCAGCCCGAAGTAGCTGTGCAGCATCTGGAACTTCTCATCCTCGGTCATCGCCTTCAGCAGCAGCGCAGCGCGCGCGTCGGCGTTGAGGGTGGTGTCCATCCACGGCCTGTCGCCATGCGTGTCGGCGGCGTAGGCCAGGGTCAGCAGGGTGGCGCGCAGGGTACTGCCTTCCACCTTGAACGGCGCACTGCTGGCGGCCTGGAAGCCATCGCTGAAATAGCTGGCATCGGCTTCCAGCGCGACACGCGCCGGATCGAAGCCTGCGGCCTTGGCCGATTCACCGGCCACCGCGCCGAGCAGCACCGCCGGTGCACCCAGCCGCGAACGGGTGACCAGCGCCGGCAGCTGCGCCGCACCTGCACCGGCATCGGTATAGACCGCCACGGTGTGGCGGCCGTCGTCCAGGCGCAGGTAGTTCAGGCCCGGCTGGTCGGGGCCGGATTCAGCGGCGATCGGCAACCGGGTCAGCACGGCCTGGCCGCGCTGGGTCTGGCCATCATCCTTGCCGGCAGCAATGAAGCGGTACGCGTAGCCCAGGCCATCGGCCAGCACCTGCAGCGGATCGACCTGGCCGATGCCGCGCTGCACCTGGCGCACGCTCACCGCGTCCACCTGCAGGGTCTTCAACTGGGCGGCCAGGGCCGGCATCGCCTCGGCGGTCGGGGCCTGTTCCAGGGTCAGCACAGTGAACGCGGCAGGGTCGGCCCAGGCCGGGGCGGCCAGTGCGGCAGACAGGGCCAGGGACAGTGCAAGCGGCTTTGTAAACGTTTTCATCGGCAGGCGTAATTCCGTTGCCAAGGCAATCGGTCCAGGGAAAGTGCCGCCGAAGGGTGCAGCGTTCATGCCGCGCAGGGGTTGCCAGGCAACGTCCCGCAGGCCGATGGACGGGCCGGTCTGCGCGCGGGACCCTCCTCCCGGCGTGACAACCTGCCTGCCCGGGCCGCGCAGGGCGACCCAATCCTGTGAAGATTGTGCGAGGGCGTTCACACCTGTCAACAGGACCTAAGTCACAGGGGCAACCCGGCCAGCGGTTATCAGGCCATCACCGGCGGTCATCAGCGCGCCGCGCGAGGCTGCCGATAATGAGGGTCCCTGGCCACGAACCGAGCCCATGACCGTCCATCGCGACTTCGACCATCTCTGGCGCGACCGCTGTGACACCTCCAGCCAGCGCGCGCCGCGCGTGTTGATCCGGGTGTTCGTGGCCCCGGGTGAGCTGGAGCGCAGCGTGTCCTTCTACGAGCAGCTGCAGGGCGTGGTGGCCGATGCGGGCTTTCCGTTTCCGGAGGCCGGGCTGCGCCTGGCCATGGTCGGTGCGTTCCTGTTGATCGAGGGCAGCGAGGCGGCGCTGGCGCCGTTCACCTCGACCACGGGGACACTGCTGGTCGATGACGTTCGGCCTTATCACGACAAACTGGTTGCCGCCGGCGCCGAGATCATCTTCCCGTTGCAGGTGGTCCCGACCGGGGCGGCGTTCAATGCGGTGCATCCCGATGGCACGGTGGTCGAGTACGTGCATCACCGGCCGGATCCGCAGGGGCGGTGAGGGGGCGAACGGCCAGGCTGCGCCCAGCACCCGAGGTAGTGCCGGCCGCTGGCCGGCAACCTCAGAAGCAACAGCCGAAGCAAAAGCGGGCTTCCTGTGGGATGGCGGGGTGGGTCCGGCTGCGGGGGCGCTGCAAGTACGTCCATGTAAGCTCGGTCGCGCCATCCATGGCGCTCACGCCCCCGCAACCGGACCCACCCCGCCTTCGACAGTCTTTCGCGACCTGCAGTAGATCCACGCCATGCGTGGATGCTCTTCGTTTCATTGTCGAAATATTTGATTTCGATGGAGATTCATCCACGCATGGCGTGGATCTACAATCCCTCCATGTCCTCCCCCGCCCTGGCCTGGAATGGCACGTTGCTGCTGGATGCTCACGTGGCCGTGCTGCAGGGCCATGCCGGTGGCAGCGCCTCGCATGCGCACTACGCCCATCAACTGCTGTTGAGCGACGGTACGCCCTGGCAGGTCGAAGTCGATGGCGTACGGCAGCAGGGCCAACGGCTGTGGCTGCCGTCCTTCCAGCCGCACGCAATCCTGTCGGCACCGGAAGCGGGCTGTACGGTGTTCCTTGAGCCGGCGCATGCCGACCTCGAACAGATCCAGCAGCACCTGCACTCGCTGCCCGGCACTGCGATGGAACTGCACGACTGGCTGCCACGACTGAGCCGCCCGCAACCGCTGGACCGCCGCGTGCAGGCGGCATTGGCCAGGATCGCCCAGCACCTGCCCGGCCCGGTGCCGGCCGCCGATATCGCCGAGGCGGCGCACCTGTCGACCAGTCAGCTGCACCGGCGTTTCCAGTCCGAGCTGGCAGTGACCCTGCGCGGCTGGGTGCTGTGGCAACGGTTGCGCCGCGCGCTGATGCATCATCTGAGCGGTCACAACCTGACCGACAGTGCGCATGCCGCTGGATTCGCCGATCTGGCCCATCTCTCGCGCAGCCTGCGCCGCATGTTCGGCATCGGTGCAGCGCAGCTGCAGGGCCTGCAGCTGCACGCGGCCTGACATGTTCGATCATTCGCGCCTGCGCAGACCTTCCGGCAACTCCGGCACCTCGCCATGCGGCAGTTCGCGGAACGGCGCCAGCAGCTGCCCCGGATAATCGCGCGGATAGTCCGGCTGGCTGCCGATGCCAAGGTCGCGTTGCTGCAGCCGATAACCCGGCGCATCGAAGGCGGTCCCCAGCAGATGGTCCCAGGCGGTCAGGAACAGGCCGAAGTTGACGTCGCCCGCGGTGCCGTAACGCATGTGGTGGAAGCGGTGCAGCGGCGCCCAGGCCATCACCCGGCCGAGCACGCCGGGACGCATGTCCACGTTGGAGTGCTGCAGCAGCAGCTGGATGGCAATGGCGAAAGCCAGCACCGCAGCCACCGGCATCGGCAGGCCCAACAGCAGCAGCGGCAGCACGCCGCCCACCGCTTCGGCCGCCTGATGCAGCGGGTGTTTCATCAGCCCGTTGAAGCCGTACATGCGGGTGACGCTGTGATGCACCGCATGCAGCCGCCACAACCAGCCGATGCGATGGCTGGCGTAGTGCACCAGGGTGATGCCGAGATCAGCGCAGACGATGGCCAGCAGCACCTGCAGCGCGAATGGCCACTGCACCGGCCACAACTGCCACGGAATGATTGCCGCCAGCAGCGGCACCGCCGCGATCGACAGCAGGTTCAGGCTTTCGTTGACCAGTGCATGCAGGGTGTCACGCAGGCTGTCGCCGTGGTCGTGGTTGAACGCGGGGTCGTACGGCCAGGCACGCTCGGCGGCGAACGAGACCGCGATGGCGGCCGCCAGCAAGGCCAGCAGCCACAACGGATCACCGTGGCAATGGCCGACCCAGACGACGGCAGTGGCAACGAAGCCCAGCAGGAACAGCGGGGCATACAGGCGGAGCATCCAGTGCTTCATGGGCAACCCGGAAAGTGAGGGGCCTGCATGCTGGCGCCGCGTATGGGGTGCTGGCTTGAACAAACGACGCAACCCGCACGCACCGGGTAGACGCCGACCTTGGTCGGCGCCGCGTTTCCCACATCCACGCATGGCGCGGCTCTACAATGGCGCCCTCATCGCGCCCGGGGCCGGCATGGATTCCTTCAACCTGATGCGTGCCTTCCGCCGCATCGTCGAACGCGGCGGGCTGGCCCGCGCTGCCGAAGACCTCGGCATGTCGCCCGCCGGCCTGAGCAAGCAGCTGCGCACGCTGGAAGCGCATCTGGGCGTGGTACTGCTGCAGCGGACCACGCGGCGCATGAGCCTGACCGAGACCGGCCACGCCTATTACCGTGAATGCTGCCGCCTGCTCGACGAGCTGGACGCATTGGAACGTGGCATCGCCGAACAGCGCGGCGACGTAGCCGGGCGCCTGCGCGTCAATGCGCCGCAGTCGTTCGCACTGAGCACGCTGTCGCCGCTGCTGCCGCGCTTCCTGCAGCAGCATCCACAGCTGTCGCTGGACCTGGTGATGGAAGATCGCCTGCTCGACGCGGTCGGTGAGGGTTTCGATGTGTCGCTGCGGCTGCGTGCCGAGCTGGATGATTCACGCCTGGTGGCGCGCCGGCTGGCGTCGCTGCAGCAGGTGCTGTGCGCGGCCCCGTCCTACCTGCGGCAGCATCCGGCACCGCAGGCGGTGGACGATCTGCAGGCGCACAGCGTGCTGGCCTACAGCCTGTCCGACTCACCGGGCAGCTGGCCGCTGCTCGGCCCCGATGGCCAGGTGACGATCACCCTGCCAGCGCGCGTCACCGTCAACAACAGCCTGCTGCTGCGCGACCTGCTGGTGGCCGGCATGGGCATCGGCGCCCTGCCCTCGTTCCTGGCGGCACCCGCACTGGCCCATGGCGAACTGCAGCAGGTGCTGCCCGACCACCACTATCCGCCGCGCTTCGTGCATGCGGTCTACCCGACCTCGCGCCACCTGCAGCCCAAGGTGCGTGCCTTCATCGATTTCCTGCACGCCGAGCTGCCCGGCTGCGCCGGCCTGGATTCGTAACCGCCAGCGAAAACTGAGCTGCCCGCGGCGTGCTGTTTCGGCTACGCCGCGCTGCCTAATCTGCCGCCTCCCCTCTCACCGATGGCAGGCAGATGTCTTCCGTTCCTTCCCCCGCCACCGCAGCGCCGGTGGTCGATTTCTTCCACGACGTGGTCTGCGGCTGGTGCTTCGTGCTGGCCCCGCGCCTGCAGCAGGTCTCGGCCGAACTCGGCATCCAGGTGCGCCACCGCAGCTTCGTGCTGCAGGACTCGCGCGCGCAGATGGTCGAGGTGTTCGGCTCGATGGAGCGCGCCAAGGCGATCATCCTGCGCCACTGGACCGACTGCGCCGCGCATGAAGACACCGCGCGCATCGATATCGAAGGCATGCGCGCACAGGACTTCGAGTATCCGTCCGGCTGGCTCGGCGCACTGGCCTGCCAGGCCGCCGGCATGCTCGGTGGCAACGACGCCCATGGCGCGATGTTCGATGCCGTGCAGTGGGCGCACCTGCACCAGCACCGCAACATCGGCGATGCCGAAGTCCTGCTGGATATCGCCGAATCGCTGGGTCATCCACGTGGCGCCTTCGTTGACCACATGCGCAGCGACGCAGTACGCCAGCGCGTGCAGGCCGATCGTGCCGAAGCCGCTGCCCTCGGCATCCGTTCCATACCCACCGTGATCGGCGGCAACGGCCTGCGCCTGCAGACCCTGCCGCTGCCGCAACTGCGCCAGGCCCTGGCGCACCTGGTCGCGGCCTGAGCCGCACCGCCCCCCACCCTGCAAGGAGATTTCCCATGACCCCACGTACCCTGGCCACCGCGCTGGCCCTGCTGCTGGCCGGCACCGCCGCTTCCACCACCGTGTCCGCGCACGAACGCGTTCCCTCCGGCCAGCAGGTCGGCACCAGCCCCTGGGGGCCGAAGGACGAGATCGGCCGCCTCAACCTGATCACCGAGGCCTCGCGTGCGGCGATCCTGTCACGGGTCAGCGGCGGCAAGGCCTATGACCTGGCCACCGAATACTACGTCGGCATGCCCAGCTGGCAGGATGCCGGCGACCCGCACTACCAGTTCTGGATGACCCACACCCCGCGCGGCACGGTGATGGACGACCCGATGGGCGTGGGCGAGACCATGAACCTCACCCGCAGCTACACCGGCACCGCATTCTCGATGTACAGCCACACCGGCACCCACATCGATGCGCTGAACCACTTCGGCATCCACGGGAAGATCTGGAACGGCTTCGAGGCCGACAAGCACCTCGGCGATCGTGGCTGGAATGTCACCGGCATCGAGAAGTTCCCGCCGCTGATCGCGCGTGGCGTGCTGATCGACGTGGCCGCCGCCAAGGGCGTGGACATGCTGCCGGACAGCTACCGCGTCACCCGCCAGGACCTGAAGGATGCGCTGGCACGCCAGAAGGTGAAACTGCAGCAGGGCGACGTGGTGCTGATCCGCACCGGCCGCATGCGCCTGTTCGAACAGCCCAAGGCCTACATGGCCAACCCGCCGGGCATGGGCCTGGACGCGGCGCGCTTCCTGGTGGAGGACAGCGGCGCGATGATCGTCGGCGCCGACAACCTCAGCTTCGAGACCTTCCCCTCGGAGGTGTCCGACGACTACGTGCCGCTGCACACCTACCTGCTGGCCCAGCAGGGCGCGCCGATCATCGAGCTGGTGGCGCTGGACGAACTGGCCCGCGACAAGGTCTACGAGTTCGCCTTCATCGGCGGCCCGCTGAAGATCCGCGGTGGCGATGCCGCGCCGCTGCGCCCGGTGGCGTTGCCAGTCCGCCCGTAACCAGGGCCTGTGGGTGCCGACCTTGGTCGGCACTCCTTTACCCCTTCAGCAACCTGAAACCGGACCCTCCGATTTCATTAGTAATTCTACTCACAAGACGAGTAGCATGTCTGGTCTCAGCCCCTGATACCGGCCCGTCGATACTCGCGCCATGCCCGCTGTTTCCGCCCGTTCCTGCCGTTTCCAGCCCGCCCGGCGCCTCCCCTGGAGGGCCGGCTGATGGGTGCCGTTGTCGCCCTCGACCGGCTGCTGGACGGGCGCCAGCTGTGGCGCGGCCCGGCCCGCCAGGGGCCGGCCAGCGACCACCTGGCCAGCGGCCACCCGGCACTGGACGCACGCCTGCCCGGCGGTGGCTGGCCCACCAGCGGGCTGTGCGAGGTACTGCAGGCGGCGCCCGGGGTGGGTGAGCTGGCGCTGGTCTGGCCGGCGCTGGCCAAGCTGAGCCTGCGCGACCGCCCGATCGTGCTGGTCGCCCCGCCCTATCGCCCGCATGCCCCGGCCTGGGCGGCAGCCGGGCTGGACCTGGCCCAGCTGCAGATCATCCACGCAGCGCCGAAACAGGCGCTCTGGGCCACCGAGCAGTGCCTGCGCTCTGCCGCCTGCGCGGCGGTGCTGTGCTGGCCACACCAGGCCGACGATCGCGCCCTGCGCCGGCTGCAGGTCGCCGCCGACAGCGGCCAGTGCCTGGGCTTCGTGTTCCGCGAGGCGCAGGCGGCGCGCAATCCCTCTCCGGCCAGCCTGCGCCTGCAGCTCGACCACGGCCAGGTGCGGGTGCTGAAGTGCCGAGGCGGCCTGCCGCCGGCGCAGCCGTTGCCGCTGGCCATCGCCCACTGAGGCCGCGCCATGCACTGGGCCTGCCTGTTGTTGCCGCAGCTGGCGCTGGACAGCGTGCTGCGCCTGCAGCCGGATCCGCAGCGCCCACTGGTGCTGCTGCAGGGGCCGGCACAGCGTCGCGTACTGCGTGCGGTCAGCCCGTCGGCACGCGCAGCGGGGCTGCGCCCGGGCATGCTGCTGTCGGCTGCGCAGGTGCTGGTGCAGGACATGCACCTGCACGATTACGATCCCAACGCCGAACAGCACACCCGGCAGCTGCTGGCCAGCTGGGCCTACGCCTACAGCTCGCAGGTCAGCCTCGATTTCCCGCATGCACTGGTGCTGGAGATCGGCGCCAGCCGCGCCCTGTTCGGTGACTGGCTGACGATCCAGCAGCGGCTGCGCAACGAACTGCACGAACTCGGCTTCCGTCACCGTCTGGTGGCCGCACCTACCCCACATGCCGCGCGCGTGCTGGCCAACGTCCACGACGGCCTCGGCATCGATGCACAGCAACTGCCGGCGGCGCTGGCGCAGTTGCCCCTGCCGCGCTGCGGCCTGCCCAACGAGGCGGTGACGGTGCTCGGCCGCTCCGGCCTGCGCACGCTGGGCACAGTGCTCGAGCTGCCGCGCGACAGCCTGGCCCGGCGCTTTGCCCCCGAGGTCCTGCAGCAGCTGGATGCACTGCGTGGGCTACCCACCGCGCCACTGCGCTACTACCAGCCACCGGACCGTTTCGATGCACGCATCGAATTCGAGTACGAGATCGAATCCAGCCAGGCCCTGTTGTTCCCGCTGCGTCGCCTGCTGCTGGACCTGGCCGCGTTCCTGTGTTCGCGCGATGGCGGCGTGCAGCGCTTCGACCTGCATTTCGAGCACGATCTGCTGCCGGCCAGCGTGCTGACCATCGGCCTGCTGGCACCGGAACGCGATCCCGCGTTGCTGTTCGAGATCGCGCGCAACCGCATGGAAGCGTTCGCCCTGCCGGCCGGCAGCCGCGCACTGCGCCTGCAGGCCGAACAGCTGCCACCGTTCGTGCCCGCCGCGCGCGACCTGTTCGATACCCGCCCGGCACAGGCGATGCCCTGGAACCAGCTGCGCGAGCGCCTGCGTGCGCGGCTGGGTGATGATGCCGTGCAGCCGCTGGCGGTGCAGGCCGATCATCGCCCCGAACGCGCCAGTGGCACCCAGCCACCGGCCAAGCCCCCGTCGTACTGGCCGCTGCGCCCTGGCTGGTTGCTGGACACCCCGCAACCGCTGCGTGATCCGCGGCTGCGCATCGTCACCGGGCCGGAGCGGATCGAATCGGGCTGGTGGGACCAGGCCGACGCGCGCCGCGACTACTACGTGGTGGAAACCGCACACGGCCAGCGCGGCTGGGCTTTCCGTGAGCGCAACGATCCGCATGCGCCGTGGATGCTGCACGGCTGGTTCGGCTGAGCCGCCATGCACAGCGAACTGCCCGGCTACGCCGAACTGCACTGCCTGTCGGCCTTCAGTTTCCAGCGTGGTGCTTCGATCGCCGAAGAGCTGTTCGCGCGCGCCGCCGGCCAGGGCTACCGCGCGTTGGCGATCACCGACGAATGCTCGCTGGCCGGCATCGTGCGTGCCTGGCAGGCGGCGAAGGCGCATGGCGTGGCGCTGATCGTCGGCGCCGAATTCCAGGTCGAGGACGGACCCAAGCTGGCCCTGCTGTGCACCGACCAGGCCGCCTATGCCGGGCTGTGCCAGTTGATAACTACCTGCCGGCGGCGCGCGGCCAAGGGCGAGTACCGTTGCCTGCGTGAGGACCTGCTCGGCCTGCCCGACGGCCTGCTGTGCCTGTGGCTGGACCGGCAACCGGCCGCCACCGACCTGGAACTGCTGCGCGCCGGCTTCAATGATCGGCTGTGGCTGGCGGTGGAACTGCACCACGAGCACGACGACGCACGCCGCCTGCAGCAGCTGCAGGCCTTCGGCGAACGTCACCGCCTGCCGCTGGTCGCCAGTGGCGATGTGCACATGCACGTGCGACGCCGCCGCGCCCTGCAGGACACGCTGACCGCGATCCGCCACCGTTGCAGCGTGGCCGAAGCCGGCTGGCGCCTGTTTCCCAACGGCGAGCGCCACCTGCGCCCGCGCACCGCGCTGGCCCAGCTGTATCCCGCCGAACTGCTGGCCGAGACCCTGCGCATCGCCGAACGCTGCCACTTCACCCTGGAACAGCTGCAGTACACCTATCCACGCGAGCTGGTGCCGGAGGGGCATGACCCGGACAGCTGGCTGCGCGAGCTGGTCGAAGAAAAGATTCCCTGGCGTTGGCCAGAAGGCATCAAGGACGCACAGCGCAAGCAGATCGAACATGAGCTGGCGTTGATCCGGGAGAAAAACTACGCCTCCTACTTCCTTACCGTGCATGACATCGTGCGCTTCGCCCGCAGCCAGGACATCCTCTGCCAAGGGCGTGGCTCGGCGGCCAATTCGACGGTGTGCTTTGTGCTGGGCGTGACCGAGATCGATCCTGCGCGCAGCAATCTGTTGTTTGAACGCTTCATCTCCGCCGAGCGCAATGAGCCGCCGGACATCGACATCGACTTCGAGCACGAGCGCCGCGAGGAAGTGCTGCAGTACGTGTTCAAGCGCTATGGCCGCGAGCGCGCCGCACTGACCGCAGTAGCAATCAGCTACCGTGGCCGCAGCGCGATCCGCGACGTGGCCCGTGCGCTCGGCCTGCCGATGGACCAGGTCAACGAACTCGGCGCAGCGATGGACCACTGGGGTGGCAGCATCCCGCTGCCGGAAACCCTGCGCGAGCGCGGCTTCGACCCGGACACGCCGCTGATGCGGCGGCTGCTGTCACTGACCAATGAACTGATCGACTTCCCGCGCCACCTGTCTCAGCATCCGGGTGGTTTCGTCATCTCCGAGCATCCGCTGTCGACCCTGGTGCCGGTGGAAAACGCGGCGATGGCCGACCGCACCGTCATCCAGTGGGACAAGGACGATCTGGATGCCACCGGCCTGATGAAGGTCGACTGCCTGGCGCTGGGCATGCTTACCGCCATCCGCAAATGCCTGGCGATGTTGAAGCAGCACGGCCTGCATGAAGGACGCATGGATGCGATCCCGCCCAAGGATGCAAAGACCTTCGACATGATCTGCGCCGCCGATACCATCGGCGTGTTCCAGATCGAATCGCGCGCACAGATGGCGATGCTGCCGCGCATGCAGCCACGCACGTTCTATGACCTGGTGATCGAGGTGGCGATCGTGCGCCCTGGCCCGATCCAGGGCGACATGGTGCATCCCTATCTGGAGCGGCGCCGGATCCTGCGCGAACAGGGACCGGACGCGTTGAACGACCCGGACAACCCGCTCTACCCACCGCAGCTGGAACGCGTGTTCGCACGCACGCTGGGCGTGCCGCTGTTCCAGGAACAGGTGATGCAGCTGGCGGTGGAAGCGGCCGGCTACACGCCGGGCCAGGCCGATGCCCTGCGCCGCTCGATGGCGGCGTGGAAGCGCCGTGGCGGTCTGGAACCGCATCGCGAGAAGCTGCTGGCCGGCATGCTCAAGAACGGCTTCAGCCGCGAATACGGCGAGCACCTGTTCGAGCAGATCAAGGGCTTCGGTGATTACGGTTTCCCGGAAAGCCACGCCGCCAGCTTCGCCCTGCTGACCTATAACAGCTGCTGGCTGAAATGCCATCACCCCGCCGCGTTCACCGCCAGCCTGATCAACAGCCAGCCGCTGGGCTTCTACAGCCCCGACCAGCTGCTGCAGGACGCGCGCCGGCATGGCATCCGCGTGCTGCCGGTGGACGTGCGCCACAGCGACTGGGACTGCACCCTGGATTTCAGCAAGGGGCCGGCGGCGATCCGGCTCGGCCTGCGCCTGGTCGATGGCTGCAATGAACCCGCCGTGCAGGCCATCATGCGCGAACGTGCGCGGCACCCGTTCGACGATGTCGGCGACCTGTGCCAGCGCACCGCCCTGGACCGCCGCCAGCAGGGCCTGCTGGCCGATGCCGGTGCGTTGCGTGGGCTCAGTGGCCATCGCCATCGTGCACGCTGGGATATCTCCGGCGTGGAAAACCGGCTGCCGCTGTTCGACCAGGCCCGCGCCACCGCCGAAGCCCGCGTGCCGTTGCCCCTGCCCAGCGCCTGGGAGGACATGCAGGCCGATTACCGCAGCACCGGCACCACCCTCGGCCGCCATCCGATCTCATTCCTGCGCGCGCAGCTGCGCAGCCGTGGCTGCCTGGATGCCGCGCAACTGGCGGGCCATGGCCATGGCCGTCGCGTGCGCATCGCCGGTCTGGTACGCATGCGCCAGCGTCCACAGACCGCCAGCGGTGTCACCTTCCTCACGCTCGAGGATGAGACCGGCATGGTCAACGCCGTGGTCTGGCGGCACCTGGCCGATCGCCAGCACCGGGTGCTGGTCGATACCCAGCTGATGCAGATCGATGGTCGCCTGGAACGCGTCGATGGCGTCCAGCACGTCATCGTGCAACGCATGCACTGCCTGGATGAACTGCTGCAGGGACTGCGCAGCCACAGCCGCGATTTCCACTGACGCCGGGAATCACCGCGTAATGGCCACTGGGTGATGTCGAGCAGGTAGAGGTAGAGTCGACTGTCAGTCGACTTGCGCGCGCCAGCGCGGGAATCTCCGTGATCTGATCGAACATCAGTCGACTGACAGTCGACTCTACCCATCGCCTTTTGCATCCGCTATCGTCGGCACATCCAAGGAAGGACCACCCGATGCCCCGTGCGCTGCTGCTGACCACCCTGGTGGTCTCCACCCTCGCCCTGCTTGTTTCCGGCTGGACCGCCTGGAACCTGCATCGCAGCCAATCGCCACAGCGCATCATCGAAGCACGCGGCCTGGTCATCCACGATGCAAGCGGCCAGCCGCGGGTGATCCTCGGCGCACCGGTCCCCGACCCGCTCAGCCAGGGCCGCACCCAGGGGCCGCGCGCCACCGCCCTGTCTGGCCTGATCCTGCTTGGCCCCGACGGTTCCGAGCGTGGTGGTTATGGCACCAGCGACCGCGGCGGCGAAGCCCTGCTCACCCTCGACGATGCCACCGGCACTACCGAAGTATTCAAGGTCGTCGCCAATCCGGACCGCGGCGCCAGCCTGATGGTCAAGCACCAGAACAACACCGGCGCCATGCTCACCTCCTGGCAGGGCAAGCCGGAGCTGATGTTCGTCGATGACAGCGGCCAGTCCTACTACGTGCGCCCTGGCGCCAACGCCGCGCCCTGATCGGCTTCTGTAGCGTCGAGCCATGCTCGACGCTACACCCCGCACACGGCCGCCAGGTCATCGGCCAGCTGCCGCAGCTGCGTCGTCCCCAGCGCCGCACAGGTGATGCGCAGGCCATGTCCCGGCGCCGCCACCGCGAACACTTCGCCCGCCCGCACATGCCATCCGCGCGAAGCCAGTGCCAGCACCTGAGGATGGCTGTCAGCCGACAACGGCAGCCACAGGTTCAATCCCTCCATTGGCAGCGGCGTCGGCATGCCACGCGCGCGCAGCAACTCCTGCAGCGACTGCAGGCGCTGCCGGTAACGCTCACCTGCCGAGGCGATCTTCGCCCGCTGCGTTGCCGACGCCAGCACCGACGTCGCCGCATCCTGCAGCAGATGACTGACCCAGCCGGTGCCGGACGCCAATCGCAGCCGCAACCGCATCGCGGTTTCTTCATCGCAGGCCAACCAGGCCAGGCGCAGGTCGGGGCCGAGCGGTTTGGACAACGAACGCAACAGCGCCCAGCGCCGGCCATCCAGCGGCAGTACCGAGTGGTAGGCCTGCTGCGAAAGCAGCGCGTAATGATCGTCGACCAGCACCGCCACCTGCGGGTAGGCCGCCAGCAGCTGGCGCAACGCCCGTGCCCGCTTCGCATCCAGGCTGGCCCCGGTCGGGTTGTGCGCACGCGGGGTCAGCAGCACCGCGCGTGCACCGGCCTCCAGCGCCTGCCGAAGTGATTCGACCTGCATGCCATGCGCGTCCACCGCCACCGGCAACGGCGCGTGGCCCACGGCATTGAGCACATTGAGGCTGCCGAGGAAGCACGGATCCTCCACCGCGATGCGATCCCCCGGCAGCAGCCAGGCCGCCAGCAGGCGTTCAATGCCATCGACCGCGCCATGGGTCAGCTCCAGCGCATAACCCGCCGGGCAGTCCGCATCCAGCGAGGCGCGCGCCAGCGCCTGCAACCTCGGGTCGACCGTGCCCACGCCATACAGCCGCGGTGCGGCCGGGGCCAGGCGCAGGTTCGGCAGCAGGCGCGGATCCGGATTGCCACCGGCCAGGTCCTGCAGCGCCAGCCCGGGCGTACTGCCCTCGCGCGCCAGCGGCGGCGGCAGGCCACGCACCACCGTGCCGCGGCGGCCCGCCGTGCTGGCCAGGCCCGCCGCATCCAGGCGCTTGTAGGCAGCGGCCACGGTGTTGCGGTTCACGCCCAGCTGCTCGGCCAGTTCACGCACCGGCGGCAGCACGCTGCCGGCCGGCAGGCGGCCCTCGCCGATGCCCTCACGGATGCTGTCGAAGATCGACTCGGCACTGTGCCCGGTGATTTTCATTTTGTCCTATGCCAAAATATCTCTTGTCCTGTGCCAGTGTATCCCACCCTGGCCGCCCTGCATTGAAGGTGCCCGCATGCCCCTTGCCGCCGCCGACTGGCCCGTCGCCCAGTCCGTTGAACAGATCGCCGCCAACCTGGTCACGGTGCGCCAACGCATCGCCGATGCCTGCGCCCGCGTCGGCCGGGACCCGGCCAGCGTGCGCCTGCTGCCGGTCAGCAAGACCGTCGATGAAGCCCGCATCCGCATGGCGGTGGCCGCAGGCTGCCACGAACTTGGCGAGAACAAGGTGCAGGAGGCACAACGCAAGGCCGAAGCGATGGCCGACCTGGGCGTGCACTGGTCGGTGATCGGCCATCTGCAGACCAACAAGGCGCGCTACATGGCGCGCTTTGCCAGCGAGTTCCAGGCGCTGGACAGCCTGCGCGTAGCCAAGGCCCTGCAGCAGCGCCTGCAACTGGAAGAGCGCACCCTGGATGTGTTCGTGCAGGTCAACACCTCGGCCGAACCCAGCAAGTACGGACTGGAACCCGACGCGGTCGAGGCCTTCGTGCAACAGCTGCCAGCCTTCGATCGTCTGCGCGTGCGCGGCCTGATGACCCTGGCCATCTTCACCCCCGACGTCGAACGCGTGCGCGCCTGCTTCGTGCGCCTGCGCGAACTGCGCGACCAGCTGCAACGCACCGCCCCGCCCGACTTGGACCTGTCGCAGCTCTCGATGGGCATGTCCGGTGATTTCGAAGTGGCCATCGAGGAAGGTGCCACCGTGGTCCGCGTCGGCCAGGCCATTTTCGGCGCCCGCGCCACCCCGGACAGCTTCTACTGGCCGAACAGCGGAGCCCCGGCATGAAGCACGCGGTTGTCCTGCAGCACGTTGGCTTTGAAGACCTCGGCACCCTGCAGCCACTGCTGTTGGCGCAAGGCTGGCAGCTGCAGCCGCTGCAGGCCGGCGTCGATGCGCTCGATGACGCCGAAACCGCCGACCTGCTGGTCGTGCTGGGCGGTCCAATCAGTGCCAATGACACAGGGACCTACCCCTTCGTCAACGACAGCATTGCCCTGCTGCAGCGCCGGCTGCAGCGGCAGCGGCCGACCCTGGGCATCTGCCTGGGTGCACAGCTGATGGCGCGCGCACTCGGTGCCAGTGTCGCTCCCAGTGGTGGCAAGGAAATCGGCTTTGCGCCACTGCTGCTGACCGATGAAGGCCAGCGTTCTCCGCTGCAGTCCCTGCAGGGCATTCCGGTACTGCATTGGCATGGTGAGGCGTTCGAACTTCCGGCCGGTGCACGCCGCCTGGCCAGCACGCCGGCCTGCCGTCACCAGGCCTTCGCCATCGGCAGCCACGCACTGGCCCTGCAATGCCACCCGGAACTGGACGCCCGCCAGTTCGAGCGCTGGCTGATCGGCCACACGCTGGAGCTGGCCCAGGCCGGCATCGATCCCAACGACCTGCGCGCACAGGCGCGTCGCTATGGCGCACCGCTGGCAGCGGCCGCAACCGCGATGTTCGACCATTGGCTGCAGGACCTGCCGGAGACACCGCAATGAACTACCGATTGCAGATCCACCGCGATGGCGCCCACTGGGGCCACTTCGACTGCAGCGGCCCCGATGCCCTGCAACGCATGGACGCCATTGCCGCACAGCTGCCTGCCGATCAGGGCTTCCAGCTGAAACGGCAGAAAGGTGTCGGCGAAGAGCGCATCCTGTCCAGCAATGCCGATGGCCTGCGGGTACTGGCTTCGCAGATCCAGTACCGCGACATCTGACCCGATGGTAGTGCCGGCCGCTGGCCGGCATCCGGATCTGCCGGCCAGCGGCCGGCACTACCGCGGCTGTTCGCCCGCGTGCGAAGCTTCACGCATGTTGACCCTGCAACGCGGCAACCACCACGGACTGCTCATCGCTCCGCGCTGGCCCTCCACCCGCATCCAACTGGAAGAAGAGGTGCTGCAACGCCTGCTCGACGCGCAGGCGATGCTGCCTGCCGGGTTGCGCCTGCTGCTCACCCGTGGCTTCGAACCCGGCCACAGCCGTCTCGGTGGCTTCCGCCGCGCGGTACGACGGCTCGGCATCGCAGCATTCCGCACCTGCTACCCGCAACGCCGCGATGAGATCGATGCCATCTTCGGCGCCAACGGCCACGACATCGATGGCCGTCATGTCGATGTCTCACTGGTACTGCACGGCAAGCGGCTGCGGCTGCTGCCCCTGGGCGTGTTCACCCCACTGCGCTGGCAGGATCGTCGCGTTGCCCGTCATTCCGAAGCCGTCGTGCAGGTGAAGCGCAGCCTGCAGCAGTGCGGCTTCGAGCTGCATCACAACGCCACCGAAGCCCTGCAGATCCACTGCGACTATCGTCCGCGCTGACGACGCGGTGGCCCGGCGTGCCGTGCCTCGCGCCATGGATGCAAATGATTCTCTTTTGCTGTAAGGTGCAGCCGCTGCCCTTGCCGCCGCGGGCTGTTCCCTTTCCCAGTTGTCGCCCGCCCCGTGTCCACGCCTGTCGAACCGACGGATGTCGCGCAGCTGTGCGCGGCCCATTACCGGCCGCTGCACGCCCATGTCCGCCGCAAACTCCCGCAACGCAGCGACGCCGATGACGTCGTCCAGGAAACCTGGCTGCGTGTCGTCAAAGTCGCCGCCAGCGGCCTGCTGAGCAACGGCCGCGCCTATCTGTACCGCGTCGCCCACAACCTGATCGCGGATCACTACCGGCAGCGCCAGCGCCGTCGCGAAGAGGTACTGGATGACACGCAGTTGCAGGCCATCGCCGATCCTGCACCACTGCCCGAGCAGCGACTGCTCGACGCCGAACAGCTGCGCCACCTCGACGCGATCATCGCCGCGCTACCACCGCGCTCGCGCCAGGTGTTCCTGCTGGCGCGGGTTGAACAATTGGCGCTGGCCGAGATCGGGCGCCAGCTGGGCATCAGCCGGCAGACCGCGCACGGCCATCTGCTGCGCGCCCTCGTCGCCCTGCAGCAGGTGCCCAGCGCATGAGCCAGGACGCGATCGCGCGCGAAGCCGCACGCTGGTGGCTGGACGGGCACGACGGTGACCGCGACGAGAACGCGTTCGACCAGTGGTTCCAGGCCGACCCCCGACATGCCGCGCAGTACCAGTATCTGCAGCACCTGTGGCAGGCAGGCGCGACGCTGCCCAGCCTGCAGCGGCAACAGCAGCGCAGGCAACGCCGTCGCCTGCGCGAAGCCGGCATTGCGGTTCTGTTGCTGTGTGCGCTGGGTCTCTACAGCCGCCATGCCTCGCCGCCGGTGGCGCAGGTACTGCGTACGGCCGCTGGCGAGATCCGCGATGAGACCCTTCCGGATGGTTCGCATGTCCTGCTGTCACCCGGCAGCGAAGTGAAGGTGCGCATCGATGGGCAGCGCCGCCAGCTCCAGTTGCAGCGTGGCCAGGCCTGGTTCCAGGTCGCCGCCGATGACGACCGGCCCTTCCAGGTACACACTCCGCAGGGCACCGTCACTGCACTGGGGACCGCATTCGATCTTGCCGTGCAGGGCAACAGCAGCGTGGTCACCGTTACCGAGCATCGCGTGCGCGTGGACAGCGGCAACGCCAGCATGCTGGCCAACGACGGCGAGCAGCTGCGCTTCGATGGGCAGTCAACAGCCCATGCAACAACCACCGCCCCCGGAACACTGGCCTGGCGCGAGCGGCGCCTGCACTGGGTCTCGGCTCCGCTGGCCGACGTCACGCAGGGCCTGGACCGCTGGCACGGCGGGCACACGTGGGTCATCGGCGATCAGCTGCGCCAGCAGCCGGTCACCCTGCTTGGCAGTGCCGACGGCGCAGCCAGCAACCGCGACCAGTTGGCCACTCAGTTGCAGGTGCGCGTGCTGCGCCTCGGCGACGGCGTACAGGTGTGGCTGCCGCCACGCAGGGAACGGCGTGATGGACCCTGACATCCGGCCTGCGGCTGCGTCTACCCAGGATGACGACGCTCTGCGTCAGCCCCTGGAGCCCCCGATGCTGTGCCCCCGCCCCCTTGTCCTCGCCCTGTCGCTGGCCTGCGCCAGCACCGTTCCACTGCTGCCAAACAGCGCCCACGCGCAGGCCGCCACTCGAAGCTACGATCTGCCCGCCCAGCCACTGGCGGCCGCGCTGGACGCCTACAGCCGGCTGACCGGTGTCGATCTGGTGATCGGCGCGGCGCTTCCCGCTGGCCATGCCGCGCCGGCCCTTCGCGGTGACTTCGACGATGCGCAGGCCCTGACGCGCCTGCTGGCGGGCAGCGGCCTGCGCCCGCGCTTCATCGATGCGCGCCGCGCCACTCTGGAGCCGGCGCCGGCCGAGCGCGGCGATGGCAGCCGCCGCACCGGGCCCTTGCGGGTGCAGGGCAATACCGCGCACGGCCATTCCCCCGGTGCAGGTGCCAGCCAGTATGTACCAGCCACCCGCGATGGCTTTGCGCCTTCGATCGGCAGCGAGCGCGTGGCGATGCCCGAACGCCAGGAAGGCAACAGTCTGCTGCGCTCGATGCCTGGCACCCACAGCTTCCATTCGCGCAGCCAGCCGGGCCTGCAGGTCAACATCCGCGGCATGACCGGTGCTGGCCGGGTCAACACCATGATCGACGGTGTCACCCAGACCTTCCGCAACAATGCCGGGCATGGCTCGGGTGGTCCGTTCGCCTATGTCGATCCTTTCCTGCTGGCCGGCGTGGACGTGCAACGCGGTGCGGTCGCCGGTGGTGATGGTGCGGGTACGCTGGCCGGCAGTGCCAACTTCCGCACGCTGGATATCGACGATCTGCTCGGTGAGGGCCGTGACTGGGGCCTGCGTGCAGGCTATCGCCACGGCAACAACGGCTACGGCAGCGGCCGTACCTTCGCCGGTGCCTGGCGCCACGGTGAAGAGGGTGGCGACCGCCAGTTCGGCCTGCTGGCCGCTGCCAGCAGCAGCCGCAGCAGCGAATACGCGACCGCGCGTGGGCAGAAGAACAACGCCGACCCGGGCAGCCAGCAGCCCAGCAGCTGGCTGTTGAAAGCACGCCTGCAGCCCAGCGACCAGCACCGGCTGGACCTGAGCCACATGCGTTACGAAAACGACTTCTACCACAACTATCCGTGGCAGATTTCCGCGCGCAACGAGCGCGCCAGCTACCACTACACGCCCTATTCGCCGTGGATCGACCTGCGTGCAACCTTCGCCGGCAACAAGACCCGGCTGTTCTATCCGCCAGTGGAGGATTCCAGCTACATCGGTCGCCGCACCCACAGCAGCCTGAGCAGCTGGACCGTTGACAACACCAGCCGCTTCGACATCGGGGCACTGCAGGCGCGCTGGAACACCGGCATCAAGCACCAGTCGGACATCTATGTGGCCGATACCCCCGTCCTGCGCGGTGCCAACCCGCAAGGTCGCAGCCAGCTGGACAGCTTGTTCAGCACGCTGGAGCTGCAGTACGGCATCTACGCGCTGACCGCCGGCCTGCGCCAGGACCGCTTCGGCATCCGTGGCCACATCCCGGTGTGCTCGGATGTGCCCGGCCAGTGCGCGGAGATCAACGGTGGCGGCATCGACGTGCGCCGTACCCAGCGCGCCCTCAGCCCCAGCCTGGCGGTATCGTGGCAGGCCACCGACTGGCTGCAGTTGTTCGCAGAAGCCTCGCGTACTTCCCGCCCGCCGCGGGTGCAGGAGATGTTCTTCGAGAAGATCCCGCTGGAAGGCATGAGCGATGCCGATGGCGTGGGCGCCAACCCGTTCCTGCGCCGCGAGCGCTCGCGCAACCTGCAGGTCGGTGCCAACCTCAGCACCGACTCGCTGCTGGTCGACGGTGACCTGGCACAGCTGCGGATCACCCGCTTCGACAACCGCATCCGCGACTACATCAAGCCGCAGTACCTGCTGATCGTGCATCCGCCGGAAGTGGAACCGTTCGTGGTGCCGATCGACAGCGATCCGCAGCTCACTGCCTGGACCGATGCGCTGGACGTGGACGACTTCAGCACCACCACGCGCTGGATGAACCACCCCGGCGTGGTGCGCATGCGCGGTATCGAACTGGAAGCGCATTACGCCAGCGAGCACTACCACGCCACGCTGAGCTGGACCCGCTCGCACACCAGTGCGCCGGCCATCGAGTTCGTCAACCTGGAAGACATCACCGCCCTGCCCGACCGCTACTGGACGCTGGACGTGGGCGGCCGCTGGTGGCAGCAGCGCGTGCAGGCCGGCCTGCGCGCCGAGTACTCCGGGCCGACCGAGGAAGGCTACGACTTCTTCCAGACCCGCAAGACCGGCGGCACCGGCGTGCTGCTCGACTTCTACGCCAGCTTCAAGCCCCAGGCCAACACCACGCTGTGGCTGAACATCGAAAACCTGCAGAACAAGGCCTATGACAACAATGCCTCGATCGACAGCATCTTCAGCCCGATCCTGGACCGCGGCAACGGCCGTGGCCGTACCGTCTCGATGGGCGTCAATGTGGCGTTCTAGCCGTCGCTGGCTGCCCGTATGCCTGCTCGCGCTGGCGACCGTGGCCAGCGCGCAGCCGATGCCTGGCTCAGTGATCGACCTGGCCAACGGCCGGCACCTGGACGAAGCCGCGTTCGTGGCGTATGCGGCGGACGCCCAGAGGCTGATGCTGGGTGAGCGCCATGACCTCGCCGGAGACCACGCCGCCCAGCGCTGGCTGCTGCAGGCGCTGCAGCGGCGGCGCCCGCAGGGTTCGCTGGTGCTGGAAATGATCGCCAGCGAGCGCCAGCCACGCCTGCAGCGGGTGCAGCGCTGGCTGGCCAAGGGCAACCAGGCCGAAGGTGCACGCCTGCAGGAACTGCTGGACTGGGATACGCGTTGGCCGTGGGCCGCGTATGGCGGGCTGGTACAGGATGCTGCCGATGCAGGCACGCCGCTGTTCGGCGGCAACCTGTCGCGTGCCGAGGTCAACGCGCTGCTCGCGTCCACCAAGGGCGTGCGGTTCCCGGTGGCCGCTGCCCGCCAGCGCCTGTCGGCGGTGGTGCTGGCCCAGCACGCAGACGCAGCACCGATGCTGGAAGGGATGCTGGCCGTGCAACAGGCCCGCGACACACGCATGGCACAGGTGCTGCTCGATGCGCCCGCGCCGGCGCTGCTGGTAGCGGGGCGCTGGCATGTACTGCGCGGTACCGGGGTACCGGGCTACCTGTCACCGGCTACGCCTGCGCTGGTGATCGCATTGGCTTCGCCGGGTGAAACCGTGGATGCGGCGGATGCCGATCTGCTGTGGGTGCTGGACGATGAGTGAGCGCGGCCAACACTGGCAGGCGATCGCGATCACCGCCGTCCTGCACCTGCTGCCCCTGCTGCTGTTGGTGCACTGGGTGGCAGCGCCGCCGATGCTGCCGCCGCCGGAGCAGGACGTGCGCATCAGCCTGCGCCTGCTGGCGCCGGCCACGCCGCCACAGCCCGTAGAGGAGCGCCAGGCCGACACCCCCAGCCAGGCGCAGCAGGCGCGCGCATCGCAACCGGCAAAGTCGCCGCCGCCACCGAAACCCACCGCCGCGCGCGAGGGCGAGTTGGCCGCCAGCGAAACGGGCGGGACGGGTCGAACGCCGCTGCCGGTCGCCCCGCCGGCGGCCGCGACCGATGCCAGTCCCGCACCGGCATCGATCACGGCCGCTCCGCCCGCTCCAGACGCGCCACCGGCGGACTTCCAGGCCGGCGCCGCCAGCGACCAGTGGGAAGCCCGCCTGATGGCGCGGCTGGAGCGTTACCGCTATTACCCTGCCGCCGCACGCTCGCGCCGGCAGCAGGGCACTGCCTGGGTCAGGGCCAGCATCGACCGCGAAGGCCGCCTGCTGGCTCTGCGGCTGGAACAGTCCAGTGGCCAGCCGATGCTCGATGACGCTGCGCTGCAGACCTTCCGTCGCGCGCAGCCACTACCGCCCATTCCCGATCAACTGAAGGCACCACAGGAACTGGTGGTGCCGGTGGAGTACTACCTGCGCTAGGCGGCGTAGGCCTCCGCCTCGATCTCGAACAGCATGCCGTCCAGCGCCAGTCGCGGCACCGGGATCAGCGTGCAGGTGGGCGCCGCACGGTTCGGCCAGCGTCGCCGTACCTGGTGGGCAATGATGCCCAGCCGGTCCTCATCGTGGCCGACCACCAGGATGCGCAACCGCGCCACATCAACCAGGCTTGCCTGCGCCGAGCGCAGCGCGGTCTGCAGGTTGTCCAGCGCCTGCCCGACCTGGTCTTCGAAGCTTGGCGAGAGACGGCCCTGCGCGTCTTCACCGCCCTGCCCGGCCACGTGGATCACCCGTGCCGGCAGGCGCACCACCGCCACGTGTGAGTAGCCGTTGGCCGAAGGATCGTAGAGGCCCGGCGGATTGAACAGCTCCAGCAGGCCATGGCTGAAGTCCGGTGTGGTCAGCAGGTTCATGCCGCGCGCTTCGTGGGGGTTGCCGGCAGTCTGTGACCTCAACCCCGGTTGAGGTCAAACGGATCCGGTGCAACAGACCGGTCTGCCACGCGCAACGATCACGCGATCCCGTGGAATCGAGCCTGCTAGACTTCCGCTGACGAAAAGCAGTCGAGCAATCTCGACTCTACAGAAGCGTGGTCACGTCCACGCCGGGTCTGCGGTGAAATCGATGGTCAACCAGAACGTGCTGCCCCGAGCATCCAGCCTGACCGCGATCTCGTCACGCATCGCATCGACCTCGCCCACCGAGCCCAAGGGCGTAGCCGGATCGGCCAGCAAATGGATCTCGATGAAGCGCATCCGCCCCATCTTCGCCACGTGGCTGGTGAAACCGGCATAGCCACGCTCGGCCACGAATGCCTGCATGACCTGCTGCACGCGCCGGTCCAGATCATCCGGCGCCACCTGGAGTACTTCGCGCATGGCCTTCCACGCACTGCGCGCCGGTACCGGCAGTACCGCCAGGCTGATCAATGCCAGCACGATCGAATCCAGGTACGGCACCCAGTGGTGCCACTCACCGCCATGCAGGACCAGGGCCAGTACGAAGGCCAGCACTACCGCCAGGCTCATCAACCCACCCAGCAGCCAGCCTCGTACATCCAGCCACAACAGCGCCGAGCGCAGGCGCCGCGCCCGCTGGGCGACGAACGCCGCCATCGCCAGGTTGCTGGCACTCAGCAGCGCCGCCCACCACAGCGCGGGCCCGAATTTCACCTCGTGTCCGCCCGTGGTCAAACCGATCACCGCGTTGGCCAGCGCATACACGCAGGCCAGCGACAGGATCACACCGCCCAGCGCCTCGACCATCGGCTCCAGGTGCCAGTAGCCGTACTGGAAGCGCGGGCTCTGTTCCCGCGCCACCAGCCGCAGCACCGACAACGACACCAGGGTCAGGGCAACGTCGACCAGGCTGTACACACCGTCGAACAGGATGGCCTGCGATCCCACCAGCAGGCCACCGCTGAAGCCGACCACGCTGACCGCGATGGTGACCCCGATCGAGAACTTCAGGATGCGTTGCTCGCGCGCGGTATCCATCGTTCGCCGAAGGGCCGACCGTCGCCGGTCAGGCCTTCAGTACCTCCACCTTGTACGAGGTCACATCGCCGTCGTTCTCGATGATGAGCCCGTGCACGTCCGACTCGAAGCCCGGGAAGCGGGCATTCTGCTCACGGGCGATGCGCAGCGACTGGATGATCGGCTCATCGCTGTCGCCAAAGCGCTCGCCCGGCATGATGGTCGGAATGCCCGGCGGGTAAGGCACCAGCATGGTCGCGGCGATGCGACCACTGACCTGCTCGATGTCGACCCGCTCGATCTCGCCCTTCACCAGGTGGTTGTAGGCATCGGCCGGGGTCATCACCGGGGTTGGCAGATCCACGTACATCTCGCGCATCACCTTGGCCACCGCGAACTCCTGGTTGAACGCATGCAGCGCGTCGCACAGGTCACGCAGGCCCCAACCGGCGTAGGCATTCGGATAGTCGGCGGCCAGCGTCGGCAGTGCCTGGCTGAGCGGCGCATTGCGGTCGTACAGTTCCTTGAACGCCATCAGTTCGGTGACAAGGGTGCTCCACTTGCCCTTGGTGATGCCCATCGAGAACAGGAACAGCACCGAGTACAGGTTGGTCTTCTCCACGGTGATGCCGCGGCCCCACAGGAACTTGCTCAGCACCGCCGCCGGAATGCCCAGCTTGCCCATGCTGCCGTCCATCGCCAGGCCCGGGGTCAGCAGGGTCACCTTGATCGGGTCGATCAGAACATAGTCATCCACCAGGTTCTCGAAGCCGTGCCAGTGCGCATCCGGCTGCAGGTACCACTCCTCGCGCTTGGCCACCATCGGTGCCGGCGTATCGCCCTTGTCCAGGCTGCGCTCGACCTGGGTCGGCTGCCACACGCTGAACCACCAGTCGTCGCGCCCCAGGTCATCGCGGACGTGCAGCATCGCGCGGCGGAACGCGATCGCCTCGTCGTGCATTTCCTGTACCAGCGAACGGCCGGCATCGCCTTCCATCATCTTCGAGGCCACATCACAGGCCGCGATCACCCCGTAATGCGGGCTGGTCGAGGTGTGCATCATGAACGACTCGTTGAAGCGCTCGGCATCCAGGTCGCGCTGCGCCGAGTTGCGCACGTGGATCATCGAGGCCTGCGAGAACGCGGCCAGCAGCTTGTGCGTGGAATGCGTGGTGAAGATGATCGCATCCTGCTCGCGCGGCTTGCCCTTGGCCATGCCGTAGTGGTTCTCGTAGAACGGATGGAACGCAGCGTAGGCGTACCAGGCTTCGTCGAAATGCAGGAAGTCCACCGCGCTGCCGATCTCGTCGGCGATCTTCTCGGCGTTGTAGCACAGGCCATCGTAGGTGGAGTTGGTCACCACTGCGATGCGCGGCTTGGAGCCGGCCTTGTAGGCCTTGCTGGCCAGCGGGTTGGCGGCGATACGCTGCTGCAGCGACTCGGGCGTGAACTGGTCCAGGCTGATCGGGCCGATGATGCCATGCGCGTTGCGGCTGGGGGTGAAATACACCGGCACCGCGCCGGTCATGATCAGCGCGTGCAGCAGCGACTTGTGGCAGTTGCGGTCGACGAACACCACGTCGCCGCGGGCCACTGTGCCGTGCCAGACGATCTTGTTGGCGGTGGAAGTGCCGTTGGTGACGAAGAAGGTATGGTCGGCACCGAAGTTGCGTGCGGCCTCGTTCTCGGCGTCCTTGATCGGACCAGTATGGTCAAGCAGCGAACCCAGTTCCGGCACCGAGATCGACAGATCGCTGCGCAGCGTGTTCTCGCCATAGAACTGATGGAACGCGCGGCCGACCGGCGATTTGGTGAACGCCACGCCGCCCGCATGGCCAGGCGTATGCCAGGAATAGTTCGACTCGGCCGCGTGATGGATCAGCGCCTTGAAGAACGGCGGCAGCAGGTTCTTCATGTAGTCTTCGGCCGCGCGCATCACCTGCCGCGAGATGAAGCTCTTGGTGTCTTCGAACAGGAAGATGAAGCCGTGAATGTACTTGAGCAGCTTGCTCGGCACCTTCTCGATGGTGCGGCGCTCGCCGTACAGGAACACCGGGAGGTTGGCGCGGCGCGCGCTCTGCTCGCGCAGGAAGGCGGTCAGGCGCTGGAACTCGCCATCCACCTCTTCGCTGCCATCGATCGAGATCAGCACCGCCGACGCCGCCACGTAGGTGCGGGCACCGGCACGGGCATCATCCAGGTTCAGGCCGCACAGCACGCGCTGGTCGTTGCTGCGCAGCTCTTCCACCAGGGCGCGGATCAGGATGCCGCCGATGCGCGGCGACTCGTAGTCGTTGTCGATGACAATGACCGGGTAGTCCAGGGACTTGAAGTACACGTTGATTCTCCTTGTCTAACTCAGGAACGCTGGGCGCCGGCGCTGATCGCCGAGGCCTCGCGGGCGCGCTGCCGCTGCTGGCGGCGCTCCTCGCTGAAGAAGGGATAGAACACGGTGATGAACAGCACGAACAGGAACGCGTACTGCACGATGGTTCCCGACGAGCCGTAGATCGCCCACAGGCAGTAAACGACGGTCAGGCTGGTCAGGGTCCAGAACGCACCGGTGTGGACCAGGGTGTGCGAGCGCTCGACCACGAAGTAGCAGGCCACGCACGAGTAGATGTAGGGCAGCAGGGTCAGCACCACCGCCGCCGATGTGATCACGTCGAACTGTGCCGACGCGGTTTCCGAGGTGGAGGTGACCAGCACCGCCAGGGTCATCAGCACGGCCACGATCAGCACGCCCTTGACCGGTACGTCGTCCTTGTTGGTGTTGCTGAAGATGCTCGGGAACAGGCCGTCATCGGAGGCTGCCTTGGCGCTCTGTGCGGTCAGCAGGATCCAGCCGCCCAGCGAACCGGCGGCACCGATGAAGGCACACAGGCTGACCAGCGCACCTCCCCAGCCACCGACGGCCTTGGCCGCAGCCAGTGCGAACGGCGCATCGGAAGTCTGCAGTTCGCCATTGGGCACCATGCCCATGATCACCGAGGAACTGGCGATATAGGCGATGGCGGCCAGGAACACACCCGCCAGGGTGGCGCGGGCCACGTTCTTTTCCGGGTTCTCGACCACACCAGCGGTGACCGAGGCCGACTCGACGCCAATGAAGGCCCACAGCGTCAGCGCCGCGGCGCTGGAGATCGCGCCGAAGTTCGATTCGCCGGACACGTTGTAGGCGCCCTTGAAAATGTCGGCATCGAAGAAGAACCAGCCGAAGATGGCGATGCCCAGGATCGGCACCAGCGCAAAACTGGTGGTGACGGTCTGCACCCGGCTGACGAACGCCGGACCGATCACGTTGGCGAAACTCAGCGCCCACACCAGGATCAGCACCGCGATGCAGCGCACCAGCGGCTCGGACAGGATCGGGAAGAAGTAGCTGAAATAGCCCACTGCGGCGATCGGAATGGCGACGTTGCCGATCCAGTTGGCGAACCAGTAGATGGTGTTGGTCTGGAAGCCCATGTACGGCCCGAACCAGTCGCGCGCATAGGCGTACGGGCCGCCCGCCTTCGGTGCCAGCTTGCCCAGCTTGGCGAACACGAAGGCCAGCAGCAGCGCACCGGCGGTGGTGATCAGCCAGCCCCAGATCGAGGCGGTACCGATCTTGGCCAGACTGGACGGCAACAGGAACACGCCTGAGCCCATCATGTTGCCGGCGACGAGGAAGGTGGCTCCGACCACCCCGATTTTCTTTGCTTCTGCCATGACAATCTCCTGTACTGGCATGAGCCCGGTACAACCGGGCGTGGGGACGGTTACGCTGGCGTACGACCGCTGGCGCTTATTTGATGAAGTTGTATTGCAGGCTGCCCTGCACCCGGACCGTGTCGCCGCGTGCGCCGCCCTGCTGTTCCAGGCGGCCGTACAGCACCTCCATGCCCATCGTCCACGACGGCGCGGGGCTCCAGATCAGGTTGAATACGCCGTACCGGCTCTGCCGGAAGGCATCGGCCGCCAGTGCGGCGTTCCGCTCCAGGGTCAGCTGGCCGAAGATCAGGTTCGATCGCCACAACTCGGACCAGTAGTGGGTGTAGCCGACGAAGCCGCCGTGCAGGTCCAACGCGTCGAGGCGGCCATCGGCACCGACCACCGCGTCCAGCCCGGAGCCGGTCAGGTCGGCGGTATAGCGGCTGAGGCCGCGTCCTCCCAGCGCACCGAACAGCAGCAGGTCGCGCTCGCCCACCGAGGCCGAGCCACTCAGCTGCAGGCCGCCGGCCATTCGCCGGTCGCGCTCGCCATCGCCGTCATAGGCCAGGCTGCGCGCCACCGCGCCCACCTGCAGGTGGCCCCAGTCGCGCTCCATGCGCGCGGTCACGGTTACGTCCGGCAGACGGTTCACCGCAGCCCGCTCATCACTGGCACCGGCAAGTTCAGTCTTCGAGTCTTCGGCCGCCACGGTCAGCGTGTTGCCCTTGCCCATCGTGAAGCTGTGGTGGATGCCGGCCACCAGCAGATAGCCGGCGCCGCCCGGCCCGGCGAAGTCCAGCGTGTCGGGCAGGCTGTCCGGGTCCATGAAGCTGGAGTAGCCATAGCCGGCATAGGTATTGCCGAGCTGTCCATACGCATGCCGCAGGCGGAACTCGTAGCCATCGCTGCTGCCGAAGAAGTCGTTCTCCAGATAGAAGCGCAGGTTGCCGTGCGTGGTTGGACGCCGCGCCTCGAAGCTGAAGCGGGTCTGCTTGGCGTGGATGTTGAAGTTGGAGACATCGCGGTGGCTGCCGCCCACCGGCATCGACGAAGGAATGAACTGATCCCCGTCGCCGGCCGCGCGCGAATCGGCGATGGCATCCAGCTTGGCGTAACCGCCGATGCGGATCACCGTATCAGTGCCGGGTATGGCAAAGAACCCCTTCAGATCCGGATCGGTCGGGCCCGCCGCACTGTCCGGTCGCGATGCCGCAGTGGACGGATCAGCGACCGAATCGCGCTGCGGGAGTACCGGCTGCGCCACACCCGGCACCTGGGTGCGATGGATCACGTCGGAAGGGGCGGCAGAGGCCATCGGCGCCATTGCAGGCGCGGCTGTTGCCTGCACAGGCGCAGCATCACGCTGCTCAAGCCGGTCCAGCCGTTGCTGCATGCGTTCCAGCGCCTGGCGCATGGCGGCCATCTCGCTCCGCAATGCCTGCGCATCCTCTGCATCACCCTGTTGAGCGTACGCCGGCGTGATCGCCAGTGCCCCCAGGCATGCCAGACTCAGTACGGCCAAACGCATTGCATCCTCCCCTGACGAACACTCGCATCACGGTTCCGGAGCGCATTCATGCGCCGCCCTGGCTTCGCGTTGCCGTTGCTGGAAATGCGGGTACTGCGTCGACGACATCGGCCAGCCTGCGCACGGCAGGCAACAGGACGATGACACTGCCCCGCCTGCACCCATGTCGACTCCATCAAGGCCGCGCTGCCAGAGAGGTGGCGACCGCAGCGGTCTGGGTAACAAGCACAGAGTGAGAGTGTCGTGAATGGCTGTGCCGGCCGACCCTGATCAGGGCGTGGCGAGCGCGGCATCCATCGCGCATTGACGCTGTATTCCATGCGTCAAAGGCTAGTCCGTTTGTCGCTTTTGACCTTGATTGGAATCAAGGCACGATGCTTGATCTCAGTCACGATTCAGACGTGACGACGAACAGACAATGCGCAAGCGATTGTGTTCGCCTGGGGCAGGAACGCAACAGGCCCGCATGTCACCATGCGGGCCTGTGGTCTACATCATCATGCAGGCGTGGATCAGCGCGGACCAAGCACCGTCTGCAGGTCGTCGCCCTGCGGCAATCCGGCCCGGCGCTGCACCTGGCCCTGTGCATCCTGGAACAGGATGCCCGGGGTGCCCTGGAACCCCATTTCCAGCATCAACACCTGGTTGGCGTCGAGCTTGCCGGCTATCTCGCGGCTGATGTTCGGCAGCGCTTTGATACCGCCACGGTCGAACTGGTGTTCGTTCTCCAGCAGCGCCGCGCTCGGATCACGTGCGGAGAGGATGGCTGCGGCCTTGGCCGGACTGTCCTCGCGGATCACACCCACCATGATGTGGCGCAGCTGTACCTTGCCGGCGTCGACCCACGGACGGGCCGCCTCCCAGAACTTGTGGCAATACGGGCAGTTGGCATCGCTGAAGGTATAGACCACGCGGGGCGCGTCGGCCTTGCCATCACGTACCCAGGCGCTGGCTTCGAGCTTGGTCCACATTTTGACCGACATCGGTGCGGCAACCAGCTTCTCGACCGCTTCGGCAGCCACATCATTACCTTCGGCATCGAACAGGCTGCCCACCAGTACGTGCTTGCCATCGGCCGTGACATAGGCCGCTGCAGGCTGCTGCCCTCCCACCACGCCAGCAAAACCGCGCAGGCCGTCCGGCGCATCGAACTCGGCAACGACCTCGAAGCCGTGCTTCTCGATGCCCTTCAGCACCGCTGGACGGTCGCCCTTGGCGGCAGATGCCGGAGCAGTCGTCGCCGACGCCGTAGCGGCCTTGCCCGGCGGCGTCTGTGCCTGGCTGCAGGCGGCCAATGCCAGCATGACCGGCAGCAGGAGCACCGCCGGGGCGGTGCGCAGGGAAATCGACAACATGGGAACTCCGTAGTGAGATGCCTGCGCAGGCTACCGCAGCCGGCGCAGTTTGTGTTCAAGGCCGGCCGCAGTCAGTTCGCCCAGGTGCAGTTCACGCAGGCGCCCATCGGCGTCGAAAAAGAGCGTGGAAGGATATGCCTGAACGCCGAGCACGGTGGAAGCAGCAGCGTCATCATCCAGCAGCACGTTGCCCAGCATCAGTCGTTCGCCGGCCAGGAAACCCTGCACCTCATCCAGGGTTTCGCCCTGGTTGAGGAATACGAACTGCACGTCATCATGTGCCTGTTGTGCCGTCGCCAGCACCGGCATCTCACGGCGGCAGGGCCCGCACCATGTGGCCCACAGATTCAGCACCAGCGGCTTGCCGCGGAATTGCTGCAGATCGATACGATCGCCTTGAAGGTCCGCCACCTGCAGCGCCGGCAACGGCATCTGCCGCTCCTGCCATGCCGACAGCAACTGGCCACCAGCGACCCAGAACAACGCACCCACCAGTGCGCTCGTCAGCACCGGTGCACGCAACTGACGCCACGGCCGCAGACGCCATAATCCCCACGACAGCCCGGCCACCAGCACCACCATCAGGTGATAGCCACCATCGGTGACCTGCAGAATGCTCCAGGGCTCCGAACGATAGAGCGCGAAATTCAGCACAACAAAACTGACACGACCACACAGCAGGCCGATCAGCAGCATGTCCAGCACCATGCCTGCTGCCGACGGCAGCGGCATTCCCACTGCCCTGCGCGGCCAAAGACGGGCAACGATCATGGCCAGCAATGTGCACATCAGGATCAACACCACCGGCATCGGTACCGGTCCAACACTCGACATCAGCCCACCTGTTCAAGTTCCACTGCCTGCATGGTCAAAGCGTCACGCCCAGGTTGCAAGCGCTCGCCCGCCACCCATGGTCAGGCCGCACTCCGCCCCAACTGCATTCCGGGGGACGCCTGCAGGCCGCGCAGACTTCCGGCCACCGACGGCATCAACGGTCGCTCCCGCCGCTTGCAGTTGACGTGGCGGCGATAGTTGGCCGGTGTCATGCCTACGATGCGGAGGAACAGACGCCGGAACGCGCTCTGATCAGCGTAGCCCACCCCCCAGGCCACCTCCTCGATGCCTGCGCCCTGCTGCAGCAGGGTCTGCGCCTTGGCAATGCGCAGCCGTTGGCAGTATTCGATCGGCCGCAGACCGGTCGCCCGGAGGAAGCGCCGCTGCAGGGTGCGCGGTTCCAATCCGGAAACCTCGCAGATTGCGGCCAGAGTGGCTCCTCGTGCCGCAGTGGTATGCAGCCAGCGCTGGGCCTTCAGTACATCGCGGTCACCGTGGGCGAAGTTGGCACTGAAACGCTCAAGATCCTGCTGGATTCCTGCGGGCACGACGATCCCGAGCTGTTGCGCGACCGCGCTCGCCACGCCCTGCCCGTGCAGCCGGTACAGCAAACGCAACCCGAGGAAACGCCAGGCCTGCGATCCGCCAACCGTCAGCAGATCGCCATCGTCGACCAGCGCCCGCTCACTGGGCACCCAGCTCACCGCCTGCGCCTGCAGCCCAGGATGTCGCCCCAGATCGGGGCCGCTGACCGTTCTTCCGGCCAGCAGTCCCGCACGGGCCAGTACACCGACCCCGTCGCTGGCAGCAGCCAGCAGGCTGCCCCCGTCGTAATGGGCCCGCAACCAGTCCAGCAGGACCTCTTCGGCGCGCAGACAGGCTCCGGGGCTGATCTGGCCGGGAACCGCGATCACCGCGGGAATGGCGGCGTCGAGCATTTCAGCACCCGCGATGCGGTGTACGCCGGTCTGGCTGGCGGGAACGATCCAGCGGGTGACAAGCACACGCTTGAAGGGTCGGCGCTGCTGTTGGGCCAGGCGGTTGGCGACGTGGGCCATTTCGGCCAGCACAGAGGCGGCGGAGGGGTCCCCTCCCGGATATTCAACCACCGCAACCTCTACGAATGCTTCGTTCCTGACTCCCTCCACAGACCACCTCCTCGGTTCGTTGCAGGCCATCGAACGGCCGGTTCAGGCGAAGGGTAGGAACAGGCCCATCTGCGGGGCTATGAAGAAAGTTGCAAAGTGGGCTGAATGCGCGCACCGAGCTGAAGCCTTGACTCTCGACCAGACTCCAGGCTTCACAATGGCCGGCAGGATCCGCAGGAAAGCTGCCATGAACATTGGACAACTGGCCCGTCAGGCGGGCGTGCCGATCGATACGGTCCGCTATTACGAACGGCAGCAGCTGCTGCCGACGGCGGCGCGCTCGGCCGGGGGTTACCGCATCTTCGGCGAGCCGGATCTGCGCCGGCTGCGCTTCATCCGCCGCGCCAAGGCACTGGGCTTCAGCCTGGAGGAAATCGGAGAGCTGCTCGCGCTCAGTGATCACCACCAGCAGGACATGGGCAGCGTGCGTGACACCGCGCAGGCCCGCCTGCAGGACATCGCACAACGGTTGGCCGAACTGCAGCGCATGCACATCGCGCTGTCGCAGCTGGTCGACGCCTGCCCCGGCCATGGCGCGCTGGACCAGTGCCCGATCCTGGCCGCTCTGACCGACGACACCACGGCCGCAGGCGACTGACATCGGCTTCGCAACACGCGTGAAGAAAAGTGCAACAAATGCTTGCCAACCCCCTGGGGCAAGGCTATTATTTCGCTCCTCAGCGACGTGGGGCCATAGCTCAGCTGGGAGAGCGCCTGCATGGCATGCAGGAGGTCAGCGGTTCGATCCCGCTTGGCTCCACCAATCTTTCGGCATTAGGCCGTCGAAAGGTCGCTAAAGAACATTGATGAGAATTGCGTCCCCATCGTCTAGAGGCCTAGGACATCACCCTTTCACGGTGGCGACCGGGGTTCGAATCCCCGTGGGGACGCCACTCATCACGAACAACGAGGACCCGGCCGATAACCGGGTCTTTTTTGTTCACCGCCTACCGGCATTCAGGGTGTGGCGTTGCGGTTCCCCTGCCCTCGTGGCTGCGGTTGAACCGGAACGAAAAAAGTTCAAAAAAAGACTTCCACAAACGTGAACACGCAGGTATGATAGGCGGCTCGGTAACACGGGGCCATAGCTCAGCTGGGAGAGCGCCTGCATGGCATGCAGGAGGTCAGCGGTTCGATCCCGCTTGGCTCCACCACTTTCGACATTAGGCCGTCGAAGGTTCTACAACTTGAAGTTTTTCGTGCGTCCCCATCGTCTAGAGGCCTAGGACATCACCCTTTCACGGTGGCGACCGGGGTTCGAATCCCCGTGGGGACGCCAGTTTCAAAACGGACTCTGCTCCCGGCAGATCATCCGGAGTTTCATGGGGCCATAGCTCAGCTGGGAGAGCGCCTGCATGGCATGCAGGAGGTCAGCGGTTCGATCCCGCTTGGCTCCACCACTTCGAAATTAGGCCGTCGAAGGATCTACAACTTGAAGTTTTCGTGCGTCCCCATCGTCTAGAGGCCTAGGACATCACCCTTTCACGGTGGCGACCGGGGTTCGAATCCCCGTGGGGACGCCAACTCTTGAAAACCCTGGCTTCGGCCGGGGTTTTTCTTTGCCTGAGATTCCCGTGAAAGCCCTGTCCACGCATGGCGTGGATCTACTGCAGAGCCGGGATGGATCCGGCGGCCGGTTGGCCCAGTAGATCCATGCCACGCATGGATGGCCTCAGCCTGAACACACCTCAGAACCGGCGATACATCCCGATCGATGCAGGTGCGGTGGGTGCGAAACCAAACTGCGCGTACAACCGGTGCGCTTCACCATCGGCCAGAAGGCTGACGTATGCAGACGGCGGCAGGTTCGCCTGCATCCAGCCATCCAGGCGACGCATCACTTCCTTGCCCAGGCCCTGCCCCTGCAGGCGCGGCAGCACCGCGATATCACAGACCTGCAGGTGGCACCCACCATCGCCGACGATGCGGCCCATCGCTACCAGCTCATTGCCCTGGTAGGCGCACACGCCATACAGGGTATTGGGCAGCGCGCGTGCCGCCGCCTCCTGGCTCTTGGCACTGAGGCCCGCCAGCACACGCAGCTGGCAATAGTCTTCGACCGTGGGGACAGCCTCGCGGAACTGGCAGCTGACAGAATCATTCATGCGGTATCTCCCTGTAGGTCGGGCTATCCTGCCGCATCCACGTCGCAACGACTGCGACCCAGGCCTGCAGAGTTCCCATGTGCTATTCCGCCCTGATCCGCGCTGACTACGCCAAGCTGGTCCGCGAGTTCGGTGCCATCCTGTCGCTGGAGGAGTTCGCCGAACTGTACGCGCACGATCCCGGCAAGAAGCGGCCGAACACCCCCAAGGCCATGGACGACGGCTTTGCCGGCGCGCGCACCGAACAGGGTCGCGACATCGTCGCGAAGATCCAGCAGTGGCATGCGCAGGAACGCCAGGCTCTGGAGGCGGAGCTGGCCCGCCAACGCGAGCGCCGCGATATCGCCCACGCGACGCTCGCCACCCGCCCCACCCAGAAGGCACGCAACGACCTGCGCGTGGCCGGCAACCGCATCGAGCGCGCCCAGGCCCGGCTTGAGGACCTGCACCGGGTACAACTACTGCCGCGCGACAACCGCATTTTTCCCGGCACCTACGCGCCGGTGATGGTCAGCGAGAGCGGCCGACGGGTGATCAAGCCGATGCGCTACCAATGCCGGCTGCCGGACAAGCCGGCACGCAACGACGTGCTCTACCCCGGCACCTACAACGCACGACGCGACAGCCTGGAAGGCTATTGGCGCGGCGCGTTCGGCCTTCGCCACGGCGTTGTCGTGGTGCGGGCGTTCTATGAGCACGTACCACGCCACGCGATCGCAGGGCGCGCGCTTGGCGCCAGTGAAAAGGAACAGGATGTGGTGCTGGAGTTTCGCCCGGACCCGCCCCGCGACCTGCTTCTGGCCTGCCTTTGGGCGGAATGGGAGGGACCGGAAGGACGCCTGCTCTCATTCGCCACGATCACCGACACCCCGCCACGCGATGTCGCCGCGGCAGGTCACGATCGCGGCGTGATACCGATCCGCAGGGAGCATCTCGATGCGTGGCTCAACCCCGATCCGGACAACCTGGCCGGGCAGTACAGCATCCTCGACGACCGCGAGGACATCCGTTACCTGTACGAGGAGGCCGGCTGAAGCGCCGTTCTCACGCCGTTGCGCTGGAACGGCCCACCGCACGGCTCAGCGCCCGGGTCAGGTCCGCCGACAGATATGGCTTGACCAGCAGTACTCCGGACAGCATGGACTCGGGCAGCTGCTCAGCCAGCATTCCGGTGGCAAGCACGAACGGTACGCCTCGCGCCGACAATGCTGCCGCCACCGGCTCGCTGGTCTCGTTGCGGGCCAGGCGATAGTCCAGCAGGGCCACATCGGGGACCGAGTCTTCCAGCACGCGCAATGCTTCAGCCACGCTCGCCGCCAACCCGACCACGGTCGCGCCGGCATGCACCAGCTGCATCTGCAGCAAGGCTGCGCTCATCTCGTCGTTCTCGACCACCAGCACCCTCAGGTCCTGCAACACTGTCATCGGCTATGGCTCCTGGAGGCATTCAAGCCGGCGCAGTATAGCCATCGCAGAGCCGATGCCGACAGGAAACGCCTCGATCTGCCTTGCCCCTATGAAAGCCCTGCCCTCCTCGGTTACACTCACACGCTGCCTGCCGGTGTGGCGGAATGGTATACGCAGCTGACTCAAAATCAGCCGGGGGTGACCCCATGAAGGTTCGAGTCCTTTCACCGGCACCACAGCATCAAAGGCCAGGTCCATGACCTGGCCTTTTGCTTTTCGGGCGATGCAGGCCCATGTAGCCGCTCCGGTGTCACTGTGCTGACGCAAAACTGCGACCGCTGACAGGGTTGTCGCTAGACGTAGTGCACACTTTTCTTGCCAGCCTCACGTACATCTGCCTATCGTGATCCCGCCGGATCCGGGGGTGGGGGACTGCATGACGTTGCGTGCTGCACTGTTTTTTCTCGTCACGCACGCGCTCGTCATTGCCTTTGTCGGCCCGCAGGACCCGGTCGGCTCCTACCTGATGCTGATCACCGCCCCGCTGCTGGCTGCACTGGCCTGCGTACGGCGTGCACGCGTCAGCCAGGCGGCCTGCCAGTGGCGACTGCTCGGCGCGGCCGTCGGCCTGTTCTCTCTCGCGCTGCTGGACCTGCTGTACCGCAATGTGGCCGGCCTCGCCCCTGCGCAAATGACCGCCTCAACACTGATCCTGTACGTGTTCTACCGGATCCCCCTGACCTACGTCGCTGCAAGCCCGGGCGGCGGGAACCGCTACATCCGTGCGGTGGACCTCGGGATCATTGCCCTGCTTTGGCTGCTGTACTACCTGCATGCGCGGGCCATGGCGCCGCTGAACACCGCCTTGTGGACGCAGTGCCTGAACACCATGAGCGGCGTGCAGAACAGCCTGGTGTTCTGCTTCGCACTGATCCGTTTCCTGGCCGAGGACGATCCGGACCGCCGCGATTTTTTCCGGACGCTGACGATCTACGCGCTGGGCTACTTCCTGCTGGCCTTCTACATCAATACCTATCAGCCGCAGGTGCCCGACGGCAATTGGGTCGACCTGCTGATCAGTGGACTGTTCGTGCTGCTGGCCACCCTGGTGGGCAGCCATCGTCGCTACCCGGCAGTGGAGGTATCCCGCAGCCTGCGGCGCATCGTCGATGCCGGCGTACCACTGATGCTGCCCTTGCTGCTGATGCTGGTGGCGCTTCTGGTCGCGCGCCTGCAGCCGACCCTGGCCACGGTCGGCTTCATCGGCTCCCTGCTCGGCTATGCGCTGCGCAGCGTGCTGAGCCAGGTCGAGATCCAGCGCCAGCGCGATGAACTGGAAACGCTGGCACGGCGCGATCCGCTGACCGGACTGGGCAACCGGCGCAGCTTCGATGAGTCGCTGGATCGGGCCCACCGCCGCGCGCGCCGCCAGGGCCAGGGCCTGGCGGTACTGATGATCGACATCGACCACTTCAAACGGCTGAACGACACCTACGGCCATCCGGAAGGTGATCGGCGCCTGCGTGCCGTCGCCGGCATCCTCGATGGCTGCCTGCAACGGGGCGACGATCTGCTGGCCCGCTATGGCGGCGAAGAGTTCATCGCCGCCCTGCCCTCGCCCGATGCCACCCACGCCCTGGGCCTGGGCGAACGGCTGCGCGCTTCGGTCGAAGCCGCAGCCCTGCCCGCCCCCGTGGCCACCGTCACCATCAGCATCGGCGTGGCCTGGCAGGCACCCGGCGAAGACGGCGATCCGCGCGGCCTGGTCGAACGCGCCGACCAGGCCCTGTATCGCGCCAAGCATGCCGGTCGCAACTGCGTACGCGGCGACACCGAAACCAAGGAAGAACAGTCCGGTCGCCGCGCCTAGACCGCATGCAGCGCCGCCGCTCCGTGCCGGTGCCCGGCGCCGCCCTGCAAGCGGAAGCTGGCCACCGTCTGCAGCAGCTGCGCCGACTGCTCTTCCATGCTGCGCGCCGCCGCCGACGCCTCCTCGACCAAGGCCGCGTTCTGCTGGGTGCCCTGGTCGATCAGATCGACGGCCTGGTTCATCTGCTGGATGTCGTCGCTCTGCTGCTGCGAGGCAGTGCTGATTTCGGTCATCAGGTCGCTCACCCGGCGCACGTTGGTCACGATCTCGTCCATGGTGCGGCCCGCGCTCTCAACCTGCGCCGTACCGGCACCCACATTGGCAACCGACTCATCGATCAGGTGCTTGATCTCCTTCGCTGCGCTGGCCGAACGCTGCGACAGCTCGCGGATCTCGGTGGCAACCACGGCAAATCCACGGCCGTGTTCACCGGCACGCGCCGCCTCCACCGCTGCGTTCAGCGCGAGAATGTTGGTCTGGAAGGCGATGCCGTCGATCACCCCGATGATGTCGACGATGCGCCGCGACGAGGCATTGATTACCGCCATCGTCTCGACCACCTCATGCACCACACTGCCGCCGCGCGCAGCGACATCGGCGGCTCCACCGGCCAGCTGGCTCGCCTGGCGCGCGTTGGTGGCGGTGCGCTGCACGGTCTCGGCCAGGCCCTTCATCGACACCGCGGTTTCCTCGAGCGAAGCCGCCTGCTGCTCGGTGCGCTGCGAGAGGTCGCTGTTGCCCTGTGCGATTTCAGTCGCGCCGACCGCGATGGTGTCCGCGGCGAACTTGATCTGGCCGATGATCGCGGCCATCGCCTCCACCAGCGAATTCACGCCTTCGCACAGTTCGGCGATCGAGCCATTCTTGTCGGCGGTGGCCACGCGCTGGGTCAGATCGCCCTGCTTGGCCGCGGCCACCACCTCGCGGGTCTGCGCCACCGCGCGCTGCATGGCCTGGTTTTCATGCACCTGTGCGGTGATGTCGGTGGCGTACTTGACGACCTTGAACGGCTTGCCATTGAGGTCCAGGATCGGGTTGTAGGATGCCTGGATCCAGACCTCACGCCCGCCTTTGCCAAGGCGCCGATACTGGCCGGCGTCATATTCGCCGCGCCCGAGTTTCTCCCAGAACTGGCGATATTCGATGCTGCTGCGATGCTCGGGCTCGACAAACAACGAATGGTGCTGCCCGCGCACTTCGTCCAGGCTGTAGCCGGTGGCGGCCAGGAAATTGTCGTTGGCCGACAGGATGCGGCCATCCATGCTGAACTCGATCACCGCCTGCGACTTGGCGATCGCGGCCAGTTGCCCCGCCGAGTCGGCCGCCTGCAGCTTCTGCGCGGTGATGTCGGTCGCGAACTTGACCACCTTGTACGGCCGCCCCTGGCGGTCCAGTACCGGGTTGTACGAGGCCTGGATCCAGATCTCGCGCTGGCCCTTGCCGAAGCGGCGGTACTGTCCGGCGTCGTATTCGCCGCGCCCCAAGCGCGCCCAGAAGTCGCGGTATTCGGCGCTGCGCGCCAGCTCGGGGTCGACAAACAGGGAATGATGCTTGCCCTGGATCTCCTCCAGCCGGTAGCCCATCGCCTGCAGGAAATTGTCATTGGCCTGCAGGATGGTGCCGTCGAGCGCGAACTCGATGACGGCCTGCACGCGATGCAGCGCGGCCACCTGCGCTTCCAGCTCGGTGCGGTCGGTCATCGCCTTCTCTGTGCTGGTGCGTTGCTGCGGCGCCAGTACGCCAAGCAGCGCACGCCACGGCGACCAACGGGTGTGCAGCTCGGCCGGCGCCTGCGCGCCTGCCGTGAAGCCTGGAATGAGCATTGTCTGATCCTCGGTGTCCGGTAAGCGGTTGTGACCCGACGGGCGGGATGCCCGGCGGCAACATCAGTTGCCAGGGACTACAGGTGCCAACGGCACCTCTCGAGCGACTGCCAAGAACGTCTGCTGCGGGTGCGATCGGCATCTGGGAGCGGCGGAACACACTGCGCGGACCGCCCATCGGGGGCAGCCTGGGGTCCTGCGGCGGGTGACTGGAGCGGGATCCAGAGGGAGTATCGGCGATGCCGTCAGCCGCTTTAGCGGGATTCCGCGACGTCCGTCGCAACTCCGTGCATTGCAGCCGGAATGCGGTAGACGATTGCCGTGTACTTCACGCCCTGCTCACGTGTTACAGGCAGTCCCCCGAGGGACTCAGCGAGGGAACGACTGGACCGGTTCTGCTCGGCCACCGGATAGCGGAACGCAGCACAGCGCAGGCGCCCTGAGGCGGCCGACCACACCGCCGCCACGGCTTCGCGACCATAGCCGTGCCCATGCATCATTTCTGCGATCCAGATGCCCAGTTCGGGTTCTGCGTCACGGGCTCGATGCAGGCCTGCCAGGCCAAGGAATACACCATCCTCGCGCCTGCGGATCACGAACGTGATGTCGGTCCCGTCGGCGATGGTGGGCAGCCACGTTCGCCAGACAGCAGCAAACGCCTCCTTCGACGGCGGCGGCTCGAAGGACATGTAGCGGGTCAGCCCGGGGGTGATTCCCGCAAATGCCTCGTCGGCGTCACCGGGCGTGAATGGCCGGAGGTGCAGCCGCGGACTGTCGATGGTCCAGTCGTCGGACGTCATGTTCTGCATTGCCTGAGCGCTGGGTACAGCATCGCTCAGCAGAAGGATGCAGCTCAAGGCAAAAAGGTTTACATGACCAATGCGGGATTCCGCGGCAGGAGAATATGACCAGCATGAAGGTCCCGCAGGATGCTCATCGACATGGAGATCGCATGTTCCCTCGCTTTGCCAGCCTTCTCTTCCTGGCCGTGTGCAGCAGCAGCGCGCTGGCCAACGACACCGCCTATCGACCGGCCTTCCACCCGGACCAGCTGAAGGGACCGCCCGCAGGGCGCCCGAACGAAGTGCTGGTGCTGGGCAGCCCGCACCTGTCCAGCCTGCCGGAGACCTTCACGCCGGCGATGCTGGAACCTCTGCTGCAGCGTCTGGAAGCCTGGCGGCCCACCACGATCGCAGTGGAGAACCTGTCCGGCCTGCAGTGTGACTTCATGCGCCGCAATCCGGCCCGCTACGCCGAGAGCGTAGCGGACTACTGCGTCGATCCGGCACCGGCGCAGGCCGCCACCGGCCTGGACGTGCCCAGCGCCAACGTGGAGATGGAACGCCTGCTTGCGGATTGGCCGAAGGCGCCAACCGCTGCCCAGCGACGCCGATTGGCCGCAGTGTTCCTGGCTGCGGGCGAGAGCAGCTCGGCAGTCGTCCAATGGCTGCGGCTGCCCAGGGAAGAGCGACGTGCCTCGGACAGCCTGACACCGGAGCTGGTGCAGTTCCTCGACACGCGCATGGCACGCCGCAACGAGGCCGGCCTGGTGGCCGGCGTCCTCGCCGCGCGCCTGGGGCTGGAGCGGCTGTGGGCGGTCGACGACCACACTGCGGATTCGCCTACACCGGAATCGCAGCAGAAGGCCTACGCTGCCGCCATACGCGGTGCCTGGGACAATTCCTTCGCCAAAGCGCGCAGGGCGGCCGATGAACGACTGGAAGCCAATCTTGCTCAACCGGATGGGTTGCTCGCGATGTATCGCGCCTACAACGCACCCGAGGCCGCGATGCTGGCCTTCAACAGCGATTTCGGCGCGACGCTCGTCGAACCCTCGCCGGAAGGCTTCGGCCGCAACTACGTGGGCTACTGGGAAACCCGCAACCTGCGCATGGTCGCCAACATGCGCGACGTGCTCGGCCAGCACCCGGGCACCCGCATGCTGACCATCGTCGGTGCCTCGCACAAGGGCTACTACGAGGCCTACCTCAATCAGATGCACGATGTGCAGCTGGTCAGTGCGGACGCAGTATTGCGTTGACGGCATAGGTGCCGGCCACCCGCCGGCACTATCCTGCAGGGCCCCATCCAGAGGTGCCTGCATGCTCAAGGTCATCGCCGAAGACTTCATCCATCCCGATGCCGTGGACACCGTGCTTCCGCTGTACCGGGAACTGGTCGCGTGCACGCAGCGCGAGCCGCTCTGCCTCGGCTATGAACTGTTCGTGGACCAGAAGGATCCCGGGCACTTCATCTTCATCGAGCAATGGCCTGACCGCGCCGCCCTGGACATCCACTGCGCCAGCGAACATTTCCAGCGACTGGTGCCGCAGATCAATGCCTTCCAGCGCGCGCCATGCCGGTTCCTGCTGATGGATGCTGCGCCTCTGTAGTGCCGGCATCAACGCGACGGTGATCCCGGCGCCTGTGCCGCCACAGCACCAGGCTGGCCGCCACCGTGCACGCCAGGGTGAGGGCCAGCAGCGCCACCACGCTCGCCTGCAGCACCGGCAACATTGCCTGGGCCAGACGGTCCTCACGCACCTCCTCCAGCCGGAGCCCGGCCGCCAGGGCCAGGCACCAGCCGACCAGAGCCGGGGCGAAGGCACGCACCGCCATCGGGTTGCAGACATTCATGGGATCACCTGTAAGAGAGGAGGTGCGCGGAGTATTTGCGCCCGCCCTCTCACAGGCTGAGATCAGCCCTCGACGACCTCGGAATCATCGCCCGGCAGCTCACTGGCCTCGCCCTGCACCTGCACGTTGTTGCGGCCCATCGCCTTGGCCCGGTAACACTGGGCATCGGCCGCGGCCACCGCCTGGTCCACGCTCATCCCTCCGGCCAGCGGCGCGATGCCGATGCTGGCCCCTACCCGCAACCGGTCCTGGTCCCACGGAATCGACAGCGACGCCAGGGTATGCAGCAGCTCGCCGCCAATGCGCGCTGCACGACGCGGCGTGCAACCGGACAGGATCACCGCGAACTCATCGCCGCCCAGCCGCGCCACCACATCCGAATCGCGCACCCCGTGACGCAGAACGCTGGCCACCGCCCAGAGCACCGCATCGCCAGCCAAATGGCCCCAGGTATCGTTGATCGGCTTGAACCGATCCAGATCGATGTACATCAGCGACGCGGCCTGGCCGGTACGTTCGACACGGGTGATCGCCTGCTGCAGATGCACCTCGAAGCCACGGCGGTTGCTCAGTTCGGTCAGCGGGTCGATCTCGGCCAGATGACGCGCCTCGCGCTGGCGGGCACGCTGCTGGGTATCGTCGCGCAGCACCCAGACCGCGCCTCGCACATGGCCCTCGTCATCGCGCAACCAGGCGCGGGTCAGGTCCACCGGCACCGTGGCGGCACCCAGGCGCAGCAGCAGGTCGGCATGCAGGTCGACCGCATTGCTGTCCGGATCCAGCAGTACCGACACGTCCAGCACCGAACCCGGCGCGTATTCGGTGGTCAGCGCCAGCACATCCTGCACCTTGTGTCCGGCCAGCGACAACGCGCCATCGCCGGCCAACGTGCGTACTGCAGCGGCATTGGCGTAATCGATACGGCCATCGAGGCTGACGCTCAGCACCAGGTCGGCCACGGCATCCAGGGTGATGCGGCTGCGCTGTTCGCTCTCGAACAGCCGCTGCTCGCTGCTGCGCTGGGCGGTGATGTCCTGGATCTGCGACACGAAATGCAACGGCTCGCCATGCTCGTTGCGCACCAGCGAGACCGACAATCGGGCCCAGATGACCTTGCCATCGCGATCGAGATAGCGCTTTTCCAGGTGGTAGTGGCTGCGACGCCCGGCCAGCAGGTCCTGCACCAGGGCCAGGTCGGTCTGCAGGTCATCAGGATGGGTGAGACGCTGGAAATCCACCTGCAGCAGTTCTTCCCGCGGATAGCCGAGGATCCGGCACAGCGCATCGTTGACGTCCAGCCATCGCCCTTCCAGTGACACCAGCGCCATGCCCAGCGCAGCCGAGGTGAACGCACCGGCGAACTTCTCCGCGGACAAGCGCGCTTCGGCCCTCGCCTGCAGGATCTCGGTGATGTCGATGGCCATCCCGACATAGCCGATGCGTACACCATCGGCTCCGTCCATGCGGCTGATCGAGAGGCGTACCTGGCGTGGCTGGCCGTCCTTGCGCAGCAGCGTCCATTGCCGCGAATAGGTCTGGCCATCGGCACGCGCACTGAGTGCCTCGAACACATCTGGCAGTTGGCCATCGGCATCGGCCAGCGGTCGCAGCCAGGCATTCAGTTCCTGCGGATCGTGGAAGGCATCCAGCCGGCGCTGGCCGACCACATCCGCCGCGCTGTAGCCCAGCAGGCGTTGCGCGCCCGTGTTGAACAGGGTGATGGTGCCATCGATATCGGTGGCGATCACCGCCACCTCGTCGGAGGCATCGACCACGGCCTGCAGGCGTTGCCGTGTTTCGGCTGCATCCTGTCGGGCCTGCTGCAGCTCGGTCACGTCGGCATGCGCGCCGGCCATCCACAATGGCTTGCCCCGCGCGTCCCATTCGAAGACGCGGCCACGGTCCTGGATCCATATCCACTGGCCATTCTTGTGGCGCATCCGCAGCAGGCACGCGTAGTTGTCGGTGCGCCCCTCGAAATGCTCGTCCAGTGCCGCGTCCGACAGCGCTATGTCATCGGGATGGACCAGCTTCAGGAAGGTCTTCTGGCAGACCGGCTCCAGCTCTTCCAGGCGGTAACCCACAATCTCGGCCCAGCGCGCGTTGACCCGCATCTCGCCATTCTGCACGTTCCATTCCCAGGTGCCCGCGGCGGTGCCATCGATGATCATCGCCAGCCGCCGACGCTCTTCGGCCAGCGCCTGCAGGCGGCGCTCCAGCAACCCGTTGCCGTTGGTGCCCTGGCCCGCCATCACCGCTGCCCCCGGCCCGCGCAGGCAGGCAGCGGCCGCAGCGCGACGCTGCAGACCTCAACGAAGACGACGGGTCCTGCTGGCGTCATGGCCCTCCCCAGCGACAGCGGGGTGGCCGGACGCCTCCCCTCAAGCGCAAGTGTGCGCAATCACGGGGAAAATCGACAAGTCCCCCGCCACGAATCAAGCGTGACGGGGAACACGGTCCTCAACTACGCTTGGCGCGGGCAAAGGCCTCGGCCAGGGCGTTGTTGGCCGGCGGCACGGACGCGGCGGGACGGCCGCCATTGCCCTGGCCCCGGTTCGGCCCGCGGTTCTGGCCGCCTGCATCCCGGCGCGGACCCTGCCCATGGCCGCGCTCATCACGCTGGCCCGGGCGGCTGGTGGCCTGCCCGGGGGTATCGTCCAGACGCCGGGTCAGGGCAATGCGCTTGCGCGCCACGTCCACCTCCAGCACCTTCACCTTGACGATGTCGCCAGCCTTGACCACGTCACGCGGGTCCTTCACGAAGGTGTCGGACAACGCCGAAATGTGGATCAGGCCGTCCTGGTGCACGCCGATATCGACGAAGGCACCGAAGGCCGCCACGTTGCTCACCACGCCTTCCAGCACCATGCCCTCGCGCAGGTCCTTGATGTCCTCCACGCCTTCGGCGAAGCGCGCAGCCTTGAACTCCGGACGCGGGTCGCGGCCCGGCTTCTCCAGTTCCTTCAGGATGTCGCGCACGGTCGGCAAGCCGAAGGTGTCATCGGTGAACTGCTCGGCCTTCAGGCCACGCAGGAAGCTGCCATCACCGATCAGCGCCTTGATCGGGCGTGCGGTGCTGGCCACGATGCGCTCGACCACCGGATAGGCTTCGGGGTGCACCGCCGAAGCATCCAGCGGCTGGTCGCCGTCGGCGATGCGCAGGAAGCCGGCGCACTGTTCGAAGGTCTTCTCGCCCAGGCGCGCGACCTTCAGCAGATCCTTGCGGCGCTTGAACGGGCCGTTCTCGTCACGATGGCGCACGATGTTCTCGGCCACCGTGGCCGACAGGCCGGACACCCGCGACAGCAGCGCGGCCGATGCGGTGTTCACGTACACGCCCACGGCATTCACGCAGTCCTCCACGCGCGCGTCCAGCGCCCGCGCCAGCCGGTACTGGTCCACATCGTGCTGGTACTGGCCGACACCGATCGCCTTGGGTTCGATCTTGACCAGTTCGGCCAGCGGGTCCTGCAGGCGACGCGCGATCGACACCGCGCCACGCAGCGACACGTCCAGCCCCGGGAACTCCTTGGCCGCGAACTCGGAGGCCGAGTACACCGAGGCGCCCGCCTCGCTGACCACGACCTTCTGCAGCTTCGGGTTGGCGGCAGCCTTGATCGCTTCGCCGGCCAGCTTGTCGGTTTCGCGGCTGGCGGTGCCGTTGCCGATCGCGATCAGTTCAACGTTGTGCTTGGCGCACAGTTGCTTGATCGTCTGCACCGACTGGTCCCACTGGCGACGTGGCTCATGCGGGTAGATGGTGTCGGTGGCCACCAGCTTGCCTGTGGCATCGACCACGGCGATCTTGCAGCCGGTGCGGATGCCCGGGTCCAGCCCAAGCACGGTCTTCGGGCCCGCCGGTGCGGCCAGCAGCAGATCCTTCAGGTTGTCGCCGAACACCGCGATGGCCTCAGCCTCGGCCTTCTCGCGAGCCTGGTTGAACAGGTCCAGCAGCAGATGGGTGTGCAGCTTGGCGCGCCAGGTCAGGCGGCAGGCGTCCAGCAGCCAGCGATCGGCGGCGCGGCCCCGGTCGGCGATGCCGGCCCTGCGCGCCACGCGGCCTTCGGCGTACTGGTGGCCGGCCTCGGCATCGCTGCCCGGGTCCAGTTCCAGGAACAGGATCTCTTCGCGGCGCGCGCGGAACAGCGCCAGCAACCGGTGCGAAGGAATCTTCGCCAGAGATTCGGCATGTTCGAAATAGTCGCGGTACTTGGCGCCTTCGGTTTCCTTGCCCTCGGCCACGCGGGCACGGATCACGCCGTTCTCTCCCAGCCAGGTGCGCAGCTCGCCGACCAGCGCGGCGTCCTCGCCCCAGCGCTCCATCAGGATCGCGCGCGCACCTTCCAGCGCGGCCTTGGTGTCGGCCACGCCCTTGTCGGTGTTGACGAAGGCGGCCGCGAAGGCCTGCGGGTCCTGCGTGGGATCGGCCAGCAGTCCATCGGCCAGCGGCTCGAGACCGGCCTCGCGGGCGATCTGGGCGCGGGTACGGCGCTTGGGCTTGTACGGCAGGTACAGGTCTTCCAGCCGGCTCTTGGTGTCGGCGGCCAGGATGTCGTTGCGCAGCTCGTCGCTGAGCTTGCCCTGCTCGCTGATGCTGGCCAGCACCGCTGCGCGACGGTCTTCGAGCTCGCGCAGGTAAGTCAGGCGCACTTCCAGGTTGCGCAGTTGGGTGTCGTCCAGGCCCCCGGTCACTTCCTTGCGGTAGCGCGCGATGAACGGAACGCTGGCGCCCTCGTCGAGCAGGCCGACGGCGGCGCGCACCTGGGCGGACTGGGCACCGATCTCGTCGGCGATGGTCTGGGCGATCTGCTGGGCGAGCGCGCTCTGGGCGTTCTTGGCGTCGTGCATTGCTTCAGGTCTGTGCCGCGGTACGGGAAGATCCCATTCTGGCAATCCACGACGGAGCCGGACAAGGCATTGACAGGGGGCGAGGTTCAGCGGCGGGGCCGGAGTGGACGCCGGCATCCTGGCGGAGAGAGGGCTCGGACTGGCCCTGGGCTGGGATGCCGGCGCGGGCGCGCGATGGTGGGCGCGCCCTGCCGCGTGTTGCGAAGGTCAGCGGTAGTGGCGGGCGGCGCGCTGCATGACGATCTCGTCACGCATGCCTTCCAGGGCCATCAGGCGGACCTTGCCGACACCCTGCAGTTCCATGAACCGCTCCGTGTAGAACTCCGGCCCCAGCGCGGTGTCGGCGCGGGATTTGCTGAAGCCGTAGGGCACCACGCCCTTCTCGCCATCCTTGCTACCACCGACATAAAGAACGATTGCCATGTGATGTATTCCTCCAAATTGCTACTGCGTACTGCACTCGATGAACGATGCTGCGAGCTCATCGAAGGAGAGCTTACTGCGTCGAACCTGACTGGAACGTCACGAAGGCTAATGACGATCGGTTGCATGCAGATGACTGCGGGATCGCAGCAGAATGCTTACGGATCTTTAACTTCCTGCTAACGAATCCGTGGCGGATTCCCGCCAACGGCGCAGCCCCTCGTGGGTGGTTTGGTTGTTCGCTGAAAGCTGGTTTCCCAGGGGCTGGCCGGGAGGGTGGGTAGTGCGGGGACGCCGTGAACCCGTCCTTGGGGGCTTGGCCGCGGCATCCATGCTGCGGACACCCCGCCCCACCCACCCTCCCGGCCGCTGACAGGTTCCTGATGCCTGCCCCCCCCCCACGGAAAAGAAAAAAGAAGATCAAAAGCAAAAACAGCTTGGCCGGCTGATTTATTGCTTCCTGTAGAGCCAAGCCAAGCCATGCCCCGCTCGCGAGCAAGCGCAGCGCGCGACCCGCTTCTGCTGTTCTATTTCTTCTCCGTGGCTGGACGCGCACGGAAACTGTCAGGGGCCGGGCGGGGTGGGTTCGCGGGACCGTTGGCGCCATGGGCCCGAGGCATGCCTCGGGCGGGTTGGGCAGGACGCCCAACCCCGGTCTTGCCGTGTGCGCAGGACTGCGCACACGAGCAAGGCGCCATCGAGCCCCCAGGGACGGGTTTACGGCGTGTCCCGCGAACCCACCCCGCCCGGCCCAATCGCATGAAACGCATTCCGCGACCACCCACGAGGGGCTGCGCCGTTGGCTGGAAACTACGGCCACCAGCCACGCCCGAACCGGGCGAAATGATCGGCCGCCCGTTCGAACGGATTGCGCGCACTCACCCCGCCGCACAGCAGGTACACCGGCAGGTACAGCGGGCCCAGCACCATGTACTGGTACACGTGCGCCCGTTCGTGATCATCCAGCCGGATCAGCGGCTCCACGCCCCACCCTGCCTGATGCGCATAGGTGCGGCAGGAAATGCCCAGGTCATGGCCGGTGTGCAGGATCACGTTCCCCAGGGTGATCGCCCCGCCTGGCCCCCACGGCCAGTGGTCGAACACCAGCGCGCAGTCACGCCCGCTCCAGCGCAATGTCGCGCCGCCGAGCATGCCGGCCAGGCCGCCGATCACGCCGAGCAGGGAATTGGGTGACGTCCACACCGCGCCCAGCACCTGCAGCGCGCGCAGCCAGATCGGCCAGGGCGTTGCTCCAGTCTTCAATCGGCCTCGTTGGGGATCAGGAGCCACAGGATCAGGTAGACCAGGATGCCAGGGAAGGCGGCGGAGGCCAGCGAAACCAGCACGTAGATCACCCGCAGCAGGGTCGCATTCCAGCCGAAGCGATGGGCAATGCCGCCCATCACGCCGGCAATCATGCGGTCGTTCAATGAGCGCGACAGCGTTTTGGGCGTGGTGTTCATGGCGGCAGCTCCGGGAAACGGACAAGGCAGTCGAACATGGCTCGACTCTACACCGCCCCCATGTCTACGGCGTGCGGTGGCGCAGGGCCTGCAGGCGTGCGCCGAACCAGGCGGCTGCGGTCTGTTCAGGCTGCCCCGGACACTGGATGCGGTAGGGTTTGCCACTCATGCTGCTCTGGCTGGCAGCGCGCTCGATGAACTGCTCGGCGCTGTCCACCATGCCCTTTTTCAGCAGGTAATCGTACTTGCGCTGCAGGTGCGCGCGCGCGTCGCTGCCGCCGTACCAGCTGCCATTGCGCTGGAAACGGCACTGGGAGCCGTCCAGGCTGGCGATCAGCTGGGCGATCTCCCGGCGTGCATCCGTACTGGGTGCGGCGTGGGCAAGTGGTGCTGTCAGCAGTGCCGCAAGAATCAACAAAATCCGGTACATCATCCCCCCAAGTCAGTCGAGCATGGCTCGACTCTACAGATCGCGCGCCTTCAACCAGCCATCGATCGTGGCCGGTACTTCGCGCTGCGCGCGGCCGGACACGTAGATACCAATATGCCCACCACGGAAACTGGACTCGGTGTAGTCGTCCGTGCCCAAACGCCCGCGCATCGCGCGCGAGGCATCCGGTGGCACCAGATGGTCCTGCTCGGCATAGATGTTCAGCACCGGCAGCGTCACCTGCGACAGATCCACCGCTTCCTCGCCGATCCGCACCGTGCCGTTCACCAGCCCATTGCCCTGGTAGAACTGCTTGATGAAATCGCGGAACGCCTCGCCCGCCAGGTCCGGTGAATCGAAGATCCACTTCTCCATGCGCAGGAAATCCTCCAGCGCGGCCTTGTCATCGAGGATGTCGAGCAGGCCGACGTACTTCTGCACGTTCAGGCGGAATGGCTTGAGCATCAGGTAACTGGCATTGATCAGGTCGGCCGGGATGTTGCCCAGCGTGTCGACCAGCAGGTCCACGTCCACCTGCCGCGCCCAATGCGAGAGCATGTTGTCAGCCGTCTGGAAGTCGACCGGGGTGACCATGGTGATCAGCTTGCCCAGCTTCTGCCGGCGCAGCGCGGCGTAGCAGAGTGCGAACACGCCGCCCTGGCAGATACCCAGCAGGTCCACCGGGCCACCACTGCGCGCACGCAGCGCATCGACCGCGCCGTCGATGTAGCGCAGCAGGTAGTCCTCCAGGGTCTGGAAGCGTTCGGACCTATCCGGGTAGCCCCAGTCCAGCACGTACACGTCCTGGCCCAGCGCCAGCAGCTTCTGCACCAGCGAACGGTCGGCCTGCAGGTCGACCATGTACGGCCGGTTGACCAGCGCGTAGACGATCAGCAGCGGTGTGCGCCGGGTCGGTGCCTGTTCGCCGACGAAGCGGTACAGCACCACCTTGCCGTCACGCCAGACTTCCTCGCGCGCGGTCACGCCATAGTCCACGTCTTCCACCTGCGGCAGCAGCTTCAGCCCTTCCATCAGCTTGCGCTGGATGGCCAGGGTTTCCTGCATCAGGTCATCGGCGTTGAAGCCCAGCGGTCCTTTCATCGGTCACGCGCCCGAGTGGACGCGCGAGACGCAGCCTTCTTCGCAGACACCTTCTTTGCAGGCGCCTTCTTCGCCGGCGCGGCCTTCTTCGCGGCTTTGCGCGCGGCCGGCTTCACCTTCGCCGGTGCCGGCTGCGACACCGGATCGACCGCGGCGGTCCCCGCCAGCACCGCCACCTGTGCCTGCAGGCGGCGAAGGCTGCGCTCCAGTTCGGCAATACGGCGATGCGCGGCGTCCATCTCGCTGCGGGTCGGCAGGCCGATACGCTCACTCATCTGTTCCACCTCGCGCTGCAGGCCGGCGCGCAGGCGCATCTGCGCGTTGCCCAGCGAGGCGTACACCTGCTGGAACGGTTCGGACATGGCGACCTTGGCGTAGGCCTCCTCGGCCACTTCGATCCACAGGTCGAACATCGCGCGGGCGCTGGTCAACTGGCTGCCGGGCTGTTCGTGCTCGGCCAGACGCTGCTCGAACAACGCGAAGGCCTCGTCCAACGCCTGCCTGATCTGATCAACGTAGGCGCGCGAATGCTGCTGGTACTCCTCCTGCGCCCGCAGCAGCGCCTGCCAGCGCGCCTGGTGCTCGCGGCCGGGGCCGAACGCCGGGCTCTGCAGCCACGGGCCCGCCTGCAGCTGGAACTGCTGCAGCCATGCGGCGAATTCGGGCACGGTGGCGCCGGCGTGGGTGCTGCCACGGGCGCCCTGCAGCATCCACTGCAGCATGCCATCGCCCTGCCCCTGCACCGCCTCGCGCCAGGCCTGGGCCACATCGGCACTGCTGGCGTCGCGGCCGGCAAATCGTGCGGCGACCTCCTGCATGGTGCCGTACCAGCTGCCCGCCTGCTCCCGGAACCGGCGCACGGCATCTTCCGGTGCGCCCTGCGCCTGCTCGGGCAACAGCTGGCCCCACCAGTCGAACAACCGCTGCCAGCTGCCGGGGTCGTCACCGGCGGGTGCGCCGGGCGTGCTCGCATGACGCAGGGCATCGCCCCAGGCGCCGAAGTACTGCCGGGCCAGGGTCTCGAAATCGCTGCTGCCGGCGTCGTGGGCCGAGCTGGTCATTGCAGGCCTCCGCTGGGCTGGCTCATGGCTTGGGGATACGCAGGGTCTTGCTGATCATCAGCGACCCGGACAGGGCGAACAACAGCACCATCGGGTGCAGCTGCCACGGGCCGATCTGCCACTGGCCGAACCAGATGTTCTGGCCGATGGCATCGGTACCGGCGGCAATCGCCAGTACGATCACCAGCACCAGGCTGGTCGGGATCGGGGTGCCCTCGAAATACGTGACCTTGCCCTCGTCGCCGGCCAGCGCCTCGGCAGTGACGTTGTAGCGTGCCAGGCGGCTGACACCGCAGCAGACGAAGTAGCTCAGCACCAGCCAGTCCCAGCCGCCCTGCATGCCGCAGGCATAGGCCAGCGCCGCCGGCGCCACGCCGAAGGAGATCACGTCCGACAGCGAGTCCAGCTCGCGGCCGAGGGTGGAGCTGGACTTGCGCCAGCGCGCGATGCGCCCGTCGAGCGCGTCGAAGATGAAGGCCAGCGGGATCAGCGCCATGCCGAACAGCAGGTAGCCGCGCTCGCCGTCCTGCAGGAAGCGCATCGCGGCAAAGACCGCACCGGTGCCGCAGAAAGCATTGGCCAGGGTGAACCAGTCGGCCAGCTGGAATTCGCGCAGCATCGAGAAGTGACGTTTCATGGGGTCTCACGGAGCATCAAGGCCCACAGGTTACCGCGAGCGCCGCCGCTGGCGACAGCGCTGGCAGGCCCCGCCTTCACCGCTCCCTCACCTGCCCTCACCGACGGTGAATTTTTCGCCACCCATCTTGACAGCCTAGGGGGGTGGCGCCTGTCGCGGCTTATCCACAAAGTTGCCCACGCGTAATCCACACCCCCTGTGGACAACCAGATCTCACCGACTGCGACGCTGGACATTTCCTCATCACCCGGAAGCGGGGTTTCCCTACTTCCCAAGCCACAAGGTCGGCGCTATGGTCACCGGCGGACCCGCCGCCGCCACGTCCGAAACTCTGCAACGGACGATGATGATGCTGGATGCTCCCACCCTGGCCGCACAGCTGCGGCAGCCCCACGGCGAGGCCGCGCTGGCAGTGGCCGACTCGATGAACCGCAGCAACGGCGCACTCAACCTGGCCGCAATCGGGCTGCTGGCCGTCGGCGCCGGCGAACGGGTCCTGGAGGTCGGCCCGGGCAATGCGGCCTTCGCGCCACTGATGCTGCAGGCCACCGGCAGCCACTATCTGGGCATCGAGCTGTCCACGGCCATGGTCGAGGCCGGCAACCAGCGGCTGGCCGACGCCGGGGTTGCCGAACGTGCGGCGATGCGACACGGCGACGCCCATGGACTGCCGGTCGCCGATGCCGCGATGGATGCCGCGCTGGCGGTCAACACCCTGTACTTCTGGCCGAACCTGGCCCCGGTGCTGGACGAACTGGCGCGGGTGCTGCGCCGGGGCGGCCGCCTGTGCCTGGCCTTCGGCGATGCCAGCTTCATGCGCAGCCTGCCATTCGCCGCCGACTTCCAGCTGCATGAGCTGGACGCGGTGGAGCTGGCCCTGCGCGTGTCCGGCTTCCGCGTCTCGGCCTGGCGCAGCCATCGCGAATCCGCGGCCGGCAATGACGGCCAGACCCGAGAGAAGCACTTCCACCTGCTGCTGGCACAGCGGCACTGAAGTGGTAGTGCTGGCCGCTGGCCGGCTGCTCCGGCCATTGCGGATTGCCGGCCAGCGGCCGGCACTACCCAGCCTGCACCCGGCGCCGCCAATGCGCGAAACAGAACACCTGCATCACCAGCATGGCCAGCAACCCCAGCGGCCATGCCCACCACAGCCCGGCCAGACCGTGCCGGGATTGCAGCCACATCGCCAACGGCAGCTCCAGCAGCAACACGGCAGCCATGCCCAGCAACGCCGGCAACAGCACCGTGCCGCTGCCGCGCATCACTCCGACCAGCACCGCACTGCCTCCCATCGCCAGCACGCCCCACACCACGGTGCGCAACTGCAACGCGGCCAGTTCGCGCACGTCGGTCGCCGCCAGGATCAGGCCGGTCAGCCAGGGCGCCAGCGCCACAACCAGCACCACCACCCCGCTCAGCATCGCCAGTCCAAGCAGCACGCCTGTGCGTGCGATGGCCGGCAGCCGTGCCGTACGCCCCGCGCCCATCGCATGCGCCGCGAGGATGGTGGCAGTGATGCCCAGCGACATCGCCGGCAGCTGCACCCAGCTCATCAACTGGTTGACCGCACCGTAGGCGGCCGTGGCCGTGTAGCCATAGCGGTTGATCCAGCCCAGCAGCACGATTTCGGCAATGGCCAGGCTGAGCATCTGCAACGAAGACGGTATGCCGATGCGCAGCATCGAACGGATCAGCGCTCCATCAAAGCGGATGGCTTGCAGCAACTCATGCCCCGGGGCCAACGGGTGCCCCATCCGCTGCCACCGCCACATCAGCCAGGCCAGGGCCAGCAGCGAGGCGAGCGCCGCCGAGACTGCCGCACTGGCCGCGCCCAGCTGCGGCAGGCCGGCCCAGCCCAGGATCAGCAGCGGCGTGCACAGCAGGCCGACCACTGTGGCCAGCAGCAGCGCATGCAGCGGCGTTCTGGCATCGCCCACCGCACGGCTCACCGCAGTGGCCAGCCACAGCAGGAAGAACACCGGTACCGCCAGCAGCAGGACACGGGCATAGACGATGGATTCGCCGAGGATCGGCGCCGGCGTACCGAGTGCCACCAGCAGCTCTGGAGCGAAACCGCCGCCCACTGCCATCACCAGCACTGACAACAGCAGGATCAGTGCCACCGCACTGCCGGCCACCGCGCGAGCCTGTTGCGGCCGGCCCGCGCCCCAGGCCTGGCCGATCAGCACCATCGCACCGGTCGCCAGACCCATTACCAGGGCCAGCAGCAGGAAGAAGACAGGGAAGAACGCTGCGGCGGCGGCCACCGCCTGCGTACCCAGCAGATGGCCGAGGTAGATGTTGTCCAGCGTGCCTGCGGCCAGCTGCAATGCATTGGTCAGCAGCATCGGCAGCAGCAGGTTCAGATAGGTGTGCCAGAGGGGCGGCGCGACCGGGGGGATGGGATGTGCGGGGGTGTCCATGGGGTTCTCTGGGCAAGGCGCTGCCCTGCCCGGCGTTTCCGCCAGCAAAGCAAGCAAAGGGGAGCGGGCGGCCGTGGCCCGCGATCAGGTGGCGCCGCCGCTCAGCAACGGCGCAGTGGCTCAGCCGTCTGCGTGGTCCGAAGAATCATCGAAGGCCAGGCGCAGGGCGTGATTGCGCACATCCTCGGGCCAGCTGCGCAAGGCCATTTCCAGGCCTGCCCGGTCGTGCGCGAACAGCACACGGATGGCCTCCTCGAAACCCGGGAGGTCTCCGGCGATGGTCTGCAGGAAGTGATAGGCACGCTCGCTGTGGCGGCGCCGCCGGTCCTTGTCGGCACCAGCACGGCTGGCCGCCTCCACCAGCTTGCGCAGCACTACCGAGGCCCCGCCGGGCTGCTCGGCCAGCCACGCCCAGTGGCGGGGCAGCAGGGTCACTTCGCGTGCGACCACGCCCAGCTTGGGGCGGCCGCGGCCACGCGGAGTTGCCGGCGCCTCTTCGGCAGTAGCGTCGGCATCCGCCTCGACGGCGGCGGGAAAGGCTTCGACGACCCGCGCCAGCAGTTCTGCGTCACTGCCGCGCGTATCGAAATCACGGGTGCGGCCGGTAGCGTTGTCGAACACAAGCAGCGGACCGGCAGCGTTGCCGGCACGCAGCTGCTTCAGCGCAAGCGCTGCCACTTCCGGTGTACCGGAAGCGACCAGGCGGTGGCCGTCGAAGCAACTGAAGGGAGGGAGTCGGGACGCAGGCATGGCAATGGCATCGGAGGTGATGCGCGAATATTGCCCGGGTAATTTTCATTCGTCAATATTGCCCGGGTGTTAATGAACCGGAAGAGCGTGCCAACCAAGGTTGGCACCCACCTGGAAGGTTGATCCCCACTCGAAAGATCGCCCCCCTCCCGATTCGCCGGTTTACAGCCGGCTGTAGGACCAGCTGACCATGCGGCCGTCCTGGTACGGCATCACGCCGTGGAAGGGGCGCGGGTCGGCGTCGAACACCAGCGGCAGGAAGTTGCGGTCGCCCTCCCACATCGGCAGCGTGTCCAGCTTGTCCAGGTCCACCCACTCCAGCGTGCCTTCATGGTTGCCGCCGTGCGGGGTGCCTTCGAAACTGTCGATGACGAACACGAAGCCCAGCCAGTCCTCGCCGTGCTTGCCGAAACCCGGCCAGCTGATGGTGCCGCGCAGGCGCATGCCGGTGCAGTCGATGCCGGCTTCCTCGGCGATCTCGCGGCGCATGCCTGCCGCAACGTCTTCGGTTGGTTCGATCTTGCCGCCCAGCCCGTTGTACTTGCCCAGGTGGTGGTCACCGGGCCGGGTGTTGCGGTGGATCATCAGCACCTGGCGACGATCGGGCGACAGCACGTAGCCCAGGGTGGCGACGATCGGGGTGTACGGCATGGGCAGCATCCAGCGGCAGGTCAGCCGTGGATTATGGCCGATCAGCGCACCAGCGACAGGCGGCGTTCGGCAGGCGCACCGGCGCCATCGGGGTCACGGCGCAGCGTGGCGACGCCATGGCCGCGCTCGGCCAGGTATTCCAGCCACTTGCCGAGGAAGGTGTTCATCCGCATGCGATGGCTGATCAGTTCCGCCGGTGGCGGATACAGGCCCATGGTGTCCTGCCAGCGGCGGCCGACGTAGCAATGGGTGGTCTCGGCCTGGCGCGCATCACGGTACAGGCGGACGTAGGCCGACGGGTCCGGCTCACCGGTGACCGGGTCGGCCAGGTCGTAGGTCAGGCGCAGTTCCACCGTGTAGCGGTGGCATTCGATCACGTCCAGGCGCACATCCAGGCCGTCACCGATCGAGGAGATGTAGCTGCCCGCGACCAGTCCCGCCGGCTCGAACAGGCGTACCAGATGACGGTAGTTTTCCGCGTACAGGCCCATGAGCCAGCTCAACCGGCTCAGGCGGGGAATGCGTTCGGTACGGGGCAAGGCTCGGGCCATGGGTCGATCCTACACGTTGGTGCTTCAACGTGGGGGCGTACATGCGCAAGCCAAGCCCTGGGTTAGTGCCGGCCGCTGGCCGGCAGCGCAATATCGCGGCCGAGGGTCCATCGATCAGCCGGCCAGCGGCCGGCTCTACCGGCTCTACCGGAATCAATACAGCTCGCGCTGCAGCCCCAGCGTGGCCAGCACCTTGCTGGAAATCTCCTCGATCGAGGTGTGGGTGGTGCTCAGCGTCGGGATCCGCTCCATCTGGAACATCACCTCGGCCGCGGCCACCTCGCGTTTGCAGGTCTCCAGGTTGGCGTAGCGCGAGTTCGGGCGGCGCTCCTGGCGGATCTGCTGCAGGCGGTCCGGGTCGATGGTCAGGCCGAACAGCTTGCGCCGGTAATTGCGCAGGCGTGGCGGCAGGCGATCGCTTTCCAGGTCCTCGTCGGTCAGCGGGTAGTTGGCCGCACGCACGCCGTAATGCAGGGCCAGGTAGATGCAGGTGGGCGTCTTGCCGGCGCGCGACACCGCCACCAGGATCACGTCGGCATCGTCGTAGTTCACCGCGATACCGTCATCGTGGGTCAGGGCGAAGTTCATCGCGTTGATGCGGCGGTGGTAGGTGTCGAAGTCGACCATGCCGTGGGCCTGGCCGACCCGGGCCAGGCGCGGGCTGGCCAGTTCACGCTCCAGCGGCTCGATGAACGGCGCGAACACATCCAGCATCAGCGCCCCGCTGTCGGCCAGGATCAGGCTCAGGCTCTGGTCCACGCAGGAGTTCACCACGATCGGCCGGACCTGGTACCGCTCCCCTGCCGCCTGGATCCTGGCACAGGCTTCACGCGCTTTTTCGGGGTCGTCGACAAACGACATGCGGTCGGTAATGAAGCTGAACCCGGAGAACTGGGTGAGCAGGCTATGCCCAATGGTTTCAGCGGTGATACCGGTTCCATCGGAAACGTAGAACACCGGGCGGATGGTCGACATGCGCGCTTTTACCCCCTACGAAGCTTAAAAAGGCCGCCAGCACAAGCTTGTGCCGACAGTGGTCTGCCCGGCATCATATCGGCTTCTTCCTACGGACGCGGCCACTCAGCCCGCCTCGGGCGATGGCCAAACGGAGCATCGCGCTTGAACGAGAACATCCTGTGGTTGCACGAACTGCGTCTGGCCGATCTGGCCCGCGTAGGCGGCAAGAATTCGTCCCTGGGCGAGATGATCGGCAACCTGGCCGGTCTGGGCGTTTCGGTGCCGGGCGGTTATGCCACCACCGCTGAAGCCTTCAAGGACTTCATCGCGCACAACGACCTGTCCAAGCGCATCTTCGACAAGCTGGCCACGCTGGACGTCGAGGACGTCAACGCGCTGACCGCCGCCGGCAAGGAAATCCGCAGCTGGGTGATCGATGCGCCGCTGCAGCCGCAGCTGGACCAGGACATCCGCACCGCCTACGCCAAGCTGAGCGCCGAAAACGGCGGCGGCGACGTGGCCGTGGCCGTGCGTTCGTCGGCCACCGCCGAGGATCTGCCGGATGCCTCCTTCGCCGGCCAGCAGGAGACCTTCCTCAACGTCACCGGTGCCGACGATGTCGTGCACAAGGTCAAGGAAGTGTTCGCCTCGCTGTACAACGACCGTGCCATCGCCTACCGCGTCCACCACGGCTTCAAGCATGAGGACGTGTTCCTGTCCGCCGGCGTGCAGCTGATGGTGCGTTCGGGCGTCGGTTCCTCCGGCGTGCTGTTCACCCTGGACACCGAGTCCGGCTTCCGCGACGTGGTGTTCGTCACCTCTTCGTTCGGCCTGGGCGAAATGGTCGTGCAGGGTGCGGTCAATCCGGACGAGTACTACGTCTACAAGCCCACCCTGCAGGCCGGCAAGCCGGCGATCCTGCGCCGCTCGCTCGGCAGCAAGGCGATCCGCATGGTGTATTCGGATGTCCCGGGTGAGCGCGTCAGGATCGAGGACACTCCGGTCGAACTGCGCAACACCTTCTCGATCAGCGACGAGGACGTGCAGGAACTGTCCAAGCAGGCGCTGGTCATCGAAAAGCACTACGGCCGCCCGATGGACATTGAGTGGGCCAAGGACGGTGTCAGCGGCAAGCTGTTCATCGTGCAGGCGCGCCCGGAAACGGTGAAGTCGCGCAGCCACGCCACCCAGATCGAGCGCTTCGCGCTGACCGAAAAGGGCGGCAACGTGCTGGCCGAAGGCCGCGCCGTCGGCGCCAAGATCGGTTCGGGCGTGGCCCGCGTGGTCAAGACGCTGGACGACATGAACCGCGTTCAGCCGGGCGACGTGCTGATCGCCGACATGACTGACCCGGACTGGGAACCGGTGATGAAGCGCGCTTCGGCCATCGTCACCAATCGTGGTGGCCGCACCTGCCACGCCGCGATCATCGCGCGCGAGCTGGGCGTGCCCGCCGTGGTCGGTTCGGGCAACGCCACCAAGGTCATCGAAGATGGCCAGCTGGTCACCGTCAGCTGCGCTGAAGGCGATACCGGCTTCATCTACGAAGGCAAGCTCGGCTTCGAGCGCACCACCACCGATCTGGGCAACATGCCGCCGGCCCCGCTGAAGATCATGATGAACGTGGCCAACCCGGAACGTGCCTTCGACTTCGGCCAGCTGCCGAACGCCGGCATCGGCCTGGCCCGCCTGGAAATGATCATCGCCAGCCACATCGGCATCCACCCGAACGCGCTGCTGGAATACGACCGCCAGGACGCGGCGACCAAGAAGAAGATCGACGAGAAGATCGCCGGCTACGGTGATCCGGTCAGCTTCTACGTCGACCGCCTGGCTGAAGGCATCGCCACCCTCACCGCCTCGGTTGCACCGAACCCGGTGATCGTGCGCCTGTCGGACTTCAAGTCCAACGAGTACGCCAACCTGATCGGCGGCAGCAACTACGAGCCGCACGAAGAGAACCCGATGATCGGCTTCCGCGGCGCCAGCCGTTACGTCGACCCGAGCTTCTCGGCCGCCTTCGCGCTGGAGTGCAAGGCCGTGCTGCGCGTGCGCAACGAAATGGGCCTGGACAACCTGTGGGTCATGATTCCGTTCGTGCGCACCCTGGAAGAAGGCCGCAAGGTCGTCGAGGTGCTGGAACAGAACGGCCTGAAGCAGGGCGAGAACGGCCTGAAGATCATCATGATGTGCGAAGTGCCGTCCAACGCACTGCTCGCCGATGAGTTCCTGGAGATCTTCGACGGCTTCTCGATCGGCTCCAACGACCTGACCCAGCTGAGCCTGGGCCTGGACCGCGACTCTTCGATCGTTGCGCACCTGTTCGACGAGCGGAACCCGGCAGTGAAGAAGCTGCTGTCGATGGCGATCAAGGCAGCACGTGCCAAGGGCAAGTACGTTGGCATCTGCGGCCAGGGTCCGTCCGATCACCCGGATCTGGCCGAATGGCTGATGCAGGAAGGCATCGAGTCGGTGTCGCTGAACCCGGACACCGTGGTCGATACCTGGCTGCGCCTGGCCAAGCTGAAGGCCAACGGCTGATGCCGTGATGGCTACAGGCTGACGTCGTGTTCATCGGCGTCGGCCGATACTGCTGCTGCATGCAAGCCCCGCCTCTGCGGGGCTTCGTGTTTCTGGCGTGCACGCACGCCCTGCCCCACGCAGACACCGTTTCTCAGCAAAGGACTTCCGCATGATCGCCGCAGCAGCACCCGCCGCCCCCGCCGCAACGCCCTGGTTCCACTCGCTCGACTGGGAACGCCTGCTGGAAACCTACGGCGTGCCGTTGCTGGCCGCGATCGTGGTGCTGCTGGTGGGCCTGTGGGTGGCACGTCGCTTGTCCAATGCAATGCCGCGCGCCACTGCGCGCATGGGTGTGGACCCGATGCTGGGCAGCTTCCTTCGCAATGTGGTGTACGCCGCCTCACTGGTGATCGTCGTGGTGCTGGCCATCGGCACGCTGGGCGTGCAGATCACCCCGCTGCTGGCCGTGCTCGGCACCGCTGGCCTGGCGGTCGGTCTGGCATTGAAGGATTCGCTGTCCAACATCGCCTCGGGCGTGATGCTGGTGACGCTGCGTCCGTTCCGCGTGGGCGATGTGGTCACCGTGGCCGGCCAGACCGGCACGGTGCGCGAAGTGCGCATCTTCCAGACCGTGCTAACCGGCGCTGACAACCAGCACACCACCATTCCGAACACGCTGATCACCGCCGCGCCGATCATCAACCTCACCGCCGAGCCGACACGCCGCGTCGAACTGGTGATCGGCATCGGCTACGAGGACAACATCCAGCTGGCACGCGACACCGCGCTGGCGCTGATGAAGGCCGACCCGCGCGTGCTGCAGACCCCCGCACCGGACGTGGTGGTCTACGAGCTGGGCGCACACGCCATCAACCTCGGCATCCGCTGCTACGTGAAGTCGGCCGACTGGTTTGGTACCAAGGTCACGCTGCTGGAGCAGCTGAAGCTGGGCTATGACAAGGCCGGCATCAACATCCCGTACCCGCAGCAGGACATGCACCTGTACCTGCATGGCAAGGATGGCGGCGTGGTTGAAGCCGACGCGCTGGTGCGCGACAAGCCGTGATCCGGCAGTGGAATGCCGGCCAGCGGCCGGCACTACCGCCTGACTGAAATGCCGGCCAGCGGCCGGCACTACCCCCCTCGCCGCCTGACTGAAATGCCGGCCAGCGGCCGGCACTACCCCTCGCCGCCTGACTGAAATGCCGGCCAGCGGCCGGCACTACCCCTCGCCGCCTGACTGAAATGCCGGCCAGCGGCCGGCACTACCCCTCGCCGC
>NZ_JCAFUD010000010.1:0-182544 GCF_059370935.1 Stenotrophomonas sp. YJH_SMC_12-1 | reverse complement strand
TCACGATTCCATGGTGGGCATCTGCCGGCCAGCGGCCGGCACTACCCAATGCGACGCCATACGCGAATCGCTCTGGTGGGTGCCGCCCTTGGTCGGCACAGTGCCGGCAGCATCGCGATCTGACAGATGGTCCCAACCAAGGTTGGCACCTACCAGTTCCGAGCGGTGTCGGCGATTCCGATCCGCCGCAAGCAGACCTGATCGTCTGGTAGTGCCGGCCGCTGGCCGGCAACCTCACGATTCCATGGTGGGCATCTGCCGGCCAGCGGCCGGCACTACCCAATGCGACGCCGCGCCCAACGCAGGCTTCCGCCCTCAGGTATTGGCCGGCGAACTCAACGGCGGGCGCACCAGGTCGCGGTGGAAGAAATAGATTTCCTGCACCAGGAAGCGCCAGCTGGTATGGAAGCTGCGGAAGCGCGTGCTGGGCGTGGACGAGGCCAGCGCATCGATGCCGAGCGCCTTGCTCAGGCGCAGCGCGCGCGCCATGTGCAGCGGATCGCTGACGACGATCACCCGGTGCAGGCCGCGCTGGTCCATCAGCCGCTTGGCTTCAACCAGGTTCTGCACGGTATTGCGCGAAGCGGTTTCGATCAGGATCGCATCGTCCGGCACGCCATGCTTCAGCGCGTAGCGCCGCGCCACCTGCGACTCGGAGAAGCGCGCACCGGTGCCGCCATAGCCACCGGTGAAGATCAGCAGCGGCGCATAGCGTGCTTCATACAGATCCAGCCCGTGGCGGATGCGTTCTTCGAACACCGGTGACGGCTTGGCGTCATAGGCGGCCGCACCCAGCACGATGATGGCGTCGGCCTTGGCGGCCTGGTCGCGTTCACCCACCCAGACGATCCAGGCGGTCACGCCCAGCAGCCAGATCACCAGCAGCACGAACAGCCGCCACAACCAGCCCAGCAGGCCGGTGCGTTCGCGGTGCCGCCCGCGGCTCACGCCGCCCCCCAGCGCAGCGCTGGCAGGTCGACGTTGCCGCCGGACAACACCAGGCCCACGCGCAGGCCGGCGAAGCGCTGCGGCTGCGCCAGCACCGCAGCCAGCACGGTGGCCGAAGAGGGCTCCACCACCTGCTTGAGCACGTCCCACAGCAGGCGCATCGCCGCCAGCGTCGCGGCGTCATCGACCACGATCGCCTCGGCACCGGCGGCGCGCAGCAACTCGAAATTGGGCGCGCCGATCAGAGTACGCAGGCCATCGCAGATGGTGTCCGGGGTGAACGCACCCTGGCGCTCGCCGATGGCCAGCGAGCGCGCGGTGTCATCGGCGCCGGCCGGCTCGGCCAGGATCAGCCGGGTCTGCGGACTGGCATGCTGCAGGGCCAGCGCGGTACCGCTGGCCAGGCCACCGCCGCCCACCGGCACCACCAGCGCGTCGAACGGGCCGTCGCTGTGCAGCAGTTCCAGGGCCGCGGTGCCCTGCCCGGCCATCACCGCCGGGTTCGTATAGGGATGCACCAGGGTTGCGCCGGTATCGGCCTGCACCCTGGCGCAGGTGGCCTCGCGGTCGGCGATGGTCGGCGGGCAGCGCCAGAGCGTGGCGCCGTGGCGGGCGATGTTGGCCAGCTTGGCGGCCACCGCCCCCTCCGGCACCACCACATGGCAGGGGATGCCCCGGGTGCGTGCGGCCAGGGCCAGCGCGGCGCCGTGGTTGCCGGAGGAATGGGTCACCACGCCAGCACTGGCGCGATCGGCATCCAGCGACCACACCGCATTGCAGGCACCACGGAACTTGAATGCGCCACCACGCTGCAGGTGCTCGGCCTTGAAGGCCAACTGCGCGCCGGTCATTGCATCGAGGGTGCGCGAGCGCAGCACCGGGGTCACGCTGGCATGCGGGGCAATCCTCGCAGCAGCAAGCAGGACATCATCGGCGCGGGGCAACAGTGAATCGCTCATGACGCAAGATTAACGTATGCCCCCGCGCTGGCGACCGGGGCACAGGTCATGCCAGCATGCAGGCCTACGCCTCCATTCATCCTGGCCAGCCGAATTAAGGGCCGATTCAATGCCCGCGCACGAAGCTGGCTGCACATCCGTCCTCTGGGGGGACCCACCATGAAAATGCGCCTGTTGCTTGCCGGTGGCCTGTTGTTGGGCCTGACTGGCTGCACCACCTACGATTATGTAGGCGGTGGCCGCGGTGGCGGCTACTACCACGGCGCGCCGTCGGTGGAGTACCGCTACCCGGCCGGCTATCCCTACAACTACGGCTACCCGTACTACGGTGGCTATGGCGGCTACTACGGCGGCTATGGCAACCCGTACTACTCGCGCCCGATCTACCGCCCGCCGCACAACCACCGCCCGCCGCCGCGTCCGCCCGGCAACGGTGGCGAGAACCGTCCGCCGCCGCCGCCGCGGCCGTCGTACAACGGCGGTTCCCCGTGGCGGAACATGGATTCGATGCGCCGCCCGCCGCAATCGAACATGCAGCCGCCGTCGCCCGCGCCGCAGGCCCGCCCGTCCCCGGCACCGAGTGCGCCGAGGATGAACGGTTCCCCCTGGCGCAACATGGATCGTGCGACGCAGCGCACAGTTGAGCGCTGAACCGTCTTGCATTTCACACGGTCCAAGCCGCAATCTACGCGGACAGTGACGGCCCGCGTCACAAAGTGACAAAAACGACACGGGCCGCCGCAAAAAGCTCTACGTCGATATCCGACAGGAACATCTGGATCCCCCCTGTTCCGGCCCTGTCGGATGTCGGCACCTCTGAAGGCAGACGGCCCCGCAATGCGGGGCCGTTTGTTTTGCCGGGCCGCCAACCGGCGAGAGACCCAGCGTCAGTAGATCCACGCCATGCGTGGACAGGGCCTTTCCCGGCACCCCAAAAAAACAGGGCCGGACAGTCCCCCGACTGCCGGCCCTCTGCTCCCCCACCGTGCGCCTGTACCGGCCCCTGTTCCAATTCCGGTCACGGGCGCCTACGGCGCCAGCCACGGTGGGTGCTATTGGGTTATCTGCAAAAATCCTGCCAACTTTAGGGCTGATTTCGGCGCCGGCCGACCGGTGCCGACGTCCCGGACCCGAATGGCGCTAAAATCGCCACCCCGGCGCCGCCCCCCGGCCGCGCCCGCCCCCAGCTGAACAGCCCCCATGAATCCGTCCTTCCATCGTTACGACGTCATCGTCATCGGCGGTGGCCACGCTGGCACCGAAGCCGCGCTGGCCGCGGCCCGCACCGGCGTGCGCACCCTGCTGCTGACTCACAACATCGAAACGGTGGGCGCGATGAGCTGCAACCCGGCCATCGGCGGCATCGGCAAGGGCCACCTGGTCAAGGAAATCGACGCCCTGGGCGGTGCGATGGCGCATGCCGCCGACCGCGCCGGCATCCAGTGGCGCACGTTGAACGCCTCCAAGGGCCCGGCCGTGCGTGCCACCCGTTGCCAAGCCGATCGCAACCTGTACCGCATGGCGATCCGCGCCATCGTCGAAGGCCAGGCCAACCTGACCGTGTTCCAAGCCGCAGTGGACGATCTGGTCATCGAAGGCGACGCCGTGCGCGGCGTCATCACCCAGACCGGCCTGCGTTTCGACGCCGGGGCCGTGGTGCTGACGGCCGGTACCTTCCTCGCCGGCAAGATCCACGTGGGCCCCACCCAGTACGCCGCCGGCCGCATGGGCGACCCGCCGGCCACCACGCTGGCCGCGCGCCTGCGCGAGCGCCCGTTCCAGGTGGACCGCCTGAAGACCGGCACGCCGCCGCGCATCGATGGCCGCTCGCTGGACTACAGCGTGATGGACGAACAGCCCGGTGATTCGCCGCGCCCGGTGATGTCCTTCCTCGGCTCGGTGGACGAGCATCCGCAGCAGGTCAGCTGCTGGATCACCCACACCACCGAACAGACCCACCAGATCATCCGCGACGCGCTGCATCGCTCGCCGCTGTACAGCGGCCAGATCGAAGGCATCGGCCCGCGCTACTGCCCGTCCATCGAGGACAAGGTGGTGCGCTTCGCCGAGAAGGCCAGCCACCAGATCTTCGTCGAACCCGAAGGCCTGGGCATCGTCGAGATCTACCCCAACGGCATCTCCACCTCGCTGCCCTTCGACGTGCAGCTGGAGATGGTGCGCAGCATCCGTGGTTTCGAGAACGCGCACATCACCCGCCCCGGCTACGCGATCGAGTACGACTTCTTCGATCCGCGCGGGCTGAAGGCCTCGCTGGAGACCAAGCTGGTCAACGGCCTGTTCTTCGCCGGCCAGATCAACGGCACCACCGGCTATGAAGAAGCGGCCGCGCAGGGCCTGCTGGCCGGCCTCAACGCCGCACGCCAGGTACGTGGACTGGATGGCTGGTGCCCGCGCCGCGACGAGGCGTACCTGGGCGTGCTGGTGGATGACCTGATCACCCACGGCACCAACGAGCCCTACCGCATGTTCACCAGCCGCGCCGAATACCGCCTGCAGCTGCGCGAGGACAATGCCGACCAGCGCCTGACCCCCGCCGGCCGCGAAATGGGCCTGGTGGATGACCATCGCTGGAGCGCGTTCGAGACCAAGCAGGCTGCCGTCGCCGCCGAGCGCGCGCGCCTGGGCGCACTGTGGGCGACCCCGGCCAATGCGCTGGGCCGCGAGGTACAGGACACGCTGGGCGTGGCGGTCAGCCGCGAAACCAATGTGCTGGACCTGATCAAGCGCCCCGAGCTGGATTACGCGCAGCTGATGCAGGTGCCGTCGCTGGGCCCGGCCGTGGCCGACGCCAAGGTGGCCGAGCAGGTGGAGATCGGCGTGAAGTACGCCGGCTACCTGGATCGCCAGCGCGAGGAAATCGAGCGCCAGCAGCGGCACGAAGCCACGCCGATCGCTGAAGCCTTCGATTATGCGACGGTACGCGGGCTGTCGGCCGAAGCGCTGCAGAAGCTGGAGCGCGTGCGCCCGCAGACCATCGGCCAGGCGCAGCGCATCCCGGGCATGACCCCGGCAGCGATCTCGCTGCTGCTGGTGCATCTGGAGCGGGCGCGCCGCGGCCGCGTGGCATAAGCGGTCGCACCTGCTTCTGGTGGGTGCCGACCTGGGTCGGCACATGAGTCTGCCCTGGTGGGTGCCGACCCTGGTCGGCACGAATCATCAGATCGCGATGCTGCATGCATTTGTGCCGACCAAGGTCGGCACCTACCGGAGCGGAAGACACACCCACATTGGCGGGCGCGTTACCGCGCGTCGGCGCCGCCACCCAACACCTTGAACAGCGTCACCCGGTTGCCCGCCTCCTGCTGCTGCAGGGCGATCAGGTCCTGCTGCGCGGCATACAGGCTGCGCTGCGCATCCAACGACTGCAGGTAGCCATCCAGTCCGGTGCGGTAGCGCGCATCGGCCAAGATGTAGCTGCGCTGGCTGTCAGCCACCAACGCGCGTTGCGCGTCCAGCTGCGCGGTCAGGTGATCGCGCGTGGCCAGCGCATCGGCCACCTCACTGAAGGCCTGCTGGATCGCCTTCTCGTACTGCGCGATGCCGATGTCCTTGCCGATCTTCGAGGCATCCAGCGAGGCCTTCAGTGCACCGGCATGGAAGATCGGCGCGGTGATGCTGGGCGCGAACGACCAGCCACGGGTGCCGGCCGAGAACAGCGTCGACAACGCGGTGGAACTGTGGCCGTAGTTGGCGGTCAACGCCAGCGTCGGGAAGAATGCGGCGCGCGCGGCACCGATATCGGCGTTGGCTGCCTGCAATGCATGCTCGGCGGACAGCACGTCCGGACGCTGCAGCAACACGCTGGACGGCAGGTTGGCGGGCAGCGGCGCCAATGCGACGCTGCCACCCAGCGCCTGCGCGGTTGGCAGCAGGGCCGGATCCAGCGGTGCCCCCACCAACAGCTGCAATGCATCGCGATCCTGCGCCTGCTGGGCCTGCAGCTTCGCCAGCGCACCGCGCGCGGCTTCCACGCTGGTCTGCACCTGCGACAGGTCCAGGCCCGAGGCCAGCCCCTGTGCATGACGGGCCTCGGTGCGCTGAAGGGTCTGCTGCTGGCTGTCCAGCGTTTGTTGCGTGAATGCCAGCGACTGCTCGTCGGCCGCCAGCGCCAGCCACGCCGTCGCCACTTCAGCCACCAGGCTGGTGCGCGCGGCGCGCTGGTTCTCGGCGCTGGCCAGCCAGTTCTGCAGCGCCTCGTTCTTCAAGCTGCGGATACGCCCGAACAGGTCCAGCTCCCAGCTGCTGATGCCCACCTGCACGGCATCGGATTCGGTCACCTGGGTGACGCCGGTCTCGCTGTTGGCATCGCTCACCCGCGAACGGGTGACACTGCCGCTGGCATCCACCGGCGGCAGCAGTGCCGCGCGCTGGATGCGGTACTGCGCGCGCTCCTTCTCCACCTGCAGCACCGCCACGCGCAGGTCGCGGTTGTACTGCAGCGCCAGCGCGATGACCTGCTGCAGGCGCGGTTCCAGGAACACGTCGCGCCAGGCCGGCATCGCCAGTGCCGGTTCGGCCGCGCCGATGGCGGCATTGCCGAACTGTGCCGGCACCGGCGCCTCGGGTCGCTGGTAGTGCGGGGCCATGCTCACGCAGCCGCCCAGCACGGCGGTCATCGTTGCGGCCGCCAGGGCGCGCAGCAGCATCGGCTTCATGGGCTTGTCTCCGGGACAGTGGCGTCGGCCGACGCGCGGCCCGGGAACAGGCGGCGCACCAGCAGGTAGAACAACGGCACGAAGAACATGCCCAGCACCATCGAGGCCACCGTACCACCGGCCACGCCGGTACCCAGCGAACGGCGCGCGGCCGAACCGGCCCCGGTGGCGAACACCAGCGGCAACACGCCCATCAGGAACGCCAGCGAAGTCATCACGATCGGCCGCAGCCGCAGGTAGACCGCCTGCAGGATTGCGTCGCGGGTGTCCCTGCCCTGCTGTTCGAGGATGCGCGCGAACTCGACGATCAGGATGCCGTTCTTCGCTGCCAGACCAATCGTGGTCAGCAGGCCGACCTGGAAGTACACGTCGTTGTTGAGGCCACGCAGGTTCATCATCAGCACCGCACCGAACACGCCCACCGGCACCGCCAGCATCACCGCGAACGGCACCGCCCAGCTTTCATACAGCGCGGCCAGGCACAGGAACACGAACAGCAGCGAGATGGCGTACAGCATTGGCGCCTGGTTGCCCGACAACTGTTCCTGGTAGGCCATGTCCGACCAGGCATGGCTGAAGCCTTCCGGCAGTGTGTCGGCCAGCCGCGCGATCTCGGCCATCGCCTCGCCGGAGCTGACGCCCGGCGCCGGCTGTCCGGTGATTTCCATCGCTGATACGCCGTTGTAGCGCTGCAGTGCGGCCGGCGCACTGGTCCAATGCGTGCTGATCAGCGACGACAGCGGCACCATCTGCCCGGCCTGGTTGCGCACGCTCCAGCGCTCGATGTCCTGCGGCTGCATGCGTGCTTCGGCGGTGCCCTGGATGAACACCTTCTTGATGCGTCCCTTGTAGATGAAGTTGTTGACGAAGTCGCCGCCCAACGCCGCGTTCAAGGTGTCATTGACGTCCTGCGGGTTCACGCCCATCGCCTGCGCCTTGGCGTCGTCCACCTTCACCGCGTATACCGGCGCGTCTTCCAGGCTGGCGTAGCGCACGTTGACCAGCTTCGGGTCCTTGGCGGCTTCTTTCAGCAGCGTGTTGCGCGCGGCCACGGCGGCGGCATGGCCGGCACCGCCTTCGTCCTGCAGTTCCAGGGTGAAGCCACCCGCATCGCCGAGGCCCAGGATGGCCGGTGGCGAGGTGATGAACACCTGCGCATCGGGCACGCTGGCCATCGCCCGCGTCAAGCGTGCGGCGATGGTATCGGCGTCGTCCTTGCGGTCATCCCAGTCCTTCAGGCGGATGAAGGCCTGGCCGACGTTCTGGCCGCTGCCGGTAACACTGAAGCCGGCGGTGGCCTGGATCGAGAGCACGCCGTCGTCCTTCACCGCGACGGCACTCAGACGATCCATCACCGCCCGCGTCTGCTCCAGCGTGGAACCGGCCGGCAGCTTCACCAGCGCGTTGAGCATGCCCTGGTCTTCATCGGGCAGGAACGCGCCCGGCAGGTGCCACAGCAACAGGCCGGTGGCCACGCTCAGCACCAGGTAGAACAGCACGCCCAGCGAGCGGCGGCCGAGGAAACGATCCACGCGGTGACGCAGGCCGTTGGAGGTACGCTCGAAGCGGTGGTTGAACCAGATGAAGAACTTGCCCAGCAGGCTCGGCTCGCCACCGTGGTCGCCATGCGGATGGCCGCCCTTGGGAATCTGGTGCAGGATGCTGCCACACAGTGCCGGGGTGATGGTCATCGCCACCAGCACCGACAGGATCATCGCGGCGGCGATCGTCACCGAGAACTGGCGATAGATCACCCCGGTTACACCGCTGAAGAACGCCATCGGCAGGAACACCGCGGTCAGCACCAGCACGATGCCGACCAGCGCGCCGGTGATCTGGCCCATCGCCTTCAGCGTGGCCGGCTTCGGCGCCAGCCCTTCGAAGGTCATCACCCGCTCTACGTTCTCCACCACCACGATGGCATCGTCCACCAGCAGGCCGATGGCCAGCACCAGTGCGAACATGGTCAGGGTGTTGATCGAATACCCGAATGCAGCCAGCACGCCGAACGTGCCCAGCAGCACCACCGGCACCGCGATGGTCGGGATCAGCGTGGCGCGCCAGTTCTGCAGGAACAGGTACATCACCAGCACCACCAGGATGATCGCTTCGATCAGGGTGATCACCACTTCCTTCAGCGAAATGGTCACGAATGGCGTGGTGGTGAAGGCCACGTGGGCGGTGTAGCCATGCGGCCAGTACTTCTGCAGCTGCTGAAGCCGTGCATCGATGGCCTTGGAGACGGCGATCGCGTTGGCACCGGCATTGAGTTCAATGCCCAGCGACGCCGACGGCTTGCCATTGAAGGTGCTGATGCTGTCGTAGCTTTCCGGCCCGAGGCCGATCTTCGCCACGTCGCCCAGACGCACCACGCTGCCGTTGGCATCGGCCTTGAGCACCACCTGCGCGAACTGCTCGGGCGTGTGCAGGCGGCTGCGCGCGGTTACCGTGGCGTCGAGCTGCTGGCCCTTCAGCGCCGGCTGGCCACCCAGCTCACCGGCGGAGACATCGGTGTTCTGTGCCTGCAGTGCGGTCTCGATGTCCGACGGCATCAGCGCGTACTGGCGCATCTTCTCCGGATCCAGCCAGATGCGCATGGCGTATTCCTGGCCGATCGGCTGGATGTTGCCGACACCGCTGACGCGGCTGATCTGGTCATCGATGCGCGCTTCCATGAAGTTGGCGACATCGAAGTTGTCCATGCTGCCGTCTTCGCTGGTGAACGACAGCACCTCGAAGATCGAACCACTGGACTTGGTGATGGTCAGGCCGTTCTGCTGCACCGCCTGCGGCAGCGTGGCCATGGCGGCCTGCAGCTGGTTCTGCACCTGCACCTGCGCGGTATCCGGATTGGTACCGGTGGCGAACACCAGGTTGACCTGCGCCGAGCCGTCGGAGGCACTGGTCGAGGTCATGTACATCAGGTGATCGAGGCTTTGCTGGGACTGCTCGATGACCTGGGTGACCGCGTTTTCCACGGTCTGGGACGAGGCGCCGGTGTAGGTGGCGCGGATGGTGATGGTGGGCGGGGCGATCTGCGGGTAGCGGTCCACCGGCAGGATCAGGATCGCGAGCAGGCCGAGCAGGCTGACCGCGATGGCGATCACCCAGGCGAAGATCGGCCGGTCGATGAAGAAACGAACCATGTGGGCCAGGCCTCAGTGCGACTTTTCGTCGGTGTTGCCGTTCGGATCGACCGCCGGCATCGCCGCCAACTGCGCCGTCGTGGCCGCCACCGCTTTCACCTGCTGGCCGAGCGATACCGCGCTGCCGTTGCTGACGATCACCCGTTCGCCAGCCTTGAGGCCGCTGGTGATCTGCCACTGGTTACCGACCACCTGGCCGGTGCTGACGCGGCGCTCGACCACATGATCCTTGGCGTCGAGCAGGCGCAGCAGCGGTTCGCCGCGTTCGTTGCGCACCACCGCCTTCTGCGGCACCAGCAGGGCACGCGCGTCGGTGGCCATCGGCAGCACCGCCTTCAGGTACATGCCCGGCAACAGCAGGCCGTCCGGGTTCGGAATGACCGCGCGCAGCTTCACGTTGCCGGTGCCCGGATCCACTGCGCTGCCGACGAACTCCAAGGTGCCTTCATGCGCGTAGGTGCTGCCGTCCTCCAGCAGCACCTTTACCTGTGCCTTGCCATCGATGGCCTTCACCAGGCCCGCATCGAGCTGCTTGCGCAGCGCCAGCATCTGCGTGCTGGACTGGGTGACATCCAGGTACACCGGGTCCAGCCGCTGGATGGTGGCCAGTGCCGTATCCTGGCCGGCCGCGACCAGCGCGCCGGCGGTGACGCTGGAGGTGCCGATGCGGCCGTCGATGGGGGCGGTCACCCGGGTGTAGTCGAGGTTGATGCGGGCAGCCTGCAATGCAGCGCGCGCGGCAATCACGTTGGCCTGCGCCTGCTTCAATGCCGAGGTGGCATCGTCGGCGTCCTGCTTGCTGGCTGCATCCATGCTCACCAGCGCGCGGGTACGCTCGGCCTTCGGCTGTGCCGACAACACGGTAGCCTCGGCCTGCGCCAGCTGCCCGCGCGCGGTATCGAAGGCCGCCTGGTACGGTGCCGGGTCGACCTGGTACAGCAGCTGCCCTGCCTTGACCTGCTGGCCTTCGGTGAACAACCGCTGGCGGATCAGGCCGCCGACCTGCGGCCGCACCTCGGAGATCTCGAACGGCACGGCACGGCCGGGCAAGGTCTGCTGGAGTGCCAGCGGCTGCGCGCGGGCGATGATGACGCCCACTTCGGGCATGGCCGGGGCATCGGTCCTGCCCGCCGAACAGGCCGCCAGGGCCAGCAGCAGGGGCAACAGCAGGGGACGCGGGGAACGGGACAGCGGGCGCAGGAGGGACATGGGGGGCGTGGGGGCCTTGCGTTGACCCGTGCACGCTGCCGTGAAACTGTGCAGAGAATATGGAGATTGTGCGACGGGCTCAGCTGGCGCTTGCTTTCGGCGCCGCATGCGCCGCTAATGGCCTTCGCGATGGCGAAGTTCCAACTCAAATTCGGCCTGACCGCGAAGACCTTCCTCGCGATCTTCACCGCCTGCCTGCTGGTGCTGGCAGTGAACGGTGTTGCCAGCCGCGTGGCCTTCCAGACCGGCTTCCTGGACTACCTCAACGACCAGGGCGACCTGCGCATGCAGCGGCTGATGCCACACCTGCAGCGCGAGTACCGCGAGCACGGTGGCTGGGAGCATCTGCACGGTGATGGCGACCGCTGGGCGCGGCTGCTGCGCCCGGACCTGGCCCATGGGCACGAAGGACCGGTGCCGTCGCTGTCCGACCAGACCGGCGTGCCGTCGCGCCTGGGCCTGTTCGACGCGCAGCACCGTTTCGTGGCCGGCAACCCCGACGCCACCAGCGATGACGAGCCGCATGCGGTGCAGGTGGACGGGCAGACCGTCGGTTGGCTGGGCATGGTGCCGTTCCAGACCGTCATCGCCACCAACGACCTGAATTTCTACAACACCCAGGTGCGCGCCTGGTGGGTGATCGGCATCGCGCTACTGCTGGTGACGGTACTGCTGGCCTGGCTGGTATCGCGTGCGCTGCGCCAGCGCCTTGCCAAGCTGGCCGCTGCCACCCACCGGTTGGCCGCCGGTGACTACGCCACCCGCATCGAGCGCACCAGTGACGATGAGCTGGACGCGCTGGTCAACGACTTCAACCGGATGGCGCAGGCGCTGGACGATACCGAACGCAACCGCCGCGCCTTCATTGCCGACATCTCGCATGAGCTGCGCACGCCATTGGCCGTGGTGCGCGCCGAGCTGGAGGCGATCGAAGATGGCATCCGTCCGCTGGACCGGGCCAACCTGGTGGGCCTGCAGGGCGAGATCCGCCAGCTGGGCAAGCTGATCGACGACCTGCACGACCTGTCGATGACCCAGTCCGGCGGCCTGGCGTACCGCTTCGCGCCACTGGACCTGGTGGCGCTGCTGCGCAGCGAACTCAATGGCATGCGCGTGCGCTTCGCCAATGCAGGCCTGGCGTTGGAAGAAGACCTGCCCGCCACGCCGTTGCAGGTGTCCGGTGACGAACGGCGCCTGCAGCAGGTGCTGGCCAACCTGCTGGAAAACGCACTGCGCTACACCCATGCCGGTGGCCGCGTACGCGTGCAGGCAGCGCGCGTGCCTGCCGGCGTGCAGCTGGTCGTGGAAGACACCGCGCCGGGCGTTCCGCCCGACAAGTGTGCACTGCTGTTCGAACGCTTCTACCGCGTGGAAAGTTCGCGCAACCGCGCCAGTGGCGGCAGCGGGCTGGGCCTGGCCATCAGCCACAACATCATCCTCGCCCACCACGGCGTCATCCACGCCGCGCCCTCGCCGCTGGGCGGGCTGCGCGTGGTCATCAGCCTGCCGGAGCCTGCATGAGCACGTCGCCCGCCACGTCCACGAAGATCCTGATCGTCGAGGACGAGCCGCGCCTGGCCTCGGTACTGCGCGACTACCTGGCCGCCGCCGGCATGGCCAGCGAGTGGGTGGACGACGGTGGCCAGGTGATCGACGCATTCGCGCGCTACCAGCCCGACCTGGTGCTGCTGGACCTGATGCTGCCGCAGCGCGACGGTGTGGACCTGTGCCGCGAACTGCGTGCCAGCAGCGATGTACCGGTCATCATGGTCACCGCACGGGTGGAAGAGATCGACCGCCTGCTGGGCCTGGAGATCGGCGCCGACGACTACATCTGCAAGCCGTTCAGTCCGCGCGAAGTGGTCGCGCGGGTAATGGCGGTGCTGCGCCGCTACCGCCCGGACCCGGGTGCGCGCGCCAACGGTGGCCTGCACATCGACGAGCCGGCCGCACGCGCCACCTGGAACGGCAAGGGCCTGGACCTGACGCCGGTGGAGTACCGCCTGCTGCGCACGCTGCTGGCCACCCCGGGCCGGATCTGGGCGCGCGATGAACTGCTCGACCGGCTGTACCTGGACCATCGCGTGGTGGTCGACCGCACCGTCGACAGCCATGTGCGCAACCTGCGCCGCAAGCTGGCCGACGCCGGCATGGAAGGCGAGCCGATCCGTTCGGTGTACGGCATGGGCTACAGCTACGAACCCTAGCCGGTAGTGCCGGCCGCTGGCCGGCAACCGCGCGGTACGCCTGGATTTCCGTGGTTGCCGGCCAGCGGCCGGCACTACCGGTGCGCACCTGCGTTACAGTCGAGCACGCTCGACATTACGAACACAACTGCATGGACGACATCCACCCGATCGCGCCGGACAAGCGCGCCGCCATCCTTTCCACCCTGGCTGACATCGAACAGCGCTACGACGTACGCGTGCTGCTGGCGTGCGAGTCGGGCAGCCGCGGCTGGGGCTTTTCCTCGCCCGACAGCGACTACGACGCGCGCTTCATCTACGTGCATCGCCAGCCTTGGTATCTCAGCGTCAACGAGAGCACCGGTCCCGGCGAAGCGCAGCGCGATGTGATCGAACTGCCGATCGACGATGAGCTCGACGTGAGCGGCTGGGACCTGCGCAAGGCACTGCGACTGGTTTCAAAATCCAATCCGACACTGATCGAGTGGCTGCGCTCGCCGATCGTCTACCAGCAGGATCAGGCGGCGGTGTCACAGTTGTGGGAAGCAGCGAAAGCGTTCCATTCACCGCTGGGCACCTGGTGGCACTACTTCAACATGGCGCGCTCGAACCATCGCGGCTACCTGCGTGGCGAAACGGTGCGCACCAAGAAGTACCTGTACGTGCTGCGCCCACTGCTGGCCTGCCAGTGGATAGAGCACGAACAGACACCCCCGCCGATGGCCTTCGAGGATCTGCTGGACCGGCTGCTGCCAGACGGTGCGGTGCGTGAAGTCATCGATGCCCTGCTGGCGGTCAAGCGGGCCAGCGCCGAGGTCGCCGCCGGGCCGCGCATTGCGGCGATCAGCGACTACATCGATCGTGAACTGGCCATCCGGACTGCGCAGGCGCCACAGCTGCCCGCCGGACGAGGTGATGCTGCGTGGCTGGATGAGCTGTTCCGGCAGATGCTGGCCGAGCACGCGCCTGAATGAAGAGCCGCACCTGCCTCTGGTAGTGCCGGCCGCTGGCCGGCAACCGCGCGGCACGCCTGGATTTCCGTGGTTGCCGGCCAGCGGCCGGCACTACCCGCGGCAGGCACGCGGCGTGCGGACCACGCGGGTATCATCGTCGCGAACGCCCTGATTTCCGGAAACCCCGATGAACCCGCTGCGCCCCTTCCGCGACAAGATGCCCGTTCTCGGCGAGCGCGTGTACATCGACCCGTCGTGCACGATCATCGGCGACGTGGAACTGGGCGACGACGTGTCGGTGTGGCCGGGCACGGTCATCCGCGGTGACGTCAATTACGTACGCATCGGTGCACGCACCAACGTGCAGGACGGCACCATCATCCACGTCAGCCACCACAGCCCGTACAACAAGGCCGGCTACCCGACCCTGATCGGCGAAGGCGTGACCGTCGGCCACGGCTGCATCATCCACGCCTGCACGATCGGCGATTACAGCCTGATCGGCATGGGCGCCTGCATCCTCGACGGTGCCCGCGTGGAGCGCCATGGCTTCGTCGGCGCCGGTGCGGTGATCGGCCCCGGCAAGGTGGTGGGCGAAGGCGAGCTGTGGGTCGGCAACCCTGCCCGGCCGGCACGCACGCTGAGCGACAAGGAGATCGAGTCGCTGCAGTACTCGGCCGACCACTACGTGCGGCTGAAGGACGAATACCGGGGCTGAGCAGCCAACGCTGCCGCGCGGCTCTGCTAAAGTCTGGGCCCGACCAGGATCTGTCGAGACCCCCATGCCTGTGGTTGCCAGCCGGAGAGGACTCCGGCGCCCACAACGAAGGCCACCGCGCTGATGGCCGCACCGATGCTCGATACCTACCGTGAGGTGGTGACGCCAGAGGGTGTGCTGCTTCAGTTGCCGGTAGCCGGACCGCTGCCGCGGGCCATGGCCTGGCTGGTCGATCTTGGCGTGCGCATCGCGGTACTGGTGCTGATGGCGATTCCGCTGGCGGTGCTGGACGAATTCGGCTCCGGCCTCAACCTGGTGCTGATGTTCCTGGTCTACTGGGTCTACCCGATCGTGTGCGAGGCACTGTGGGGCCGCACACTGGGCAAGCGCGCGCTGGGCCTGCGCGTGCTGTCCCGCGATGGCGCGCCCGTGGGCTGGATGGCGGCGATCACCCGCAACCTGCTGCGCACGGTGGACATGCTGCCGTTCGGCTATGCACTGGGCCTGGTCAGCAGCCTGTTCGATCCGCACGGCCGCCGCCTCGGCGACCTGGTGGCCGGCACCGTGGTGGTGCACGCGCCTGTGCTGTACCTGCCGCCGCCACCTACCATCGACAGCGTGCTGGCCCCGCCGCAGCCACTGCGGCCGGAGGAACAGGCCGCGCTGATGGCCTTCGCCGAGCGCGCGCCACGGCTGTCGGCGGCCCGCCAGCAGGAGCTGGCCGGCATTGCCGAGCCCCTGACCGGTACCCACGGCCAGGTCGCCGTGCTGCGCCTGTACGCCATGGCCAACTGGCTGCTGGGGCGGCGATGAAACAGGAACAGTTCGTCGCCCGCTACCAGCAGGAATGGCAGGAGCTGGAACAGTGGCTGCTGCTGCGTGCCGGCGCCTCGCGCCGCGCGCGCCGCAAGGCCAGCGGCCTGGCACTGGACGATACCGCCGTCCCGCAGCGCTACCGGCGCCTGTGCCAGCAGCTGGCGCTGGCCCGCGAGCGCGGTTACAGCCCGCAGCTGCTCCAGCGCCTGCAGCAGCTGATGCAGCAGGGCCACAGTGTGCTGTACCGCACACGGCCGACGCGCTGGCGCGCCGCGCTGGAATTCCTCGTGGCCGACTTCCCGCTGCTCGTGCGCAGCCAGGCACGCAGCATGTGGGTGGCGCTGGCGATGTTCGCGCTGCCGGCAATCGCCTGCTTCGTGCTTGTACAGGTCTACCCGGACCTGATCCACACGTTGATGGACAACCGCCAGATCGCCGCGATGGAGCGCATGTACGACCCTGCCGCCGAACGACTGGGCCGCGACAGCGGTACCGACTGGATGATGTTCGGCCACTACATCCTCAACAACATCAGCATTGCCCTGCGCACCTTCGCCAGCGGCCTGCTGGCCGGGCTGGGTACGCTGCTGGTGCTGCTGTTCAACGGCGTCACCATCGGCGCGGTGGCCGGCCACCTGCAGCACATCGGACACGGTGGACCATTCTGGCGCTTCGTGGCCGGCCATGGCGCGTTCGAGCTGACCGCGATCGTGATCGCCGGCGGTGCCGGCCTGCAGCTGGGCATGAAGCTGCTGGCACCGGGCCGGCGCAGCCGCCTGGACGCGCTGGTCGACGGTGGCCGCATCGGTGCGCGGCTGTGCCTGGGCGTGGCGTTCATGCTGCTGGTCGCAGCCTTCATCGAAGCGTTCTGGTCGTCGATCGCGGAAGTCCCCGCATGGACCAAGCTCGGCGTCGCCGGAGTGCTCTGGACCGGCGTGCTGCTGTGGCTATGGCGTGGCGGGCGTGGAGGCGGCCATGCGCATTGACCGTCTGGACGTAGTGCTGCGTGCACGCAGCGGCTGGGAAGCGATGGAGCTGGGCAGTGCCCTCGCCCGCCGCCATGCGCGCGCCGTGTGGGGCAGCTGGCTGCTGGCCAGTGCTCCGTTGTTCGTGATCTTCAACGCGCTGGGATGGTGGCTGGATGCCTTCGGCTGGGCCTGGCTGGCGATGTGGTGGTGCAAGCCACTGTTCGAGCGTGCGCCGCTGTATGTGCTATCGCGCGGCATCTTCGGCGAACCGGTCAGCACACTTTCGGCCCTGCGTGCGCAGCGCCACTGGGGCAACACTGGTTCCTGGGGCTACCTGGGCTGGCGTCGCTTCAGCGTGCTGCGCAGCCTGTGCCTGCCGGTGAACCTGCTGGAAGGCAACGCACCGGGCCAGCGCGGTCCACGCCGCCGTGCGGTGGCTGCCGGCGCCGCAGGTGCGGCGACAGTGCTGACCGTGACCTGCATGGCGTTCGAAGCGGTGCTGGTATCTGGTGCCATCGGTGCAGTGTTCATGTTCATGCCACTGGACCTGATGTCCGAATCCTGGCGTGCGGCGTGGGACATGATCGGCAAGGACACGCCGGCATGGGCACGCTTCGGTTTCAATCTGGCCTGCTGGCTGGCCTCGGCGCTGATCGGCCCGTTCTTCGTCGGTGCGGGCTTTGGCCTGTACTTGAACCGGCGTACGCAGATGGAAGCCTGGGACGTCGAAATCGCCCTGCGCCGCCTGCGCGATCGCCTGCTGCCGGCGGCATCGACGCTGGCGCTGCTGCTGTGCCTGGCACTGCCGCTGGTCTCCGCCCCGGTGCATGCGCAGGACGCAGATGCCGAGCCCGGGCGCGCAATGGGCAAGCCCAACGCCAATAACATCGCCGCCGAAGACGACGACGATGAACCGACCATCGACCCGGCCAACACGCCGGCCACCATCTTCGGTGGCACGCCGGTGGACACCGCCGGTTTCCGTCAAGCGGTTAACCGCGCCTATGAGGACCCGCTGCAGCGCCCGACCCGCGAGGTCACCCGCTGGAAGCCGATCGAGCAGGCCGAGGAAAAAAAGAAGGAAGACAAGCAGCTGCAGCGTGACACCAACAGCAAAGGTGAACGCAAAGCGCGCAGGGACGGCATCGCCTGGCTGGCACGGCTGGCCGAATGGGGCCTGTGGGGCCTGCTCGGCATCCTGCTGCTGGTGCTGCTGCTGACCGCGCGGCTGTGGCTGCCATGGCTGCGTGGCAGTGGCCGGCGCAAGGCCGACGCTGCACCGAAGGTGCTGGAGGAACAGGTGGAGTTGCCGGTGGTGCTGCCGCCGGACGTGGCCACCCAGGCTGGCCTGCTCTGGGACCAGGGCCGGCCGCGGCAGGCGCTGGCCCTGCTGTACCGCGCCAGTGTGCGCACGGTGGGCGAGCGCAGCGGTATCGCGCTTCCACCTGGTGCCACCGAAGCGCAATGCCTGCGCGCGTCGCGGCGCATGCCTGATGCCACCGATCGTGACCTGTTCGCGCGCATCGTGCGCATGTGGCAGTACGCCGCCTACGGTGGCCGCCTGCCCAGCCGCGCCGATTTCGATGCATTGGCCGATACCCTGCGCCAGCAGTACGGGTGGCAGGCATGAGTCCGCGCCTGTTCTGGTCGCTGCTGCTCGGTGCATTGGTGCTGTTCGGTGTACCGCTGACCATCCTCTACCTGCGCACGCACGAACGGGTGACCGAGACGATCCGGCTGCCGCCACAGGGCGAAGCCGCCTACAACCCGCTGTACGTACTCGGCCAGGCCCTGCGCGCCGATGGCATTGACGTGCACTCGCGGCCACGGCTGGAACTGCAGCAGATGGCACTGGGGCCGAACGATACGGTGGTGCTGCTGCAGGACAGCAGCGAACTGCCGCCGCCCGTTGCCAGCGCGCTGCTGGACTGGGTCGACGGTGGCGGCCACCTGCTGGTACGTACACCGCCGCCGGCCGAGGACGATGCCGGCAGCACGCAGGGCCCCTTGCTGGACCGGCTGGGCGTGGACAGCCTGTTCCAGCGCAGCGACTGCCAGCCGTTCCATGTCGACGACGATCCTGGCCACGTCGAATTCTGCGGTGGCCGTCGCTTCACCCTGGGTTTTGCCGCCAGTGCGCAGGCCGAACGTCGCTGGGGCACGGATCGCGACCTGGTGTTCGCGCGCCTGCGCCATGGCCAGGGCAAGGTGAGCGTGCTGGCCGACATGGAGTTCATGCGCAGCGAGGTGGACTCACCGGCGGCGCGCCTGGCCTCCGCAGGGGGCAAGGCCAGCGACGGCCTGCACGACGCGTCGCATCGCGACCTGACCCGCTACCTGCTCGATCCGAACTACGGCAAGGGTGCGGTCTGGCTGGTCTATGCCAGCCGCCCGCCGTCGCTGTGGTCGCGCATGTTCTATCAGGGTTGGCCGCTGTGGGCACCGTTGCTGCTGGCCCTGCTGGGTTGGCTGTGGGGCCGCTCGCAGCGCTTCGGCAGCCTGCTGCCGTCGCCGGTTCTGGAACGCCGTTCGCTGCTGGAGCACGTGCGCGCCAGTGGCGAACTGCTGCTGCGTTTCGGCCACGGCGCGCGCCTGTACGAGGCCGTACTCGCCCTGTTCCTGCACCGCCTGCGCCTGCGCGCACCGGTTGCCGCCGCACTCGATGGCGCGCCGCGCGATCAGGCCATCGCCGAGCTGCTGAAGTGGCCGCAAGGCCGCGTTGCCAGCGCGCTCACGCCCCCTCCGCCGCACGATTCCTCCGCCCTGCGCGAGCGCATCCGCTTGCTGCTCCAGATGAGATCCCTGCTATGACCGAAGTCCCCGAGCTGCCGGCGGCCGCCAACGCCCGCCTGATCGAACGCGTCGATGCCATCCGCGATGCCGTCGGCCACGCCTTCATCGGCCAGGCTGATGTGCTGGACCAGATCCTGGTGGCCCTGCTGGCCGGTGGCCACGTGCTGATCGAGGGCGTGCCCGGGCTGGGCAAGACCCTGCTGGTGCGCGCGCTGGCCCAGGCACTTGAGCTGGACTACGGTCGCGTGCAGTTCACCCCCGACCTGATGCCCAGCGACGTCAGCGGCCACGCGGTGTACGACCCGAAGACCGAGAGCTTCAAGATCCGTCGTGGCCCGGTGTTCACCAACCTGCTGCTGGCCGACGAGATCAACCGCGCACCGGCCAAGACCCAGTCGGCGCTGCTGGAAGTGATGCAGGAAGGCCAGGTGACCATCGAAGGCAAGGCCTTCACCCTGGCGCCGCCGTTCATGGCGCTGGCCACGCAGAACCCGCTGGAACAGGAAGGCACCTACCCGCTGCCGGAAGCGCAGCTGGACCGCTTCCTGCTGAAGGTGCTGATCGACTACCCGCAGCTGGAGGACGAGAAGCGCATGGTGACCGCGATCACCAGCGGCCGCGCCGCCAGCGATTTCGACCTGAGCCAGGTGCCGCGCGTGCTCGGCGCCGGTGAGCTGCTGGAACTGCAGCGCGCCACGGCGGCGATCACCGTCGATGACGAAGTGATCGACTACGCGGTGCGGATTGTGGCGGCCACGAGGCAGTGGCCGGGTATCGCGGTCGGCGCTGGCCCGCGTGGCAGCATCGCGCTGGTACGTGCCTCGCGCGCGCAGGCGGTGTTGGCCGGCCGTGACTTCGTCACCCCCGACGACGTGCGCGACATCGCGCGCCCCGCGCTGCGCCATCGCATCGCGCTGGCACCGGAACTGCAGATCGAAGGCCAGGACGCCGACGACGTGCTGGGTGCACTGCTGGCCAAGGTGGAAGCACCGCGCCGATGAGGCCGGCCCCGCTGCTGCTGGCGCTGCTGCTGGCCTGGGCCGCCCTGGGTGGCCTGGTGCTGGGCGGCATGCTGCCGCGCTGGAGCTGGGCGCTGGCCGCGGTGGCGATTGCCGTGCCAGCGTTGATGGATCTGTGGCGGCAGACGCGGCGTCCATCGCCGCAGATCCAGCGTGAGCTGCCCGAAGCACTGGCACTGGGCGTGCGCCGCGAGGCCGCGCTGCGGCTGCAGGCGGACGCATCGATGACGGTGCAGGTGTTCGACCTGGTCCCCGGCGGCTGGCCGCTGGAATCGCTGCCGCAGCGCGTGCGCCTGAAGCCCGGCAGCGCCTCCACCCTGCACTACCACCTGCAGCCGCTGCAGCGTGGGCGCTTCCGCTTCGACGGCGTGCATCTGCGCATGCGCTCGCCATGGCGCCTGTGGTGGCAGCAACGCACGCTGCCTCCCGCGCTGGACGTGCGGGTCTATCCGAACTTCGTACCGCTCACCCGCTTCGCCCTGTTCAGTGCCGACCAGGCCTCGCGGCTGGTCGGTGCACACGTGAAGCGCCGCCGCGGTGAAGGCACCGACTTCCACCAGATGCGCGAGTACCGCATCGGCGACAGCCTGCGCCAGCTGGACTGGAAGGCCACCGCGCGTGCGCGCAAGCTGGTCTCGCGCGAGTACCAGGACGAGAAGAACCAGCAGCTGCTGCTGATGCTCGACAGTGGCCGCCGCATGCTGGCCAGCGAAGGCGGGCTCTCGCACTTCGATCATGCATTGAACGCCTCTCTGGTGGTGGCCTACCTGGCGCTGCGCCAGGGCGATGCTGCCGGCCTGTTCGCCACCGGTGGCGAGCGCCGCTGGGTGGCACCGCAGCGTGGCATGGGCACGGTCGAGCACCTGCTGCGTGCCAGCTACGACCTGCAGCCGCGCGCGGTGGCCACCGACTACCTGGCCGCCGCCACCGAAGTGTCGCTGCGCCAGCGCCGGCGCGCGCTGGTGATGCTGGTCAGCAACGTACGCGATGAGGACATCGAAGACCTGCTGGCGGCGGTGCGCCTGCTGCAGAAACGCCACCTGGTGTGCGTGGCCAGCCTGCGCGAGCGCGAACTGGATGCTGTCCTCGATGATGAGGTGCAGTCGCTGGAGGACGCGGCACAGGCCGGCGCCGCGGCGCTGTACCTGCAGCAGCGCGCGAAAGCGCATGAAGCGCTGCGCAGCGAGAAGGTGATGGTTCTGGACGTGACCGCCGACGCCCTGCCCGGTGCACTGGTGGAGCGCTATCTGGCGGTGAAGCGCGAAGGGTTGCTCTGATACCAGGAACGATTGCCGGCCAGCGGCCGGCACTACCCCCCCTGTAACAACCGCCACATCGCCCTGGTGGGTGCCTACCTTGGTTGGCACGAAACTCACGGCGCCGACCAGGGCCGGCATCTACCAACGGCGGTTGCCGGCCAGCGGCCGGCACTACCCCTGCAACAATCGCCGCTGCAATCGCTCCACCGCGCGCTGCAGCAACACCCGGTTGCGGGCCAGCTTCATCCACTGCGGCAGGCGCGAGAACATGGATCGGTGATGGCCGCGGCTTTCGCGCAATGTCGCGCTCGCGTACTCGTGCAATGCCTGCAGATGTTCAGCGTTATAGGCCCAGAGCAGGCCTGCGCGGGTCGGTTCGACCAGGCACAGCGGCAATCCGAAGTGCGGATCGGCAGGCTCGGCATCACGCAACGGACGCACCGAGACCGAAACATCGGTACTGCGATCACATTGCGCACATCGAGCAGCGAAGGACGCCGGCGCAGGGATGCCAGCGGGAACCCGACGACGCACGTGCAGCCACTGATGCCCACAGAATCCACAAGGTTGGCGGCCCAGCATGTAGACCGCACCGACCCAGTCACCACTGTCCAGTGCAGAACTGCAGCCGGTGCAGCGGAATCGCGCGGTCCACCGGTAGGGTTTCCAGCTGGCGACCACCCAGCCGGGGGTATCGCAGCGATGGCAACGCACCGCGACGCGGTCCGCGAAGGCCTGCAGGCTGCGCCCGTCATCGAAATGCCGGCCCGGCACGGGCGTGGGACGCCCATGCCGGCCAGGCCAACGCCGCACCGTCATCAGACGTAGATCCGCGTCGGCGCCTCGTCAACGATCGCATGCGGCACGAAGCGCGCACTGTCACGGGTGATCGCGCTGTCGTCCTCGCGGATGCCAATGCCGCAGGCGTGGTCACCCACCACCCAGCTGCCGATCAGCGGATAGCCGCCTTCGAAGCGGGTGAGCGGATGGGCGCGCTGGATGATCGCCGGGCCATCGTAGGGACCGTCGCTGCGCTGGGTGCTGCCATCGGCCAGATGCATCTCGATGTTCGCGCCTTCGCGCGAGAACAGCGGCTTGCGCACCCAGCCCGACGCCAGCGTGCTGCCGTCATCGAAATGCGCTTCCAGCAGGTTCGGATGGCCCACGTTACGCTGCCACAGCAGCGGCAGGATGCCCTTGTTGCTCAACACCGCCTTCCACGCCGGCTCCAGCAGCTGCACGCCCGAACCGGGCAGCGCGCGACCGAATTCCTCGGCCATCAGGTCTTCCAGCGGGTACAGCTTGAACAGCGTGCCGATCACCGAATCGTCCAGCGCGGTGAAGCGGCCGTCCTCGGACAGGCCAATGTCCTCGATGGCGATGGCCTGGCCATGCAGGCCGGCCTGCGATGCACAGTCGCGCAGATAGTCGACGGTGCCGCGGTCTTCTTCGGAGCTGCCCACGGCACTGAAATACAGCGGCGGCGGCAGCTGCGTGGCCAGTTCGCCGAAACGCTCGACCAGCGTTTCGTGGATCGCGTTGAACTGGTCGGCGTGCTGCGGCAGGCGACCGGCGTTGCGCTGGTCTTCCAGCCACTGCCATTGGAAGAAGCTGGCCTCGAACAGCGAGGTCGGCGTGTCGTAGTTCAGTTCGTACAGCTTGGCCGGACCGGTACCGTCGTAGGCCAGGTCCAGGCGACCGTACAGATGCGGCTGGCGCTGGCGCCAGCTGTCGGCGATCCAGTCGCGGTAATGCGACGGAATCGCCAGCTGGTCCATCAGCCGTTCGCTGGCGATGACATCGCCGACCAGGTCCAGCGCCATCTGGTGCAGCTCGGCGCTGGGGTCTTCGATGTCCTGCTCGATCTGGCGCAGGGTGAACGCGTAGTACGCGCTTTCGTCCCAGTACGGCTGGCCGTCGATGGTGTGGAAGCGGAAACCCGCCTCTTCCGCGCGCGCCCGCCATTGGGCACGCTCGGCAATCCGGATGCGCTGCATGGGTCGATCAGCCGCCGTAGCTGCCGCTGCTGCTGCGGCGCGCGCTGGTGTTGCCGAAGCCACCACGGCTGGCAGTGACCGCACGGTTCGGTTCGCTGGTGACCGGGGCCAGGCCGGCCTTGCCCGCGCCGATGCCGCTGGCGGTGTTCAGGCCACCAGTGCCACCCGGTGCCGGGCGCGCCCAACCCGCGTTCTTGTCCTGGTAGGCCGGCGCCGACGCCGGTGCCTGCGGTGCCAGGCCTCCGCGGTTACTCAGCATCTGCGACATGAAGAAGCCCATCATCATCGGGCCGATGAACGAGGTACCGGCCGAGGTGTGCTGCTGCACGCACTGCTCCGGCTTGTAATCCTTCTCGCAGGCTTCCCTGCTGGCGTACTTCGGCGCCGCATCGGCGGCCTGCTTCTGCGCTTCGGCGAAGGCATTGCGGCACGACGACGGATCGCCGGTGGCCTCGGTGCAGGCCTCGACCGACGTGTACAGGCCTTCCTGCACCTTCACCTCCGGCTCCTTCTGGCAGGCGGTGAACAGCAGCGGCGCGGCGCTCATCAGCAGCAGCGCGGTGGTGCGGGAACGTTTCATGGCCTCATGCCCTGTCGACGGATCAATGCCCCAATGATGCCAAATCCGGGCCAGCAACCGGAATCGGCAAAGTCCGAAAGATGAACGGACTTTCATTTTCGTCGGCATTGGGGTCAGAGCCCATCGCGCCGCGATGGGATCCGACCCCAGGCGACGCACCGCTCTGGTAGGTGCCAACCTTGGTTGGCACACATCCCGCGGCGCCCGGTCATGCCCGGCGCGCGCAGCCAAGTCTCCGGCAAGAAGCCCCCTTGTTGTTCAAGGGGGGCGCGCCGAAGGCGCGGGGATAAGGGGAAATGCGCGGACCACCAAGCCGCTGCAAGCGGTGAAGGTGGTTGCAGCAGCAACCGAAAAAATTGGCCATGATCGGCTGACCCCCACGTCGTACGGCCCGCCCGTTCCGCCAGCCATGCCCGAATACCGTTCCCGCACCTCCACCGCCGGCCGCAACATGGCCGGCGCCCGCGCCCTGTGGCGCGCCACCGGCATGAAGGATGGAGACTTCCACAAGCCGATCATCGCCATCGCCAACTCCTTCACCCAGTTCGTGCCCGGCCACGTGCACCTGAAGGACCTCGGCCAGCTGGTCGCGCGCGAGATCGAGCAGGTCGGCGGCGTCGCCAAGGAATTCAACACCATCGCCGTGGACGACGGCATCGCGATGGGCCACGACGGCATGCTGTATTCGCTGCCCAGCCGCGAGATCATCGCCGACGCCGTGGAGTACATGGTCAACGCGCACTGTGCCGACGCGCTGGTGTGCATCAGCAACTGCGACAAGATCACCCCCGGCATGCTGATGGCAGCGCTGCGCCTGAACATCCCGGTGGTGTTCGTTTCCGGCGGACCGATGGAAGCGGGCAAGACCAAGCTGTCCGAGCACAAGCTGGACCTGGTCGATGCGATGGTGGTGGCTGCCGATGACAGCGCTTCCGACGAGAAGGTGGCCGCGTTCGAACGCAGCGCCTGCCCCACCTGCGGCTCCTGCTCGGGCATGTTCACCGCCAACTCGATGAACTGCCTGACCGAAGCACTGGGCCTGTCATTGCCCGGCAACGGCACCACGCTGGCCACCCACGCCGACCGTGAGGCGCTGTTCCGCCGTGCCGGCCGCCTGATCGTCGAACTCTGCCATCGCTGGTATGGCGGCGAAGACCCGAGCGCGCTGCCGCGCGGCATCGCCACCCAGGCGGCGTTTGCCAATGCGATGACCCTCGACATCGCCATGGGCGGCTCCACCAACACCATCCTGCACCTGCTGGCCGCCGCGCAGGAAGCGGAGGTCGACTTCAACCTGACCCACATCGACGCGCTGTCGCGGCGCGTCCCGCAGCTGTGCAAAGTGGCGCCGAACACGCCGAAGTACCACATCGAGGACGTGCATCGCGCCGGCGGTGTGTTCGGCATCCTCGGTGAACTGGACCGCGCCGGCCTGCTCGAAACCACGGTGCCGACCGTGCACAGCGCCAGCCTGGCCGAAGCACTGGAACGCTGGGACGTGGTGCGCAGCGACAACGACACCCTGCATACCTTCTTCAAGGCCGGCCCGGCCGGCATCCCCACCCAGGAGGCCTTCAGCCAGGCCACGCGCTGGCCGACGCTGGACGTAGACCGCGCCGAGGGCTGCATCCGCTCGCTGCAGCATGCGTATTCGCTGGAAGGTGGGCTGGCCGTGCTGCGCGGCAACCTGGCCGTGGATGGCTGCGTGGTGAAGACCGCCGGCGTGGACGAGTCGATCCATGTGTTCGAAGGCCCCGCGCGCGTCTATGAAAGCCAGGACGCCGCCGTCGCCGGCATCCTCGCCGACGAAGTGCAGCCGGGCGAGGTGGTGGTGATCCGCTACGAAGGCCCGAAGGGCGGCCCCGGCATGCAGGAAATGCTGTACCCGACCAGCTATCTGAAATCGAAGGGGCTGGGCAAACAGTGCGCACTGCTCACCGATGGCCGCTTCTCCGGCGGCACCTCCGGCCTGTCGATCGGCCATGTCTCGCCGGAAGCCGCCAGCGGGGGTGTCATCGGCCTGGTGGAAGATGGCGACCGCATCCGCATCGACATTCCGGCCCGCCGCATCGACCTGCTGCTGGATGAGACCACGCTGGCCCAGCGCCGCAGCGACGCCGATGCGCGTGGTTGGAAGCCGCGCGCACCGCGCCCACGCAAGGTCACCAGCGCGCTGAAGGCTTATGCACTGCTGGCCACCAGCGCCGACAAGGGTGCCGTACGCAACACCGCGCTTCCGGGCGATTGACCGCCATACGGTAGTGCCGGCCGCTGGCCGGCATCTGGGAAAAGGGGCTGAGGGAATTAAGTCGTTTGTGCCTAAATCGACTTAATCCCCTCCGTCCCCTTTTTGCCGGCCAGCGGCCGGCACTACCGGTCAGCCGATCACACGCTTGAACGGTGGCAGCGCGTCGATGATGCGCTTGCCGTAGCGGCGGGTCAGCAGCCGCGAATCGAGGATGATCACGCGGCCGGTGTCGGTGGAAGTGCGGATCAGGCGGCCTGCGAACTGGGTCAGCGTGCGCAACGCATGCGGAATGGCGATCAGATTGAAGGCATTCAGCCCACGCCCCTCGAACCATTCGCTGAGGGTGGCGGTCTGCGGATCGGTCGGCACCGCGAACGGCACCTGGGTGATCACCACCGTGGTGCAGGCTTCACCGGGCAGGTCGAGACCTTCGCCGAACGAATTCAGCCCGAACAGCACCGAACCCTCGCCTGCGGCCACGCGGCGCAGGTGCTCGTCGATCAGGCGGGTCTTGGACATCTCGCCCTGAACCAGCACCTGCTTGCGGCGCGCGGCCGACATCAGCCCGGCCACCTTCTCCATCTTCCAGCGCGAGGTGAACAGCACCATCGAGCCTTTGGCCCAGTCCAGCTCGGTGTCGAGGTAGCGCGCCACTTCGCGCGGATGGCCTTCGCGGTCGTCCGGAGTGACCGGGAACTTCGGCACGATCAGTTCGGCCTGGTTGGGCAGGTCGAACGGTGACGACAGCGAGACCATCTCGGCCTCTTCGGGGATGCCGTTGTCGATCGCCAGCGACTGGAAATCGCCGCCACCGGTCAACGTCGCCGAGGTCATCACCACCGAGTCCACTTCATCCCACAGCAGCTTGCGCAGCACGTGCGCGGCCGACACCGGCGAGCCGTGCAGCACCAGATCGCCGTCGCGGGTGGCGGTGACCCAGCGCGCCATCGGCGGCGCACCGTCCTTGTCTTCGCGGCGCCAGGCCTGCCACAGGTTGTACTGCTGCTCGATCATCTCCAGCGCCATGCCCAGGTTGCGCTGCAGGCGCTCGCGCGCGGCATCGTCCGGCTTGCCCTTGGCTACCTGGGCGGTGGCGGCGTGCGCCCAGTTGTAGAGGCTGCGGGTATCGTCAGCCAGTGCTTCGATCGGCTCGCGCCAGGCCTCGGGCAGTCGCCCATTGGCCGCGCGCCACATCGGCTCTTCGTCCGCCGGCGCCGGCATCCACACGCGCTCGATATGATCGCGGAACGCGCGCAGCTGCTTGGCCACGTTGCTGGCCACCTCGATCGCTTCGTTCGGCAGCAGGTTGCCGAGGCGATCCTTGTCGACCGCGCGGTAGGCGCCGGCGATCAGGATCTGCAGGCGACCGGTGCGTTTGGCCATCTCGTCCAGCGCCAGGCTGGCCGCGCCCTGGTCGATCGCCACGTTGCCGATGTGATGGCCTTCGTCCAGCACCAGCAGCATGTCCGACGGCGGTGCGATCAACGGCTGGCCGTTGTCGCTGTCGCCGATCGACAGCGCCGACAGCAGCAGCGCGTGGTTGGTGACCACGATCTGCGCATCGCGCACGGTGTTGCGCGAACGCAGCACCGCACACTGCGCCGAATAGGCACAACGGCGCCCGGCGCAGCCCGAAGCCGGCGTGGTGATGCGGCTGCGCAGGCCGGGGCTGATCGTCTCCGGTGCGTTGTCGATGTCGCCATCCCAGCTGCCGCCGGTGAAGGCATCGGTCAGGCGCTTGGCGATGTCCATCTCGATCGGCGCCAGTGGCCGGTCGAACAAGGGCGCGTCGTCCTCGAACATTCCGCCCTGCGAGCCCTCGCCCTGCGCCTCGGCGGCATTGCGCGTGCACAGGTAGCGGGTACGGCCCTTGGCCAGCGCCACGGTCGCCTCCAGGCCGGTGGCTTTCAGGAAATTCGGGATATCGCGCTCGACCAGCTGCGACTGCAGCGCCACGGTGCCGGTGCTGATCACCAGCTTCTTCTTGCTGGCCAATGCGATCGGCACGCCTGCGGTGAGGTAGCCCAGGCTCTTGCCGACGCCGGTGGGCGCCTCGACCACGCCGACGCCACCACTTTTCGACAGCGCACGCGACACCACGCCGATCATCTGGCTCTGCGAGCGACGGGTGGAGAAGCCGGGGGTATTGGCCTGCAGCGTCGTGTACGCCTTGCGGATCGCGTCCTTCAAGGTGTCATCGAGGGTGCGCGGAGCGGCGACGGTTTCGGTCACGCCGGGAATTACCGTAGCTGGATCAGGCCGGGCATTGTCGCATGGCCGGCCGCATTCACCGCCGCTGGGACCCTGAACGGGCCAGCGACGACGCCCGCTGGCGGTCCCGGTCCAATGGCCGGACCATCCAAGGGGCAGATACGCCGGGCATGGCCCGGCGCGACCGGTCAGGCGGCCGGGAGCGTACGGGTACGCAGCAGGCGCACCAGCGCCCACACCACCAGCACCACACCGATGGCCTCGACCATCGCCAGCGCGAAATGCAGCACGCCGAGGATGGCACTCAAGCTCGACACGGCACTGAAATCACCGCTGCGGACCATCCACATCGGCAGGATGCCCGCCGCCATGCCGCCGAGGCTGGCCAGCAGCAACAGCAGCAGGCCGACCAGGGCACCGGTGCGGGTGGCATCGCGCGGTGCGCCGACCACCCAGACCAGGCCCACGCACAGCGCGATCAGCACCGGCAGGCGCACGCCCACCATGCTCAGCACCGTGACCAGCAGGGTTGTGCCGTCCATCGATCAGTCCTCGCCGGCCAGCACGGCCGAGCCCTGGCGCAGCGACTGGTAGACCTCGTCGGTCTGCGGGCGCACACCGTGCCACTGCAGGAAACTCTCAGCGGCCTGCTCGACCAGCATGCCCAGGCCATCGACCGTATTGCGGCACTCTGCGGCGCGCGCCCAGGCCAGGAAGGCTATCGCCACTTCGCCGTAGTTGAGGTCGACGGCGGTGGTCATCGAGTTGACCAGCGACAGCGGCAGCTTGAACTCGACGTCGCGGTCGCGGCCGGCCGAGGTGGCGTTGACGATCAGTTCGAAGTCACCCAGATCACGCAGGTCTTCCCAGTAGCGGCTGATCGCGCGACCCGGCTCACCCATCGCATCGATCAGTTCATCGGCGCGTTCCGGTGTGCGGTTGACCACCACCAGCTCGGTGATGCCGGCATCAAGCAGCGCCGGGGCGACGCTGCGCGCGGAGCCACCGGCACCGATCAGCAACATGCGGCGGCCACGCAGGTCCAGGCCATGGCGGTCGGTCAGGTCACGCACCAGGCCGATGCCGTCGGTGGTGTCGCCATGCCAGCGGTCGCCCTTGCGCAGCAGCGTGTTGACCGAACCGGCGCGGCGCGCGCGTGCGGTCAGGGTGGTGCACACCGAGAACGCGGCCTCCTTGTGCGGCGAGGTGACGTTGGCGCCGACACCGCCGTCGGCGGCGAAGGCCTCCAGGCCGGCCAGGAACGCCTCCGGGGCCAGGTCGATCGCGCGGTAATCCACCGCGATGCCTTCCTGGCGACCGAACGTCGCGTGGATCTGCGGCGACTTCGAGTGGGCAACGGGGTGTCCGAAGACGGCGTAACGGTCGGTCATGGAATCCTCAAGCTGGCTAGACTGATGCTCTTTCGTGCACGGACCCGGATGATGCGCATCACCCCGCCCCTGCTGGTGCTTGCCGCCAGTCTACTCTCTGCCCCCGTGGCGATGGCGTTGAACGAGTACGGCATCGAAGGCATGGGCGTGGTCTCGACCCGCGCCGACGAGGGCCGCGCCACGATCAGTGCCGATGGCCGGCGCATCGTCTTCGCCCGCCGCGGCGAAGCCGGCTGGGGCCTGTGGGAGGCGCGCGTGGTCGATGGCCGCTGGCAGCAGGCGCAGGCCCTGCCGGTAGGCGTGGCCGGCGAGGCCCGCGATCCCTACTTCAGCCGCGACGGCCGCTGGCTGTTGTTCGCCGCCGGCCGCGAAGGCGCGCTGGCGCTGTACCGGGCTGCGGTGGAAGCAGATGGCCGGCTGGGCAAGGCGCACCCCATGGCCGGCGACGGTGGACGCCACGAAGAGCGCGGGCCGGCCCTGAGCGCGGACGGCACGCGGCTGCTGTTTGCCCGCCAACAGGGCCGTGGCGCCGGCTGGAACCTGTTCGTGGCGACGCTGGATGCGCAGGGCATGCGCGGCCCGGCCACCGCATTGACAGCGTTGAACAGCGCCGACGACGAGACCGACGGCGACTGGCTGGGCAACGATGGCGCGGTGGTGTTCAGCCGCGGCAACGGCGCAACCGCACAGGTGTGGAGCAGCGGCTGCGCGTGGAGTGGCGCGCCCCTGCAACCGTTGGGACTGTCGTTCAACCAGACCGGCGGCTGGACCGGCGCGCCGGTGATCGACAACGCCAAGCCAGGCGAAATGATGGTGGCCAGCAGCGCGGCCAGGGCACCGCGTGCCGGTGGCGTGGACGTGTACCGGTTGGCGGTGCCGAAGGTGGCGGCGGTGGCCGGGTGCGTGCGGTAGATCCACGCCGCGCGTGGATGGCGCCCGCGAAGGGGATCAGAGCCCTTTCCTGCGGAAAGGGATCCGACCCCGGGCATTGCCCGTCAGCGCGACAACACCTTGGCGCGCAACTGCTCGTACTCCATCTCGCTCAGCTGGCCATTGTCCTTGCGCTGGTTCAGCGCGGCCAGCTCGGCCTGCACGCTGTCCGGCAGGGCCTGCTCACGGGCCACGTGGCGGGCGGCGGAGAGCTGCTCCGGTGGGCGCTTGCCCGCGCGCCAGGCGGCGATGAAGACACCGACGATGATGGCGCCGAACACCAGCGTGCCGGTGCCCCAGATCAGCCATTGCATCCATCCCAGTTCGGGTCCCATCGCGCAGTCCTCCGTCTATCGTGGCGCTATTGTCAGCGCTCGCGCAGCCATCGCGCCACCTGCGGCGCGAAATAGGTCAGCACGCCATCGGCACCGGCCCGCTTGAAGCCCAGCAGCGACTCCAGCACGCAGGCGCGCTCGTCCAGCCAGCCGTTGGCGAAGGCGGCCTTCATCATCGCGTACTCGCCACTGACCTGATAGGCGAAGGTCGGCACGCCGAATTTTTCCTTCACCCGGCGCACCAGGTCCAGGTACGGCATGCCCGGCTTGACCATCACCATGTCGGCGCCTTCTTCCAGGTCCAGCGCGATCTCGCGCAGGGCCTCGTCGCCGTTGGCCGGGTCCATCTGGTAGGTCTTCTTGTCGGCCTTGCCGAGGCTGGCCGCGCTGCCCACCGCATCACGGAACGGACCGTAGAACGCCGAGGCGTACTTGGCCGAGTAAGCCATGATGCGCACGTTGACGTGGTTGTCGGCATCCAGCGCACGGCGGATCGCGCCGATGCGGCCATCCATCATGTCCGACGGCGAAACGATGTCGACGCCGGCTTCGGCATGCGACACCGACTGCTTGACCAGCGCTTCGACGGTGATGTCGTTCAGTACATAGCCCTTGTCGTCGATGATGCCGTCCTGGCCGTGGGTGGTGTACGGGTCCAGCGCCACATCGGTCATCACCCCCAGTTCCGGGAAGCGCGACTTCAGCGCGCGGATCGCGCGTTGCGCCAGGCCGTCCTCGGCCCACGCCGCCGATGCATCCAGCGATTTCAGCGACGGGTCGATCACCGGAAACAGGTCGATCACCGGAATGCCCAGCTCCAGCGCCTCTTCGGCCACCTTCAGCAGTTCTTCGATCGACAGCCGCTCCACGCCCGGCATCGACGGCACTGCGGCGCGGCCGGCCAGTTCGTGCACGAACACCGGGTAGATCAGGTCGTCGGTGGTCAGCGTGTTCTCGCGCATCAGGCGGCGCGAGAACTCGTCGTGGCGCATGCGGCGCGGGCGATACAGTGGGTGGGACATGGCAGGCTCCGAGGAGTGGCTATTGCAACAGGTAGCCCTGCGGCAGCAGGGGTTCGGGCAACGGGCGTTCGCCGAGCGCATCGAGCTGGTCGATCTCGATCGTGCGCACCAGCGCGTCCAGCGGCAGATCGTTCGGCTCAAGGCCGAAGGGGTCTTCCATTTCTTCGCCCAGCTGGTCCAGGCCGAAGAAGGCATAGGCCAGCACCGCCGACAGCACCGGCGTGCCCCAGCCCAGCGAACTGGCCAGGCCGAACGGCAGCAGCACGCAGAACATCCACGCGCAGCGGTGCAGCAGCAGGGTGTAGGCGAACGGCAGCGGCGTGGTGAGGATGCGCTCGCAGCCGGCCTGGATCGACGACATCGCGTGCAGGCGCTCTTCCAGCTGGGTGTAGAGGATGGGCTCGAGCTGGCCGGCGCGCAGCACATGCGCCAGTTCGGCCGCGATCATCGCCAGCAGTGCATCGGGCACGTTCTCGCGCTGGCCCAGCTGTTCGCGCTGGCGCTTGTCCAGCCACGGCAGTGCTGCCAGGGCGACGATGCGACCACGCAGTCGCGCCGCCAGCGCATGGGCGAACGCGGTGGTGAGGTAGGCGACGCGACGACGACGGCCCGCGTCGTCGGCCAGCAGCAGGTTTACCTGGCGCGCCAGCGAACGCGATTCGTAGATCAGCTGGCCCCACAGCTTGCGTCCTTCCCACCAGCGGTCGTAGCAGGCGCTGTTGCGGAAGCTGAGGAAGATCGACAGCACCAGGCCAAGCAGGGTGAACGGGGTCACCGACACGCGTTCGATGCCGGTCGGGGGCGCCAGTTCGACCACCGCAGCCACGGCGATGGACAGGATCAGGATGGCCAGCACCTTCGGCGCGATCGCTTTGACGATCGAACCGCGCAGGATGTACAGCAGTTGCCAGCCGTGGGGACGGGGTCGGATGATCATGGGGCAGCCGCGCGGGGCGCGGATTCACAGGCACGCGGGGGGCTCGCGCAGCCATTCATTGTACGCCCCCGCCCGGCCATCGGCCGTGTGCCTGCGACGCCCTGTCGCACCCGGGACCGGGCTCAGACCACGCCGCCGCCCAGGCCAAGACGCAGGATGCCGACCACCACCACGATACCGTTCAGGACCAACCCGGCCCACGCCCGGCCACGCTTGCTCGGGTGGGTGAACAGGATGCCCAGCGCGGCGATCACCGCACCGACCGCAGCGAACGGGATCAGGAACCAGTTGCCCCAGCCCAGCAGCGGAATCAACGCCAGGATCATCCACAACAGCGCCAATACGCCCCACAACAGACTGATCACACCCATGCCGCTCTCCCGCAGTTGGTTCCTGGCCCCACCATAATCGTTCCCGTTGCCGCCGCCTACTGCCATTGGCGGGGCTGTCACCCGGCCCGTGCTAGCGTGCTGTCGTGCGTGCCCTGGCCCGGGTGTTGGCGCCGATTCAGAGTGGCCCGCCGATCATCGCAACCAGTCCTGCAGGGGAAGTGCCATGAACATCCGTTGGGCCGCGTTGGCGGCCATGCTGCTGGTCGCCGCCGGCTGTGCCAGCACCTCCAAGGTGATGCTGGGCCGCGCGCGCGCACCGATCGATCCGGCGCTGGTGCAGATCTATTCGACGCCACCGGCCGGCTCCCAGGAAATCGCCCAGCTGGAATCGTCTTCCGCCGTCGGCTTCGGCACCCAGGGCCAGACCGACGCCGCCGTGGCCCGCCTGAAGCGTGAAGCCGCAGCGCTGGGCGCCAACGGCGTGGTGCTGATGGGCGTGGGCAGCAGCGGTTCGCCGGTAGGCATGTCGGTGGGCGCGGGCACGTTCGGCTCGCACGTCGGTGGTGGCGTCGGGATCGGGATTCCGACCACGCAGAAGCGCGCCGCAGGCGTCGCGATCTGGGTGCCGAATCCGGCACCGCCGGCGCGGTTGCCGACACAGGTGATTACCCCGCAGCGGTGACGCAGCAGCGTCACCGCAGGTAGTGCCGGCCGCTGGCCGGCACATCCCTGCAACAGCCAACACATCACTCTGGTGGGTGCCAACCTTGGTTGGCACGAACCCACAGCGCCGACCAAGGTCGGCATCTACCCACACCGGTTGCCGGCCAGCGGCCGGCACTACCCGGTGATGCTCAGCGCTTGTACTTCGGCACGAACACCTTGTTCACCGCGTCGGCCAGCTGGTCCGGCGGCAGCAGGCCCTGGTCGAGCAGGAAGTTGTTGAACGCCAGGCGGTCGAACTTCGCACCCAGCGCCAGTTCCGTCTGCATGCGCAGTTCCAGGATGCGGGTGTAGCCGTAGAAGTAGCTACCTGCCTGGCCCGGCATCCGCACCATGTAGCGGTCCAGTTCCTGGGTGGCCATCGCCTTGGACAGGCCGACCTGCTCCATCAGCACGCGCTCGCCGTTGGCACGGTCGGTCAGGCCGAGGTTGAGCATCGGGTCGAGCATCGCGCGCGCGGCGCGCAGCAGGCGGAACTGCAGGGCGATCATCTGCCCGTCCAGCGGCTCGTACGGCACCATCTCGGCTTCGGCGTACAGCGCCCAGCCTTCCACGTTCACCGAATTGAACGCGAACATGGTGCGTGCCAGCGACACACCACGCTCGACCATCGCGGTGAACTGCAGCTCGTGGCCGGGGCGGCCTTCATGCGCGCTCAGCGTCCATGCTGCCGCACCGAAGTTGAAGTCGTCGTACTGCGCGCCCGGGCCCGCTGCCGGGTTGCCCAGCGGCAGCACGAAGGTGCCCTGCTGCCCGGTGTTGTTGACCAGCGGGGCCGGCAGGAAGTGCGGAGCCGGGCTGGCCGCACTCTCGGCGGCCGAGCCCAGGCGCATCTGCATGGCGCGCTTGGGCACGTCGACGATGGCGTGCTCGCGGATCAGCGGATCGATCGCATCGATCACCTTGCGATAGTGACCTTCCAGATGGTCGTCGGCGATCTTGTCGGCCTTCAGCGCGCGGATCACCGCCACCGGATCGCTCGGGTCGGCCACCTTCAGCCCCTTGTCCTTCACCACCAGCGGTGCCAGCTGCTGCATCGCCGAGCGGGTTTCCATGAACTCCAGCTGCGCGCGCTGCATCAGCAGCTTCGGGTCGATGTCGATGCCGACCTGCTTGAGCTGGTAGGCGTACAACGGCGCCGGCAGGCGTGCGTCGGCACGTGACTTCGGCAGTACCTCCTTGCGGGTCCAGGCGGCGTAGTCCTTCATCTGCCCGGCCAGCGCCTTCATTGCTTCATCGGCGCCGGCAATCTGGTACTTCTTCAGCAGCGACTCGATACCGGTGATGTAGGTCTCGACGTTGTCCAGCGATTGCTGCACTTCAATCTTCGTCGGCTGCAACAGGCTGCTGTCCTTCAGCCGTTCCTCGTAGCGCTGGCGCGCCAGCGTGGTGAAGGCGGTGCCGCCCGGCTGCAGGCCGGCATAGGCCTTGAGGCGGTCGACCGCCTTGGCCCGGCGCTCCGCTGGCACCTGGTCGGACAGCAGCAGGTTGAGGCCGCTGAACACGGTCTGCGGCGCATCGCTCCACGGCAGCAGGTACTTCTCGTTGAGCTCGCTGCCTTCGATGTTCTGGCTGGCGGCGTGGATCATGATCTCCAGGTCCTGGCGGACATTGGGATCCTTCTCGACGGCCAGCTTTGCCTTCAGTTCGTCACGTGCCTTGGCCATGGCAGCGCGGTAGCGCTTGCCGTTGTCCGGGCCGAGATCGGCCACCTTGTCGTCGTAGCCGGGCACGCCGAAGAAGCCGGTTTCCTCCGGCTGGAACGGGCCCTGGGCGTCCAGCAGAATCTGCGCCAGCGCATTGCTGCGGGCGACCCAGGCCGGGCTGGCCGGGGTGGCGGCCTTGGCGGAGGGTGCCGCCAGCGCCGGTGGTGCGGACAGCAGCGGTGCGGCAGTCAGGGCCAGGGCAACGGCGAGCGCAATCGGCTTCATGGGACACTCCAGCAAAGGGTTGCCCGCACCCTACGCGCTCACGGCGATGGCGACAATCGGCGGGAAGTCATGGCGGGCTGGTTGTGCAGCCGGGCTCCGCGGAAACCTGGCGGGGGTAGAGTCGACTGTCAGTCGACTATCGCGCGCAGCGCGGGGTTTTTCGCTGTCTGATCGAAGAGCAGTCGACTGACAGTCGACTCTACCCAGTCGACGTCCCGCAGTCGCTTGCCCCCGGAGATCACAGCGCGGCGGTCAGCGGGCATTCGCCGCGATCACGGCAGGCCTTCAGCTCGCACTCCTGCGCGGCCTCGTCGTCATCCAGCGCCGTCAGGTCGAAGGTCTGCTTGTCCTCGCCCAACACGTACATCACCGGGTAGTCCCACACGTCATCGCGACGGGTACCCTGCACGAACAACCGTCCGTGCGCATGCGGTCCTTCCAGGGCTACGGTCAGGCCGACATCACGCTGGCCGTTGATCGCAGTCTGCATGCTGCCCAGCGGCATCGACTCGATGTTCAACGGCTCACCGAACGCTTCCACCAGTTCAATACTGCAGCCCGCGCGCCGCAGCGCCTCGCGCATCGGCGGGCTCTCGCGTGCCGCCTCGCTCCAGCGCAGCACGCTCCAGGTCACCACACCCCCTGCACCACCCAGCACCAGCACCACCATCAACGGCATCGCCCAGCGCCAGTGGCGGCACCACCAACCGGCGGATGCCGGGTCATGGGCGGGAATCGGCGGTGGCAGGGTCATCGGCGGGCTCCTTCCCGTTGCTGGATCAGGGCTTGAGGCAACGTCCCAGGAAGGCTTCGGCCACGCGGTAGCGATGCAGGGCATCGGCGCCGGACAGGCCATGCTTGGCACCCGGGTAGGTCATCAGCTCGAACGGCTGTGCACGCTTCTGCAACGCGCTCATCAGGCTGGTCGAATTGGTGAACAACACGTTGTCGTCAGCCATGCCGTGGATCAGCAGCAGCGGCGAGCGCAGGCCATCGATATGGGTCAGCACGCGCGCTTCGCGGTAACCCGCTTCATTGCGCGCCGGCAGGTCCATGTAGCGTTCGGTGTAATGGCTGTCGTACAGGCCCCAGTCGGTCACCGGCGCACCGGCCACGCCACAAGCGTACTGGTTCGAAGCCTTGGCCAGCAGCATCAGGGTCATGTAGCCGCCGTTGGACCAGCCCTGCACGCCGATGCGCGCCGGGTCCACCCATGGCTGCTGCTTCAGCCAGGCCACGCCGCGCAGCTGGTCGGTCACTTCCACCGTGCCCTGCTTGCCATACAGCGCACCACCGAAGTCGCGGCCACGGCGCGGGGTGCCACGGTTGTCCAGCGAGAACACCACGTAGCCCTGCTGGGCCAGGTACTGGTTGAACAGGTGGTCGCCACGGCCGGGCCAGCTGTCGGTGACGGTCTGGCTGGCCGGGCCACCATAGACGTACACGGCCACCGGGTAGCGCTTGGACGGATCGAAGCCGGCCGGCTTGATCACGCTGTAGTTCAGCGGGGTCTTGCCGTCGGCAGCCATCAACGTGCCGAACTCCACCGGGCGCTGCGCATCGCGGTAGCGCGCATACGGATGCTTGGGATCGGCCAGGTCGTTCTCGAGCAGGGTGGCGATCTTCTCGCCATTGGCGCGGAACAGTTCGATCTGCGGCGGCGTGGTGCTGTTGGACCAACTGTCCACGTAGACGCTGGCGTTGCGGGCGAAGCTGGCGCTGTGCATGCCCGGCGCCTTCGACAGGCGCTGCGGCTCACCGCCCTGCAGCGACACCGCGTAGATCTGGCTTTCGCGCGAGGTCTCGATGCCGGCGCGGAAGTAGGCCTTGCCAGCCTTTTCATCAACCGCCAGCAGCTCGTCCACCGGCCAGTTGCCGTGGGTCAGCGCAGTGGCCTTGCCCTTGCTGTCGATGCGGTAAAGGTGCTGGAAGCCGGTGCGTTCGGACGACCACAGCACGCTGCCATCGTCGAGGAAACGCAGGCTGTTGTGCAGCGGCACCCAGGTCGGGCTGGTTTCGTGGGCGAGCACGCGCTGGCGGTTGGAGTCGAGTGCCACTTCCACCAGGTCCAGCTGCTTCTGGTCACGCGACTGGCGCTGGAAGCTCAGGTGCTGCGCATCGCGCCAGTCCACGCGGGCCAGGTAGATGTCCTGTTCCTTGCCGAGGTCGACCCAGCGCGGCTGCGCATCGGCGGCCGGTGCGATCACGCCCAGCTGCACGCGCACGTTGGCATCGCCGGCGGCCGGGTAACGCTGCTCGATCACGTCGGTGCGGTCGGCATAGACCTCATAGCGCTTCTGCACCGGTACCGGCGATTCGTCGATGCGGGCAAAGGCAATCGCCGAATCGTCCGGCGCCCACCAGTAACCGGTGTGGCGATCCATTTCCTCGTCGGCGACGAACTCGGCAACGCCGTTGCCGATGGTGGTGCTGCCGTCGCGGGTCAGCTGCAGCTGCCTGCCGCTGGCCAGGTCGATCACCCACAGGTTGCGGCCGCGGATGAAGCTGACGAAGCCGCCCTTGGGCGACAGCTTGGCGTCGGTGGCGAAGCCTTCACCATGGGTCAGCTGGCGCACCGCCGCCTGGCCCTGCTGCTTGAGGTCGTACAGGTACAGCTCGCCGCCCAGCGGGAACAGCAGGCGCTGCGCGTCCGGCGACCACTGGTAATCGACGATGCCGGTCATCGCGGCGATGCGCTGGCGCTCGCGGCGGGCCTTCTCCTCGTCGCTGAGGGTCTCGGTGCCGGGCAGCACCACCTTGGAATCAACCAGCAACCGGGTCTGGCCACTGTCGATGTCGTAGGTCCACAGGTCCAGCTGGTTGCGGTCGCTGTCCTTGCCGCGCAGGAAGCTGACCTGCGAACCGTCGGGCGCCACCTTCGGCTTCATCAGGGTCGGGCCGGACAACGGCAACGGGCCGGTGATGGCTTCCAGGGTCAGCTTTTCAGCGTGGGCGGCGGTACTGGTGGCGAGCATGAGGGCGAGCGAAGCGAACAGGTGGCGCATGGAGGATCCCGGCAAACGGCAGGTCCGCCCCCGCGATGGACGCGGAGCGGTCGTCCCCCATCCTAACCAAGCCTGTGCGGGAAGGCAGCATGACCTTCTGCCCATGCCGCGGTGCTGGGGTCGGAGCCCTTCGCGCTGCAAAGGGATCCGACCCCGAGGCGGTCAGCGCTGGCCGAACAGGTGCTTGCGCTCCTCGTCGCTGAGCGGCTTGCCGGCGTTGGGGTTCACCTGCTGGCGCAGGGCATAGGCGCGCTGGGTGGCCGGGCGTGCGGCAATGGCTTCATGCCAGCGCTTGAGGTTCGGGAACGCGGTGAAATCCACCGGCAGCTTGTCGTAGGCGCCGATCCACGGGTAGCTGGCCATGTCGGCGATGGTGTACTCGTCGCCGGCCAGGAAGGCGTGCTGGGCCAGGCGCTTGTCCATCACCCCGTGCAGGCGGCGCACTTCGTTGTCATAGCGCTCGATGGCATACGGGATCTTTTCAGGCGCGTATACGTTGAAGTGGCCCATCTGGCCGCTCATCGGGCCCAGGCCGGCCATCTGCCAGAACAGCCACTCCAGGGTGGTGACGCGGCCGCGGGGGTCGCTGGGCAGGAAGCGGCCGGTCTTCTCGGCCAGGTACAGCAGGATCGCGCCGGACTCGAACACGCTCTGGGGAGCACCGCCATCGGCCGGGGCCTGGTCGACGATGGCCGGCATCTTGTTGTTCGGCGAGATCGCCAGGAATTCCGGCTTGAACTGGTCGCCCGAGCCGATGTTGACCGGGTGGATGCGGTATTCCAGGCCGGTTTCTTCCAGCAGCAGGGTCACTTTGTGGCCGTTCGGGGTGGGCCAGTAATACAGGTCGATCATGGCGGCGGCTCGGGGTGCGGAAAGGAACCTGAAGTCTAGTGCGTGAGTTGGGTTGGCACCGTCATGGCGGGCCGGTAACCTCGCCTCTCCCCCGCAACGCAGCATCCCTCGCATGAGTGCAAACCGCCCGCCGCTCTCCCCCTTGTCCACGCTGATCTTCGCCTCGCGCTGGCTGCAGCTGCCGCTGTACCTGGGTCTGATCGTGGCGCAGTGCGTCTACGTGTTCCTGTTCGGCAAGGAACTGTGGCACCTGATCTCGCACTCGGTGTCGATGGGCGAGCAGCAGATCATGCTGATCGTGCTGGGCCTGATCGACGTGGTGATGATCTCCAACCTGCTGGTGATGGTGATCGTCGGCGGCTACGAGACCTTCGTCTCGCGCCTGCGCCTGGAAGGCCACCCGGACCAGCCGGAATGGCTGAGCCACGTCAACGCCAGCGTGCTCAAGGTGAAGCTGGCGATGGCGATCATCGGCATCTCCTCGATCCACCTGCTGAAGACCTTCATCGCCAGCGGTGCGCTGGGCGGCATCCCGCTGTGCACGCCGGAGCAGATGAGCGTGGCCGCTGCCAACATCGGTGTCGCCCGCTGCTCGATGCTGACCCAGGATGGCGTGCTGTGGCAGACCATCATCCACTGCGTGTTCATCCTGTCGGCGATCGGCATCGCCTGGACCGACAAGCTGATGTCCAACAGCCACAGCAGGTCGCACGACAAGGCACACGACCACTGAGGTCGCCGCCGCCAGCGGCTTGACCGCCGCTGCCCCATTCCGGCCACCGTCCCTTGTGCGCGGCGGTGGCCGGGATGCTAGATTGCACCCTCGCCGTTGCCGGCGGTGGCGTCGGGAAACGTCACCCTGCCGCGCCCGGACCGCAGGTCCCGGCCATGCGTATCAATGATTTACGTCACGTCGTCTTCTAGAGGGGAGCAGGATGTCGCACGTCTCAACGATCACCGCCGCGCGCCGGTGGCTGCCGGTTGCCCTGGCACTGGCACTGGCCGCCTGCTCGGGCAAGGAAGAATCCGCAGCGCCTGCTGCCGCCACGGCGCCTGCCGCTGCCGCACCCGCCGCACCGGCGGTTGCTGCCAAGGTGCAGTCCATGGGCACCGAGCAGCTGCGCGAGTCGGCCAGCCAGGCGCTGCGCGAGAACCGCATGTATGCACCGGCCGGCGACAACGCCATCGAGTACTACCTCGCCCTGCGTGACAAGACGCCGGACGACGCCTCGGTGAAGAGCGCACTGACCGACCTGCTGCCGTACACCCTGATCGCCGCCGAGCAACACCTGGGCCGCGAGGACTACACCGAAGCGCAGCGCCTGGTGGCACTGATCGAGAAGGTGGATGCATCCGCGCCGGCCCTGCCGCGCCTGAAGGACGGCCTGGCCAAGGGCGTGCAGAACGCAGCCAAGCGCACCGAAGCGGAAGCCGAGAAGGCCAAGAAGGACGCCGAGGACCGCAGCAAGCAGCAGACCGAGCAGCAGCGCCTGAGCGAGCAGCGCGCCAAGGAAGCCGACGCCGCCAAGCAGATTGCCGCGCAGCAGGATGCCGCGCGCCGCGACAACGAGCGCCAGGAAGCCGAGCGCCAGGCCGCCGCCCGCCGCGAGGCCGAGCAGAAGCAGCAGCAGGCTGCCGCCCAGCAGGCCAGCGCCGCACGCCAGGCCGCCGCACCGGCAGCGCCCACCCTGCGCCCGGTCAGCACACCGGCGCCGCGCTATCCGGGCGAAGCGCTGCGTTCGGGAACCTCCGGCGAAGTGCTGGTGGAGATCACCGTCGGCACTGACGGCTCGGTGGTGAACGCTCGCGTGCTGCGCGCGACGCCGGGACGCGTGTTCGACCGTGAAGCCCTGAACGCGGTCAAGCGTTGGCGCTTCGAGCCGGTCAGCGCGCCGGTGACCACCCGCCGTACGCTGGTGTTCGCGCCGGGCAACAACTGAACGAAAAAGGGGACGGAGGGGATTAAGTCGTTTCTGCCCCTGCAATGACGCCAAGGCCCGGCATGTCCGGGCCTTGTCCGTTTCAGGCCGCTCCATCGATCAGTCGTTGCAGTGCCGGATCGCGCGCCGTCAGTACCTGGAACAGGCCCAGCGCGTGCAGGCCCGGCAGCAGCGCACGCAGATCGGCTTCGGCAGTGGCACGCCTTGCGGGATCGCTGGCGGGATCCTGCCAGTCACGGACGCTGGCCAGGAAGGCGCCGACACTGCCCTTGCGCACGGTGAGGCCGTTCACCTGCACGTCGTTCTGATGGTCGGAAAGAATGTCCTGTGGCTGCATGGCGAAGCGCTCCGTTGAGGTGGGCTCCAGTGTCGGGGCACGGACGCGACGTTTCTGCCGTATAACTGCCAATCGATATGGCAGATCAGACAACCGCCGCATTGCTCGACCCCGCGCTGGCCGATGCCACCGATGGACCGGCGGTGCTGGCGGCCCGGCTGCGCCAGCTCGGCAAGCGTCGCACGGCCCGCCACCGGCATGCGCGTGGGCAGCTGCTGGGTGCGTACCAGGGGCTGCTGCGGATCGCCGCCGACGACCTGCACTGGCTGCTGCCCGCAGGTCACGTCGCCTGGATACCGCCCTTGCTGCCCCACGCGCTGCTGGGCGCAGACGGGTTCAATGGCTGGAGCCTCTACTTCAACGCGGAGGCCTGCCTGGGTCTGCCCGCCACACCACGCATCTTCCAGCCCAATGCGCTGCTGCAGGCGGCGACAGCACGTGCGCTGCAATGGCCCCATGCGCCACTGGATGCTGCGCAGGCACGCCTGGCCGGCGTGATCGCCGATGAGATTGCCGCCAGCACGCCGCTGCCGCTGGCCCTGCCACAACCGCGTGACCGGCGCCTGGGCCGGATCGCCGCCGCGCTGGCTCGCGCGCCGCACGACAACCGCAGCGTCGAGGACTGGGCCGCCAGCAGTGGCCTGTCCGGCCGCAGCCTGGCCCGCCACTGGCTGGCCGAGACCGGCATGACGCTGAGCCAGTGGCGGCAACGCCTGCGGGTGCTGCTGGCGCTGCCACGCCTGCTGTCCGGCGAGCCGGTGATCAGCGTCGCGCTGTCGATGGGGTACGACACGCCCAGCGCCTTCATCGCCGTGTTCAAGCGCGAGATGGGGGTGACGCCTGCGCGGTATGGAAAAGGGGACGGAGGGGATTAAGTCGCTTCTGCCCTCCCCCACGCCATCTCGCGGCATCGCCTGATGCCCTTCAAGGTCACGGAGGCGGCAGTCTGATGAATTCTTGAAGCCCCGAACTGCCATGCCTCGACAAGCGCGCCTGATGTTGGCCGAACAGCCGTACCACGTAACCCAGCGCGGTGTGAACAAGGGGGCGATCTTCGTTGACGATATCGACCGTCAGCTGTTTCTGCACCTGCTGCACAGCGCGTTCCTGAAGCATCAGGTCGCACTGCATGCCTACGTATTGATGGGCAATCACGTTCATCTGTTGGCCACACCTTCCACGCGTGTTCGCTTGGCGAATGCGATGCGGATGCAGGGCAACAACTATGTCCAGGCGTTCAATCAGCGGCATGAGCGCAGCGGTCCGCTCTGGCAGGGCCGCTTCCATTCTTCGATGGTGGGCAGCGACGCCTATCTGCTCAGCGTCTATCGCTACATCGAACTCAATCCGGTTCGTGCAGGCATGACTGCCGCCCCGGAAGATCACCCATGGTCGAGCGTGCATGGAAACCTGCAGCGGCGCCACGATCCGATGCTGACAGAACATCCCGCATTCCAGGCGCTCGCCCCGACCAAGCGACAGCGGGCAATGCTCTATGCGGAGTTTCTGCAGGACATGAACGCGTCCGCTGACCTGCCGGCAATCCGTGCGCACAGTGCCGGGCAGCATCCGTTGGGAAATGCAGCTTACCTGCGAATGGTGGAACAGACCCTGGGTCGCCCCGTGATGCTGCGCAAGCGTGGGCGCCCTCAGAAGAAGGGGGTGGAGGGTTAGAAACGACTTAATCCCCTCCGTCCCCTTTTGCGGTCAGCCGGAGATGGCCAGGCGCTCGTTGTGATACCGGCGCACGGCGGCGAACCACAGCACGGCGGCCAGGCCGAGGCTGGCGCCGAGGTAGATGGCCCAGACCGCGGGTGTGATGGTCTCGTGGCGGATCACCTTCAGCAGCATCTGGTTCTGCGACAGGAACGGCACGGCGTACTGCCACAGCTGGCTCTTCACCGGGTAGGCGATCAGCGCATAGCCAGGCAGCATCGGCAGAAGCATCAACCAGGTCATGTGGCTCTGCGCTTCCTTCATGCTCTTGGCCGCTGCGGCCAGGAAGGTCAGCAGCGAGGTGCCGATCAGCAGCATCGGCAGCATCACCAGCAGCATCTGCACCATCGCCATGATGTTCATGTTGAGCTGGCGGCCGATATTGCCGGGGGCGATCTGCGCGCTCACCTTGAACGCGGCCAGGGTCAACAGCAGCGACGCAAAGCCGACCATGCAGGCGGCGGCGATCTTGCCGCTGACAATGGCACTGCGCGACCCCGGCGTGGCCAGCAGCGGCTCCAGCGACTGCCGCTCACGCTCGCCGGCGGTGGTGTCCATCACCAGGTAGGCACCACCGAGGAACGAGGTGAGGGTCAGCAGGATCGGCAACAACGCCGACAGCATCAGGCCACGCTTGGCTTCGGCACTGGCCATGTCCTGGCTGGCCACGTCCAGCGGCCGTGCGACCTGGGCGTCGACGCCCCGCGCCATCAGCCGCAGCGCCCCTACCTGCCCGTTGTACGTGGCCAACGCCGCCTGCAGGCGCGCAGTGGGCACCTCGGCGGCACGTCGTGTGCTGTCACTGATCACCTCCACCAGCGCCGGCTTGCCATCGGCCCAGTCCCTGCCGAAGTCCGGGCTGATGCGCAGCGCCACGTCGATGTCCTGCGAACGGATGGCCTCGGCCAGGTCCTTCGGCGCAGCAGCGGTATTCAGGCCCTGGGCAGCCAGGAAGCGCACCAGGTTCGGCGCATGTTCGGCGCCGATGGTGGGAATCTGCAGCGGCTGCTCGATCTGCGTGCGCACGCGGCTTTCGGACAGCTTGCCCATGCCCAGGATCAGCAGCGGGTACAGCAGCGGCCCGAACAGCAGGGTCAGCGCCAGCGTACGGCGGTCGCGCGACAGGTCACGCAGCTCCTTGCGCATCACCGTCATCAGGGTCGACATCATGCTCATGCGTGCAGGCCCTCTTCGCTGCCGATCAGTTTCACGAACGCATCCTCCAGGTTGGATTCGCCGGACTGCGCGCGCAGTTCATCGGCGCTGCCGGCGGCCATCACCGTGCCCTTGGCGATGATCACGATGTGATCGCACAGCGCGGCCACCTCCTGCATGATGTGGCTGGACAGGATTACGCAGCGGCCTTCTTCGCGCAGGCCCAGCAGGAAGCGGCGCAGTGCGCGGGTGGTCATCACGTCCAGGCCGTTGGTCGGTTCATCGAGAATGACGTTGCGCGGGTCGTGCACCAGTGCGCGGGCGATCGCGGTCTTGGTGCGCTGGCCCTGCGAGAAGCCATCGGTCTGGCGGTCGAGGATGTCCCCCATGTCCAGCGCGTGCGACAGCACCTCGATGCGCTCGCGGATGCGCTCGGCCGACAGGCCATGCAGTTCGCCGAAGTAGGCGATGTTCTCACGCGCGGTCAGGCGCTTGTAGACGCCACGCGCGTCGGGCAGCACGCCGAGATGGCGACGCACTTCCACCGGATTGCGCGCAGCATCGACACCATCGACGCTGATGCTGCCCTGGTCGGGGGTCATCAGCGTGTACAGCATGCGCATGGTGGTGGTCTTGCCAGCACCATTGGGCCCCAGCAGGCCGGTGATGCGGCCATCCTCGGCGCGGAAGCCGACGTTGGACACTGCCTGGATACGGCCGGTGCGGGTGTCGAAGGCCTTGTGCAGGTTGTCGGCGACGATCATGGTTCCCATCCGTTGAACGAGGTGAACGCCGGCACGTAGCTCAGCGTGTCCAGGCAGCCGGCATCCAGCGCCTTCGCATCGGTCGTGTCGATGAACTGGCCGAGCAGGCGCGGCATGCAGCCGGCGGTCAGCGTGCCGTGGCCCTGGCCACGGGCGACCAGCGCGCGTCCATTGGGCAGGCCCTTGAGGACCTGCTCGGCATAGCGCGGCGGGGTCACCGGGTCCAGTTCACCAGACAACAGCAGCGCCGGTACGTCACTGCGCAGCGGCACGGCATTGGCTGCCGGTGCCGGCCGGTGCGGCCATGCCGGGCAGGCGGCAAAGAAGGAACTTGCCACGTCGTTGCCGAACAGGCGCCCGGGATCCTCGGCCGGCGCCTGGTAGCGCGGCGCGTCTTCGCTGCATATCACCGACCAGTGCATGCCACGGTTGATCTGGAAATCCATGCTGCGGTTCGCACCGCGCGCCAACGAGGCGAGCGGCGCGTAGCGGCCGTGCGCGGCTTCATCAAGAACCAGCGGCAGCAATGAGGCGTACTGGGGTACGTAGGAAAACGCAAACGCCAGGCCCACCACACTGTCCGGTGTCAGCACATCCTTCCGGGTGTCGTAGGTGCCGGGATCGCGATACTCGACCGGAACCGGTGCACGGCGCAGGGTCTCGACCACGCTGCGCAGCTGCGCACGGGTATCGGTCGGGAAGCGCCTGCTGCAGGCAGCGTCCTTGCGGCACTGCGCCGACTGCAGGGCGATCGCGTCTTCGAACGTCCTGGCGAAATCGCCGCCCACCACCAGCTCATTCGGCACCACGCCATCGATGACGATGCTGCGGGTGTGCTGTGGATAGGTACCCGCATAGCGCTGGGCCACGCGGGTGCCGTAGGACGCACCGATCAGATTGACCCGGTCCACGCCCAAGGCCTGGCGGACCGCGTCCAGGTCGGCAATGGCTTCGGTGGTGGTGTAGAAACGTGCGTCCGCACGTCCCCGCAGGGAAGCCGCGCATCGCTGGGCATAGTCGCGCAGCAAGGCTTCGGAGGGCGCCGCGTCCTCGTCCATCGGCAGTTCCTTTCCGTCCGCGCCGAGGCAGCTGAGCGGGTTGGAGCCGCCGGTGCCGCGCTGGTCGACCAGGAAGATGTCCCGCTGCTTGCGCACCTGGCGCAGCGCGGTATCGACGATGACGGCCACTTCGCTGGCGGCCTGGCCGGGGCCACCGGCCAGGAAGAACACCGGGTCGGGCTGGCTGGAGCCGCTGCTGCCCGATTCCAGCCAGGCGATGCGCAGGCCGATGCGCCGGCCAGCGGGCTGGGCCCGGTCCTCCGGCACCTGCAGGGTGGCGCACTGCGCTTCCACGTTGGCACTGGCACCTACCGTGGACAGCGTGCAGGGCTGGAAGTCGATCGTGCCGAAACGACGGCTGGGTGCATCGCTGGCGCCTTCGGCGCCGGGTGACGGTGACTGGCTGCAACCGGCAAGCATCAGGCTGGCCAACGCTGCGGCCAACGCGAGGTGGTGTCTTTGCATCGTGCTCGTTTCCCCTGGAGGACGTTCCTGGCAACCACGACGGGCTGCCGCGGAAGATGTGACTCAACTTACACGGGCACGGCGTCGTCGGCGATGGGCAGACGCGAAATCTCCGCCGGCGTGGCGCAGGCCAGGCGATCGCGGCCGGCGGCCTTGGCCCGGTACAGCGCCGCGTCTGCCGCTGCCAGCAGCGTGGACAGCTCGCCCTGGCCGTCGTCCATCGCCAGGCCGATGCTGGCAGTGAACGTCACCGGCCCGGTGGCCAGCCGCGCCGGCTTCTGCTGCAGAGCGGTACGGATCGCCGCAGCCCGCGCCATCGCTTCCACCTGCGCGCTGCCGGCCAGCACCAGCACGAACTCCTCGCCACCGTAGCGGCCCAGCAGCGTGTGATGGCCCTGCAAACCGAGCTGCATCAACGCAGCGAAGTGGCGCAGTACCTCGTCTCCGGCCAGATGGCCCCAGCGATGCAGAGCAGGAAGCCAAGCACGGTGAGGGTGGGGAAATCCACGGACATGCGGCGCTCATCGGCCGGGGCGGCGCGCGCATCTTGGCGCCTTGTGCTGCGTTCCCCGTGGCGCTGCCTGGCCCGATCGAGATGCGGGGTCTGAAAACGGCGAGCACGGCGGCCGGTGCCTGCGCAGAATCCGTGGGAAACCAAGGAGACGCCCATGCATGCCTGGTACCTCGGTGGCATCGACCACCGCCCGTTCCTGCACCTGTTCGAAAAGAGCGACACCGCGCTGGCTGCCCTGGGCATCCGGCGTCGCTGGGCCGGCGAATCAGGAGGACACCCCTGCCGGATCAGCCTGAGCGATCCGCTCGGTGGCAGCGAGCTGCTGCTGTTGTCCCACGTGCACCTGCCCCTGCACTCGCCCTATCACGCCTCGGGCCCGATCTTCGTGCAGCGTGGCGTGACCCGCTGCGTGCTGCCGCCGGGCGAAGTACCCCCGTACGTGCAGCGCCGGATGATCTCGTTGCGCGCCTATGACCAGGCTGCATTGATGCTGGCCGCCGAGATCAGCGCAGGCACGGATGTCGGCGCTCGGCTGGACGCGCTGTTTGCCGACCCTGCCGTGGCCTTCGTGCAGCTGCACAACGCGGCCCACGGCTGCTTCTCGTGCCAGGCGGATCGCGTCGGCATGACACCGACATGGCCGGATCTCCACGACGTGATCGTTGCCACGCCGGACACGTGATCGCCAGCGCATCCGTTCAGGCCCACGTGAAGCCCGCGGGAAGGGCTTCACACCCACAGTCACGGATCAGCATTTCCATGGTTCCGCACCCGGCACCGCAACTCGATACTCGCCATGGTGCCGCCGAAAGTCCGCCGCGCAGCGCAACTCTGCGGTCACCGCTCTCTTTCGACGACCACAAGGAAGCGCCATGTCATTCCAATCCACACCGCTGCTGCTGGCCACCTCGTTCGCCGCTGCAGGCCTGTGCCTGGCCGGCAACGCGTTCGCCCACGGCACCATGACCACGCCGGTCAGCCGCGTCTATGCCTGTTTCCAGGGCAATCCGGAGAACCCGACCAACCCGGCCTGCGCTGCCGCGAAAGCGGTGGGCGGATCGCAGGCGTTCTACGACTGGAACGGCATCAACCAGGCCAACGCCAACGGCAACCATCAGGCGGTGGTGCCCGACGGCAAGCTGTGCAGCGGCAACAATCCCACCTTCCGCGGCCTGGACGTGAACCGCAGTGACTGGCAGACCACGCCGATCCACGCCGATGCCAATGGCAAGTTCACCTTCGTGTTCAAGGCAACCGCGCCGCACGCCACGCGCGACTGGCGCTTCTTCGTCACCCGCGACGGCTGGCAACCGGGCAGCCCGTTGCGTTGGGCCGACCTGCAGGAGTTCTGCACGCTGGGCAATACACCGCTCTCTGCCGATGGCACCTACAAGCTGCAGTGCACGCTGCCGCAGCGCACCGGCCAGCATGTGATCTACAACACCTGGCAGCGCTCGGATTCGACCGAAGCGTTCTACACCTGCATGGACGTACGCTTTGAAGGCGGCGGCGGTGGTACGGCGCCGGCACCGCAATGGCAGGATGCCGGCCCGGTCACCGCCCGCGGTGAATTGCCGGTCGGTACGACGCTGGCACTGCGCGTGTTCAATGCCAGCGGCAACGATGTCGAACGTGTGGAAGCGACGCTGGCCAGCGGCCAGACCTCGGCCGCGCAATGGCCCTTGGCGCTGGCCCGCAAGGTCAATGCCAGTGCCCGGCATGCGCGCGTGGGCGTGCTTGCCAATGGCGTGATCACGCCGTCGGCGTCGGCCACCGACAATCGCGTGTACCTGAAGGACGGCAACCGCTTCCAGCTCGATACCCAGGTGCCGGACCCGGGTACGCCATCGCCGGGTGGTGATTTCGACCACGTGTACCCGGCGGGCATCGGCAGCTATGTGCCGGGCCAGACCGTGGTGAAGAGCAGCGACGGCAAGCTGTATGCCTGCCGCCCGTTCCCGGAGGGTGCATGGTGCAACGTCAATGCCGAGGCCTACCGGCCGGGCGTGGGCGCGGCCTGGCGCGATGCGTGGATCGCGTACTGACGCAGTGATGTGGGAGGCGGTGCACATCACACCGCCTCCTGGCTCCCCTGCCGCGCAGTGGGGCGCGCGTTGCGGAAACAGAGGAACGCAGCAGCCTTTCAAACTTGTCTGATGGGCATATGGCGGCTACATGGGAAGACTCCGCGAGGTTTCCAACACTTCGCAAAGGAGTTCCTGCATGCACCTGTCCCATCGGGCCGTCCTCGCACTGTCCGCCGTTGTCGGCCTGGCACTGTCCGGCAACGCCTTCGCCCACGGCACGCTGTCCAAGCCGCTCAGCCGCGTGAAGCAGTGCCACGAGGGCAATCCGGAGAATCCGACCAACCCGGCCTGCGCCGCCGCCAAGGCCATCGGCGGCGCCCAGCCGTTCTACGACTGGGCCGGTGTCAACCAGGCCAACGCCAACGGCAACCATCAAGCGGTGGTTCCAGATGGCGAGTTGTGCAGCGGCGGCAACAGCAAGTACCGCGGCCTCGATCTGAACCGCAGTGACTGGCCGACCTCGCCGATCCGCGCCGATTCGCGCGGGCGCTACACCTTCAAGTTCAAGGCACCGGCCCCGCATGCTACCCGCGAGTGGAGTTCTACGTCACCCGCGACGGCTGGCAGCCGGGCAGTCCGCTGCGCTGGGCCGACCTGCAGGAATTCTGCACGCTGGGCAACGTGCCGGTCTCCGGCGACGTCTACAAGCTGGATTGCCCGCTGCCCAAGCGCAGCGGCCAGCACATCATCTACAACACCTGGCAGCGCTCGGATTCCGGTGAAGCGTTCTATACCTGCGCGGACGTGCGCTTCGAGGGCGGTGGTGGCGTTGAACCGCCGCCGCAGTGGCAGGACGCCGGCCCGGTCACCGCCCGCGGTGCGTTGGAAGAAGGCACCACCCTGACGCTGCGCGTGTTCAACGCCCAGGGCAATGATCTGGAGCGTCCGGAGATCACCCTGGCCGCAGGCCAGACCGCTGCGAACCAGTGGCCGCTGGCGCTGGCCCGCAAGGTCAACGCCAGTGCACAGCAGGCGCGTGTGGGCGTGATGAGGAACGGCGTGATCACGCCGGTCGCCTCGGCCACCGAGAACCGCGTCTACCTGAAGCCGGGCAACCTGTTCCAGATCGATACCCGGCTGCCGGGCCCGGTCGATCCGGTCGATCCGCCGCCGGGTGACGACTACGACTTCGTGTATCCGGCCGGTATCGGCAGCTACACGCCGGGCGAAACCGTGGTCAAGGGCACCGACGGCAAGCTCTACGCCTGCCGGCCGTTCCCGGAGGGTGCGTGGTGCAACATCAACGCCGATGCCTATCGCCCGGGCACCGGTTTTGCCTGGCGCGATGCCTGGGTCGCGTACTGAGGCAGGCGACCGGGGGCGGCGTGGCGCCGCCTCCGGTTCTTGGAGTTGCCGGCCAGCGGCCGGCACTACCAGGGTTCGTGGGGCTGCCGGCCAGCGGCCGGCACTACCCTGACTTACTTGCTGCTGACGTACTTCTCGCGGCGGATCTGCGGGTTGCCAAGGCCGGCGGCCTTCAGCAGCTCGGCACAGGCATCGACCATGTCCGGGTTGCCGCACAGGTAGGCGATGTCGGTGGCCGGGTCCGGCATGAAGCCGGCCAGCGCCTGCTGCACGTAGCCGTGCTGTACGTCCGGGTGCGGATCAGCCGGGAGTTCACGCGACAGGCACGGAACATAACGGAAGTTCGGGTGCTTTTCGGCGAAGCTGTAAAAATCTTCGCTGTACAGCAGCTCGCCCGGGCTGCGCGCGCCCTGCAGCAGCACGATCTGCACACCGCGTTCGGCCATGGCCTTTTCCAGCAGCGGCAGCATCGAGCGGTACGGGGTAACGCCGGTACCGGTGGCGATCAGCAGGTAACGGGCGTTGTGGTCACCGGGATTCAGGCAGAACCGGCCATAGGGGCCGGACGCACTGATCTGGCCGCCCTGCTCCAGTGCCTCGAACAGGGCCGTGGCGGCGCCACCGGGCACGAAACTGACGGCGATATCCACCGCCTCGCCTGGGCCCAGCGCGTGGTCGTGGATGGTCGCCAGCGAGTAGCTGCGCTTGGTTTCGGTGCCGTCGGCGTAGCTGAAATGGACCTGGATGAACTGGCCGGGCTGGAAATCCAGCGGCTGCCCATCGTCACGCACGAACTGGTAGTGGCCGACGGTCGGGGCCAGCATGCGGCAGCCGACCAGCTTGAGGGGGAATTGAACAGGCACGACTTTTCGGGACAGTGTGTAGCCGGGGCAAGCCCTCGGGGTCTTCTATAATAGCCCCTCCCCGCCCCTCTCCAGCGCCAGCCCATGGGCGCGAAGGCTTCGAGCTTGGCATCCCAGAACGATACGGCGCCCGCCCTGCGCGTGCGCGACCTGCGCAAGACCTACGACAACGGCACCCAGGCCCTGAAGGGGGTTTCCCTGGAAGTGGCCCCGGGCGACTTCTTCGCCCTGCTCGGCCCCAATGGCGCCGGCAAGTCGACCCTGATCGGCATCATCAGCTCCCTGGTCAACCTCAGCGAGGGCCAGGTGGAAGTGTTCGGCAGCGACCTGGTGCGCAACCGCAGCGCCACCATGCGCCTGATCGGGCTGGTGCCTCAGGAAATCAACTTCAACCTGTTCGAGAAGCCCTTCGACATCCTGGTGAACTACGCTGGCTTCTATGGCGTACCGCGCGAGGAAGCCGAGCAGCGCGCCGAAGAGGAACTGAAGCGCGCGCACCTGTGGGAAAAGGCACAGGTGATGAGCCGCACGCTGTCCGGCGGCATGAAGCGCCGGCTGATGATCGCCCGCGCGATGATGACCCGCCCGCGGCTGCTGATCCTGGACGAGCCGACCGCCGGCGTGGACATCGAGATCCGCCGCGACATGTGGCGCGTGCTGAAGGAGATCAATGCCGCAGGCACCACGATCATCCTTACCACGCACTACCTGGAAGAAGCCGAGTACCTGTGCCGCCACCTGGCGATCATCAACCATGGCCAGATCGTCGAGCAGGGGCCGATGCGCACCCTGCTGGCCAAGCTGGACGTGGAAGGCTTCCTGCTGGACATCGACGGTGACCTGCCGGCACAGCTGCCGGTGATCGAAGGTGCGACGCTGACCGCGCCGGACCCGCACACGCTGGACATCGACATGCCGCGCGCAATGGACCTCAACCGCGTGTTCGCCACGCTCAACGAGGCCGGTATCCGCGTGCGTTCGATGCGTACCAAGAGCAACCGCCTGGAGGAGCTGTTCGTGCGCCTCACCGGCAACCTGGAGAAGCCTGCATGAGCACCACCGAGCTGACCGACGGCCAGCGCAACCGCATCGCGCTGATGACCATCGTGCGCCGCGAAGTCGCCCGCATCATGCGCATCTGGGGCCAGACCCTGGTGCCACCGGCGATCACCATGACCCTGTACTTCCTGATCTTCGGCAACCTGATCGGGTCGCGCGTGGGTGACATGGGCGGCTACACCTACATGCAGTTCATCGTGCCGGGCCTGGTGATGATGAGCGTGATCCAGAACAGCTACGGCAACATCAGTTCCTCGTTCTTTGGCGCCAAGTTCGGTCGCCACGTGGAAGAACTGCTGGTCAGCCCGATGCCGAACTGGGTGATCCTGTGGGGCTACGTGGCCGGCGCCGTGCTGCGCGGCCTGATGGTGGGCGTGATCGTGCTGATCATCGCGATGTTCTTCACCCCGGTGCGCATCCCGCACCCGCTGGTGATGCTGACCACGGTGATCCTGGGCGCGACGATCTTCTCGCTGGCCGGCTTCATCAACGCGGTGTATGCGAAGAAGTTCGATGACGTGGCGATCGTGCCGACCTTCATCCTGACCCCGCTGACCTACCTGGGTGGCGTGTTCTATTCGGTGAAGCTGCTGCCGGGCTGGGCCGAAGCGGCCACGCACGCCAACCCGATCTTCTACATGGTCAACGCGTTCCGCTATGGCCTGCTGGGCAGCAGCGATGTACCGCTGCCGGTGGCCTACGGCCTGATGATCGGTTTCGTGGTGGTGCTGACGGCGTTGGCGCTGTGGCTGCTGCGTCGCGGCGTGGGCATGCGCAGCTGAGTTTTGCCTGCAGGGCCTGCGGCCCTGCACCCGCTGAATCAACGTCAACGTCAAGTTCAACGGCAAAAGCTGACTAGCCGGAGGATGGCGGGGTGCGTCCGGTTGCGGGGGACGCCGTAAACCCATCCTGGGGGCTTGGCCGCGGCATCCATGCCGCGGACACCCCCGCAACCGGACCCACCCCGCCTTCGACAGATTGCCGCTGCTGTGGGTGGGTGTCGACCTTGGTCGACACGATGGATCCACGCCATGCGTGGATGGAGCGTTCACGGTAAGGCCGACGCCCGGATCTTTTCGTTCGGGATTGCGGCTAGGCTGTGGCGATGAAGATCACTTCCATTCCATTGGACAAGGCCGTGTCAGACGGCCCCATCGATGCCTTCAGCCATGCGTTGCTGGGCGATTCACCCTCGTTGGATGAGATGCTGGAATACCTGGCGTCACTACAAACGGCTGATCCCCGGTATCGCTACCTGTGCACGCTCGATGATGTCGGCCAATGCCGCTACACCAGCATGCATGCGTCCGACGACGCGCGCATCGCGCTGTACGAGGACGAAGATCCGGAAACCCCCGAAGATGCATTGGCGGCACGCGAGCGGTTGCTGGCGCATGTGGTCGCGCAGCTCGAGCATTCCTCTCATCGGCTGGAATGGAGCGCGCTGCTGGGCACGCTGATGTGCAGCGACGAGGACATCGAGGCGCTGGTCGCCGCCAATGCAACGCCGGACCTGATCGTCGACGAGGTGGTCTGCGTGCAACAGGTGCCGGTGGACCGCGATGACCTGCTGATCGCCGCCCTACCCAACGGTTACTTCAGCGCGGACTGGGACATCTTCCAGAATCACGCCCTGATCCGGCACCTGCAGGAACACCATGACTACCGCTTGTTCGGACTCGGCGCATCGTGGCTCGGCTTCCAGCGCGACAGCGCGCCGTCGCCTGCACAGGCAAATGCGTTGGTCGCGGACCTGCAGCGCGTCTACGCGGCCGGAACGCATGACACGTGGTCAAAACTGGCTGCAACCCTGGCCACCCGCACCACGCTGCTGTTGGGCTACACCGAAGACTTCAGCGAACAACTGCCCTGAGCACCGCTCTACACGAGCGAGCGCAGCGAGCGACCCGCTTCCGCTCCTGATCTGTTTTCCGTGGTGGCCGCACCCGGAAACTGTCAGGGGTCGTGTGCAATGGGCTCGCGGGGGTATCCGCGCCATGGATGGCGCGGCTAAGCCCCCAAGGATGGGTTCACGGCGTCCCCCGCGAACCCATCGCACACGACCCAGCTCATGAAACCAACTGCGCGAACCACCACGAGGGGCTCCGCCGTTGGCCGCAATCTCCGGCACAATCGCAGATCTGATTCCCCCAGAAAGCGGTGAACGTGCAATGCGCATCCTGATCCTCGGCGCCGGCGGTACCGGCGGTTACTTCGGTGGTCGCCTGGCCCAGGCCGGTGTGGACGTGACCTTCCTCGTGCGCCCCGCGCGCGCCGCACAGCTGGACCGCGATGGCCTGGTCATCCGCAGCCCGCTCGGCGATGCCAGCTTCCCGGTGCAGCACGTCACCGCCGATGCGCTGCCCGCATTGGCCGCGCAGAAGCCGTTCGATCTGGTCATCCTCAGCTGCAAGGCCTACGACCTCGACAGCTCGATCGACGCCATTGTTCCAGCCGTGGGCGCGAACACCACCGTGCTGCCGATCCTCAACGGCCTGCACCACTACAACGCGCTGGACCTGCGCTTCGGCCGCGACGCCGTGCTCGGCGGCCTGTGCTTCATCAGCGCCACCAAGGCCCCCGACGGTGCGGTGCTGCACCTGGGCAAGCCGGCCAAGCTCACCTTCGGCGAGCGCGATCGCGGCGCTGCGTCCGCACGCGTGCGTGCCTTCGCCGCTGCCTGCGCGCAGGCCCATCTTGATCACCTGGCGAGCGAACACATCGGCCAGGAACAGTGGATCAAGTACACCTTCCTGACCGCGCTGGCCGCTGCTACCTGCCTGCTTCGCGCGGATATCGGCACCATCGTCGCCACCGATGATGGCGAGGCGATCGTGCGCGGCCTGTACGACGAATGCCTGGCCGTGGCCGAAGCTGCCGGTGAGCCGATTCCCGATGCCGCGCAGGACACCGCACGCGGCACCCTTACCCAGGCGGGCTCGGCATTGAAGGCGTCGATGCTGCGGGATCTGGAAGCCAGCCAGCAGGTAGAGGCCGAACAGATCGTCGGCGACATGCTGGCGCGTGCACGCAAGGCCGATCAGGAAGCCCTGCTGCTGCAGGTCGCCCACAGCAGCCTGCAGGCCTACCAGGCACTGCGCGGCGCGTGAGCCTCCCGTTGCGGGCCAGCGCGCTGCCTACGCGGGTGCTGATCCTCGGTATGGGCTGGAGCGGATGCGTGCTGGCCACGCAGCTGCAAGCACGGGGAGTGCACGTCATCGGCACGGTGCGTGACCCCTCGTCGGCGCCGGACGATGGCCTGCTGCGGCATCAGCTGCACGCTGACTCCCCACCGTCGCCCGCCCTGCTCGATGAGGTCGCGCAGGCCGAGGCCGTGCTGTGCAGCGTGCCGCCAGATGCCGCGGGCGACCCGGCACTGCGCCTGCTGCTGCCGGCTCTGCGGGCCAGTCCGGCACTGCGCTGGGTGGGCTATCTGTCGTCCACGTCGGTGTATGCCGATCGGGCCGGCGGCTGGGTTGACGAGCACAGCGCAGCCGATGCCACCGAAGCAGCCGGCGTGCAGCGCCTGCGTGCCGAAGCGCAATGGCGTGCGCTTGCAGAGGAACGTGGCATCGCTTCAGCGGTGTTCCGCCTGCCCGGCCTGTACGGGCCGGGGCGCAATGCGTTGCTGCAGCTGTCACAGGGCCGTGCCCGCCATGTGATTCGGCCGGGCCTGGCGTTCAACCGCCTGCACGTAGAGGATCTTGCGGCAGTGATCATCGCGGCGATGCAGCGACCGGTAGCGCAGGGGATGTACCTGCCCAGCGATGACGAGCCGGCACCGCCGCAGGACGTGCTGGCCTTCGCCGCGCAGCTGGGCGGGTTTGCGATGCCACCTGCCGCGGCATGGGACGACCCTGCACTCAGCCCGACGCTACGCCGCTTCTACGAGAGCAACAAGCGCATCGACAGTCGTGGCACGCGTGAAGCGCTGGCGTGGCAGCCGCGCTTCCCCAGCTACCGTGAGGGCCTGCGCGACCTGCTCCGGTAGTGCCGGCCGCTGGCCGGCACTACCGTCAACCCGCGTCGGGCAGGCGGAAGAACGCACGCGTGGCGGCAGTCGCATTGGCCGCCGTCACTGCAACGTCCTCACCACGGTCACGTGCCAGTTCTTCCACGATGTGCGAAAGGAACATCGGTTCGTTGCGGCGGTCCTTCGGCATCGGCTTCAGCGTGCGTGGCAGCAGGTAGGGCGCATCGGTCTCGATCATCAGGCGGTTGGCCGGGATGTTCTTCACCAGTTCGCGCAGGTGCGCGCCGCGGCGCTCGTCACACAGCCAGCCAGTGATGCCGATGTACCAGTCCTGGTCCAGGTAGTCGAACAGCTCATCGCGTTCGCCGGTGAAGCAATGCACCACCGCCGGGCCGATGCGGCCTTCGAAGTTCTTCATCTGCGACATGAAATCGGCGTGCGCGTCGCGCTGGTGCAGGAACAGGGGCTTGCCGTTGTCTGCCGCCAGCTGCAGCTGGCGCTCGAACGCACGGTGCTGGGCCGGACGCGGCGAGAAATCACGGAAGTAGTCCAGCCCGCACTCGCCCACCGCCACCACTTCCGGGTGGTCATGCAGCGCGCGCATCTCGGCATCACATTCCTCGGTGTACTCCACCGCATGATGCGGGTGCACGCCGGCGGTCGCGTACAGGAAGCCCGGGTGCTGCTGCGCCAGCTGCACGGCCAGCGGCGAGTGCTCGCGGCTGGCACCGGTGATGACCATCTGCACCACGCCGGCCTGCCGTGCGCGGTCCAGCACGGCATCGCGGTCGCGGTCGAAGGAGTCGTGGGTCAGGTTGGCGCCGATATCGATCAGGTGCATGGTCATCGCGGGGGAAAAGTGCCCGCGCATTGTACCTGCGGCCGCCATGGCCCCTTATCCTTTGCCCATGAATGCCCCGCTCTTCCCGATTTCCCCGCTGCTGCCGCAGATCCAGCAGCACCTGGCCGTGCAGCCACGGCTGGTGCTGGAAGCCCCGCCCGGCGCCGGCAAGACCACCCAGGTACCACTGGCCCTGCTCGAAGCGCCATGGCTGCAAGGCCGGAAAATCATCCTGCTGGAGCCGCGCCGGGTCGCCGCACGCAGCGCCGCGCTGTTCATGGCACGGCAGCTGGGCGAAGAGGTCGGCGGCACGGTCGGCTACCGCATCCGCTTCGAGAACAAGGTCTCGGCACGCACCCGCATTGAAGTCGTCACCGAGGGCATCCTGACCCGCATGCTGCAGGACGACCCGATGCTGGAAGAAGTCGGTGCGATCCTGTTCGACGAATTCCACGAGCGCCATCTCAGCGGTGACCTCGGGCTGGCGCTGGCGCTGGACGTGCAGGCGCAGCTGCGCGATGACCTGCGCCTGGTAGTGATGTCGGCCACGCTGGATGGCGAGCGCCTGGCACGCTTCCTCGATGCGCCGCGGCTGAGCAGCGAGGGCCGCAGCTACCCGGTGACGGTCAGCCATTTCCCGGCGCGTCGCGATGAGACGCTGGAACTGCAGGTGCGCCGCGCGGTGCAGCAGGCCCTGGCCGATCACCCCGGTGACCTGCTGGTGTTCCTGCCCGGCCAGCGCGAGATCGCTCGGGTGCAGGCTGGCCTGCAGGAATCGCTGGATGCCGGCGTCGAAGTACTGGCCCTGCATGGTGAGCTGCCGGTGGAACAGCAGGCGCGCGTGCTGCAGGCCGCCAGCGATGGCCGCCGCCGCGTGGTGCTGGCCACCAACGTGGCCGAGTCGTCGGTGACCCTGCCCGGCGTGCGCGTGGTGATCGACAGCGGCCAGGCGCGCGAGCCGCGCTACGACCCCAACAGCGGCTTCACCCGGCTGGACGTGGTGGCCATCGCACAGGCCTCGGCCGACCAGCGCGCGGGCCGTGCCGGTCGCGTGGCCGAAGGCGTGGCTTGGCGGCTGTGGCCGCAGTCGCAGCGATTGGAGCCGCAGCGCCGCGCCGAGATCGACCAGGTGGAACTGGCCGGACTGGCGCTGGAACTGGCCGCGTGGGGCAGCAGCGACCTGCGCTTCCTCGACCCGCCACCGGCCGGCCCGATGGGTGCGGCGCGCGAACTGCTGCAACGCCTGGGTGCACTGTCGGACTCGGGCGCGATCACAGCACTCGGGCACCGTGTACTGGCGCTGGGTACGCACCCGCGGATGGCGGCGATGCTGCTGGCAGCGCCCGATGCCCGCGCGCAGGCGCTGGCCACCGATCTGGCCGCCTTGCTGGAAGCGCGCGACCCGCTGCGCCAGGGCGGTGACGCGCTGGCGAGCCGCTGGCGCGCACTGGCTGCGTTCCGCAATGGCCGCATACCGGGCGATGCCAACCGCAGCGGGCTGGCCGCCATTGATGCCGCCGCCAAGCAGTGGCGTCGCCGCCTGCGCTGCGACGCCACGTCGCCGGCCAGCATCGAGGCGCACGAACTGGGCGATCTGCTTGCACACGCCTTTCCCGACCGGATCGGTTTCCAGCATCCCAGCGATCCGCTGCGCTACCTGCTGGCCAATGGCCGCAGCGCGCGCCTGCACGAACTGAGTGACCTGCGCGGTGAGCCGTGGCTGGTGGCCAGCGAACTGCGCTTCGAGGCGCGCGATGCGCTGCTGCTGCGTGCCGCACCGGTGGATGAAGGCCAGCTGCGCAAGGCATGGCCGGAGCGCTTCGTCACCGAAGACGTGGTGCGCTGGGACAGCGAGCGACGCGCCTTGGTGGCGCTGCGCGAGACCCGTTTCGACCGGATCGTGCTGGACAGCCGCTCGGCCGGCCGGGTCGATCCGCAGCACGCCGCGCAGGCGCTGACCGATGCGGTGGCCGAGCTCGGCCTGCAGGCGCTGCCGTGGACCGAGGGCCTGCGCCAGTGGCAGGCACGGGTGGAATCGCTGCGGCGCTGGATGCCCGAGCTCGGCCTGCCCGACTGCAGCGACGACGCCCTGCTGGCCAATCGCGCGCAGTGGCTGCAGCCCGCGTTCGCCGGCAAGACGCGACTGGATGCGCTGGACGAATCCAGCTTCGGCGAAGCGCTGAAATCACCACTGGAGTGGCCACAACGGCAGCTGGTCGAGCGTCATGCGCCGACCCGCATCACCGTGCCGTCCGGACTGGAGCGGCCGATCACCTATGCGCTGGACAGCGAGAGCGGCGACCCGCTGCCGCCGGTGCTGGCAGTGAAGCTGCAGGAACTGTTCGGCCTGGCCGATACGCCGCGCATCGCCGATGGCCGCGTGCCGCTGACCCTGCACCTGCTCTCCCCCGGCGGCCGCCCGCTGCAGGTCACCCAGGATCTGCGCAACTTCTGGGAAAGCACCTACGCCGAAGTGAAAAAGGAGATGAAGGGCCGTTACCCGCGCCATCCGTGGCCGGATGACCCGTGGACGGCCACGGCCACGCATCGGGCCAAGCCGCGCGGGACGTAGCCGGACCCTGCCTGATCCTGAATGGCTGCGGTAAAGTCACACCGCGTGCCACCTCGACTGACATACCGTTTACGGGCAACACGCGACACTGGACTTCGACCCGAGGCAAAGGACCCCCGCATGAGCAAGCTGACCGTAATCACCGACCGCGCCCTGGAGCGCGCCCTGGACCTGGCCCACAGCGCCGGCGACGGCCTGAAGAGTGCCGGTGGCAGCCTGCGCCACCTTGGGCCGCAGGCCAGTGACTGGATCAAGACCGGCGCGGCGCTGGGCGCCGTCAAGACCGGTGGCAAGGTGGCCACCAAGTTCGCCCGGCGCAACCCGGCGGTGACCATTGCCGCCGCTGCGGTGGGTGTCGGCCTGCTCGGCTATGCGCTGTACCGCAAGCAGCAGAAGAAGAAGGCCGCCAACGGCCACGTGGTGAATGGCCAGGCGCAGCGCATCAATGCGCGTGACCGCCGCAACGACACCGTGGTGGACGAGCACAGCGATATCGGCAGCGACGCCTGAGTCTGCCGGGGTCGGCTTCCTTCCGCAGGAACTGAGCCCATCAGCCCGCTATGAGGGCCGGATACCGTAGGGTATCCGGCCCTTCCTGTTTCAGCCGATCTGCCGCCACTGCCCCGGCTGCAGGTCGTCCAGGCGGTAGGGTCCCATCGACACGCGGACCAGCCGCAGCGTCGGCAGGTTCACCGCCGCGGTCATCCGCCGCACCTGGCGGTTGCGGCCCTCGCGGATCGTGATCGCCAGCCAACTGTCGGGCACGGTCTTGCGGAAGCGCACCGGCGGATCGCGTGTCCACAGCGACGGCGCCGGATCGAGGCGCTCGATCTTCGCCGGCAAGGTCGGTCCGTCATTCAGCTCCACCCCATCGCGCAGCCGTTGCAGCTGCTCATCGCTGGGCGTGCCTTCCACCTGCACCCAGTAGGTCTTGTCGGCCTTGTGCCTGGGGTCGGTCAGCTTGTGCGCCAGCGCACCGTTATCCGTCAGCAGCAGCAGGCCTTCGCTGTCATGGTCCAGGCGACCGGCGGCATACACGCGCGGCGGCAGGCCGAACCCGGCCAGCGTCGGCCGCGGCGGTACGCTGCGGTCGGTGAACTGGCAGAGCACGTTGAAGGGCTTGTTGAAGGCGATCAGCATTGCGGGCACTACGGGCGGCAGGTGCAGCATTGTCCCATGCCGCGCAACCTCGGCCGAGCGCGGCCCCGGTGCTGCCGGGCATTACGCCGGCCGAGGCTGCGGCGCGATCAACCGAAGACCTTCCACTCCAGCAGGAAAGAGCCCAGCACCAGTGCGATGCCGCACGCCGCGATGACATTGGCCCGGCGCCGCAGGCGAACCGGCGGCGGATTCATGGCACGCGCACGCTCCTCCAGCAGCGCACCGGCAAACAGCACGGCAAACCCCACGGTCGCCACCAGGTCGTAGGCATGGCCACCGTAGAACACGAAGTCAATCAGCCGCGCCAACACCAGCACTGCAACAGCGATATAGAACACCTTCTTCAACTGTCCACTCCATTGGCAGCAGGGCCGGACCACGCCCGGCGGATACACGTTACGTCCATTGTGACGCCGCAGCGCTCACCGGGCGCAGCCCGGCGCCGCCCGCTACGGCTTGATGAAGCGCAGGGTCATGCGGTCGCTTTCGCCGATCGCCTGGTACTTCGCATCGTCGGCCTTGTTGTGCTGGTTGGTCGGCGGCAGCGTCCACACGCCGTTCGGGTGGTCCTTGGTGTCACGCGGGTTGGCGTTGACCTCGCTGCGCGCATCCAGCTTGAAACCAGCCGCCTCGGCCATCGCGATCACCTGCTGCTGGCCGACATAGCCGGTGTCATCATCGTCGGCTACGTCGGCCTTGGCACGATGCTCGACCACGCCCAGCACGCCGCCCGGCTTGAGCACGTTGAAGAAGCCCTGGAACATGCCCTGCGCCTGGCCGGCCTTGCGCCAGTTGTGCACGTTGCGGAAGGTCAGCACCACATCGGCTGAACCGGCCGGGCCGAACACCGGCTTGGCCGGATCGTAGGCCACCACGGCAGTCTTGCCGAACTGTGCCGGTGCAGCGGCGTACTTCTTTTCCAGGCTGTCGCGGCTGCGCTGCTGGTAGTCGCGTCCACGACCTTCGGGCACCGCCATCGGATCGACCACCGCAGCAACGTAGTGGCCCTTGTCGTGCAGCAGGGGCGCCAGGATCTCCGAGTACCAGCCGTTGCCGGGGGTGATCTCGATGACGGTCTTTTCCGGCGTCACCTTGAAGAACGACAGCGTCTGCGACGGGTGGCGGAAGCCGTCGCGCTTGACGTTGTTGGCATCACGGGTGGGTGCCTTCACCGCCGCGTCGATGGCCGGCGACACCTGGATCTTCGCCGGCGCCACCGTGGCCGGTGCGGCGAACGCGGGAACAGCGGCAAACAGGGCCGAAGCAAGCAGCAGGCGGCAACCACGCAGGGACGAAGCAGGCATCATCGGAGTGACTCCAGCGGAAGATGGGGCGAGACTAGCAGCCGCGGCGTCCCAGGTGTTCACAAAACGTTAGCGGCGTGCGTATCGCGGAACACTGTTTTGTGGTCGCCGCCGCAGCACGGTCACACTACGCGTTTTATTCTGGAGCACTTCCCCCAAGGAGTCCGTGCCCATGACGGCAACCCGCGAACTGGGCCGTTCCGGCCTGCATGTACGTCCGCTCGCCTTCGGTGGCAATGTGTTCGGCTGGAGCGCCGATGAGAAGGCCAGCTTCGCCCTGCTCGATGCCTTCGTCGACGCCGGCTTCAATCTGGTCGACACCGCCGATGTTTATTCGGCCTGGGTGCCGGGCAATGCCGGCGGCGAATCGGAGACGCTGATCGGCAAGTGGTTTGCCCGCAGCGGCAAGCGCGACAAGGTGGTGCTGGCGACCAAGGTGGCCAAGTGGGCCGAACGCCCCGGCCTGACCCCGGACAACATCAATGCGGCGGTCGAGGATTCGCTGCGCCGCCTGCAGACCGACGTGATCGATCTGTACCAGGCCCACGAGGATGACGAGTCGACGCCGCTGGAAGCGACCCTGGCTGCATTCGGCCGGTTGATCGAAGCTGGCAAGGTGCGTGCGATCGGTGCGTCCAACTACAGCGCCACGCGCCTGGCCGATGCGCTGAAGGTGTCCACCGACTACAAGCTGCCGCGTTACGAAACCCTGCAGCCGGAGTACAACCTGTATGACCGCGCCGGCTACGAAAAGGAACTGGAACCGCTGGTGCAGCGCGAACAGATCGGCGTGATCGGCTACTACGCGCTGGCCAGTGGCTTCCTCAGCGGCAAGTACCGCACGCCGGCCGATGCGGCCAAGAGCCCGGCACGTGGCGAGAACGTGGTGAAGCGCTATCTGAATCCGCGTGGCCTGCGCATCCTGCAGGCACTGGATGACGTGGCCAGCAAGCACAACGCCAGTGCCGCGCAGATCGCACTGGCATGGCAGATCGCACGGCCGTCGATCACCGCACCGATCGTCAGCGCGACCAGCGTCGAACAGCTGCACGATCTGCTGGCAGCGGCCAACGTAACGCTGAGCGTGCAGGATGTCGCGCAACTCGACGCCGCCAGCACGGAAGACTGAGTTGTAGTGCCGGCCGCTGGCCGGCATTGCACAGTCCGGTAGTGCCGGCCGCTGGCCGGCATTGCACAGTCCGGTAGTGCCGGCCGCTGGCCGGCATCGCGCGGTAAAGAAGAAAATAATTGAACAAAATGGTTGCGCACGACTAAATCGTGGTTTATCGTGCGCACCTCGTTTCAACAACCACTGGAAACTTCCCTTGAACGCGCATTCCGTCGCCATCGCCAAACTGCTGCCATGCCTGCGCATGGACGGGCCGGCGCGCGCGTTCGGCAAGGAAGACCAGCTGACAACGGCCTGATACCCGCCCTGCGGAGATCGGCCACCCCGATCTCCGAGGCCTGACGACGCCCTCGGAACGCAAGTCCCGGGGGCGTTTTCGTTTGCGTCGACACAAGGACCCGCGATGCCAGAACTACACCCCGCGCGGCGACCCGCCGCTCACTGACCCAGGCTTTTCCCGCCCCGCCGAAGGATTTACTTCGCGCGACTGGCAGCGCCTGGACATTATCTGCATCGCATCAGAACATTATCGCTCGCCGATAATGTCGGTGGCCTGCACCCTCGATTATCCAACGGTCCCGTTTCAACCACGGGCTGGTGCGCGCGGCGTTGCCGTGGCGTATGCCGGAGGTCGCGGACATGCCATCGCCTGGATCGCCTGCTGGAGGCAGGCGCCGGTTCGCCGGTACGCGGTTCGATTCCGCGCGGCCCCCAACTGGATAGCTCAGCTTGGTCAGAGCAACGGATCCGTAATCCGTCTGTCGTGGGTTCGATTCCCACTCCAAACCACATGACCTGTCACGTCATGACTTGAAGCAACACCCGGGGCGCAAGCCCCAGCGGCCATCGTCGCCGTCCACCGACATCGCCTTCGGGCAGGAACGTGGAAGGCAACGGACCTCACGCCGGGCCCCGGCCCGCCGCCACTGCCAGCCACGTTCCGCACCGGTGCTGCCTGCCGGGAACGACGATGGCAGCACTGCCGGCGCATCGAAGGCTCCGCGCGCGGACCGTCCGCCGATGGCCGCCCTCTTCCGCCGCCTGCACGTGATGTGCAGGCAGCCTCGCCACGACCGGATCGACCCGGGTCATGGCGATTCATCCGCAACGGGTCGAACCACCAGAGCCATACAAGGAGAGACTCCCATGTTCTGGACCATCAAGGTCGTGATCGGCGACGGCGAGCGCGGCCTGGTGTATCGCAACCGTCGTTTCCAGCAGATCCTGCTGCCGGGCGTGCACCGCCTGTCGCCGTTCGGCGGCCGGCCGCACGTGGACATCCACACTGCATCGAAGGGCGCGGCCTACACCGGCAGCGACCAGGACAGCCTGATCGAGGCACTGGGCGCGACGCTGGACACGCACTTCGTGCTGGCCAACGTCGGCGCCAGCGAGGTCGGCCTGTTGCTGCGCAACGGCCGCATCGATGAAGTGCTGCCGCCGGGCAGCCGCCGTCTGTACTGGCGCGGTTCGGTCGATACCCAGGTGCAGGTAATGGCGTTGGGTGACGAGCCGCGCATTCCGGCCGACGTGCAGCAGCGGCTGGGTCAATTGGGCGTGCTGCCGCGTGTGGCGGTGATCAGCACGGTGCCGAGCGAGTCGGTCGGCCTGCTGTTCATCGATGGCACGCTGCGGCAGACGCTGGACGCCGGCCTGCACGCGTTCTGGAACTTCAACGGCAACGTGTCGGTGGAGCGTGTGGAACTGCGTGCACGTTCACTGGACGTGTCCGGCCAGGAACTGCTCAGCCGCGACAAGGTGACCCTGCGGGTGAACCTGGCCGCGACCGTGCAGGTGGTCGACCCGGTGCGTGCGCACCGCACGCTCAGCAATGCCGATGAGTTCGTCTACCGGCAGCTGCAGTTCGGCCTGCGCCAGGCAATTGCCGCGCGCAGCCTGGACGAGCTGCTGGGTGACAAGGCGGCACTGGACGGCGAGATCGCTGCGCATGTGCAGGCGGCGATCGAAGGCCACGGCGTGCGCTTGCTCGGCGTCGGCATCAAGGACGTGATCCTGCCGGGCGAGATGAAGGAGATCCTCAACGGCGTGGTGCTGGCCGAAAAGCAGGCCCAGGCCAGCGTGATCCGTCGCCGCGAGGAGGCCAACGCCACGCGTTCGCAGCTCAACACCGCAAAGCTGATCGAGGACAACCCGGTGCTGATGCGCTTGAAGGAGCTGGAGGCACTGGAGAAGGTCACCGAGAAGATCGACACGCTCACCGTGTTCGGCGGCCTGGATGGCGTGCTGAAGCAGCTGGTGACGATCAGGTAGGGGGTCGCGGTGGCGCAGGGACGCGCCGCCGGCCCATCAAGGACATTAAAGAAGACATGGACACTCAACAGAACTATCAATGGCTGCATGCCGAGGGCACCACGCCGATCAAGGGCTGGGTCAACGGAGTGCCGCTGGAAGCGCAGGCACATGAGCAGCTGCGCAACATCGCCGCGATCCCGTTCGTCGGGCCGTGGGTGGCCGTGATGCCGGACGTGCACCTGGGCAAGGGCGCGACCGTCGGCTCGGTGATCCCGACCCGCGGGGCGATCATCCCGGCCGCGGTCGGCGTCGACATCGGCTGCGGCATGGCGGCGGTGCGTACCACGCTGCGCGCCGATGACCTGCCCGATGACCTGCGGCAGCTGCGCAACAGCATCGAGCGCAGCATCCCGGTCGGCAATGGCCGTGGCGGCGAACATCACCGCATGCCCGACAGCATCCACACCCGGCTGGTGCAGTCCGGGCTGGCCGCCGGCCTGGAGAAGATCAAGGACAAGCACCGCAGGATCCGCACCGACAAGCTCGACCGCCAGCTGGGTACGCTGGGCGGCGGCAACCACTTCATCGAACTGTGCCTGGACGAGACGGACACGGTGTGGGTGATGCTGCACAGCGGCTCGCGCGGCACCGGCAACCTGATCGGCACCTACTTCATCGAGAAGGCGCGCGAGGAACTGGCGCGGCGCGTGCTGGGCTTCCACCTGCCGGACAAGGACCTGGCGTTCTTCATGGAAGGCGAGCCGCTGTTCGATGACTACGTTGAAGCGGTGTCGTGGGCGCAGGACTACGCCCGGCAGAACCGCGAGGCGATGATGTCGCGCGTGCTGGCCGAGATGCGCCACCGGCTGCCGAAGTTCCAGCTGGCGGCGATGGCGGTGAACTGCCACCACAACTACGTGCAGAAGGAGACGCACCACGGGCAGGAACTGCTGGTGACGCGCAAGGGTGCGGTCAGCGCGCGTGAGGGCGAGCTGGGCATCATTCCCGGCAGCATGGGCACGCGCAGCTACATCGTGCGCGGCAAGGGCAACGCGGACAGCTTCCACAGCTGCAGCCACGGCGCCGGCCGGGTGATGAGCCGTGGCACGGCGCGCCAGCAGATCACGCTGGCCCAGCACCGCGAGGCCACCGCGCACGTGGAATGCCGCAAGGACAGCGGCGTGCTGGACGAGTCACCGGCCGCGTACAAGTCGATCGACGATGTGATGGCCGCGCAGCTGGACCTGGTCGAGGTGGTGCACACCCTGCGGCAGGTGCTGTGCGTGAAGGGGTAATGGAGCGGTGCCGGCCAAGGCCGGCCTCTACCAGAGCAACACGTGGCGTCGGGGGTCAGATCCCTTTCTGCGAAAGGGATCTGACCCCGGCACATTCAGCGCGGCACGCTGTCCTCGGCCACCAGCGCATGGTGCACGCCGATGCCCGCGCGCACGCCTTCGGCCATGGCCAGGGTGATGTTGCCCACCGTGGTCGCATCGCCTGCGGCATACACGTTCGGCACCGAGGTGTGCTTCATCGCATCGACCTCGATCAGCACGCCCAGCGGGCTCTCGACCAACGTGCAGCCCAGCTGCTGCACCAATGGCGTGGCCATCGCCTGGGTGGCCGGCACGAACAACGCACGCTGGGCGATTCGGCGGCCGTCGGCCAGCTCCACTTCCAGCCAGGTCGGCTGGTCGCCCTGCACGCCCAGCACGGGTGACGTCTCGATCTGCACGCCGCGCTGCTGCATGGCGGCGCGCTCCTCATCCGTGATGTCCAGTCCCATGCTGAAGAACGTGACATTGCCCCAGTCCGCGAACAGCGGCGCCTTGCTGGCGGACATCGGATGACCACCAAGCAGGCCAATGGCACCACCACCCACTTCATAGCCATGACAGTACGGGCAGTGCAGCACGGTGCTGCCCCAGCGCTCGGCGAGGCCCGGCAACGCCGGCAACTGGTCGGCAATACCGCTGGCGAGCAGCAGCTTGCGCGCGGCCAGCACCTGGCCATCGGCGGTACGCACTTCCACGCCTTCGGCGCTGGCGGTGGCCTGCACGGCTTCGGCATGCACCCAACGCACCGTGGGGTAGTCCAGCAGCTGCTGGCGCGCCGTCTTCAGCAGCTCGGCGCCACTGATGCCATCGAGCCCGAGCACCCCGTGCGAATGACTGGCAAAACGGTTGCGCGGCGAACCGGCGTCGATGACGGTGACCGGGCGACGGGCACGGGCAAGGATCAGTCCGGCGGCAATGCCGGCATAGCTGCCGCCGACGATGAGCACATCAGGATTCATGGTGACCTTCCAGGGAACGGTGATGGGCAAGATGGCGGGCGAAGTCGGCGCCGAGCTGGTCCAGCGTGGTCGCCTGCAGCCGCGCTTCGAGCAGGCGCTGCGCTTCGCGCGCCCCTTCGAGCAGGGCGCTGTTGACCAGCCGCTGGATCGGGCAGCCACCGCCGGAGTCGCGTGCGCCGACCTGGACCAGCGGTGGTGCGCCCACCGCCAGGTAGATGTCATGCAGGGTGATCGCCGCGGCATCGCATGCCAGCAGGCTGCCGCCGCCGTGGCCGCGGGTGCTGCGCACCAGACCGGCCTTGTGCAGCTGCGCCAGCAGGCGACGGATCACCACTGGATGCGTCGGCAGGCAGGACGCCAGCTGCTCGGACGTGCGCGGGGCGGCATGGCCGACCAGGTGCGCCATCACATGCAGGGCGTCGGACAGTGGATTCGCGGATTTCATGTAACAACGATAGTTACATTTAAATTCTCTGTCGAGGGTCTTCTTTCGTTCCATATGGACACATTTGTCCTATGAAACATCCCCTTCACATCACTAAACGAAACGGTAATGTGATAAGCGTCGCACTTCAGACGTGTGGGGCCAGGTCGATACCGCATTGCCCCTTCCCGAGAGTCCCTTCCATGAAAGCGTCTGTCCGTGCTCCGCGCCTGCAGTCCAAGCTGCTCGGCGCGGTTTCCGTTGGTCTGGCCGTGGTCCTGCTGTGCGCATTGGCGGGCCTGGCCTCCGCCTGGTTGAAGTTGTCCACCGAGGTTCCACCCGAAGTCGCGCACAGCCGCGACGCCGAACGCCTGCAGCGCGAGTTCCGCGGCCAGGTGCAGGAATGGAAGAACGTGCTGCTGCGCGGCCACGACGACGCGCTGCGCCAGCGCCATCTGGACGCCTTTGACAGCGAGGGCCGCCTGGTCGAGCAGCTGGCCAGGGGCCTCGTAGCCAGCCCGGACATACGCACGCGCGAACTGGCACAGTCCTTCATCGGCCTGCACACGCAGCTGCAGAAGGACTACCACGCCGCCCTGCAGGCGTTTGCGGAAGCCGGCTACGATCCCGCCGCCGGCGACAATCTGGTGCGTGGCAAGGACCGCCCGGTGGCGACCGCACTGGATGCGCTGAGCACGCATGCCACACAGGTGGCCGAAGCAACCGTAGCGGCGCGGTCGCAGCAGGCGCGGCAGACCCTGCTGCTGTGCGCGGCGCTGACCGTGCTGGCCGCCGTGTTGCTGCTGATGGGCCTGGCCTGGTGGCTGCGGCGCGCGGTGGTGCAGCCGGTGCTGGCGGTGGAAGCCGCTGCGCGTGCCGTGGCCGCCGGTGATCTGCAGCACGTGGTGCAGGTGCGCAGCCGCGACGAGATCGGTCGCCTCGCGCAGGCGATGCAGGCGGTGCAGTCCACGCTGCGCGGCGTACTGGACGCACAGGCGACGATGGCGCAGGCGCATGACGCCGGCACCATCAGCCATCGCATGGATGCCAGTGCGTTCCCGGGCGCGTTCGGCACCATGGTGGCCGATTGCAACACGCTGGTTGACGCGCACATCCAGGTGAAGATGCGCGCGATCTCGATCATGGGCCGCTATGCCGTCGGTGACCTCAGCCAGGACATGGAACGCCTGCCCGGCGAAAAGGCCGTGATCACCAACGCGTTGGATACGGCCAAGGCCAATCTCGGCATGATCAACGGCGAGATCCGCCGCCTGGCCGAAGCCGCCGCCGCCGGTGACTTCAGCCAGCGCGGCGACAGCGCACGCTTCGAGCATGATTTCCGCGCAATGGTCGACGGCTTGAACCGATTGATGCAGACCACCGAACTGAACCTCGGCGAGGTCTCCAGCATGCTGCGCGCGATTGCCGATGGCCGCCTCGGCGCGCGCATGCACGGTGATTTCCAGGGCGTGTTCGCGCGTATCGCCGGCGACGCGAACACCACCGCTACGCAGCTGGCAACCATCGTCACCGACATCAAGCACGCCTCCGGCAACATCCACACGGCGGCGGCGGAGATCGCCGCCGGCAACAACGATCTGTCGCGCCGTACCGAACAGCAGGCCGCCAACCTGGAAGAGACGGCGGCATCGATGGAGGAACTGACCTCCACCGTGCGCCAGAACGCCGAGCATGCGCGCCAGGCCAACCAGCTGGCGATCGGCGCGCACACCGTTGCCTCTCACGGCGGCAGCGTGGTCGGCCAGGTGGTGACGACGATGGGCGCGATCGAAACCTCGTCGCGGCAGATCGCCGAGATCATCAGCGTGATCGACGGGATCGCCTTCCAGACCAACATCCTGGCGCTGAACGCCGCGGTGGAAGCGGCACGCGCCGGCGAGCAGGGCCGCGGCTTCGCGGTGGTTGCCAGCGAAGTGCGCACCCTGGCACAGCGTTCGGCGGCAGCCGCGAAGGAGATCAAGGCGTTGATCGAAGCGTCGGTGGAACAGGTCGGCCACGGTGCACGGCGCGTGCGCGAGGCCGGTGACACCATGGCCGAGATCGTGGCGTCGGTGCAGCGCGTCACCGACATCATGGCCGAGATCTCCGCCGCATCGCAGGAGCAGAGCGCGGGCATCGAACAGGTCAGCCAGACCGTGATCCAGATGGACGGCACCACCCAGCAGAATGCCGCGTTGGTGGAGGAAGCCAGCGCCGCCGCGCGCAGCCTGGAGCAGCAGGCGAACCGGTTGATCGACGCGGTGGATGTGTTCGATCTGTCGACCACCGCCGCAGCGAAGGACGCGCTGGCGCGCGCGGCCTGATTGATCCGGTTGCCGGCCAGCGGCCGGCACTACCCCGCGATGAACGGTAGTGCCGGCCGCTGGCCGGCAACCCCACCACGACCTCAGCGCAGGTAATCGCTCCGCGCCATCGCTTCAGCCAGGTAATCCAGGAACGAGCTGATCCGCGCCGACACCGCCGTGTTGCGGTAATACACCGCGTGGATCGGCTGGTACACATCCAGCGTCTGCGTCGCCAGCACCGGCACCAAAGTGCCGGTGGCGCGGTCGCGGTCGGTCACGAGGTCGGACAGGCAGGTGATGCCCACGCCTTCCACCGCCAGTCGGCGTAGTGTTTCGCCGCTGGACACCGCGATATCCGGACGCACCCGCAGCAGGCCATCGGCATCGCCCGGCAGCGGCCAGTGATTCAACGATTCCGGTTCGTTGAAGCTGAGCAGGGTGTGCTGGCCCAGCGCGGCGACGCTGGCCGGTTCGCCGTGTGCCGCCAGGTAGGCCGGACTGGCCACCAGCCGCAGCTGGCAGCGACCCAACGGCCGCGCATGCAGGGTGGAGTCGGCCAGCGGCCCGATCCGGATCGCCAGGTCGGTGCGCCGTTCCAGCAGGTCGATGTAGCGCTCGGAGCTGTTCAACTCCAGCTGCACCTCCGGGTAGCGCGCGCGGTACCCGGCCACCAGCGGCGCGATCACGTGCAGCACGAACGGCATCGCCGCATCCACGCGCAGGCGCCCGGCCGGGCGCTCGCGGCGGGCGGCCATCTGTTCCTCGGCGGACTCCACCGCATCGATGATCGCCCGTGCATGGCGCAGATAGGCCTCGCCCTCTGCGGTCAGGTGCAGGCGGCGGGTGGTACGGGTCAACAGGGTGGTGCCGAGCTTGTCTTCCAGCCGCCCCAGCGCCCGGCTCACGCCCGACGGCGTCTGCCCCAGCTGTTCGGCGGCAGCACTGATCGACCCGCTGTCGATCACCGCGAGGAAGGCCTGCATTTCATCGAGAGTGGTCTTCATGCCGCCATTATTGACTGGACGGCAATAGTGATTGGAGTGAAGGCCGGTTTTTCGGCAAAGGTGCGCCGCGCACACTGCGCGCCTTCCTTCCCTCCGGAGCCGGCCATGATCCGTGGCATTCCCCTCGCCCTGCTGGCGCTGACCCTCGGTGCCTTCGCCATCGGCACCACCGAGTTCGTCATCGTCGGCCTGATTCCCACCATTGCCGCCGACCTTCAGGTCAGCCTGCCCTCGGCCGGCCTGCTGGTCTCGCTGTATGCCCTCGGCGTGGCCATCGGTGCGCCGGTGCTGACCGCGCTCACCGGCCGCGTGCCGCGCAAGTCGCTGCTGGTGGCGCTGATGGTGCTGTTCACCCTCGGCAACGTCATCGCCTTCCTGGCGCCGGGCTACACCTCGCTGATCGTCGCACGAATCCTCACCGGCCTCGCCCACGGTGTGTTCTTCTCGATCGGTTCGATCATCGCCACCGCGGTGGTGCCGAAGGAGAAGGCCGCCAGCGCGATCGCCATCATGTTCACCGGCCTCACCGTGGCGCTGGTGACCGGTGTGCCGCTGGGCACCTTCATCGGCCAGCACCTGGGCTGGCGCGCCACCTTCCTGGCGGTGGCCGCGCTGGGCGTGATCGCCCTGCTCGGCGCGCTGCTGTTCGTGCCGCGCAGCGTGCCGCAGAGTGCGCCGGCCAGCTTCCGCCAGCAGCTGGCCGTACTCGCCCAACCCCGCCTGCTGCTGGTCTATGCGATGACCGCGCTGGGCTACGGCGGCACCTTCCTGGCCTTCACCTATCTGGCGCCGATCCTGCAGGACGTCACTGGTTTCTCGGCAAACGCAGTCAGCCTGGTGCTGCTGGTGTACGGCGTGTCGGTGGCGATCGGCAACCTGTGGGGCGGGCGCATGGCCGACCGCATGGGCCCGGTGCCCGCACTGAAGCGCATCTTCGCCCTGTTGGCCGTCGTGCTGTTCGTGCTCACCTTCACCGCCTACAACACCTGGCTGATGCTGCTGACGGTACTGGCACTGGGTGCGGTGGCGTTCGGCAACGTGCCCGGCCTGCAGGTGTATGTGGTCAAGCAGGCTCAGCGCTATGCGCCGCAGGCCACCGACGTCGCATCGGGGCTGAACATCGCCGCCTTCAACATCGGCATCGCGCTGGGCGCCTCGCTCGGCGGCCTGGTGGTGGAGAACATCGGCCTGATGCACACGCCGTGGCTGGGCGCGCTGGTGGTGGTGGGTGCGTATGCATTGACCGTGCTCAGCGGCCGCCTGGACCGCCGCGACGGCATCGATGACCGCGCCGATGGCATCGCCGTGGCCACGCATTGAGATAGGTCATGCCCTGCCGGTACGGTGGTGCAATGCACCGTTGCCGGCACGCATGCGGCCACTGGCCTACCCTTTGCTGGATATTCGCATCCCTCCCCTCTGCTGGAGCTCCCCATGACTGTCCCCGCCTTCGGTCTCGGCACCTTCCGCCTGAAAGACCAGACCGTGATCGACTCGGTGCGCAATGCGCTGGATGTCGGCTACCGCGCCATCGATACCGCGCAGATCTACGGCAATGAAGCCGAGGTCGGCCAGGCCATCGCCGATTCCGGCGTGCCGCGCGAAGAGATCTACCTGACCACCAAGGTCTGGATCACCGCGTTCAAGCGCGAAGCGCTGCTGGCCAGCCTGCGTACCAGTCTGGAAAAGCTGCGCACCGATCATGTGGACCTGACGCTGATCCACTGGCCGTCGCCGAACGACAAGGTCGACGTGCCGATGGAGGAGTACCTGCCGGCGCTGGCCGAGGCCAAGGCACAGGGCCTGACGAAGGCGATCGGCATCTCCAACTTCACCATCGCCCAGACCCGCAAGGCCATCGAGATCCTTGGCGCCGATGCCATCGCCACCAACCAGATCGAGATCCATCCCTACCTGCAGAACCGCCTGCTGGTGAAGTTCCTGCAGGACAACGGCATCCACGTCACCGCCTACATGAGCCTGGCCTATGGCGAGGTGATCAAGGACCCGGTGATCCAGGCCATTGCCGGCCGCCACCAGGCCACTCCGGCGCAGATCGCGCTGGCCTGGGCGCTGCAGCAGGGCTTCTCGGTGATCCCGTCGTCGACCAAGCGCGAGAACCTGTCGAGCAACCTGGAAGCGGCAGCGATCCGCCTGACCGACGAAGACATGGCGCAGATCGCCAAGCTGGACCGTGGCCATCGCCTGGCGAATCCGGAAGGGATTGCACCCGCCTGGGATTGATCCCGACCGCGGTTGCGGATCGGAATCGGTAGGTGCCGCCCTTGGTCGGCACTGACCTCTGATGGATCATTGAAACACCGTGCGGACCAAGGTCCGCACCCACCAGAAGCGGCTTTGGCCTAGCCCTGCAGCAACCACCCGCGCATCGCCACACTGACCTCGTCCGGCTTCTCCATCGGGGCCAGGTGCCCGCAGTCCGGCACCACCACCAGCTGCGAGTGCGGCACCAGGGCGTGCATTTCCTCGCTGACCGCGAGTGGCGTAATGCGGTCGTTGGCCCCGCAGATGATCAACAGCGGATCGCGGTAGCCAGCCAGCACGTCATGGCCGTCACGGCGTTCCAGCGCACTCTGGCGCAGGAACACGTCCGCGCCCAGGCGGGCGGTCATGTCACGCACACGTTGCACCAGCACGTAATCATCCAGCCGCGAGGCATCGATGTAGCTGCGCATCAGCACATCGCCGAAGCCATGGAACTTGCCGGGCAGGCGCACGCTGGCGCGCTGGCTGCGGCGCTGTTCGGCACGTTCCGGTGAATCGGCGTGGATCGAGGTATCGACCAGCGCCAGCTGCAGCACGCGTTCCGGCGCGATGCGCAGGATCTGCTGGGCGACGAAGCCACCCAGCGAGAAACCGGCGAGGGCGAAGCGTTCCGGCGCCTGCGCCAGCACGTCCTCGGCCACCGCCTGCAGGGTCTCGCCGCGAGTCTGGTCGCCTACCGTGCAATCGGCGATGTCGGCCAGATCGGCCAACTGCGCGCGCCACAGTTCGGCATCGTTGAGCAGGCCAGGCAGCAGCAGCAGGGGGATACGGTCGGTCATGCGGGTATTGTCGCGCCGGTGCGGTGGCAAGGACATGCCGTGGCTGGCCCTGTGCGTTGCAGAACCGGCCCAGCAGCGCGACGACACGCTAGGATGCAGCCCTCGACCCTACCCGTTCCAAGGATGCGGCCATGGCAGACCCCTACAACAGCGGCAACCCGACGACCTCGCTGACACGTTTCGACGATTCACTGGTCACCACCGCCTTCGAGTTGCCCGGCCATCGCGTGGTGCGCAACCTGGGCGTGGTGCGCGGCATCACCGTGCGCTCGCGCTCGATCGTCGGCAATTTCCTCGGCGGCATCCAGACCCTGTTCGGTGGCAACATCACCATCTACACCGAGCTGTGTGAACAGGCCCGCGAGGAAACCTACCGCGACATGGTCAAGCACGCGCGGCAGCTGGGCGCCAACGCGATCATCGGCATGCGCTACGACGCCACCGATGTGATGACCGGGCTGACCGAAGTGCTGTGCTACGGCACGGCAGTGGTGGTGGAACCGATGCGGTAGCCTGGTCGTAGAGTCGAGCTTGCTCGACTGCTTTCGATGGCAACAGTCGAGCGAGCTCGACTCTACAGCGGTGCCGCCGGCACCTCGACCTGCTGCACCGGCAGGGTCACCATCATCACCGTCGGGTCATCCGGGTCCAGCTTCGTCTTGAAGCCCAGGCTCTGGCACATCGCCAGCATGGTGCTGTTCTCGCGCAGTACCTGGCCCTCGACCACGTCCAGGCCCAGCCACTTGGCGTACTCGATCATGATCGCCATCAGCCGCCAGCCGATGCCGTGCCCCTTCAGGTCCGAGCGGATCAGGATGCCGTACTCGCCACGGTGGTAATCGGCATCGGCGTGCAGGCGCACCGCGCCGAGCATTTCGCCACTGCGCGGTTCGATCGCCACCAGTGCGATCGAGCGTGCGTAATCGAGCTGGGTCAGGCGCGCGATGAACTCGTGGCTGAAGTGCTTCACCGACTGGAAGAAGCGCAGGCGCAGATCCTCGTCGCTGACGCGGGCGAAGAACGCACGGAACAACGCGTCATCCTCCGGCCGCACCGGACGCACGAAGGCGCGGCCGCCATCGGACAGTTCGATGGTGCGCTCCCACTCCTTCGGGTACGGGAACACCGAAAAACGCGGATGGCCACGGCCCTTGTGCAGGATGCGCGACGGCGCCACCGCCACGCGTGCGTCGAGGGCGAGGATGCCCTTGCCGTCGACCAGCAACGGATTGATGTCCAGCGTACGCACTTCGGGAATGTCGGCGGCCAGCTGCGCCAGCTTGACCAGCGCCAAGGCCAGTGCGCGCTCGTCGGCGGCAGGCACATCGCCATAGGCCTTGAGGATGCGCGAGGCGCGGGTCTGGCCGATCAGCTCGTGGGCCAGGCGCAGGTCCAGCGGCGGCAGCGCCAACGCCTTGTCATTGATCACTTCAACCGCGGTACCGCCACGGCCGACCACGATCACCGGGCCGAACGTCGCGTCATCGGCAATGCCGACGATCAACTCGCGCGCCTTCGGGCGAACGATGGTCGGCTGCACCAGCAGGCCATCGATGCGCGCATCCGGCCGCAGCTGGCGTGCGCGCGACAGGATCGCGTTGGCCGCGCTCTGCACCGCCGGCAGCGTGGACAGGTTCAGGCGCACGCCGTCCACTTCCGACTTGTGCGGAATGTCCGGGGACAGGATCTTCAGCGCCACGCTGGCGCCACGCTCCAGCAACGGCTGCGCCAGGTCCATTGCCTCGTGCGCATCGCGCGCGTGCATCACCGGCGCGGAGGGAATGCCGTAGGCCTTGAGCAGTTCGTGGGTGGCCAACGGGTCCAGCCATTGCTGGCCGTTGGCCAATGCCGCATCGACCAGCGCGCGTGCGGCCGCAGCGTCGACACTGAAGTCCTGCGGCAGGCTGGGTGGTGTTTCCATCAGGGCGTTCTGTGCTTCGCGGTAACGCACCAGATGCTGGAAGCCGCGCACCGCTTCGGCCTCGGTCGGATAGGTCGGCACCCGTGCCGCGTTGAGCGTGGCGGTGGCCTGGTCATCGTTGCCCAGCCACACCGCGAATACCGGCTTGTCGCGGTGATGGCGCGGGCGCAGTCCGAGCGTGCGGGTAAGCGCCTGTGCGGCGTCTGCGGATGAAGTGAATGCGGTCGGCACGTTGACCACCATCACCGCATCATTCTCGTTGTCAGCCAGCAGCGCCTCGATGGCGGCGGCATAGCGGTCACCATCGGCGTCGACCACGATGTCGACCGGGTTGCTGCGCGACCAGCCCTGCGGCAGCACCGCGTCGAGCTTTTCGACCGTGCTGTCGGACAGGTTGGCCAGCGTGCCACGCAGTGCAATGAGCTGGTCCACGGCCAGGCGGCCGACACCGCCACCATTGCTGAGAATGGCCAGGCGACGACCGGGGAAGGTCCCCAACCGGCCCAGCGATTCGGCGGCCGTGAACAGTTCGTCCAGCGCGCCCACGCGCAGCAGGCCGGCGCGGTTGAACGCGGCGCCATACACGTCGTCGGCGCGGGCCAGGGCCTGCACATGGGTATCGCGGCTGCCCGGCTGCACGCGCTCGGCGCGGCCGGACTTCACCACCACCACCGGCTTGGCGCGGGCGGCGGCACGCGCGGCCGACATGAACTTGCGCGCATCCTTGATCTGCTCGACGTAGAGCAGGATGGCGCGGGTGCGGTAGTCGGTGGCGAAGTAGTCGAGCAGGTCACCGAAGTCGACGTCCATCGTGTCGCCCAGCGAGACCACCGCGGAAAACCCGACCGAGCGGGCCACGCCCCACTCCACCAGCGCGGCGGCAATGGCCGAGGATTCGGAGATCAACGCAAGATCACCGGCCTGCGGGAAGTGCGCGGCGATGCTGGCATTGAGCCGTGCGTGCGGTGCAATCACACCCAGGCAGTGTGGGCCGAGGATGCGCAGGCCATGCTTGCGCGCCACCGCCTCCACCTGCGCCGACAGCGAGCCCGGGCCTTCACCCAGGTGCGCGGTGAGGATGATTGCCGCCTGCACGCCGCGTTCGGCAGCGGTGCGCACCACCTGCGGCACGATCGACGCCGGCGCAGTGATCACCACCAGATCCGGCACCCAGTCCAGGTCCTTCAGCCGCTTCACGGTGCGGATGCCATCGATTTCGGCATGCCGCGGGTTGATCCACGCCACCTTGCCGGGGAAGCCGGTGCCGCGCAGGTTGCGCATCACCGCACGTCCGGCCGAGCGCTGACGTGGGCTGCCGCCGATCACCGCGACCGACTGCGGACGGAACACGGACTGCAGGTGGTAGGTACTCATGCGCCTACGGTACCCAAAAAAGGGGACGGAGGGGATTAAGTCGTTTGTGCCACAAACGACTTAATCCCCTCCGTCCCCTTTTTTGTTACAGCAGCGTTCCGTGCAGGATCATCGCGGCGATGCTGAAATAGATCACCAGTCCGGTCACATCCACCAGGGTGGCCACGAACGGGGCCGAGGCACTGGCCGGGTCGAAGCCGAGCCGCTTCAGGATGAACGGCAGCATCGATCCGGACAGCGAGCCGAACGTGACGATGCCGACCAGCGCCGCACCGATGGTGATCGCCAGCAGGATCCAGTGCTCGCCGTAGTCATGCAGGCCACCCAGCTGCCAGATCACGATTCGCACGATGGCCAGGCAGCCGAGGATCGCGCCCAGCACCATGCCGGTGGGCACTTCGCGCAGGGCCACCTTCCACCAGTCGCGCAGGCGCAGTTCGCGCAGCGCCAGGCTGCGGATCAGCAGCGAGGTGGCCTGCGAACCGGAGTTGCCGCCCGAACTCATGATGAGCGGAATGAACAGGGTCAGCACCACCGCGCGCGCCAGTTCGTCCTCATAGTGCTGCATCGCGCTGGCGGTCAGCATCTCGCCCAGGAACAGCACGCTCAGCCAGCCGGCGCGCTTGCGCAGCATCTCGAAGAAACCGATCTGCATGTACGGCTTGTCCAGCGCTTCCATGCCGCCGAACTTGTGCGCGTCCTCGGTGGATTCCTCGATCAGCGCATCCAGTACGTCATCGACGGTGACGATGCCGAGCATCTGCTGCTGCGCATCGACCACCGGGATCGCCAGCAGGTCGTGGCGACGGATCAGCCGTGCCACTTCTTCCTGGTCCATCAGTGCGTCCACCGTCACCGGTGGATTGACCTGGGCCACGTCCAGGATCGACTCCTCCGGCAGGCCGGTGATCAGCCGGCGCATGGTCACCACCTGCTGCAGCTGCTGGCTGGCCGGGTCCAGCACGTAGATCGCGTACACCGTTTCACGGGTGCGCTCGACCTGGCGGATGTGCTGCAGGGTCTGCGCCACGGTCCAGCTGGCGGGTACCGCCACGTACTCGGTGGTCATCAGCGCGCCGGCGGTGTTCGGCGGGTAGCTGAGCAGCTTCTGGATGGCCTGGCGGGCGTCGGTGCCCAGCAGCGGGATCAACCGGGCGCGTTCTTCCTCATCCAGCTCATGGACGATGTCGGTGGCGCGGTCGTCGGCCATCAAGCCGAGCAGGGCGGCAGCGCGCGCCGGCGGCAGCGCAGCCACCAGTTCGCCGCTGCGGTGCAGTTCCGGCGCTTCCAGCATTTTCACTGCACGCGGCAACGGCAGCGCAGCCAGCGTTTCCGCGGCGCGGGTCAGTTCCAGCGTGTTGAGGAATTCCACCGCATCGGCGGTGTTGAAGTTCGCCAGCGGCGCGGCCAGTGCGGCGGCATCGGCCACCGGGCGCAGCAATTGCTTCTGGTTCATCGGGTTTGCCTTGTGGGGGTGCGACCTCGCGCAACGCCAACGCAGGCAAACCGTCCCGATGTCAGGCGGTGGCCATCGCTGGCGTCGAACGAGGTCGACTTCTACTGTCGCTGGACATGGGTTGGGGACTCCGGGATGCGTGTGCCGACGGACGCGCCGCCAGCGGCGGGCAGTCTGGACCCGTGGACCATGCAGGTCAACCCGGTCCCGCCGCGGCAGCACCCTGCCCGCAGGTTGTTCTCGTGCGTACACAGGCCGGCGCGCATAATGGCGCGGTGGTGTTCGCCACGCTTTTCCCAACCCGAACGGACGCACAGCGGCTCCCCGATGACCAGGTATTCCCATGCATAGCGGTGGTCTGGAACTGGCGCTGGTGCTGCTGCTGGCGGCGGTCATCGCCGTGCCGGTGTTCAAGAAGTTCGGCTTCGGCGCGGTGCTGGGCTACCTGGCGGCGGGCGTGGTGCTCGGCCCGGACGGGCTGGGCTTCGTGCAGGACGCCGACCGCATCCTCGGCGCCGCCGAGATCGGCGTGGTGATGCTGCTGTTCGTGATCGGCCTGGAGCTGTCGCCGGCACGCCTGAAGGTGATGCGGCGCTCGGTGTTCGGTGCCGGTGCGGCGCAGGTGGCGCTGTCCGGGCTGGTGCTGGGCGGCCTGCTGCTGCTCGACCACTTCCAGTGGAAGAGCGCGCTGGTGGTAGGCGTGGCGCTGGCGCTGTCATCCACGGCGGTGGGCCTGCAGCTGCTGTCCGAGCACAAGGCGATCAACAGCGACCACGGCCGGTTGGGCTTTGCCATCCTGCTGTTCCAGGACCTGATCGCGATCCCGCTGCTGGCGGCCATCCCGCTGCTGGGCGGGGTCAAGAACGAGACCCTGCGCTGGGAAGATGCGGCCGTGGCGCTGGGTGCGCTGGCGGTGGTGATCCTGTGCGGACGACCGGTGCTGCGCAAGGTGTTCAGCATCATTGCGCGCACCCGCAGCCCGGAAGTATTCACTGCCACCGCCCTGCTGGTGGTGCTGGGCACCGCCTGGTTCATGCAGGAAGCCGGCCTCAGCCCCAGCCTCGGCGCGTTCCTGGCCGGCGTGCTGCTGTCCGATTCGGAGTTCCGGCATGAGCTGGAAGCGCAGATCGAGCCGTTCAAGGGGCTGCTGCTGGGCCTGTTCTTCATCGCGGTGGGCATGGGCATCGACCTGGACCGCATCGCCGCCGAGCCGTGGCTGATCGCCGCAGGTGTCGGCATCCTGCTGGTGGTCAAGTTCAGCCTGCTCTACGCGGTTGGACGTGTCGCCCGGCTCAGCTCGCGGCAATCGCTGCTGCTGGGCAGCGTCCTGTGGCTGGGCGGTGAGTTCGCCTTCGTGGTGTTCAACGAGGCACAGCGCGCGCACCTGCTGGGCAACGCCAACCACGACCGGCTGGTGGCGATCGTCGGCCTGTCAATGGCGATCACGCCGCTGTTGATGATCGCGCTGCTGAAACTGCTCGGCCAGGAGAAAGCCACTCCGCGCGAGCCGGCCGAGGCCGACAAGGTGGCGCCGGACAACCGGCCCAAGGTGCTGATCGCCGGCATGGGCCGCTTCGGCCAGGTGATCGCGCGCCTGCTGACCGCGCAGAAGGTGCCGTTCGTGGCGCTGGAGGCGAACCCGGATACCGTGGCCGACCTGCGCCGATTCGGCAACCAGCTGTATTACGGCGACCCGACCCGGCCGGAGATGCTGCGCGCGGCCGGGGGCGAGCACATCGATGTGTTCGTGATCACCGTGGATGACCCGGAAACCAACCTGCGCGCGGTGCGCATGGTGCGCCGGCTGTACCCGGACGCGACGGTGCTGGCGCGTGCACGCAACCGCCAGCATGCGTGGCGCCTGATGGACATGTCGGCCGAGCCGTTCCGCGAAGTGTTCGGCACCAGCCTGGAGATGAGCGGCCGCGTGCTGACCGCGCTGGGCGTGGCACCGGACGTGGCCGAGCGCCACGTGCAGCGCTTCCGCGAGCACGATGAGCAGCTGCTGCGCGACCAGTACCTGGTGTACGACGACGAGGCAGCGGTGATCCAGACCTCGCGCGACGCACGCAACGACCTGATGCATCTGTTCGAGGCCGACGCGGAAAGCGACGGCAAGTAGGCGTGCCGACCAACGGTCGGCACCCACCCGATGGCTGATGGACCCGGTAGTGCCGGCCGCTGGCCGGCAGCCTCGTGATCCCGAAGGTTTCAGGAGGTTGCCGGCCAGCGGCCGGCACTACCCACTGCGGATTCCAGCAGTGGATCCACGCCATGCGTGGATGACGCGATGCCGGGGTCAGAGCCCTTTCCGTGGGAAAGGGATCCGACCCCGGTGCTCAACCGTTGTCGCGCAGGAACCGCGCCATCGACGAGACACCCGGCACGCGCGGTTCGAACTCGCCGGCCACGTCGATGAAGCCACGCATCACCGCGATCTCGCGTGGGCTGCGGTTGAGGCTGTCGCGCGCCTCCGGATCGGCACCAGCGCGCAGCAGGCGCTGCACCAGCAGCGGCAGGCCGTGCAGGGCCGCGAGGTGCAGCGGTCCGAAGCCGCGCGGATCACGCACCTCAAGGCTCACGTCTTCGTCCAGCAGACGTTCCACCGCAGCCATCACCACCTGTTCGTCGCAGGCGGTGCCGGGCTCGGCGCGTGCGCCCAGCAGCAGCAGCAGCGGCGTGACCGCACCGGCCGCGGCCTGGTCCGGTTCGGCACCGGCCAGCAGCAGGGTGTCGAGCAGGGCGAGCAGGCGCGAGCGGTCGCGGGCACTGAAGCCATACAGCGCGGCACAGTGCAGAGGGCCCAGCTGCTGGGCGTCACCGGCGTGCACGTCGGCACCGGCGGTGAGCAGGCGCGCAACGATGTCCGGCAGGCCCAGCGCGGACGCCAGCATCAGCACGGTCACGCCGCCCGGCAGGCGGTGTTCCAGCTTGGCGCCAGCGTCGAGCAGGGCCGAGACGATGTCCACCTGGCGCATGCTGACCGCCGCCGACAGCGGCGTGGCACCACTGGCCGCTGCATGCTGCGGATCAGCGCCACGCGCCAGCAACAGGTCGGTCACCGCCAGATGGCCACCGCCGGCGGCGCGCAGCAGCGCGGTGCAGCCCTGCGCATCAACCGCATCGACGGCGAAGCCCAGATCGATCAGGCGGCGTACCGCATCCACGTCACCGGCCATTGCGGCGGCCGGCAGATCGGACTCGCGCAGGGTGCGGCGCGGCAACGGCCACACCCGCCAGTCCAGCCAGTCGGCCAGATCGCGGCGACCAATCGACAGCGCCACGCCCAGCGGCGTCTGGCCATCGGCGGCGCGTGCTTCCGGCGAGGCACCGTGCTGCACCAGCAGCTTCAGCGCGCCTTCGCGGGCCAATGCGGTGGCCAGATGCAATGCGGTCATGCCATGGCTGTCGCGCGCTTCACGATCGACGCCCGCCTTGAGCAGCGCCTGCTGCAGGCGCAGCCAGCCCAGGCGCACCGCCAGTGACAACGGCGGATCACCGGCCGGCGAAGCCGCGAACGGATCGGCGCCACGCTCCAGCAATTCCAGCGCCAGCTGTTCCAGGCCACGGGCGGCCTGGTCGTGCTGCGCACAGGCCGCCAGGAAGCGCGCCAGGCCACCGCGTCCGGCCGGCGACAAGCCACGCTGCAACATCACCTGCAACGCCGGCACCGCATCAATGCCGCGCGACAGCAACGCGAACATGGGGGTATCGGAACAGGCGTCGCGCACGTAGGGATCGGCGCCGTGGCCCAGCAGCCAATCCACCGCGCGCGGCTCCAGCGCCAGCTCGGGGTCGAGCAGCAGGCCGCCCAGTTCTTCCGGCTGGCACAGCTTGGCCAGCGCGGCCATGCCTTCGGTGTTGCCGAAGCCCAGCGCTTCGCGCAGCAGGGTCAGCGGCGGGCGGTCCGGCAGCAGGCCGCTGGCACTGGCGGCTTCGCCACGCTCGGCCAGGCCGTCACTGACCGCGGCCGGCAATGGATAGGACGGATCCAGCAACGCGACAATCGCCCAGCGCCCGGCTTCGGCAGCGTAGTCCACTGCACGGCGACCGACCGGATCGGTCGCGTCGGCGGCGATGCCCAGCTCCACCAGGCGCTTGACCAGCAACGGCGAGACATCCTCTGCCATCACCGCCAGCTGCACTGCGTTGCGCCCTTCGCCGTCGACGGCAACCAGGTCCGGCTTGTGCGGCAGCAAGTGTTCGACCACCGCGGCACGCCCGGCACGGGCGGCTTCCAGCCAGGGCGTACGCCCCAGTGCATCGCGTGCTTCCAGGTTGGCACCGGCGGCCAGCAGCACGCCGATGATTTCAACGTGGCCGGCCAGCGCCGCCTCGTGCAGCGCGCTGCGGCGCTGGCGATCACGCGCGTCGGCACGCGCCTTGTGCTTGAGCAGCAGCTGCACGCCAGCCGGATCGTCGTCTTCGGTGGCGGCGGCGGCCAGCAGCACCGGGGTGCCCTCTGCCGGTTCGCTGCGCGCACCGCGTTCGAGCAGGAAGCGGGCCAGGCGCCAGTTGCCGACCTGGCAGGCCACGGCCAGCGGCGACCAGCCCTCGTTGTTCAGCGCATCGACTTCGGCGGCGGCATCGCGCAGCAGCGCGGCCACGCCTGGGTCGGAACTGCGCGCGGCATGGTGCAGCGGGGTGTTGCCATCGCTGTCGGTGGCACGCGAATCGGCACCGTTGGCGAGCAGGGTCATCACGGCTTCGGGGCGGCCATGCCAGCTGTCGCGGGTGGCGGCCAGCAGCGGGGTCATGCCCCGGTGCGGCGCGTTCACGTCAACGCCGCGGGCAATCAGTTCGCGCAGCAGGCGCAGGTCCGGCAGCACCGCCGCCAGCACCGCCAGGCTGCGCTGGTCGCGCCAGTTCGGGTCGGGCAGCGCATACGGATCGGCGCAGGCCTGCAGCAGCTGCAGGCCGCGGTCGATGCGGCCGTGGCGGGCGGCTTCATACAGGGCCGGGGTCAGCTCCTGCGGTGCCATCGCCTCCAGCGGCGCGGTCTCGGCCGCGGCAGCGAACATCGGTTCGTGTTCTGCGCAGGACGTCGCCATCGGGCTGGGTCGCAACGACACCAGCGGCGCCGGCGCGACCCGCTGCAGCAGCAGGTGCAGCACGGGAGACACCACCACCACGGCCAGCGCAGCGGGCCAGCGCGCGCTCTCCGGCAGCAGTCCCGGCCAGGCCGGCAGCACCACCAGCGCGGCCAGCGCGATCACCAGCGCCGCCACGCCGAGACCGCGCCAGGCGGTCAGGTCGCGACCGGCCAGCGCCTGCCAATGATGGGCCAGGCGGCCATCAAGCCGTTCGACATCGTTCCACAACGGCCAGGTGCGCCAGGCAGCGAGCAGGCCGGCACTGACCAGCACGCTCAGGCCCAGCACCGCCGCGAGGCTGCCGCTGTCACGCAGCGCCGCCAGCGGCCAGGCCAGCAGCAGCGCCAGCAGCAGCGGTGCGGCCGCCCACAGTGCCAGCAGCGCCGGCAGGTCCTGGCGTGCAACCACCCTCAGCGGCAGCAGCGCACGGCTGCGCCGCCACCAGGACACGCCCAGCGCGAACGCCGGTTGCGCCAGGGCGGCGAGGATGGCACCGGCAACGCCGCCCACGGCAGCACCCAGTGCCAGCACGGCGCCCACGGCGAAGGCGATCGACAGGGCGCGCGGACGGGAGACGTCAGTCATAGTGGCGCGGCATCAGGCTGGCCACCGACGGCGGCACCTGCAGGTAGAACCCGCGCTCGCTCATGTCACTGCGAACCTTGTCCGGGTCGGCCTGGGCCAGGCGACGCTGGGCATCCAGGGCCACGTCCAGGACGAAGGTGAGCGCACCCAGCGAGGTGAGCAGCGGCGCAGGCAGCGCGCTGAAATCATCGCGTCGGGGAACGTAGACGTAGGTGTCAGGCTTGAGTTGGCTTTTATAGACGTAGGCGTGCATGTCCGCGGGACGATAACCCGGGAAGAGCCATGATTGTGTCGGAAAGCCGACACCGGGGAAAGCCGTCGGCCGACGATGGCGGCGTGATCGACGGCGTTTCCCCGACGGGGTTCAGCAATGTGGCGGCGGCGTTCAGGCAACGCCGCTGCCCTGCGGTCGCTTACTTGACCTTGGCGTAGGTGCCCTTCAGCGCCACGCCAGCGAGGATCGTACCGGCATAGCATTCGTAGTTGGTGCTGCTCTTGAACTCGTTCTTCTTGTAGTAGCTGACGATGTCGACCACCGCGTTGGCACCGCGCGACTTGGCGCCGTCCTGCAGCGCGCGCAGCGCCGACAGCGCGACCCAGCGGCAGGCCTCGGCATCGCTCTTGTTGGCGGCGTTGGTCTTCTTGTTGGTCACGTCCTCGCCCAGGCGCTGCTGCACGCTGACCGGCTGGCCGGCCAGGTAGAAGCGCACGCTGCCGTCGATGCCGGCGTCCCGGGCGGCCTGCGAGGTGACCAGCTCCTGCAGGGACTGCTCAACGCGGGTGTCGCGGGCGGAGGCGGTGGAGGTCAGGGCCAGCAGTGCAGTGGCCGTGGCGATCATCAGGGTGCGGCGCATCGGAACATCTCCTTGTCGGGGGTGCGGGTGGGTTGAGGAAAAAGGCGGGATGGGACGGTGGATCATTCGCTCCAGCGGCGGAACACCAGCGAGGTGTTGATGCCGCCGAAGGCGAAGTTGTTGCTCATCACGTACTCGGCCTGCAATTCGCGGCCCTGCCCGGTGATGAAGTCGAGCTGGCCGCAGCGCGGGTCAACCTCGGCCAGGTTCAGCGTGGGGGCGAACCAGCCGGCACGCATCATCTCGATGCTCAGCCAGGCCTCGAACGCACCACAGGCACCGAGCATGTGGCCGACGTAGCTCTTCAGCGAGCTGATCGGTACGCGGCTGCCGAACACCTGCGCGGTGGCCTGGGTCTCGGCGATGTCGCCGTGATCGGTGGCGGTGCCGTGGGCGTTGACGTAGTCGATCTGCGCCGCCTCCAGGCCCGCATCCTCCAGCGCCAGGCGCATGGCCTGGGCCATGGTGTCGGCGCTGGGCTGGGTGACGTGCTGGCCGTCGCTGTTGGTGCCGTAGCCGACCACCTCGGCAAGGATGGTGGCACCGCGCGCCTGCGCGTGCTCCAGGTCTTCCAGGATCAGCGTGCAGGCACCCTCGCCCAGCACCAGGCCATCGCGGCCGGCATCGAACGGGCGCGGCGTGGTCTGCGGCGCGTCGTTGCGCACGCTGGTGGCGAACAGGGTGTCGAACACCGCAGCGGCGGTGGCATCGAGCTGCTCGGCACCACCGGCGACCATCACCGTCTGCTTGCCGCTGCGGATCGCTTCATAGGCCGCGCCCACGCCCTGGCTGCCCGAGGTGCAGGCGCTGGAGGTGGTGTAGACACGCCCGGACAGGCCGAAGAACACGCCGATGTTGACCGGCGCGGTATGGCTCATCATCTTCAGGTAGGTGGTGGCGCTGATGCCTTCGGTGGTGAACTCGTTGAGCATGCGCCCGAACTCGCCGGTGGCTTCGTGGCTGCCCGACGAGGAACCATAGGCCACGCCGGTGCGACCGCTGCGCAGCACCGGGTGCTCGTGCAGGCCGGCTTCGCGCAGTGCCACTTCGGTGGCACGCACCGACATGATCGCGACCTTGCCCATCGAGCGGGTCGTCTTGCGGTTGTAGTTCGGCGGCAGCGCGAAGTCCTGCGCCGGCGCAGCCAGCTTGGTGTTCAGCCCGGCATAGACATCCCACTCGGGCATCGCGCGCACCGCGTTGCGGCAGCTGCGCAGGTGCGCCTCGATGGTCGGCCAGTCATGGCCGAGCGGACTGATCGCGGACGCACCGGTCACCACGACGCGACGATCGGTGGCCATCAGAGCATGCCCCCGTTCACCGAGATCACCTGGCGGGTGATGTAGCCGGCCGGTTCGGACAGCAGGAACGCCACCGTGGCCGCCACTTCGTCGGGACGGCCGACGCGGCCGGCGGGAATCAGCTTGAGCGCGTGTTCGATCACTTCATCGTTGAGCATTTCGGTCTCGATCAGGCCCGGGGCCACGCAGTTGACGGTGATCTGGCGGCTGGCCAGTTCCAGCGCCAGGGCCTTGGTGGCACCGATGATGCCGGCCTTGGCGGCACTGTAATTGACCTGCCCGCGGTTGCCGGCCAGTCCGGACACCGACGACAGGGTGACGATGCGGCCCGGCTTGCGCCGCCGCACCATCGGCATGATCAGCGGATGCAGCACGTTGTAGAAGCCATCCAGGTTGGTGTGGATGACCTGGTCCCAATCCTCCGCCGACAGTGCCGGGAAGGCGCCGTCGCGGGCGATGCCGGCATTGCAGACCACGCCGTAGTACGCGCCGTGCGCTTCGACATCGGCCTCCAGCGCGGCGCGTGCGGCCTCGCGGTCGGCCACGTCGAACATCAGTACGCGGGCCTGCTGGCCCAACGCGTGGATCTCGGCCACCACGGCCTGTGCCTCATCCAGGCGGCTGCGGCAATGCACCACCACGTCGAAGCCATCGCGCGCGATGCGCAGCGCGATGGCCCGGCCGATGCCCCGGCTGGCGCCGGTCACCAGCACGCTTCGATTCCCTGTCATGCCTGTCCACTCTCCAGATAGGCCATCGCATCGGCCGGTTCGAATACCGACACGTTGGCTGTCGCCCATTCGTCCTCGCCCGCCAGGATGCGGCAGGCGAACATCCCCAATCCATTGTCACCCAACAGCTCGCAGCGCGCCTGTACACGCAGCCGCGAGCCGCTGGGGAAGCTGCAGCGCGCGCTGTTGTAGCGGCGGCTGCCGAGCAGGAAGCCCAGCTGCGGTGGCTTGCCCGCTGCACGCGCACGGCAGCCGGCCCAGGCCGCGATGGCCTGTGCCATGTATTCGATACCCACCCAGGCCGGCACTTCGTGGTTTTCCACGAACAGGCCGGCCTCGGGCACCACCAGTTCCGCCTCGATGGTGTCCTGGTCCCAGTGCGTGATGCGCTCCAGCAGGCACATGTCCTGGCGGTGCGGTACCACCTCTTCAATTGCATACAGCATGTTCATCGACGCTCCAGCGCCAGCACGGCATTGCTGCCGCCGAAGGCGAACGAATTGCTCAGCACCCGCCGCGGTGCCTGCGCCAGGCGGGTGGCCGGTGCGACCAGCGGCAGTGCCGGCAGCGCGGGGTCTGCCACGCCGTCCCACCAGTGCGGTGGCAGTTGCTGCTGCGGGTTCTCGGCCAGCACGATCCAGCACAATGCAGCTTCGATCGCGCCTGACGCACCCAGCGTATGGCCGGTCAGGGGCTTGGTCGAACTGGCCCGAATGCCGTTGCCCAGCACCTGCGAAACCGCCAGGCTTTCCATCGCATCGTTGTGCCCGGTGGCGGTGCCATGCAGGTTCACGTAGTCCACTTCATCGGCCGCCCAGCCGGCGCGCTGCAGCGCCTGCTGCAGTGCATCGATGGCACCCAGGCCCTGCGGGTCCGGCGCGGACATGTGGTGGGCGTCGGCCGATTCGCCCCACCCGGCCAGGCACACCGGGCCCGGCTCGCGGGTGAGCAGGAACAGCGCGGCGCCCTCGCCGATGTTGATACCGGCGCGGTGCTGCGAGAACGGATTGCAGCGCAGGGCCGAAACCGATTCCAGCGCACTGAAACCGGCCACGGTGAAGCGGCACAGCGAGTCCGCGCCGCCTGCGATCACGGCGTCGACGATACCGGCTCGCAGCATGCGTGCAGCCGACGTCAATGCCTTGGCACTGGACGAGCAGGCGGTGGACAGGGTCCACGCGGGCCCCTGAGCGCCGCTGCGCTGGCGCACGAACTGCGCGGCAGTACCCATTTCCTGCTGGGCGTAATCGAAGCCCTGCGGCCACTGGCCCTGTTCGGCGTGGGTGCGCAGGGCCTGCTCGGACTCACCAATGCCCGAGGTGCTGGTGCCCAGCACCACCGCCACGCGCTCGGCGCCATGGCGGGTGATCGCGGCGGCCACCGCCGGAGCGATCTGCGCCAGTGCCACGTCCAGCAGGGCGTTGTTGCGCCCGCGCAGGGCCACCGGCAGTTCCTCCAGCGCCGGCAGTGGCGTGCGTACTTCTCCCAGCGCCAGGGTGCGCCCCGGCAACAGGCTGTCGTTGTCACTGAGCCCGCCCGGCACGTCGGCGAACATCGCCGACGCGACAGCGGCGCGGCCATCGCCGAGCGCGCAGACCACGCCCAGGTCGTTCAGGTAGATCGGTGCACTCATCGGTCCTGTCCGGCCATGTCGATCGATTCGATGCGCAGCGCATAGCCTTCGGCACGGTTGTCCAGCTGCACGCTGCCATCGTCCAGGCGCTGCAGTTGCAGCCACACCGTGCCATCGCGCGACAGGCTGCGCTGCTGGCCGTCGTCGCTGACCTGCCAGTCGGCCGGCAGCGCGGCGGCGATGGCCGCGGTCGGCCACAGCGCGAACTGCAGGTCATCCAGCACACGCTCGACACGTACCTGCGGCGGCAGCCACGGCGCGCGCTGCTGGGTCAGCTGCTGGCCGTCCCACTGCAGGCGCACGCCGGTCTGGCCCATCGCCTGCACCGCCAGCTGCACCTGCTGCGCGTCGGCCTCCAGCAGCGCGTCGAGGTCGCGCTCATGGCTGCCGAAGCGGAAATGCAGCTGCTGCTGCAGGGCCAGCGGCGCCGGCAGGCTGGCCGGCGACAGCCGCAGCGGCGGCAGCTCCACCTGGGGCTTGGGCATGCGCCCGGCACAGGCGGCCAGCAGCACGCACAGCAGCAGGGCCGCAGTACGGAAGATCAGGCGCTGCACAATTCCTCCAGCACGCGCATGCGGCGACCACTTTCATCGGCCACATACGGATTCTTGGTGTCCCAGGCGTAACCGGCCAGGATGGAGCTGATCATGTCGCGCACTTCGGGTTGCTGCTGCGGGTGGTAGATGATCTTCTGGAAGCCGCCCTGGTACCAGCTTTCCACGAAGCGGCGGAAGGTCTTCACGCCGGCGCGCAGCGGGATCGAGAATTCAGCTTCCCAGTCGACGGTTTGGCCGGCATAACGGCGCTTGAGGCACTCGCTGGCCAGCTGCGCGGACTTGAAGGCAATGGTCACACCGGACGAGAACACCGGGTCGAGGAACTCGCCGGCGTTGCCCAGCAACGCGTAGCCGGGGCCCCACAGCGAGCTGACATTGGCCGAGTAACCGGTGATGCGGCGCACCGGCAGCACCGCCCATTCGGCATTGGCCAGCAGGCGGGTCAGGTTGGGGTCCTCACCGACGATGGCCTGCAGCTTCTGCAGGTCGTCGCCTTCGTAGCGCTCGAAGAACGACGGCTCGGCGACCACGCCCAGCGAGCAGCAACCGTTGGAGAATGGAATCGTCCAGTACCAGACGTCGATGTGTTCGGGATGGGTGGTGATCAGGATCTTGTTGCGGTCGAAGTCGGCTTCGGCCGGAATGTTGTCGCGCACGTGGCAGAAGATCGCGCCGCGCACCGGGAAATTGGATGGCGATTCCAGCTGCAGCAGGCGCGGCAGCAGGCGCGCGAAGCCCGATGCGTCGAGGATGAAATCGGCCTCGATGCGGTATTCGCTGCCATCCGGGCGGCGCACGTTCACCGCAGGCTGTTCACCGGGTTCGACCGACAGCACTTCATCACCGAAACGCAGCGTGGTTCCCATGCGCTCGGCGCCGCGCGCCAACACGTTGTCGAAGTCGGCGCGCTGCACCTGGTAGGTGGTACCCCAGCCCGGCGAGAACTTCTTCCGGAAGTCGAAGGCAGTACGCGCTTCACCGTGCACGAAGGCCGCGCCGTTCTTGTACTGGAAACCGGCCTCGACCACATCCTGCAGCAGCCCGGCTGCTTCGATGTACTCCATGCTCTGTGGCAGCAGGCTTTCGCCGATGGAGAAGCGCGGGAACTGCTGGCGCTCCAGCATCAGCACCTGTCGGCCCTGCTGGCGCAGCATCGCCGCGGCCACGGAGCCGGCCGGGCCTGCGCCGATGATCAGGATTTCAGTGCGTTCGACAGCATCCACAGCAGTACTCATCGGGGCGTCCTTGTTGCTCGATCAGGGGAAAGAAGAGAAGCGGAAGGCGGACTCAGGCCGGCGGCAGGTCATGCGGTGGCGGCCGGAACAGTGGCGAGATCAGCCAGACCAGGCCGATCCCGAACAGCAGGGTCAGGCCGAACGCGCGCAGCGCCGGGGTCTGCGACAGGCCCAGCAGGCCGAACGACAGCCAGGTGCTGGCCGCACCCACGCAGACCGCCAGCCATGCGCTGGCATCGCCACGGTGTTCGATCAGGAAGATGCCGTAGTCGATGCCCATGCCCAGCAGCAGCATCAGCGCCAGCACGTTGAACAGCTGCAGCGGCTGGCCGAACAGGCCCAGCAGGCCCAGGGTCAGTGCGCCGGCAATCAGGGTGGGGGCAAATACGCGCCAGGCCTGGCGGCGGTAGCGCAGCCACAGCGCACCGAACACCAGTGCGATGCCGACCAGCAGCAGCCCGCCCATCAGCTTGCGGTAGTGGCCCAGCAGCTTGGAGAAATCGGAGGTGCGGTCTACCCAGCGCACGCCGGGCAGGCCTTCGGCGGCACCCTCCAGCGTGGCCAGGGCATCGGCGCGCGACAGGTCATCGACCATCACCACGCTGATCATCTGCCCACCGACTTCACCCACCCACAGGTGGCGGAACGGCTGCGAGGCCGGCGAGGCCAGGAAGGCTTCGGCGGTGAGCGGCGCGGCGGCGAACTGCGGTCGCTGCAGCGGCTCGCCCACCGCCTCGGACACGGCCGACAACACGCCGGGTTCCACCTTCGCGGTCAGCGCAGCATCGGCCTGCTGGCGTGCCGGTGATGGCAGCCAATCGCTGATCGCGCGATAGCCGCCAATGCGCTTGTCGGTGGCCAATACACGCAGGCGCTCGGTCAGTGCTTCCTCGCGCTGCAGCAGCTGCGCGGCATCGGCACCCTGCACCAGGTAGAACTGCGCCGGGCTGGGCATGCCCAGCAACTGGCTCAGGCGGATCTGCTGCGCCATCAATGCCGGCGGCGAGGACTGCAGGCTGCGCAGGTCGTCGTTGCTCTGCAGGCGCGCGATGCCGATGGCAGACAGCGCCAGCGTGATCACCACGAACATCGTCACCGCGCGGCGGCCATGCAGGCGCGGGAAGCGCTCCAGCGTATTGCCCAGCCACTGCGAGAAGCGGGTCTGGCGGATCTCGCCACCGTCGAGCCACGGGAACCAGAAGATCACCGTGAGGAAAGCTGCGGCCAGGCCCACCACCGAGAACAGTGCCATCTGGCGCAGGCCGGGGAACGGGGCCAGGCCCAATGCCAGGTAGGCCAGCGCACTGGTCAGCAGGGCCAGCCACAGGCCGGGCAGCAGATGCCGCAGCAGTTTCCAGCGACGATCGGCCGGTTCGGCCTGGCGCGAGGCGAACCAGTGAATGCCGTAATCCTCGGCCACACCCACCAGCGACGCACCAAACACCAGGGTCAGCACGTGCACCTTGCCGAACACCAGCACGGTCACCGCCAGCGCCACGCCACAGCCGATCAGCAGCGAGGCGGCCACCAGCAGGATCGGGCGCAGCGAGCGGAATGCCAGCCACACCAGCAGCAGCACCGCCGCCAGCGACCCCCAACCGATGGTGTTGATCTCCTGGTTGGCCTGCACCGCGGCGGCCTCGGCATGCAGCGGCACGCCGGCATGCAGGATTTCAAGCTCAGGCGCCGCCGCCGTGGCGGCCTGCCCGGCACGTTCCAGCAGGCCATCGAGGTGGCGCTCGCCATCCAGCTGGAACGCCGAGCCGGGCGTATCGAACTGCAGCACGGCCCAATGCCTGCCCTCGGCTTCAAGCAGGCCGTCATCGCCCAACCGCAGGCCCGAACCCTGCGCCTGCTGCTGCCACCACTGCGGCCACAGCGACAACGGATCCTGGCGCCATTCAGTCAATCGCGGCGCACCCATCGGGCCATACAGCGCAGCCAGCGCCTGCTCGGCCAACACGCCCGGTTCGCTGCCCAGCAACTGCTCGCGCTGGGCCGGTGTCAGCAGGCGGTCGCGGTACGGCGCGTAGAACGCGCGCGCCTCGTCAAACCAGCCTTCGATCGAACCGCTGGGTACCAGCAAGGCATGGTCGGCATCCTTGGCCATGGCCGCCGCAAAGGCCGCCTGCGCGCGCTTGGCAGCCGCGCTGTCCTTGCTGCCGAGCAGCACCACGACCTGCCGCGAACTGCCATCGGCAATGCGCCGGGTGACGTCGCTCAACAGGCGGTCGTGCGCATCCTGCGGCAGCAGGGCGAGGATGTCGGTGTCGATCCGCGATTGCTGGCTCCACAGCTGCCACTGCTGTGCGCCCAGCGCCAGCAGCACCAGCAGCCAGGCAATGCCCAGCCAGTGCCACCAGCGCCGCAACCGGTCCGGTGCGTTCGATGCCACGGCCTCACTCAAAGCGGCGGGCCTCGTCGGCATTGAGCGTGGCCGGCGCCTCGCTCAACGCGCTGAACTGGATCTGCGTGCGGTCCTTGTTGGCCTCGACGATCTCGACCTGGCGCACGTAGCGGTCGCCCTGCAGGGTCAGCGATTCGAAGGCCTTGGCCAGCATCGCCGACTTCGGCGTCAGGCGCAGCCGCCAGCCCTGCCCTTCACGGCTGGCTGCCACGTTGAACTGGCTGGACAGTGCCTGCACGTCGCCACTCATCAACGCGAACATGATCGCATTCACCGAACGCATCGCCGGCTGCTGCCGCGCGTCCAGTTCGACGCGGATGCTGCCATCACGCTGCCGGCTGAGGATGCGGTCGGCGGTGACCACTACTTCCGAGGGGAACGGCTTGAGCGTGGTCCAGATCACGCCGTGCTGGCGCGCGACCACGAACCGGCCCTGCGAGCGCAGCGGGTTCCTGAAGCCACTCACCTGCTTTTCCTGGCTGAACTGGCCACGCAGCACATCCGGCCGCGCCACCGCCTGGGTGATGGCATCGATGGCGGGGTCGGCCGCCTGCACGCGTGGTGCGGCAACGAGCATCAGCGCGCACAGCAGCACGCTCGGAAGACGGACAAGCATAGTCACGGCGCAGGCACTCCCAGGCGTTCCCACAGTACCGGCGGGCACTGGTACAGCATTTCCTTGCTGGCCGCGTCCACCGCGACCTGAATGGTCATCGCCCGGGTCAGCACCTGGCCGCTTCCCGCATCGAGGATTTCGTACTCGATCTTCAGCCGGTTCTCCCATTCCACGATGCGCGCGACCACGCGCAGCGCCTGGTTGAACAGCAGCGGGCGCACGTACTTCACCCGCGCATCGACCACCGGCCACAGGTAGCCTGATTCGAGCATCTGCGGGTAGTCGTAGTCGTAGCGGCCGAGCAGCGCGCAGCGCGCGATCTCGAAGTACTTGAAGTAGTTGCCATGCCAGACCACGTTCATCGGATCGCAGTCATGGAAGGCGGGGGTCAACGCAATCTCGCCAACCCGTTCAATGGCCTCATTCACCGGCATACAGCTCCCAACGTTGCGCGCGGATCTCCACCAGCAGTTCCCGCAGTTCGCGATCCAGCGCGCGGTCTTCCTCGACCAGGGCGATGCGTTGCCCCAGGTCGGCGTACATGTCGGCCAGACTGCCATGCAGCTGCGCATTCAGGCCAACCCGTTCACGCAGGGCCAGGCCCTGGCGCGCGGCGATCAGCATTGCCGCCACCACCTGTTCGGTCAGCTCGATCACGCGCAGGCAGTCGCGCGCGGCGATGGTGCCCATGCTGACCTTGTCCTGGTTGTGGCACTCGGTGGAGCGCGAGAACACGCTGGCCGGCATGGTCTGCTTCAGCGCTTCGGCAGTCCAGGCCGACACGCTGATCTGCAGTGCCTTCAGCCCATGGTTGATGGCCGCGCGCGGACCGGTGGCCGCCGACAGGTTGGCCGGCAGGCCATGGTTGTAACGGGCGTCCACCAACAGCGCCAGCTGCCGGTCGAGCAGATCGGCAACGTTGGCCACGGTGTTCTTCAGGGTGTCCATCGCCAGCGCGATGTGGCCCCCGTAGAAGTGGCCACCATGCAGGATGCGCTCGCCGTCGGCGTCGATCAGCGGGTTGTCGTTGGCGCTGTTCAGTTCGGTCTCGATCAGCTGGCGCAGGAACGGCAGGCTGTCCTCCAGCACGCCGATCACATGCGGTGCGCAGCGCAGCGAGTAGCGATCCTGCAGGCGCTGTTCATTGCGCGGCGGGCGCTCGCTGTGCAGGTCGCTGCGCAGGCGCGCGGCGATGCGGCCCTGGCCCGGGTGCGGCTTGGCGGCGAACAGGGTTTCGTCGAAGTGGTGCGCGTTGCCGTCGCTGGCCAGCACGTTGAACGCGGTCAGGCGCGTAGCCATGCGTGCCAGGTAGTCGGCGCGCTGCCAGGCCAGGCAGGCCAGGCCGGTCATCACCGCGGTGCCGTTCATGATCGCCAGGCCTTCCTTCGGCCGCAGCTTCAGCGGGGTCATGCCGATCTTCGCCAGCACGTCCGCCGCCGGCTGCACGCGGCCGTCGTGCAGCACCTCGCGCTCGCCGCACAGCACCGCCGCCACGTAGGACAGCGGCGTCAGGTCGCCACTGGCACCGACCGAGCCTTCGGCCGGAATCATCGGCAGCACGTTGTGCTGCAGCAGCGTGGCCAGGCCTTCCAGCAGCGGCAGGCTTACACCGGACATGCCGCGCACCAGAGAGGCCAGGCGCGCCGCCAGCACCGCACGGGTCTCGACCGGGTCCAGGTAACGGCCCAGGCCGCAGCCATGGTAGGTGTACAGGTGGTGCGGCAGTTCAGCCACCAGTGCCGGTGGGATGTTCACCGTGCACGAATCGCCATAGCCGGTGGTCACACCGTAGATCACGCCATCCTCGCGCAGCAGGCGGTCGAGGAAGTCGGCACCACGCTGGATGTGGGCGCGGAATGCCGGCGCGTCGCTCAGTGCGGCCTCGCACTGGCGCTGGGCCAGGGAAACCACGTCTTCGATGGTCAACGGTGCATCGCCAAAGCGGCACACGGGTACGGCGTCAGTCGTCATGCGGAGCCTGATCCCAGAAGGGGAAGAAATTGAACCAGTCCAACGGGGACTGGATGACCTGGAGTTCCAGCCAGCGCGCGAAGCGCTGTGCCTGTTCGGCCAGTGCCGCATCGCGTGAGCCGCGCGGCAGCACGATGCGTTCGGCGAACTGTTCGAATGCCACGCGGTAGCCCTCGCCCTGGTGCAGGCAGGCCATGGTGTAGACCGGGCAGCCCAGTGCGGCGGCGAGCACATAGGCACCGATCGGGAACGGGGCGCGGTGGCCAAGGAAATCGGCGGTGACGCTGCGTCCGCCCTGCACCGGCGTGCGGTCGCCGACGATGGCGACGAAGCCCCCCGCCGCGACGCGCTCGGCCAGCATCACTGCCGTGGCCGGGCCCATTTCGGTTACCTGCACCAGTTCCACCGCCGCCAGCGGGTCCAGCCGTTGCAGCAGGCGGTTGAAGCGCTGCGCATGCGCGGTGTGCACCAGCACGGTGATGCGGAACCCCGGCACCTGTTCGGCCAGCACCTGGCACAGTTCCAGGCAGCCGATGTGCGCGGTCAGGATCAGCCCGCCTTCGCGGCGCGCGATCTTCTCCAGCACCAGGTCGCGATGCAGGTGGATGCGTTCGGCGGGGTAGCGCCCGCCGAGGCCGAGGATCTTGTCCAGCATCGTGTCGGCGAAGGCGAAGAAATGGCGCAGGCTGTCGCGCCGGGTCGGCGCACGGCCGAGCACGCCGCTGTGTGCCTGCAGGCGCTGCAGGTACTGCATCGAGGCCTGGCGGCCGACACGGTTGCCCAACCAATGGCAGGCCACCACCGGCCACACGCACAGGCGGAATGGCCAGCGCCCGAACCAGCGGTGCACCCAGCACAGGAACAGCACGCCGGCAACCGACGTGGATTCGCCGATGTCGGCCCAGTGCGGAGCGTGCGGTCCGGTCGCCATCTCAACCCTGCCCGCGCAGGCGGCGCCACAGCAGGCGCGGCGCGCGCCAGAGCATGCCGAAGAACAGGCGGGTGTGCATGCGGCTGATGCGCACGTTGTCGCGCCACACATCGAAGTGCGACACGCCATCGGCAGGGTAGGTCACGCGCGTGGCCAGGTGCTCGACCGGCAGCTGCCGCCAGTACAGGCGCACCATCACTTCAGTATCGAAATCCATGCGCCGGCCGATGGTCTCTTCACCGATCAGGCGCAGCACCGGCGGCAATGGATACACGCGGAAGCCGCACATGGTGTCGCGCAGGTGCAGCGACAGCGTGTTGATCCAGACCCAGATATGGGTCGCGTAGCGGCCATACAGGCGTGCCTTGGGAACACTGGCATCGTAGGCCGGAATGCCGCAGATCACCGCACCCGGGTGCGCGCGCGCCGCCTCGATGAAACGCGGCAGGTCGGCGGTATCGTGCTGGCCGTCGGCATCGATCTGCAGCACGTGGCTGTAGCCACGCGCAGCGGCCTCGGCAAAGCCGGCCAGCATCGCCCCACCCTTGCCCTGGTTGATGTTCAGGCGCAGCAGGTCGACGCCCTGGCGCTGTGCCAGCGAACGCAGCACCGTCGCGCACGCTTCATGCGAGCCATCGTCGACCAGCAGGCACGGCAGCCCGGCGGCCTGCACGCCTTCGACCACCGCCGCGATGGCGTGCTCGTGGTCATAGACGGGAATCACCACCAGTGGCGCGAACGCGGCACCGGCAACGGCCGGGTCAGTCCGCATCGGCGAAAACCACCTTGCCGCTGGCATGCACGCCGTGGCTGGAGGTGTAGCGGAAGGCCAGCACATTGCGCGTGGCATCCCAGTCCAGCTGCAGGGTCAGCTCATCGCCCGGGCGGGCCACGTGCTGGAACTTCACCGCATCCATGCGCAGGAATCCGGCCGGCATGCTGAACGCCTGGCGGCCAAAACGCACGGCCCAGTCCAGCTGCGCCACGCCGGGCAGGATCGCCGCCTGCGGGAAGTGGCCCTGGAACGGCCGCAGCGCCGGGTCGAGGGTCATGCGCAACGTAGCGCTGGCAGCATCGCGGTGATCCCAGACCGGCACCGGCATGAGCGGCTGGAACAGCGCCGCCAGTGCCGCCTGGGTGACCTTGCTCTGTGCATTGATCGGCAGCGCCTTCACCAGGCGCCAGCGGCGCGGCCGGGTGACCGCGTCATGCGCCTGTGCCAGGCGCGCGCCAAGGCGCTGGCCCAGCGCGCGGCGCGCGGCGTCACCGCCCTCCAGCAGCGCCAGGTTGGCCGGTACCACCACCGCTGCCAGCTGCTCACGCTGTCCCGGCAGGACCAGTACTCTCACATCGTCCACTTCGGTGTCTTCGCGCAGCGCGCGTTCCAGCGCATCCAGCGAAACGCGGCGCTCCTCGATCTTGACGATGCGGTCGGCGCGGCCCAGAAGGCGGAAGCGGCCATCGGCCAGGGCTTCGACACGGTCCTGGGTGCGCCACCAGTCGAGGGTTTCCAGATGCGCCGAGGCGACGGCCAGGCAGCCATCCTCGATGCGCCACTGCACGCCCGGCAACGGCTGCCACGGTGGCAGGTCGGTATCCCAGCGGCGCCAGGCGATACCCCCGGTTTCGCTGCTGCCGTAAACCTCGGTCGGTGCCACGCCCAGCCATTGCCGTACCTGGCGTGCGGCTTCTTCGGGCAGCGGGCCACCGGAGGAGAACACCGCGCGCAGGCGGCCGTGCAGGCCGGCCCAGTCGAGCTGCTCGGGCAGGCGCTTGAGGTGGGCTGGCGTCGCCACCAGCACCGTGTCGGTACCGGCCAGCGCGCCCACCAGGTCTTCGTGGAAGAACCGGCGCGGATGGATCAGGCGGCCGGCGGCCAGCGGCCACAGCACCCGGAACAGCAGGCCGTAGATGTGCTGGTGGGACACCGTGCCATGCACCTGCACGCCTTCCAGCTGCGCGCCGAACGCAGCCTGCAGCGCATCCACCTCGCGCGCCAGCTGGTCCATGCGCTTGTTGATCGCACTGGGCTGGCCCGTGCTGCCGGAGGTGAACACGCACAGCTCGCAGACGCGCTCGTCCAGCACCTGCAGTTCGCCGTCCACGCCAACGGTGGGGGCAACCAGCGCTCGGTAGTCGGCGGAAACATCGCCGGCGAAACCGCTCACCTGTGGCTGCAGCGCCTGCAGCGTGGCCGGCAGGTTGTCGGCAGCCAGAAACACCCGCTTGCCGGCATGCCAGGCGCCGAACAGCGCAGCAGCGAAGGCCACCGCATCATCGAAGTACAGGGCCCAGTCACGGCCATCGGCAGCAGCAAAGGCCGCACGCCAGGCCAGCACCCGCTGGCGGAAGCGGGCATGGTCGATTACCTCGCCATCGCACACGCCGATGCTGCGCTGCGGCTGCGGGTCCACCAGCAGCCGGTCCAGGGCAATCCACTCAGCCATGCGCGTGCGCTGCCTTGACCCGACGCCGCACCAGCCACTCACCTGCAAACAACACGCCCATCATCACGTACGCCAACAATCCGTTGTAGAGCATCCAGACCCGGTCCGACGCGTAAAGCGCGGTCAGCAGGGCCAGGCTGCCGTTGAGAACGAAGAAGCCACACCACACCTGGGTGACGCGGCGGGTATAGGCCACCGCGAACGCCGGCAGGTCCGGCTCCTGCAACCGCGCCAGGCGTTCCACCAGCGGCGGGCCGAAGCGCAGGCTGGTGCCGAACACCGCCAGCATCACCATGTTGACCAGCGCCGGATACAGCTTCAGCGGCAGGGCCTGGTTCAGCACGGTGGCCAACACGGCCAGCAGGCCGGTTCCCGCAGCGGCGGCCCACCACAGCGGCTGGCGCGTACTCAGCGCACGCAGCAGGGCCAGGGTGAACAGCAGCAGCGACAGCCAGCGTGGCTCGAAACGGCCCATCGCCAGGTACACCAGCACCGGGTAGGCCAGCGAGATCGCGGCCACCACGACCGTGCGTGCGCGTGCCATGGCGGAGCCGCCGGCGCTGCGGTCAGGCGGCTGCCTGGTCCGGCAGCAACCCATGCACGACATCGACGATGTCCTGCACGGTGCGCACGGCCTTGAACGCTTCCGGCTGCAGGTTGCGGCCCAGCAGCGGCTTGAGCTGCACGATCAGGTCGACCGCATCGATGCTGTCGATATCCAGGTCGTCGTACAGGCGTGCCTCGGGGGTGATCCGGGCGGTTTCGATCTCGAAGCTGTCGGTCAGGATGCTGACGATGCGTTCGAACAGTTCATTCTTGGTCATGGCAATTCCTGGCGCCGTTACGACTGGCGGGCGGCGACGAACTCGCCGAGCGCGCGCACGCTGGAGAAATGGCGACGGGTTTCTTCCGAATCGGCCGAGAGGCTGACACCGTACTTCTTCTGCAGCGCCAGGCCCAACTCCAGCGCGTCGATCGAATCCAGGCCGAGGCCCTCGACGAACAGCGGCGCGGTCGGATCGATGTCCTCCGGCGTGATGTCCTCCAGCGAAAGGGAGGAAATGATCAATTCCTTGATCTCGTGCTCAAGTGCTTGCACGGGGCGGCTCTCCAGACAGGTCGAAATAACGAGAAAGGTGCTCGGTAACGCGGCGTGCCGCCAAGGCATCCCCCCTTGGCGAGTCGTCTTCGGCCAAGAAAGGCGCGATCGGGATATCTTCGCCGATCTGCAGCCGAACGTGAAAGCGACGTGAGGGGACACGATACCACTTCTGTCCCTTGGTCAGGGTTGGCGGGCTGCAGGTGATCCGCACCGGGGTGACGTCGATGCGGCCCCGTACGGCGATGTTGGCGGCCCCGCGCTGCAGGCGCGGCGGCTGCCCGGGCACGCTGCGGGTGCCCTCCGGGAAGATGACCAGGGTGCCGCCGGCATGCACCGCGGCCACGCAGTCATCGACCAGGCCGGCGCCATCGTCATTGGAAATGTAGCCGGCGGCCCGTACCGGACCGCGCATGAACGGGTTGCAGGCCACGGCCCGCTTGACCACGCAGTCGGCGTTGGGAAGCAGCGAGATCAGGCAGACCACGTCGATCAGGGTCGGGTGGTTGGCCAGCACCAGCAGGCCGTCACGCTGCAGGCGTTCACCACCCTCGATCTCGTAGGTCATCACCCCAAGCCCGCGCATCAGCCGCAGATGGCTGGCGAACGCGACCTGGACCACGCGCCGGGCGCGCCGGCGACGGGCCACCGGGTCCCGCATCAGCAGCAGTACCGGCATCACCAGGACGCCGAGCAGCAGCCCGCCCAGGCCAAACGCAACAAAGCTCAGGCCGGTGCCAAACACCCGCCAGGCGTGGTCGAGGCGGCGCGGCAGCTCACTCACGGCGGCCCCAGCGCCAGCGCTGGCCATGGGCCACGTGCTCCAGCGCTGGCGCGCCGGACAACAGGAAGCGATGCAGGTCCAGCGCGTGCGGCAGCAGGCCGGGCACAGTGCTGGCCTGGCCGTCGGCCGGCTGCCACTGCAGCGCCAGCGTCGGCCGGTCCTCTGCTGGCGCGGTCAAACGCCAGCACCAAGCGAAGAACGGGTCGGGTTCGTCGGCGAACGTCGCGTAAACCTCCGGGAGCGGCGACTCGTAGACCACCACCCGCACCTCGCGGGCGCCATCGGCCAGCAGGGCGACGGCCTCCAGGCACGCGGCTTCGACCGTTGCCTGGCCAGCCGCCAATGCCAGGTAGTTGCCGCGATGGCCGCGGGCGATTGAATACAGCGCGGCGATCGCGTTGTGCACCGACAGGCCAAATCCGGTGGGCGACAACGGCTGGTCGCCGACCAGCGCCCCCAGCAGGTCCATCGAACGTGCGACGTCGCCATGGCGGCTGGCGAACACCAGCGGCACGTCGCTGTCGGCCCCCTGCCCGTCCTCGCACCAGCACGCGGTCTGGATCGCCATGCGGCCCAACCGCTCGATGCGACGGCGTTGCATTGCCGGAACCTCTGCCAGTGCCGGCGTATCCCCGCCGTGCGGCAGGTACGGCGCTTCGGCCCAGCCCAGCCACTGGCTACGCTCGCTCAGGCCGGGCGCCCACGCGGCCCAGTCGACGATGGAGAATTCAATCATTTAGCGTTGGTGCTTCAACGGGAGAACGATAGGCACGAGCCATTACGGCGACGCGCGGCGGCCCCCCATTCCTGCAGCCGTGCGTCCGTCCAGGACGTCGCCGGCTGCCCCCCTGGCTGCCGGAAAGGAGCGCACGCTAGCACGTCCCGCCCGGGGTGTGCAGGTTTCACATTCCCCAACACGGGGCCCGGCACCTGCGGGCCCCGCCTTCAACCCATCAGTGGTAACCGGTGTCGGCGTGCACCTTGCCGCGGAACACCCGGTACGACCACGCCGTATAGCCGAGGATGACCGGCAGCAGAATGACCAGCCCGACCAGGGTGAAGCCCAGCGAGGAGGCCGGCGCGGCGGCCTGCCACAGGGTCATCGACGGCGGCAGCAGGTACGGCCACATGCCCAGCACCAGGCCAAGGAAACCAAGCACGAACAGCGCCAGGCTGAGCAGGAACGGCGGCAGGTCGCGGCGCGGATGGGTCGCACTGCGCCACAGCGCGGCGGCCACCGCCAGGGTCAACAGCGGCACCGGCGACAGCCACCAGAAGTTGCCGTCGCTGAACCAGCGCGCCATCAGCCGCGAATCGAGGAACGGCAGCCAGCTGCTGACCAGGCCCATCGCTGCGATCACCGCCACCACCAGCGGCCGGGTCATCTGCCGTGCCAGCGCCTGCACGCGGCCTTCGGTCTTCAGGATCAGCCAGGTGCTGCCCAGCAGCGCATAGCCGGCTACCAGCGCGGCACCGGTCAGCATCGCGAACGGGCTGAACCAGGCGAACGGCCCGCCCTGATAGACACCGTCCACCAGCGGGATGCCCTGCACCAGGGTGCCGAGGATCACGCCCTGGGCAAACGTGGCCAGCAGCGAACCGAGTCCGAACGCCACGCTCCACAGCCGGCGCGACCGGTGTGCCTTGAAGCGGAACTCGAACGCCACGCCGCGGAACACCAGCGCCACCACCAGCAGCAGCACCGGCAGGTACAGCGCCGACAGCAGCACCGCATAGGCCTTCGGGAACGCCGCCAGCAGGCCGGCGCCACCCAGCACCAGCCAGGTCTCGTTGCCGTCCCAGATCGGCGCGGCGGTGTTCATCATCAGGTCCAGCTGTTCCTCGTCCTCGGCGAACGGGGCGAGGATGCCGATGCCGAGCACGAAACCGTCCAGCACCACGTACATCAGCACGCCGAAGCCGATCACCGCGAACCACGCCACCGGCAGCCAGGTCATCAGGTCCATGTCAGCGCTCCTCCAGCGGTTCGTCGGCCGCCGACAGCGGGCGTGCCGGGGTGTGGCTGCCGTGGTCCAGCGATGGCCCATCATCGTGCGGACGCGGTCCGTGGCGCAGGATCTTCACCAGGTACCAGATGCCCCAGCCGAACACGAAGGCGTAGCCAACGACGTAGACCGCCAGCGACAGCGCGGTCATCCACGCGCTCTGCGGGCCGACCGCATCAGCAGTGCGCAGCACGCCATACACCACCCACGGCTGGCGGCCCATCTCGGTGACGAACCACCCGGACAGCAGCGCGATGAAGCCGCTGGGCAGCAGCCAGTTCCAGCCGCGCAGCAGCCACGGCGAATCGAGCAGCTTCTTCCGCCACAGCTGGAACGCCGACACCCAGGCCAGCAGCAGCATCAGCGTGCCCAGCCCGACCATGATCCGGAAGGCGAAGAACACCGGCGTCACCGGCGGCCGCTCGCTGGAGGGTACCGAGGTCAGCGGGTCGAAGGTACCGTCCAGGCTGTGGGTGAGGATCACGCTGCCCAGCTTCGGAATGGCAACTTCGAAATCATTCCGCTCTTCCTTCTCGTTCGGCAGCGCGAACACCACCAGCGGTACGCCCTCGCCCTCCTTGGTTTCATGCCAGTGCGCTTCCATCGCCGCGATCTTCATCGGCTGGTGCTTGAGCGTGTTCAGGCCATGCATGTCGCCGACGAAAATCTGCACCGGCACGGTCAGTGCCGCGAACGCCACCGCTGCCACCAGCATGCGCCGGCCCGCTTCCACATGCGTGCCCTTGCGCAGGTACCACGCACCGACGCCACCGATCACGAAACAGGTGGTGATGAACGAACCCAGCGCCATGTGCGCCAGGCGATAGGGGAACGAGGGGTTGAACACCACCTGCCACCAGTCCACCGGATGCACCACGCCGTTGACCATCTCGTAGCCGGCCGGCGTATGCAGCCAGCTGTTGGACGACAGGATCCAGAACGTGGAGAACAGCGTGCCCAGCGCCACCATGCAGGTGGACAGGAAATGCAGGCGCGGCGAGACGCGGCCCCAGCCGAACATCATCACGCCGAGGAAGCTGGCTTCCAGGAAGAACGCGGTCAGCACTTCGTAGGTCAGCAACGGGCCGATGACCGTGCCGGCCACCTCGCTCAGCCGTGGCCAGTTGGTTCCGAACTGGAAGGCCATGACGATGCCGCTGACCACGCCCATGCCGAACGACACCGCGAAGATCTTCTGCCAGAAGAAATACAGCTCGCGCCACACGGGCAACTTCGTGCGCAGCCAGCGCCATTCGATGAAGGCCAGCCAGCTGGCCGTGCCAATGGTGAAGGCGGGGAACAGCACATGGAAACTGATGACGAATCCGAACTGGATCCGGGACAACAACAACGCGTCCAAGGGACGCCTCCTGCCTGTGACCGGTGGGATACCGGACCACTTTAGGAGGATTTCGTTAAGACGGGATGCGACCGGGTGACGCGCTGCTTCACTTTGTCGCAGGGGTCAACCGTTCTGGTAGCTGCCAACCTTGGTTGGCACACACGCCCAAACGCCGACCCAGGTCGGCATCTACCAACGGCGACTGGAACGGCCCACCGCCCGGAGGGCGCCTCAGTGCCAGAAATACCAGGCCGCTGCAGCCAGCAGCGCGCCAAACAACAGCACCTGCACCAGCACATAGACCACACCACTATCGCGCGACTCAGCGGCAATGCGCTTCTGCAGCGCCTCGCTCACATCCGGCGCGTCTTCCTGCTGCGCCTGCTCACGCAACGCCTGGGCCAGCGCGCGCTCTTCCGCATCGCGGGGGTCGGTGGGTAGGTTCACAGCAGTTCTCCAGCGGAGGCGCGCCGCGTCAGTTCCTGCTTCAGGACCTGGCGCGCGCGGTGCAGGTGGCTCTTGATGGTACCGCGCGCCAGCCCGGTCACCTGCTCGATCTCGGCCAGATCGAAATCCTCCAGGTAGTGCAACCCGACGATCAGCCGCTGCGGCGCACTCAGCCGTTCCAGTGCTGCGCCCAGCTGGCGCCCGGCCTGCAGCACCTCGCTCAGTTCCGCCGGGCCCGGGCCTTCATCACCGATGCCAAGTTCTTCCGGCACCTCCACCGCTACCATCCATTGCGCTTCCAGGCGTCGCCGTCGCAGGTGCTGCAGCGCAGTGGTGTAGGCCACCCGCGAAACCCAGGTACGCAACGAAGATTCAAAGCGGAACCGGTGCAGCTGGCGGAACACGGCCAGGAAGGTTTCCTGCAGCAGGTCGGCCACCTGATCGCGGTCGCCCACCATGCGTCCGATCACATGCGCGCAGGTGCGCTGGTGGGCTTCAACCAGTTGCGCGAAGGCCGCCTGCGAGCCATCGATGATGGCCCGCACCAGGGCCTGGTCCGCATCCAGCGGTGCAGCGGGTGCCGCCGTCGCCGCTGTATCGTGGCGGCGACGGCCCCGCAGTGCCGACAGTGCTTCGCCGAGCAGGCTCATCTACGGGGCGCCCCCTGTGCCCGTGGCACGCCTGCCTCAGCCCTTGCGTGCAGCAGGGCGGGTGAAGTGCCAGGCCAGCAGCTGGCCGAGGCCGGCACTGCCGACCATCGCGGCGGCGGCGCCGAAGGTCAGTTCGCGTGCACCGATCGCCTCCAGCAGGCCCATTGCCACGGCCAGGCTGACCAGGCTGATGCCCCAGCGCAGCGCGCCCTGGCGGCGGCGCTCTTCTTCCAGCACCGCCAGCGAGCGGATCACTTCCTCCGGCACGTGCGGGGCCACCAGCTTGCTGCGCGCGCGCGCATCGGCAATGGCATGGATCGCGTAGGCGATGCAGATGAAGAGGGTGATCGGGATGAGTTCCTGCATGGTCGGGCTCCTGTTCGATGGATGATGCGGGTTCAGGAGAATGGATGCGCGAGGCCGGCCAGCGGTTGCACTACTTTGCCAATCCCGCTGCCATGACCTGTGGCCCCTGCCCCCGGCCCGTGCGGCTGCTACGCTTGGCCGGTTTTCCTCTACTGGTGCCGTCCGCCCATGTCCCGAGTGCTGCCCCTGTCCCTCCTGCTGTCGGCCGTGCTGGCCGCACCGGCTGCGCATGCCGCGCCGACGCCGATCACCATCGAACAGGCCATGGCCGACCCGGACTGGATCGGTCCGCCGGTCGAGAAGGCCTGGTGGTCGTGGAACAGCCAGCAGGTGGAGTACCAGCTCAAGCGCAACGGCAGCCCGGTGCGCGATACCTTCCGCCAGCCGGTGGCCGGTGGCGTGGCCGCGCAGGTGGCCGATGACCAGCGCGGCACCCTGGACGTGGCCGAGCCGGTCTACGACCGCAGCCGCAGCCGCAGCGCCTTCGTCCGCAACGGCGATGTGTTCGTGCGCGACCTGCGCAGCGGCGCGCTGACCCAGCTCACCCGCAGCAACGAGCGCGCGGGCAACGTGAACTTCGCCGCCGACAATGGCGTGATCTGGCGCGTCGGCCAGAACTGGTTCCACTGGACCGCCGCCAGCGGCGTGCAGCAGGTGGCCAGCCTGAAGGCCGAAAAGGACCCGCGTACGCCGCCGAAGGCCGACGTGCTGCGCGACCAGCAGCTGCGCACGCTGGAAACCCTTCGCCGCGACCGTGACCAGCGCGAAGCACTGAAGGACCAGGACCAGCGCTGGCGCCAGGCCGACCCGACCCGCGCGCCGGGCCCGGTGTACCTGGGCGCCGACGTGGAGATCGCCGACAGCGTGCTGTCGCCTGACCTGACCCACCTGATCGTCGTGACCAAGCCGAAGGACTTCGATGACGGCCGTGGCGGCAAGATGCCGCTGTACGTAACCGAGTCGGGCTACGAGGAAACCGAGGACACCCGCACCCGCGTCGGCCGTAACGGCTTCGAGCCGCACACGCTGTGGTACGTGGACGTGCGCACCGGCAAGGCCGAGAAAGTCTCGCTGGCCGGCCTGCCGGGCATCAGCACCGATCCGCTGGCCGAGCTGCGCCGCAAGGCCGGCAAGGACGCGCTGAAGGGCGAGCGCAGCCTGCAGGTGATGAGCGACTTCATGGGCGGTGGCATCCGCTGGAGCCCCGATGGCCAGCAGGCCGCGGTGATGCTGCGTGCCAACGACAACAAGGACCGCTGGATCATCAGTGTCAACGCCGCCGACGGCCGCGTGCAGAACCGCCATCGCCTGACCGACAATGCCTGGATCAACTGGGGCTTCAATGATTTCGGCTGGATGGCCGATGGCCGCACGCTGTGGCTGCTGTCGGAGGAATCAGGCTTCTCGCACCTGTACACCCAGGCCGGCACGGCCAAGCCGCAGGCGCTGACCAGCGGCAAGTGGGAAACCTCGGCGCCGGTGCTGTCGGCCGACGGCAAGGGTTTCTACTTCCTGTGCAACCAGCAGGCGCCGCATGACTACGAAGTCTGCGCGGTCGACACCGGCAGCCGCCAGGTGCGCGAGCTGACCAGCCTCAACGGCGTGGAAGACTTCTCGCTGTCCCCAGACGGCCAGCAGCTGCTGGTGCGCTACTCCGGCGCCTACCTGCCGGCGCAGCTGGCCGTGGTACCGAGCACCGGCGCAGGCCAGGCCCGCGTGCTGACCGACACCCGCACTGCCGAGTTCAAGGCGCGCCAGTGGATCCAGCCGAAGCTGGTGGCGGTGCCGTCCAAGCATGGCGCCGGCGTGGTCTGGGCCAAGTACTACGAGCCCGAAAACAAGGAACCGGGGAAGAAGTACCCGATCGTGATGTTCGTGCACGGCGCCGGCTACCTGCAGAACGTGCACCAGCGCTACCCGGCCTACTTCCGCGAGCAGATGTTCCACAACCTGCTGGTGCAGAAGGGCTACATCGTGCTGGACATGGATTACCGCGGCAGCGAGGGCTACGGCCGCGACTGGCGTACGGCGATCTATCGCAACATGGGCCACCCGGAACTGGAAGACTACAAGGACGGCCTGGACTGGCTGGTCGACACCCAGCAGGGTGACCGCGACCATGCCGGCATCTACGGTGGTTCCTACGGCGGCTTCATGACCTTCATGGCCCTGTTCCGCTCGCCGGGCACGTTCAAGGCCGGCGCCGCGCTGCGCCCGGTGGTGGATTGGCACCAGTACAACCACGGCTATACCAGCAACATCCTCAATACCCCGGACATCGATCCGGAGGCGTACCGCGTGTCCTCGCCGATCGAATACGCGCAGAACCTGCAGGACAACCTGCTGATCGCCCACGGCATGATGGATGACAACGTGTTCTTCCAGGACTCGGTGAACCTCACCCAGCGCCTGATCGAACTGCACAAGGACAACTGGTCGATCGCACCGTACCCGCTGGAGCGCCACGGCTATGTGCGCGCCGATTCCTGGCTGGACCAGTACAAGCGCATCCTCAAGCTGTTCGAGCAGAACCTGAAGTGAGCAACGCCGCGGCCACGATCCACATCGTGGCCGCGGTCATCCTGGATGACCGCGGCCGGGCGCTGGTGGTGCGCAAGCACGGCGCCAGCCGCTTCATCCAGCCGGGCGGCAAGCCCGAACCCGGCGAAGCGCCGCTGCAGGCGCTGGCCCGCGAACTGGACGAAGAACTCGGTGTGCAGCTGTGCGCCGAAACCGCCATCGCGCTGGGCACCTTCGAGGATTGGGCGGTGAACGAACCCGGCCATCGGGTGCAGGCACAGGCCTGGTGGGTGCGGGTGGACGGCACGCCACAGGCATGTGCCGAGATCGCCGAACTGGCCTGGGTGCCACTGCAGCCGCCGCATGGCCAGCCCTTGGCACCGTTGAGCGAACACCATATCCTGCCGGCCGTCGCCACCCGGGTGACGGCCCGCTGATCGCGCGGGCACCGATTGCAAGGACACCGGATGTCAATGTCGATCCCGCCGATTCCCTCGCTGGTCCAGCCGACCTATCACGCCTGGGTGCGCCCGATCGCACACGCTTCGTTCTGGCTGTCGCTGCTGCTCACGGTGTACTTCGTGATGCAGGGGCTGCTGCTGTGGCCGCTGCACAACCTTCCGATCTGGCATCTGGTTGAGAGGGAAGTACAAGACCAGCACCTGCACAGCCTGATCTGGCTTCTGGCGCATCCGGTGGCCGCGTCGATGATTGCCGCGCTGCTGTGCCTGGCCTCGACGCTGGCCAGCTGGGGCCTGCTGCGCGAGCGCAGCTGGGGCCTGTGGAGTTTTGTGGTGATCCTGCTGCTGAGCGCATTGGCCAACTTTGCGATCGCCGGCTGGTTGGACGTGTTCATGCGTGATGTCATCCCGTTTCTCTCCGACGACGCCGTCCTGCAGCAGGAACTCCATCTGAAACGCTGGTTGATCACGCTGACCGTAGTGGCCATGTCATTGGTGCTCCTCGGCCTTCAGGGCTGGCTGGCCTGGCGCCTGTTGCGGCCGGACATCCGCTCGCGCTTCCACTGAGCCACACCCCTTTCCCGCATGACAAGGACCGTCGCTTGCGCTTGCTGCCCCTTCTCCCCGCATTGCTGCTGTTGACTGCGCTGCCTGCCGGCGCCGATGCGCTGCAATGTGGCGAGTACCGCAGCGCCGATGGCGGCATGGCGCTGGTGTTCACCACTCCCGGCAGCGGCTACCACCACGATGATGGCAGCGAGCCGCAGCCGCTGTGGGTTGATCGCGGTGCGGCACAGACGCGGTTGGTCATGCTCGACGATGGCGTGGCGCAGCCGATCCGGATCAGCGCCGATGGGCAGCGCATCGAGCACGACCGGGTGGTGCTCTACACCCTGCGCCAGCCCCGCGCCTGCGCCAGCGAGCCCAGCGCGATGGATGGCAGCTGCCGCGCCGCTGGCAGCCACTGCGTTGCACGGCTGCCCACGGCCTCACCCGGCCAGGCCCAGCGTGCGTGCAGCGAAGGCGTTGGCGCGGGCTGCTCGGCGCTGCTGCGCCAGCTTCGCGATGGAACAACTGTAGCCGGCAGCGATGACACCAGCCCCGCGCGCTTCGAACGCCCGCCCATCTGCCGCGAACACACGCCCGGCCATGACCCGCAGGCCTGCGAGACGCTGACCGGCGATGCGCTGGCCGCCGCCATGCAGAAGGTCGGTGAACGCCTGCAACAGGAAGACGAAGACATGCCGGATTCACCGCTTCCGGCCGCTGCACGCGATCGCCTGCAGCAGTTGTGCCTGCAGCACCGCAGTGGCCGCTTCTGCGTCGAAGTAGCCGCACAGCAACTGATCGCGCTGGAGCCCGCATTGGCGGTGCAGGCGCTGCAGGTGGTCTGCGATGCCGGCCGCACCAGCGGCTGCGAACGCATCGCACCGCTGCGCGGTCCCGGCACCGACCTGCGCCTCGTCCCGGCCCAGCAGGTGCCCTGCGGCCGCTACCAGGCCGATGGAGGCGTGATCGACAGGCTCGACTTCGGCGATGGCACCCGGGCCCGCCTGCAGAACGGCGCCATCCACCTGCAGCAGAACGGCGAAACCCTTGTGCTGCGCCAGCTCGGCAACGGGGATCTGCTCGGCATGGATGCACAGACCGCCTACCAGCGTTACCAGCCCGTGCCCGGCACGGCAGAATGTACGCCCCCGCGCGAGGGCCGTGGTTCGCCGTAGCGCCTGGAGTTTCCCGTTCGATCGTCAAGGAGACGACATGCATTCACCCGCACCGCGCCAGCGCTGGCTGGCCTGGGCGTTGCTGCTGGCCGCACCGATGGCCGCCGCACAGTCACCGCAATGCGGCCTGTTCAAGGCTGACGAAGGCAGCAGCACGCTGCGCATCAGCTCACCCAACCGTGGCGAACAGAAGCACTTCGGCAGTGCGCCGTCTCCGGTCGCATTCCAGCAGATCGACGGAAAGCTGCAACTGGTGAATCTGGAACATGGCCTGCCCAGCGCGCTGCAGGTGCGCGACCGTGGTCGCACGGTCGAGGTGGATGGCACGACCTACATCCTGCTGACCCCCGAACAGTGCGCCGCCGCAGCCACGCCGGCTGAAGGCAGCTGCCTGGCCAATGCCGTGGCCTGCCTGGACAACCGTCACGAAGCCACTCCGGCCGCGCTGGAAGCAGGGTGTCGGGAAGGCGTGCCCGGCATGTGCCTGCAACTGGCTGATCGCTGGCGTGATGAAGCCAAGCCTAAGGTGAAGGCCGATCCTGTCCAGCAGAAGGCGGCCCTCGACGCCGCCCTGTCCGGCATCAAGCTCCCCGCTGCTTGTGACAACGGGGGCTTCGAACAGGAAACCCCGGCATGTGCCGCCGCGCTCGAGGCCGACCCCGCAGTGCAGGCGCAGCTGGTCAAGGCCGCGATGACGGCAGCCATGACCGAAGCCATGGTGACGATGACGGCGCCGACCGTGCCGGTGATCATTCCGGCTGAGCGGCGGCAACAGTTGCTGCGGCTGTGCCGCGAGGTAGCGCATGGCGGCTTCTGCGAGCGGGTGGCCGAACTGTCCTGGGACGCGGGAGATCCCCTGCTGGCGGTGCAGGCGCTGGCTGCGGCCTGTACACCGGGCAACGACACCGCCACCTGCGAGCGTCTGCCGGCGTTGCAGGCGCTGGGCGCATCATTGCAACCGCAACCGGCAACGGCCCTGCCCTGCGGCAACTACCGGGCCGATGGCGGTCTGATGGACACGCTGGACTTCGGTGACAACGGCCTGGTCGGCGTTGGCTGGAACAGCCATCTCCGCGCCCGCGTCGAAGAGGGCGACATCCGCATCCGCCACGACAGGGGCGGCGACTTCGTGCTGCGTCCGCTGCCTGGCGGCCAACTGCTGGGCCTGGATACCTGGACCCGCTTCCAGGTGTTCACCCCCACTGGCGATGGCCCGGGCCGCTGCAGTGCACCGAAGCAGTACACCGTGCTGCCGCTACCCCAGGATTGCCCGCAGGCGCTCGCTGCCGGCGGGGCGGAAGCCTGCTGCGCGCAGGGCAAGCTGCAGGGCTGCAACGTACTCGGCAACCGCCTTGCGCTGTCCGGGCACTGGCTGCAGGCCGCCGAGCACTACACCACGGTCTGCCGCGCCGGCGTCCGCGAGGGCTGCGAGAACCTGGTCACGGCCCAGGGCAACGATGCCGAGGTGGATGCACATGCACTGCTGGACCGGCTGTGCAAGGCCGACCGCAGTGGCCTGCACGTGGCCTGCGACGTGCTCGGCACCCAGAACTGGGAACTGATCGATCTGGGCCGCGCGCTGCAGAAGGCGGCCGATGACGCGGCATCAGACGACACCCCGCCGCCACGCCATTCCAACCGCAAGCGCTGAGCCAGCCAGGGCCTGTCCGCAGCTTCGGGCGGGCCCTGCGGTAAAGTACGCGCCATGAACGAATTCGAGCGCGTGCGCGCCTACCTCACCGACCTGCAGGACCGCATCTGTGCGGCGATCGAGGCCGTCGATGGCCGGGCCCGCTTCCAGGAAGACCTGTGGCAGCGTGCCGAGGGCGGCGGTGGGCGCACCCGCGTGCTGCGCGACGGCGCGGTGTTCGAGCAGGCCGGTATCGGCTTTTCCGATGTGTCCGGCAGCCGCCTGCCGCCGTCGGCCTCGGCCAACCGCCCGGAACTGGCCGGCGCCTCCTGGCGCGCCACCGGCGTGTCGCTGGTGTTCCACCCGCTCAACCCCTACGTGCCGACCACCCATGCCAACGTGCGCTTCTTCCAGGCACAGCGCGACGGTGAAGTGGTGGCCAGCTGGTTCGGCGGCGGCTTCGACCTGACCCCGTTCTATCCGTTCGACGAGGACGTGCAGCATTGGCACGAGGTGGCACGCGACCTGTGTGCTCCGTTCGGCGACGAACGCTATGCCGCGCACAAGCGCTGGTGTGATGAGTACTTCTTCCTGCGCCACCGCAATGAAACGCGCGGCGTCGGCGGGCTGTTCTTCGACGACCTGCACGGCGACTTCGAGCGCGACTTCGCTTATCTGCGTGCGGTCGGCGATGGTTTCCTCGACGCCTACCTGCCGATCGTGCAGCAGCGCAAGGACACCGCGCATGGCGAGCGCGAGCGCGAATTCCAGCTGTACCGCCGCGGCCGCTACGTGGAGTTCAACCTGGTCTACGACCGCGGCACGCTGTTCGGCCTGCAGAGCGGCGGCCGCAGCGAGAGCATCCTGATGAGCCTGCCGCCCCGGGTGCGCTGGGAGTACGGCTTCGCCCCGGAAGCGGGCAGCGCCGAGGCGCGCCTGGCCGACTATCTGGTGCCGCGCGACTGGCTGTGATCTTCCGGCGCCACGCCTGACCCGTGGCGCCCTCTCCTGCCTGTGGTGCGCCCCGCACCGGACAGGCCCTGCTCACTTCCTTCAAGGATGACCCCATGCCCGCTGCTGTTTCCCCCCGCCCTCGCGCTGCGGGCTGGCGCTCCCTGCTGTTGCTTGCATTGGCCTCGGCCAGCCTGCCGGCCGCCGCTCAGTCGATGGCCTGCGGCACCTACAAGGACAGCAGCGGCAACACCACGCTGACCCTGGAGAGCGAAGGCCACGGCTTCCTGTCCGGCCCCTACCAGGCCACCGAGGAGCTGCGCATCGCCCGCCAGGAAGACGTGCTCGGTACCGGCAACCTGTCCACGGGCCAGCTGGAAAACTGGTACTTCTCGGACAACGACCGCACGATCAGCACGCCCTATCGCGAGTTCACCCGTGAGCACGCCGCCGCCTGCAAGACAATGCCGCAGCCCGTCGAGGGCGGTTGCGTGATGAACACCTCCGAGTGCCTGGAGGCGCTGCCAGAGGCCGCACCCGTGAAACTGCACGCCTGGTGCGCCGAGGGCGTGGGCGCAGCCTGCATGCGCCTGCTGGAGACCTACCAGCAGCAGGCCAAGGACGCAGCACCCAGAAAGGAAGAGCCGCCGATTCCCGAGATCTGCAGGGAGGAGCTGCCCTCGTTCGACGCCGAGGGTTGCATGACGGCAGCCAAAGAGATTGCCTCGGAAATGATGGGCAAGGCCCTGCTCGGCCTGCAGCATTCCGTGGATGCGCCTCTGCCACCTGCACAGCTTGATGAACTGATCGACCTTTGCCGCGTGCAACAGGGCGAAACGTTCTGCGCCGACACCGCCGAAACCTTGTGGAGCAGTGGCCGCCTGCAGGAGGCCTGCGATGCGCTGCAGCGATCCTGTGCACAGCGCGCGGATGCCCCGGCCTGCGGTCCGGCCAACGACCTTGCCGTTCTCGCCAGCGCCCCCGCGGCAGCGCTCACGCCGGTGCCGGCCGCCGCACTGCCCTGTGGCAGCTTTGAAGCCGAGCGCAGCGTGCTGTCGCAGCTGCGTTTCCTCGAGGGTGGTGTGGTTGAGGCCGGTGGCCGCGAACAGCCACTGCGGGCAAGCCTGAGCGACGGCCGCATCCTCATCCACCGCGATATCGGCAGCGACTTCGTGCTGCAGCTGCTGCAGAACGGCAACCTGGTCGGTATCGACAGCGGCAATCAATTCGCCTATTACGAGCGCAAACCGGCGGCCGGCAATACCCGCTGCACACCGTGAATGATGCCCTGTAGCGCCGAGCCCATGCTCGGTGCTGCACGATCAGGTGCCCTTCCGCGGAAGGATGGTGATGTGCCCGGTCGTCTCCAGCAGGGCGATCTGCACATCCTCGATCCGCAGGCCACCCTGCTGGCGCAACGCAGCATCGAAATCGGCCCGGCTGATCAGTTCGCGGCGGAGAACACCCTCCAAAAGCCGGCCATCGCGCGCGATTACGGTAGGTTCTCCTTCGATCATCCGCTCCATGCGTCGATTCCGGGTGGTCAGCCAGCCCACCCCATAGTTGAGCAGGATGAGGGTCGCGGCCAGCAGCAGGCCGCCGCCCAGCGAGGTATCGGTGCCCAGCAGCGCGTTCTGCACCGCATTGCCCAGCAGCACGATCAACAGCACGTCGAAGGGCGTGATCTGCCCTAGAGCCCGCTTGCCGCCAAGCCGGACCATGCCCAGCACCACGACATAGACCACCACCGCGCGCAGGATGAACTCCCACCAGGGCATTGCCAGTGCAAACAGATCGGGCATGGTCTTCCCCTGTGGAACGGTAGCCCAGCCTAGCACCAAGGATCTGACCCCATCCCTGGTGCTGCGGCGGCACAAATAAAAAGCCCCGCTGACCAGGGGGAGGTCAACGGGGCCGGGGAACGGGCACTTGGGGAGGAGTCCCCGTTCCGAGATCTGCTCCAGGGGATGGGAGAGATCCACAACAGGCGTTGCGCCTGTCGAGAGTTATAGAAGCACTCCGAACACTAACGGTTCGTGAAGGGGCCCAATTTAATGAACCTCGATCAGGACAACATTCATGATCGAGTCAGAAACCTCTGACGAATGAACGAATTCACGTCGTTTTCGGCCTAAATGCCCTCAGTGCGCTTCGTCCCAGTTGTTGCCGACGCCGGTATCGACCACCAGCGGCACCCGCAGTTTGGCCGCTTGCGACATGCGCTCCACCACCTGCAAACGCAAGTCTTCAACGAAACTGCTTTCGGTTTCGAACACCAGTTCATCGTGCACCTGCAGGATCATCCGTGCCGGTGCGCCGCTGTCACGCAGCCACTGGTCCACGTCCACCATCGCGCGTTTGATGATGTCGGCGGCGGTGCCCTGCATCGGCGCGTTGATCGCCGCGCGTTCGGCACCGGCGCGCAGGCCCTGGTTGCGGGCGTGGATGTCGTTCAGGTACAGGCGGCGGCCGAACAGGGTTTCCACGTAGCCCTGGTCACGGGCCTGCTGGCGCATCCGCTCCATGAAGTCGCGCACGCCCGGATAGCGGCTGAAGTACAGCGCCACGTAGTCCTGTGCCTGGCCACGGTCGATGCCCAGATTGCGGGCCAGGCCGAAGGCGCTCATGCCGTACATCAGGCCGAAGTTGATCGCCTTGGCGGCGCGGCGCTCGTTCGGGGTCACCTCCTCCAGCGTGCGCCCGAACACCTCGGCGGCGGTGGCACGGTGCACGTCGGCGCCCTGCTCGAAGGCGCGCACCAGGCCCGGATCCTCGGACAGGTGGGCCATGATCCGCAGCTCGATCTGCGAATAGTCGGCGGCCAGCAGCTGGAAGCCCTCCGGCGCCACGAACGCGCGGCGGATGCGGCGGCCGTCCTCGGTGCGGATCGGGATGTTCTGCAGGTTCGGGTCCGATGAGGACAGGCGGCCGGTGGCAGCACCGGACTGGTGGTAGCTGGTATGCACGCGGCCGGTGTCCGGGTTGACCATCTCCGGCAGCTTGTCGGTGTAGGTGCTGCGCAGCTTGGCCAACCCGCGGTAGTCGAGGATCACCCGTGGCAGCTCGTGCTGGTCGGCAATTGCCTCCAGTGCCTCTTCATTGGTGCTGGGCTGGCCCTTCGGGGTCTTCACCACCGCCGGCAGCTTCAGCTCGTCGAACAGCACCGCCTGCAGCTGCTTGGGCGAATCCAGGTTGAAGCTGCGGCCGGCCAGCTCGGTGGCCTTCTGCTGCGCGGCCAGCATGCGCGAAGACAGGTCCTGGCTCTGCCGGCGCAGTTCGTCGGTGTCGACCCGCACGCCGTTGGCTTCGATGCTGGCCAGCACCGGCACCAGCGGCATCTCGATGCCGCGGTAAACGCTGTCCAGCGCCGGCTCGGCCAGCAGCTGCGGCTGCAGCGCGTGGTGCAGGCGCAGGGTGATGTCGGCGTCCTCGGCCGCATAGCGGCTGGCTTCGTCGATGCCCACCTGCGAGAACGGAATCTGCTTGGCGCCCTTGCCGGCCACGTCCTCGAACTTGATGGTGCTGTAGCCCAGATAGCGCAGCGCCAGCGAATCCATGTCGTGGCGGGTGGCGGTGGAATTGAGCACGAAGCTCTCGAGCATGGTGTCGTCGTGGTAGCCCTGCACCTGCACGCCGTGGCGGCGCAGCACGTGCAGGTCGTACTTGCCGTGCTGGCCCAGCTTCTTCTTCGCCGGGTCCTGCAGCACCGGGCGCAGTGCGTCCAGCACCTGCTGCATCGACAGCTGGGCCGGCGCACCCGGGTAATCGTGGCCGACCGGAATGTAGGCCGCCCTGCCCGGCTCGACGGCCAGGCTGACGCCGACCAGGCGCGCGCGCATCGCGTCCAGCGCATCGGTTTCAGTATCGAAGCTGATCAGCTCGGCCTGCTGCAGGCGCTCGACCCAGGCCTGCAGCTGCCCGCTGGTCAGCACGGTCTCGTATTCACCCGGCGCGGACAGTGCCGGATCCAGCGTGCCGGCGGCGGGCGCCTCGACGCTGCCACGCGCGAAGCCGGCCGCAGTGCCGCGCAGGCTCGGGGTCGCCTCGCTGGCGGCCACCGGTGCCGGCACCGGCGCACCCAGCTCCTTCAGCGCCTGGGTGAAGCCGTAGCGCGCATACAGCTCGGTCAGCTCCGGCACGTCCTGCTCGCGCAGGGCCAGCGTGGTCGGGCTGGCGTCCAGCGCCAGGTCGGTGCGGATGGTCACCAGCTCGCGGTTCAGCGGCAGGCGCTCCAGCGCCGCGCGCAGGTTTTCGCCGATCTTGCCCTTCATGGTGGGCGCGGCCGCCATCACCCCATCCAGGTGCTGGTACTCGGCCAGCCACTTGGCAGCGGTCTTCGGCCCGCACTTCTCTACGCCAGGCACGTTGTCGACCGCGTCGCCCATCAGCGCCAGCAGGTCGATGATCTGGTCGGCGCGCACGCCGAACTTCTCCATCACCGCCGCGTCCGAATCCATGCGGCTGCCGGTCATGGTGTTGACCAGCTCGATGCCCGGGCGCACCAGCTGGGCGAAGTCCTTGTCGCCGGTGGAAATGGTCACCTTCAGGTCCTGCGCCAGGCCCTGCAGGGCCAGCGTGCCGATCACATCGTCGGCCTCCACGCCGGGGATGCGCAGGATGCTGATGCCGAGCGCCTCGACGATGCGGCACATCGGCTCGACCTGGCTGCGCAGCTCATCGGGCATCGGCGGGCGGTTGGCCTTGTACTGGTCGTACAGGTCGTCACGGAAGGTCTTGCCCGGCGCGTCGACCACGAACGCCACGTAGGCCGGGCGTTCCTTCAGCGTCGAACGCAGCATGTTGACCACGCCGAACAGTGCGCCAGTGGGTTCACCCTGTGCATTGGACAGGGGCGGCAGCGCGTGGAACGCGCGGTACAGGTAACTGGACCCGTCGATCAGGACTAATCTGCTCATGGGCCGATTCTACGCGCCCGTGCCTGCACCGCGACGACACGGCACGCACCTGGCGATGGGGCATAATCAGGGCTCTCTCCAGGCAAAGGCCCCCGCCGATGAAGACCCTGATGCTGGCTTCCCTGCTCCTGCTCGCTGGCTGCGCCAGCATGGGTGGCGCAGGTGCTCCCCCGGTGGACGTCAAGGGCGCCGATGTCTCCAAGCGCACCATGGACAACGGCGATGTCATCGAGGAATACCGTGTGTCCGGCCAGCTGCGCATGGTCAAGGTGACGCCATCGCGCGGTGCTCCGTTCTACATGTACGACAAGAACGGCGATGGCCGCATGGACACCGACAAGGACGGCGTCTCGCCGGTGTACTGGAAGCTCTACAGCTGGTGATGTGACAGGGGGCGGATCCCTTTCCGCAGGGTCCGACCCCAGCGAGCCCGGCTGCATAAAAGATGACGCCGGCGCGCATCCTGCGGCCGGCGTCGGTGTCCCCTCCCCGGGAACACGTGCCTCAGCGGATGACCAGCACCGGAAGCGTGCTGCGTGCCAGCACCTCGGCGGTCTGGCTGCCCAGCAGTACGCGGGTCACGCCACGACGGCCATGCGAGGTCATCACGATCAGGTCGCTGTTGCGCTCGGCAGCGGTCTCGATGATGCCGTCGGCCGCGTAGCGGTCCAGCACATGCACCGGGTTGGCCTGGATGCCCTGCTCAGCGGCTTTGGCCAGCGCAGGCTGCAGTACCTTCTGCGCGCCTTCCTCGCGATCGGCCTTGTACTCGGGGCTGTTCATGTAGCCCACGCTCCAGCCCATGGCGTCGTACATGCCGACAGCCCACGGCTCGGAAACGGTGACGATGTCGACCTCTGCATTGAGGTCCTTGGCCAGCTCAAGGCCCTTGGCCAGGCCCTTGTCGGCCAGCTCGGAACCGTCGGTGGCGATCAGGATGCGCGTGTACATGGTGGGGCTCCGTAGCAATCCGCCAGATGGGAACGCCACCATTGCACACCCGATGTGCACGTGGCGCTTTGAGCAGGATCAATTGCGTCCGCCGACGGCAGACGGCAAGCTGCACCTGCCACCCCGGCGCGTCGACGGAAGACACCCCATGCAGGATCGCAAGCCCGCTCGCTGGACCGCCCTCAGAATCATCCTGTGGAGCCTCATTGCCGCCTTCGTGCTGTTCTTCGGCGGCTATCACCTGGGCAAGGATCTGGCCCTGCGTGACAACGCCCGCCAGGCAGCGGGCGGGTAATACGCTGCTGCAGCGCCGGCCCATGCCGGCGCCACATGGCCTGTCCTCAGGCGATCTGCACCACGCGTGCGTTCTGGCACAGCGGGTAGCTGGCCACGAACCCGGCGATCGCATCACGCATCGCCTCGAACGACTGGCCGTACATGTACAGCGCGGTCTCGGTCGGGCCCTGCCACCAGCTGCAGATCTCACCCAGGCCATCGATGCGTTCGGACAGCTGTTCGAACACATGGTTGGAATCGCATTGTTCGTAGACCTCGTCCGGCAGGTTCTGGCCATCCAGATAGATGCCCAGGCCTTCGGTGACGCCGAAACCGCGGTCGCCGTCCCCGGCGCCCTGCACCTTCGATCCCTTCGGCGCGCCCAGCTGCTCCAGCAGATCGATCAACTTCGGCACACCTGCCGCGTCATGAAGCGCCACCTCGATGTCGCCGTACTCGACCTCGCCGTCATCGGAGAGGGCGGTCCCGCCGCCGGTGATTTCGCCCACTTCGGCGGCCTGCAGCAGCGCGTCGAGCGGATCCTCGAACAGCTCGTGGCGATGCTCAGGCTGCAGCCTGGCGTTCAAGGTCACGGTGACATGCAGCGTGGGCTCGGTCATGGGGGCATTCCTGGAAGAGATGCCGCCTATTGTAGAGCCGAGCCCATGCCCGGCTGGGTGTTCCCGCGAGGGGTGGGAGCCCTCCCTGCGGGAAGGCTCCGACCCCTCGACGGGAATCAGATCACCGTCAGGTTGGCGTAGGCCATCACCAGCCACTTGCTGCCGGCGTCGGCGAACTCGACCTGCACGCGGGCGTGGGCGCCGCTGCCTTCGTAGTCGGTCACCATGCCTTCGCCGAACTTGGGATGGGTGACCAGCGCACCGAGCTTGATCGGCGGTGCCTCGATCGAGGCATGGCCCATCACCCGGCTGGCGCCCATCGAGGCCGGTCGCGAGACCTGCACCTTGGGGCGCACTTCGTGCAGCAGCTCGCGCGGAATCTCGCGCAGGAAGCGCGACGGCAGGCTGTAGTTGTCCTGGCCATGGATGCGGCGCGATTCGGCATAGCTCAGCACCAGCTTCTGGCGCGCGCGGGTGATGCCGACGTAGGCCAGGCGGCGCTCTTCTTCCAGCCGCCCGCTTTCCTCCAGCGAACGTGCACTCGGGAACAGGCCGTCTTCCATGCCTGCCAGGAACACCAGCGGGAATTCCAGGCCCTTGGCCGAATGCAGGGTCATCAGCTGCACGCCGTCCTCGCCGGCCTGCGCCTGGCCTTCACCGGCCTCCAGCGCGGCGTAGGCCAGGAACGCGACCAGCTCGTCCATGTCCTCGCCCACTTCCTCGATGTCGTCGGCGCGGCGCACGAAGCGCGAAGCGACCGAGACCAGTTCGTCGAGGTTGTCGGTGCGCGATTCCGAATCCAGCGAATTGCGGCTTTCTTTGCTCCAGTGCTCGCGCAGCTGCGAGCGGGCCAACACGTGGTCCACGCGCTCGGCCAGGGTCATGTGCACGGTCTGCGCCTGCAGCTCGTTGACCAGCCCCAGGAAGCCGGCCAGTGCATTGCGCGCGCGTGCGGCCAGCGCGTTGCCCTGGGTGACCAGCATCGTTGCTTCCCACAGCGAGATGCCCTGCGCGCGCGCCTCGCGGCGCACTTCGTCCAGCGTGCGGTCGCCGATGCCCCGGGTAGGCGTGTTGACCGCGCGCTCGAAGGCGGCGTCATCGTTGCGGTTGGACAGCAGGCGCAGGTAAGCCAGCGCGTCCTTGATTTCGGCACGTTCGAAGAAGCGCATGCCGCCGTACACGCGATAGGGCACCTGTTCGCTCAGCAGCGCCTCTTCAAGCGCGCGCGACTGTGCGTTGCTGCGGTAGAGCACGGCCACTTCGGTATAGCTGCCACCATCGCGTACCCACTGGCGGGCACGCTCGACGATGTAGCGCGCCTCGTCCATCTCGTTGTACGCCGCGTACAGGTCGATCGGTTCTCCGTCGCCACTGTCGGTCCACAGCTGCTTGCCGATGCGATCCGGGTTGTGCGCGATCACCGCATTGGCAGCGCCGAGGATGTTGGCAGTGGAGCGATAGTTCTGTTCCAGGCGGATGGTCTGCGCACCTGGGAAATCACGCAGGAAGCCCTGCACGTTCTCGACCTTGGCGCCGCGCCAGCCGTAGATGGCCTGGTCATCGTCACCAACAACGAACACGTGGCCGGAATCACCGGCCAGCACGCGCACGAAGGCGTACTGGATGGCGTTGGTGTCCTGGAACTCGTCCACCAGGATCTCGCGGAAGCGGGCCCGGTAGTGCGCCAGCAGCGCCGGGTTGTCGCGCAGCAGTTCATGGGCGCGCAGCAGCAGCTCGGCGAAGTCGACCAGGCCGGCGCGGTCGCAGCGTGCCTGGTATTCGATATAGGCCTGGCGCATGGTTTCCAGCCACGCATCATGCGGCTCGGGCTGGATGTGCTGCGGGCGGCGACCCTCATCCTTCTGTTCGTTGATCCACCAGGCGATCTGCTTGGCCGGGTACTTGCCGTCGTCCAGTTCCAGCGCCTGCACCACGCGCTTGACCAGCCGCAGCTGATCATCTGAATCCATCACCTGGAAGCCTTCGGGCAGCTTGGCGTCCTGCCAGTGCAGGCGCAGCAGGCGGTTGGCCAGGCCGTGGAAGGTGCCGATCCACATGCCGCGGCTGCCATTGGGCAGCTGCGCGTCGATGCGGTGGCGCATTTCACCGGCCGCCTTGTTGGTGAAGGTCACTGCGAAAATGCCGTGGGTCGGCACGCCGTCGACTTCATGCAGCCAGGCGATGCGGTGGGTGAGTACGCGGGTCTTGCCGGAACCGGCACCGGCCAGCACCAGGTGGTGGCCGGGGGGAGCGGAGACGGCTTCGCGCTGGGCCGGGTTCAGGCCATCAAGCAGGTGGGAGACATCCATGCCCCCATTTTACGGCATCGCCGTCGCGGCTCCTGCGACCACCTGGGTGGCCAGTGCCTGCGCCTGCTGACGCAGTTCAGGCACCGCCAGGCTTTCCCACAGGCTGCCGATGCGCAGGCTGCCGAGCACGCCCAGCCGTGCCTGCGGCTGGCCCCCGGCAGCACACAGGCGGTCGCCCGGCACCGTGCTGTCCAGGCCCAACCCATGCGGGCCGGGGCGGGCCAGCCCATCGGCCTGCAGCTGCTGCAGCAGCGGGTTGCGCAGCGCACTGGCGCGGGTTTCCACGCCGGTAGCGTTGATCACGCCGCTGATCGTCCACTGCTGTTCATTGCCGGTGGCATCGTGACCCGACAGCCGCAGGGCACCGCCTTCGCGGCCGACGCGTTGCAGGCGGGACCGGTGAACACGCAGTTGGCCGCTTTCGATCAGCGCCTGCAGCTGTGCGTCGACCTCTTCGGCGATGCGGTGGCGATGCACGTCCCAGTAGCGCACCACATGGCGCAGGAAGCGGCGCTGGTCGGCCGCGTCGAGGCTGCACCACAGCGCCTGCCCGTGCGGACGGATACGGTCCATCACGCCCTGCCACGGCAGGCCGTCGGCCTGTGCCTGGCGTGCGAACCCACGCAACGCGCGCAGGCGCTGGCGCAGGTTCATCGGCAACAGCGTGGCCGGGTCGAACGTGGGCAGGCCGCCGTGCGCATGCGGCAACGGCAGCAGGCCGTGGCGCGAGATCACGTGCAGCGGGCCGGTGTGGCCGGCAGCGACCAATGCCAGCACGGTGTCGGCCATGCTCAGGCCGGAGCCGACGATGGCCACGGCCTGCTCGCCGGCCAGGGTGCGCACGCCGTCGTAGTCCCAGGCCTCGATCACGTCATCGGCGGGCAGCGCCTCGGCACCGGCTACCGGCAGCGGTCGCATGCTGTTGCCGGTGGCCAGCACCGCCTGCGCGGCGTGCAGCGTGCTGCCATCGCCGAGTGTCAGCTGGTAGCCATGGTCATCCGGCTGCAGGCCCAGCACCGGCTGCGCGAGCACCTGCAGCTGTGCCGGGCTGGTCGCAGCGGCCTCCTGCAGGCGCTGCTGCAGGTAGGCAGCAAAGTAGTGGCGGCACACATAGCGCTCGCCCAGCACCTCGCGCGCCTCGCCCGGGTAGGCATTGGCGGCCATCAGGTAGTCGAGGAAATCGCCGGGCTGGTCGGCAAACGCACTCATCTTCGCCGCCGGCACGTTCAGCAGGTGCTCCGGCCACGGCGTGGCATAGGCGATACCCTGGGCCAGCTGCGAGGCGGGTTCGAAGATGGCCAGCGCCAGCGGCGCATTCGCCTGGCGCAATACCTGGATCGCCACCAGCACCCCGGCCGCACCACCACCGATGATCGCCAGGTCCAGTTCGCCATTACGCGGTGAATCAGTCATGTGCCGATTGTAGGCCATCGGCGATGACGGGCCGGATTGCCGGAATGGGCGGCCGGCATTGCTTCACATCAACGCATCGGCCAGCCGTGCAATACCTTCGCGGCTGCGCCGCCACGCAGGGCGGCTGCGCCACTGCTGCAGGTCCAGCTGCCGCGACTCGCGCAGGTAGCCATCCTCGATCGCGCACAGCTGCTGCACCAGCGCGCGGTCGTAGCAGATCAGGCCGATCTCGGCATTCAGCGCGAACGAGCGGATATCCATGTTGATGGAGCCGAGCACGGCGATGTCCTCATCCACGCTCATGTGCTTGGCGTGCAGGAACTGCGGCTCGTACAGCGCGATGCGCACGCCACAGCGCAGCAGTTCATCGTAGTAGGCCTCCTGCGCCCACGACGTCAACCGCTGGTTGTTGCTGGCAGACAGGATCAGCTGCACCTGCACGCCGGACAATGCGGCGATACGCAGCGCACTCAGTGTGGCTTCGTCAGGTACGAAGTACGGGGTGACCATCACCAGCCGGCGTCGCGCCAGGTGGATCAGCGCGGCTACCGCGTCGCGCGCGTTGCTGTACGGGTAGGCCGGGCCGCTGGGCAGCAGCTGGGTGGCGATGTCGTCGCCGCATTCGGGCACATCGGTGATCACATCCAGGCGCTGGCCGGTCTCCATGTACCAGTCGCTGGCGAATACGGCTTCCAGGTGCGCCACCGCCGGGCCGCGCACGCGCGCCACCAGTTCGCGGTTCGGGTGGCCCGGCACGAACTGCGGGCCCGCCAGGTTCTGCGAACCGACATAGGCCACTTCGTTGTCGATCACCGCGATCTTGCGGTGGTTGCGCAGGTCCATGCGTCCGCTGCGACGCCAGCGCAGGCCACCGGGCAGCATCGCGCGCACTTCGATGTCGCGCGCCTGCAGGCGCTTGCGATAGGCGCGCAGGCCACGCTTGGCGCCCACCGCATCGAGCAGCACGCGGCACTGCACGCCACGCGCGGCGGCACGCTGCAAGGCCTCGACAATGGCCTCGCCGACCGCGTCGTCGAACATCAGGTAGTACAGCAGGTGCACGCGGTCTTCGGCCTGGTCGATGTCGGCGATCAGCGTGTGCAGCGACTCGTCGTAGTCGGTCAGCAGATCGACGGCGTTGCCGTGTACCGGCATGAAATCGCCTTGGCGCTGCACCAACGGCACGATCTCGGCGCTGGCGGTGTCGGGCTGTGGGGTCCAGCGCAGGCGATGCTGCAGCGCCTGCTCCTCACGGATCACCTGCGAGGCCTCCGCCTGGCGGCGGATGCGCTCGCGCGACAGCCACGGATGGCCGAACAGCAGGTACAGCGGCAGGCCCAGCAGCGGTACGAAGCCGACCAGCAGCAGCCAGCTGCGCGCCGCGCCGGGCGTGGTGCGGGTGGGAATCCAGCACAGCGCGACCAGCCGGATCAGCCAGTCGATCAGCAGCAGGTAGGAACCCAGCAACCACTCGAACAGCATCGTGTCGCCCGTCGGGAGGTGATGGGCCATTCTGCCCACCGGCCCTTGTAGAGTCGAGCCGCGCTCGACTGCGTTGAAGCAGCGTGCCAACCAAGGTTGGCACCTACCGGGCGGACAGCGTGCCGACCAACGGTCGGCACCCACCACGGCAATGGCGGAGCAGCCGGCAGCCGCCCTGGAATGCCGGGCATGAAAAAACCCGCCACAAGGGCGGGTTTCTTCGCGGGGACCAGCAATCCTTGCGGATTACTTGATCTTGCCTTCCTTGTACAGGACGTGCTTGCGCACGACCGGATCGTACTTCAGGAATTCCATCTTCCCCGGGGTGTTCTTCTTGTTCTTGTCGGTCGTGTAGAAGTGGCCGGTACCGGCCGAGGAAATCATACGGACCTTATCGCGCTTGCCTGCCATGATGCTTTACTCCTCAGACCTTTTCGCCGCGCGCACGCAGCTCAGCCAGAACGGAATCAATGCCGTTCTTGTCGATGGTGCGCAGTGCATGCGCGGAAACACGAAGCTTGACCCAGCGGTTCTCGCTGGCCACCCAGAAACGGCGCTCGTGCAGATTCGGCAGGAAACGACGACGGGTCTTGTTGTTGGCGTGCGAGACGTTGTTACCCGTCTGCACTCGCTTGCCGGAAACCTGGCATACGCGGGACATTGCGCACCTCGATAGTAGTAGTTGTCAGCCCGTAGCCCGGGAGACGGCGGCCTCGATGGTTGCCCACCACACGTCAAGAGAATCAAAGGGTTACGCTGGCGTTGGGCGGCCGGGGACGTGCTCCCGGGGGCGCCGCCCGGTAGAAAACCGGACACAGCGAGCCGCGCATTATGCACGGGTTCAAGCACTTGCGCAAGTTACCCACAGGCTGCGGCTGAACCGGCAGGGCAGGGAGCCCGCCAACCGGCATACTGCTCCGGTTCACTGCGGAGCTTTCCATGCGGCTGCTGGCCCTGACCTACGGAACCGAAGGCGATACGCGTCCCCTGGCCATGCTCTGCCATGGGCTGATCGGCGCAGGCCACGAGGTGACACTGCTTGCCGATGGCGGCACCCTGGGCAGCGCGCAGGCACTGGATGTGCCCCATGCAGCTCTTGAAGGTGACATCCATGACGAAGTGATCGCGCTGGTCTCGCGTGGCAACGGTGTTGCCGCCGCCAGTAGCGGGCTGGCACGGATGGCGCTGCAGCATGTCAGGGGCTGGATGCGCCAGGCCGATGCCGCTGCCGAAGGCTGCGATGCGATTCTGACCGGTGGCCTGGCGGCCTTTGTCGGCATGAGCGTGGGCGAACGCCGCGGACTGCCGGTCATCGGCACCGGCATGATCCCGCTGACCCCGACGCGGGCCTTCCGCTCTCCGTTCCTGCCACCGGGACGCTCGCCGGGCTGGTTGAACCGCGCCAGCTATGGGCTGGTCAACGGCCTGATCTGGCGCCAGTTCCGTCGGCCGATCAACGCAGCCCGCAAGCAGCTGGGGCAATCGCCGCGCCGCTCGCTGTGGCCCGGCCTGCCGATGCTCTATGGCATCTCGCCGCAGCTGCTGCCGCCACCGGCGGATTGGCCGGCCGACCACATCGTCTGTGGCCAATGGCGCCTTCCTGATGCGCCCTGGATACCCCCGGCCGATCTGCAGGCCTTCCTCGATGCCGGCCCGGCGCCGGTGTATCTGGGCTTCGGCAGCATGACCGGCTTTGATCGCGAGCGCGTGTTGCCGGCCCTGCTGCAGGCGCTGGCGCCACGCCGGGTGCTGCTGTTTCCTGGCTGGGTGGGACTGCCTGCGATGCGCTTGCCCGATTCGGTCTTCGTACTGGGGCCGACTCCACACGAAGCGCTGTTCCCGCGTTGCGCATTCGCCATCCATCACGGTGGCAGCGGCACCACGCATTCGGCCTGCCGCGCCGGTGTTCCTTCGCTGGTGATGCCGTTCGCCGCCGATCAGTTCTTCTGGGCTGATCGTCTGTATCGGTTGGGCGTGGCACCGGCACCGTTGTCACCGAAGCGGCTGGACGCAGCAACGCTGGCGGCAGCCATCACCTTCGTTGAAACCGACGCAACACGCGCACGCGCGGCGGCCCTGGGCGTGGCGATGCGCCATGAGGACGGGGTGGCCTGTGGCGTTGCAATGATCGAGCGATGGTTGCGGCCGGTGTGACAGCGGCCAGGCCTCAGCGCAGGTGCGGAATCACCTGCGCCAGCAGGTGCGCATCCTTCAACGCGCCATGCAGGCCGCGCTGGCTGGGAATGCGCAGGCGCTGCAGCACATCATCCAGCTTGTTGCCCTGACCCGGCCAGCGTCCCCGCGCAAGCTTCAGGCTGCAGGTGATGCGGCAGTGCTGGGCCAGCGTGCCGGGGATGCCGGACAGGCGCAGCTCGTTGTCCAGGAAACCCACATCGAAGGTAGCGTTGTGCGCGACCATCTCGCTGCCGCGCAGGAACTCCAGCAGTTCGGCCGCCTTGCTGGAGAACAGCGGCTTGCCCACCAGCATCGCATCGCTGATGCCGTGCACGCGCTGTGCGCCCCAATCCACCTTGCGCTGCGGCTGCAGGTAGGTGTGAAACTGGCGGCCGGTGAGCTGGCCATCGATCAGTTCGACGGCACCGATTTCGATCACCCGGTGCCCCAGGCGGTGGGAGATGCCGGTGGTTTCGGTATCCAGTGCGACGATGCGGCTCATGCGTGAGGCTGTTTCCTGTTGCGTGCTGTGGTGATTTTCGCACGCCCGGTGTGTGTCACCCCTGCGCCTCCACCACCCAATCGATGAACACCCGCAGCCGCTGGCTCATGTGCCGGTTCGGCGGGAACATCACATGCATCGGCATCGGCGGCAGCTGCCAGTCCTGCAGCACCGGCAGCAGCTCGCCGCGCGCCACGTGCGGCTCGGCCATGTAGCTGGGCAGCGCCACCACGCCCAGCCCCGCCAACGCAGCGGCCAGATAGGCGTTTCCATCATCGAAGCCGACCGTATAGCGGCCCTGCACCTCAACGCGCTCATCGCCGCGCTGTGCAACGAACACGCGTGCGCGGCCACTGCGCGGGCTGAGGAAGCCGACCATGTGGTGGTCGCGTCCTTCCAGCGCGCGCGGATCGGTCGGCAGGCCGAAACGCTGCACATAGCCGGGGCTGGCGTGGAAACCGATCGGCAGGGCGCCGAGCGGTCGCGCCACCAGTGCCGGGTCGGTCGGGGTGCCACCCCGGATCACGCAATCGACGTTGTCGGCGATGACGTCGACCTCGCGGTCGCTGACGCCGATGTCCAGCTGGATCTCCGGGTAGCGCGCCTGGAAATCCGGCAACGCCGGCACCAGCCGCAACCGCGCGTACGGCCCGGGCACATCCACGCGCAGCCGCCCGCGTGGGTGGGTGGCCGCGTCGCCCAGCCCGCCCTCCACTTCTTCCAGCTCGGCCAGCAGGCGGGCGATGCGCGGGTAGTAGGCCGCGCCGTCGGCGGTGACGCTGACCCGGCGCGTGGTGCGGTTGAGCAGGCGCAGCCGCAGGTGTGCCTCCAGCTGCTGCACCAGCTGGGTGACCGTGGTGCGGCTGATCTGCAGCGTGTGCGCGGCGCGGGTGAAGCTGCCGGTTTCCACAACCCGGGCAAACGCCCGCATCGCCTCGAAACGGTCCATGGCGGGCCATGATTGTTTGGAATTGGCAATCAATCTAGGCTGATCATCGCGGTTTATCCAGACAGCACTGGCGCGGAGGATGGCGTTCTCTCCCACGGGATCTTCCCCATGTCACAGCGTGATGTCGTTTTCCCCGCCGGCCGCCAGGCCCTGTACGAGCGCAACCGCTACTCGCCGGCGATCCGATCCAATGGCTTCCTGTTCGTCTCCGGCCAGGTCGGCAGCCGCGAGGACGGCTCGCCCGAGCCGGATTTCGAAACCCAAGTGCGCCGCGCGTTCGAGAATCTCAATGCGGTGCTAGCCGCCGCCGGCTGCACGTTCGATGACGTGATCGACGTGACCGTGTTCCTGGTCGATCCAGAGAAGAACTTTGAGAAGGCCTGGGCGATCGTGCCCGAGTACTGGGGCGAGGCGCCGCACCCGACCCTGACCGGCATCGGCGTGACCTGGCTGTATGGATTCCAGTTCGAGATCAAGGTGATCGCGAAGCTGCCGTGATACGGGTAGTGCCGGCCGCTGGCCGGCAACGCGGTGGGGTCGAAAAGCGTGTCGACCAAGGTCGACACCCACCAAGGCAGGAAGTCCGCACCCACCAGGGCAGGATGCCCCCAGGCCGTCCACCTGAACGGGAGATTCCGACGTATTCCCGAAGCGGCCATTGATATTGTATCCGGCGAAAACCGCTTGCTAGCCTCCCCTCCATGCGCCGGATCTCCCGCCACCTTCGCTCGTACCTGCTGATGCTGCTGATGGCGGCATTCGTGGTCGTGCCGGTGGCCGATGCCCTGGCGTGCACGGTGGAACCGCATGCCAGCACGGTGCATGTGGAGTCCGCACCGGATGCCGATGGCGATACCGACGGCAAGCATGTTGGTGCCTGTGGCCACAACCACTGCCACCACTCCAACCTGAGCCTGCCGGCGCACACGATCGCCGCCTTCGGGGCGCCCCTGCCGGCGCGCTGGATGAGTGCGGGCGATGCGGCGACCTATGCAGTCGCCCAGGATGAATTGACGCGTCCACCCCGGGCGTGAGTTGAGCGCGTCCCGCGATTGCGGGCTCCCGTTTCACTCACAACCGGAATCCCCCTATGTCGACCCTGACACGTCGGCCGCTGCATGCGGCCGGGCTGGTCGTCGCCGTGTTGCTGGGCCTGGCCCCGGCAATGCAGGCGTCGGCGCAAGCCGCCCCCTCCTACGACACCCTGCTTGAACGCCTGGACCAGCTGCCCGGTACCCGCGTCGGTACGGCGCTGGCCGAGGCCGCCGACGCGCGCGCCGACCAGGCCCGTGCGTTGCCCAACCCTTCCCTCTCCTACTCCGCCGAGAACGCCTGGGGCACCGGCTCCTATGGCGGCATGGGCAAGGCCGACACCGTGCTCACCCTGTCCCAGCCGCTGGAGGTCTGGGGCCAGCGTGGCGCGCGCGTGCGCGCCGCCCGTGCCGAGGCACAGGCCGCCAACCTGCGTGGCGCCCAAAGCCGCAGCGACGTGGCCAGCCAGCTGGCGGCGGTCTATGCGCAGGCGGAAAGTGCACTGCGCCGTTACACCCTGGCCGAAGAAGCACTGTCACTGATCCGCGATGACGCCAACGCCGTCAACGCCATGGTCAAGCAGGGCCGCGAACCACAGCTGCGCGCGGTGCAGGCACAGAGCGAAGTGGCCAACGCCAGCGCCGCGCTGGATGAAGCGCAGGCCTTCCGCGATGCCGCGCTGGCCCGCCTGGCCGGTGCTGCACTGCTGGATGCACCGGTGCAGTCGATCAACGACAGCCTGCTCGACCGTGCGCCGCCGCTGCCGCGCGGTGCCACCGACGTGGCGCTGGCGGTGCGCATTGCCGAAGCCGAAGCCGATGCGGCGGGCAAGCTGGTTGAGGTGGAACGCAAGCGCGCCCTGCCCGACCTCAGTGTCACCGCCGCGCAGACCCGCTTCCGCGAAGGCGGCGAGCGCGCCTACAACCTCGGGGTCAGCCTCAGCATCCCGCTGTTCGACCGCAACCGCGGTGGCATCCGCGCCGCCAATGCCGACCAGCGCGCGGCCGAAGCACGCCTGGACCAGCAGCGCCGCGACAGCGAGGCCGAGCGCCTCTCTGCGGTGGCCGGGTTGAAGGCCGCCAGTAGCCGTACCCGCGCCGCCGATGAAAGCGTGGTCGCCGCCGAAGAGGCGTATCGCTTGGCCCGCATTGGCTTCGACGCCGGACGCATCTCGCAGCTGGAACTGCGCAGCACGCGCAGCGCCCTCATCGCCGCCCGCGGCACCGCCGTGGATGCGCGCCTGTCGCGCGTCGCCGCGGAAATCGATCTTGCCCGCCTGGAAGGGCGCGCACCCTTTGTGGAGGCTCCATGACTCTCTCCCGTACTTTCCCGCTGATCGGCGGCGTGCTGCTGACCGTCCTGCTGGCTGGCTGCGCCGGCAACGCGCAGACGCCTGCCAATGAAAACCCCGCTGCGGCCAAGGCCGGCACCGACGATGGCCACGGCCATGCCGCCGGCAGCAAGGATGCCAAGGCAGAAACCGCGAAGGCGCCTGCTGACGCCGACGAAGGCGTGGTGCAGCTGACCCCGGAGCAGATCAAGGCCTCCGGTATTGAAGTGGTCGCGATCGGTCGCGGTGGCGGTGGTTCCACGCGCCTGTCCGGCCGGGTCGAACCGTCGGTCGGCGCACGCGCGTCGGTGGCCTCCACGGTGACCGGCCGCGTCGAGCGCGTGCTGGTCGCGCCGGGCACCGCGGTGAAGCAGAACCAGGCGCTGGCGATCGTGGTCAGCGGCGAAGCGGCGGTGTTCCGCGCCAATGCGCTGGCCGCAGCGGCCGAAGCCGAGGCCGCGCGTCTGGCCTATGGCCGCGACAAGGCGCTGGTCGACCAGGGCGTGGTCGCCCGCCAGGAGATGGAAGCCTCTCGCGCACGTTCGCTGGCAGCACAGGCCCAAGCTGCTGCCGCGCAGGCCCAGGCCGCCGCCAACGGTGCGCCCGATGCCAGCGGTCGCGTGCGCATCACCAGCCCGGTGGCCGGCATCGTCGGCAACGTGCAGGTCACGCCGGGCGGCGTGGTCGCCGCCGGCAGTGCAGTCGCCGATGTCGCCGACCCGACGATGAACGAGCTGGTGTTCACCGCACCGCCCGCGCTGGCCGCGCAGGTCACGCCCGGCATGAAGCTGGAAGTCAGCGTGCCGGGTGGCAGCTTCACCGCCACCGTCACCGGTTCGGCCGCCGATGTGCGCCAGCAGGGCGGCGTCGCGGTCATCCGTGCCACGCCGGTGGATGCGTCGCTGCCGCCGGCCGGTTCGCCGGTATCGGCCGTAGTGGTCACCGAAGGCCAGGACGGCTCGCTCAGCGTCCCGGCCGATGCGGTGCAGAACGTCGATGGCAGCAGCGCGGTGTTCGTTGCCGTCGAAGGTGGCTTCAAGGCGCAGCCGGTCCTGGCTGGCCGTCGTGCCGGTGACCGCATCGAGATCCTCGGTGGCCTGACCGGCAGCGAGCGCATCGTTGGCAGCAACGCCTTCCTGCTCAAGGCCGAACTGGCCAAGGGCGAAGCCGAGCACGGCCACTGAGGAGGCGACCATGTTCAAGCTGATCATTGAAACAGCGGTGCGCCACCGCTGGCTGGTGGTGTTCATGGCGGCGCTGATTGCTGCGGTGGGCCTGTTCCAGCTGGGCAAGCTGCCGATCGACGCGGTGCCGGACATCACCAACCGACAGGTGCAGATCAACACGGTGGCACCGGCGCTGACCCCGGAGCAGATCGAGCGGCAGGTGACCTATCCGCTGGAAACCGCGCTGGCCGGCATTCCCGGCCTGACCACCACGCGTTCACTGTCGCGCAATGGCTTCTCGCAGGTCACCGCGATCTTCACCGATGCGACCGACATCTACTTCGCGCGCCAGCAGGTGGCCGAACGCATGCGCGAGGCATCGGAAGACTTGCCCGATGGCGCGTCGCCGATGCTGTCGCCGGTTACCACCGGCCTCGGCGAAGTGCTGATGTGGACCGTGGACTTCACCACGTTCGATCCGGCCAGGCTGGCCAAGCCGGGTGAAGCCGGCTGGCAGGCTGGCGAGGTCTACCGCACGCCGGAAGGCAACCTGCTGCGTACACCCGAAGAACGTGCGACCTACCTGCGCACCGTGCAGGACTGGATCATCGCGCCGCAGATGCGTTCCAGCCCGGGGCTGGCCGGTGTCGATACGGTCGGCGGCTACGTCAAGGAATACGGCGTGCATCCGGACAGCGCCAGGCTGGCCGCGCATGGCCTCGGCCTGGCCGACCTGGTCACTGCCCTGCAGCGTTCCAACGTGCAGGCCGGTGCCGGTTTCGTGCAGCGTGCCGGCGAAGGCCTGGTGGTACGTGCTGACGGACTGGCGCTGACCACCGACGACCTGGCACAGGCGCCGGTGGCGACCCGCAATGGCGTGGTGGTGCGCGTGGCCGATGTGGCCACGGTGGAACTGAGCCGCGCGCCGCGCCTGGGTGCAGCCAGCCGCAACGGCCATGAAGCCGTGCTCGGCACCGCGCTGATGATTGCCGGTGGCAACAGCCGCACCGTGGCGCAGGCTGCTGCGGCGCGCCTTGAACAGGTGAACAAGTCGCTGCCGGCCGACATCGTGGCGGCACCGGTGCTGGACCGCAGCGTACTGGTCAATTCCACCATCAAGACCGTGGCCAGGAACCTCACCGAGGGCGCGCTGCTGGTGGTGGTGGTGCTGTTCCTGCTGCTGGGCAACCTGCGCGCAGCGACGATAACCGCGCTGGTGATTCCGCTGTCGTTCCTGTTCGCAGTGATCGGCATGAACCGCTTCGGGATCAGCGGCAACCTGATGAGCCTGGGTGCGCTGGACTTCGGCATCCTGGTGGACGGTGCGGTGATCGTGGTTGAGTCGACGCTGCTGATGCTGGGCCAGCGCCGCGCCGAACTGGGCCGTGCGCTGACCGCGATGGAACGCCTGCGTGTAGCCGCCGATTCGGCGCTGAAGATGGCGAGGCCGGCGGCGTTCGGCCAGCTGATCATCCTGCTGGTGTTCGCGCCGATCCTCACCCTGGAAGGCGTGGAGGGCAAGACGTTCCACCCGATGGCGGCCACCTTCATGCTGGCCCTGGTCGGTGCCTTCATCTTCTCCTTCACCTTCGTGCCGGCGATGGCCGCGCTGCTGGTGCGCGAGCCCAAGGTGAAGGACGGCGATACGCATGCCGAAGATGGCGAGCACGAGACGAAGCTGATCCGCGTGCTGCGTGCACGCATCGAACCGGTGGTGCGCAAGGCCGTGGCGCATCCGCGCACGGTGCTGGCAGCTGCGGTGATGATGGTGGTGGTGGGCATCGGCGCGTTCTCGCTGCCGGGCCGCGAGTTCATGCCGACGCTGGACGAAGGCAACGTGGCGATGCAGGCCCTGCGCGTGCCGTCGACCTCACTGGAGCAGTCGCTGGCGATGCAGCTCGCGCTGGAGAAAGCGATCGCCACGCAGCCGGAAGTGGAAACCGTATTCTCGCGCACCGGTACCGCCGAGGCGGCCATCGACCCGATGCCGACCAACATCTCCGACAGCGTGATCGTGCTGAAGCCGCGCAAGGACTGGCCTGATCCGAAGCTGGACAAGGAGGCACTGGTGGCGCGCTTCGAGAAACTGGCCGGGCAGCAGCTGGGCAACAGCTTCGAGTTCAGCCAGCCGATCGAGCTGCGCTTCAACGAGCTGATTTCCGGCGTGCGTACCGACCTGGCGGTGATGATCTTCGGCGATGACTTCAGCCAGCTGCAGAAGGTGGCCGACCAGGTGGCGCTGAAGCTGCGTGCGGTGAACGGCGCGGCCGACGTGCGGGTGGAACAGATCTCCGGCCTGCCCACGCTGAACGTGGCGATCGACCACGTGGCGGCAGCGCAGTACGGGCTGACCGCCGCGGACGTGAGTGATGCACTGTCCACCGGCATCGGCGGTACCGCGGCGGGCAAGATCTTCGAAGGTGATCGACGCTTCAACGTGGTGGTGCGGCTGGACGATGCCTCGCGCAACGATCCGGACCAGCTGGCCTCGCTGCCGATCGCCACGCCATCGGGGCTGGTGATTCCGTTGTCGTCGGTGGCCCGCATCACGGTAAGCGAAGGGCCGAACCAGATCAGCCGCAACAACGGCAGCCGCCGCGTGGTGGTGCAGGCCAACGTGCGCGGTCGCGACCTGGGCGGCTTCGTCGGCGAGGCGCAGGCCGCGGTGGCCGACGTGGCGCTGCCGCCGGGTGCCTACCTGACCTGGGGTGGCCAGTTCGAGAACCTGCAGCGCGCGGAGAAGCGGCTGGCGACGGTGGTGCCGGTGGTGTTCCTGCTGATCGGCAGCCTGCTGTTCATGGCCCTGCGCAGCGGCAAGGAAGCCATTCTGGTGTTCAGCTGCGTGCCGTTGGCGCTCGTCGGCGGCATCCTCGCACTGCTGCTGCGGGGCATGCCGTTCTCGGTGTCGGCGGCGGTCGGCTTCATCGCCGTCTCCGGCGTGGCCACGTTGAACGGCCTGGTGCTGATGCAGGCGATCCGCGAGCGCCTGGATGCCGGTGACCTGCCGCTGCAGGCAGCGATCAACGGTGCCTCCAGCCGCATCCGCGCGGTGCTGACCACCGCGCTGGTGGCGATCGTCGGCTTCATTCCGATGGCGATTGCCAGCGGTTCCGGTGCGGAAGTGCAGAAGCCGCTGGCGACGGTGGTGATCGGTGGCCTGATCACCGCCACCGTGCTGACCCTGCTGGTGCTGCCGACCTTTGCTGCACGGGTGGCCAAGCCGCGGGCGGTGGGGTGAGCTGAGAGGGGGTCGGAGCCCTTTCCGTGGGAAAGGGACCCGACCCCGTGACCGGGTCGGATTGCCGGCCAGCGGCCGGCACTACCCGTTAACGGTCAGGCCTTCTTGCGCTCGGCGATGTAGGCCTGGATCTGCTGCTCCAGTACCGGCAGCGGCACCGAGCCCTGCTTGAGCAGGGTGTCGTGGAAGCCCTTGATGTCGAACTTGTCGCCCAGTTCCTTCTCGGCCTGCGCGCGCAGGCGCACGATGGCGATCTCGCCCAGCTTGTAGCTCAGTGCCTGGCCCGGCCAGGAAATGTAGCGGTCCACTTCGGTGGTCACTTCATGCTCGCTCAGCGCGGTGTGGTCACGCAGGTAGGCCAGCGCCTGCTCGCGGGTCCAGCCCTTGCTGTGCACGCCGGTGTCGATCACCAGGCGCGCGGCGCGCCACATCTCATAGGTCAGGCGGCCGAAATCCTCGTACGGGGTTTCGTAGATGCCCATTTCCACGCCCAGCTTCTCGCAGTACAGCGCCCAGCCTTCGCCATAGGCGGAGATGTAGGCATTGCGGCGGAACTCGGGCAGGTTCTTCTGCTCGGCGGCAATGGCGCCCTGCAGCGCGTGGCCCGGATCGGACTCATGCAGCGTCAGTGCCGGCAGGTTGTACAGCGGGCGCGACGGCAGGTTGTAGGTATTGAGCCAGTAGGTGCCCATGCCACCACGGCCGGCGGTCCAGAACGGCGCGATATCCGGCGGCACCGGCACGATGGTGAAGCGCGCGCGCGGCAGCGTCATGTACTTGCCGAGCTGGCCGTCCGCCCGCTTGGAGATCCACGCGGCACGCGACAGCAGCTCTTCCGGCGTCCTGGCATAGAACTGCGGATCGGTACGCAGGAAGGTCAGGAACTCGGCGAAGCTGCCCTTGAACTTCACCTGCTTGATGATGTCGTTCATTTCCTTCTGGATGCGTGCGACTTCATCCAGGCCGATGCGATGGATCTCGTCCGGCGACAGGTCCAGCGTGGTGTATTCGTGGATCTGCTGCTTGTAGTACGCCTTGCCATCAGGCATCGCTTCGGCGGCCAGGGTGATGCGCGCCTGCGGCACGTACTCGTTGACGAAGAAGGTGCGCAGCTGCTGGAACGCCGGCACCACCTTGCCGCTGATCGCTTCACGCGCCTGCGCCTGCAGCCTGGCCTGCTCGGCGGCCGGAATGCTGTTGGGCAGTTTCTTGAACGGCGCGTACAGCGGCGACTCGGTGGGATCCATCAGCTCGGCGACGGTGGCGATGGAGACCTCGCGGCCATCGAGCACGGCACGCGGCACGCTGAAGCCACGCTTCAGGCCGGCACGCATGTTCTCGGTCTGCTGGCCGAAGTATCGCGGCACATCGTTCAGCCGTGCGATGTAGTTCTGGTAGTCCTGCACGGTCTTCATCTCGCGCCGGGCCATGAAGGACAGGTTGGACCAGAACGAGGAGTCGGCGTTGAACGGCATCTCGTAGCCGCGCAGGCGCGTCTCTTCGGCCAGGTTGAACACCTGGTCGTGGTAGATCGCGTAGTTGACCTGGTTGTCGGGCGACAGGGTCTTCGGGTCGATCTTCTTCAGCGCGGCGAGGGTCTCGTCCCACACCTTCAGGCGCGCCTGCTGCGCGGCCGGGCCGACATCGGGCATGCGGGTGGCATTGGCCGGCGCGTCTTCGTCTTCGCTGGCCTCGCCGCCGCCCTGCTGGCGCCACTTCCATTCCTTCTCGTACAGCGCGCGGAAGGCGGCATCGGCGGGCGATTCGGTGGCCACGCTGGCCGGTGCGGCGGTGGCAGGCGGCACGGCAAGGGCCACGGCGGGCGCGGACAGGGCAATCAGCAGGGCAACGGCAAGACGGGTTTTCACGAGCACAGGTTCCCGGGAAGGCAGACCCCGATGATGGCACCGCCCACGGCCCGTGGCATGGGACGAAGGTCCTGCCTGCGCAGCAGGCAGGACCGGGAACCGACCGCAGGCCGGGGCCCCAGCGCCGAAGGCGCGTGGTAGAGCCGACTGTCAGTCGGCTGCTCTTCCGCCAGACGTGGCAAAGTCCGCGCTCCGCGCGAAAGTCGACTGACAGTCGACTCTACCCACGGCAGGCAGGGCCGGGAACCGGCCGCCGAACATGCAGTAGATCCACGCCATGCGTGGATGCGTCGGGGATCCGAACCCGGGGCCTCAGTGACTGGCCTTGTCCCGCTTCCAGCCCCGGTGCTTGATGTCCAGCTGCAGGCTGTACAGCGCGGTGAACGCCGGGAACAGGTTCTGCAGCACGCCCACCGAGTCCTGCTTGGCCGAGAACAGGAAGTAGCTCAGCGTCATCAGGCTGCCGACCACGCTCATGTACCAGAACAGGCGCGGGATCACCGGCTTGCCCGCACGCTTGGACGCGATGAACTGGACCAGCCAGCGGCCGCCAAACATCAGCGCGCCGGTATAGCCGATCAGCTTCCAGCCGGTCACATGCAGGCCGGTCCAGTACAACCAGGTCAGCGGCTGGTCGAGCCAGTGCAGCTCCAGATCCATCAACGCTCCTCCACTGCGGTGCGCTTGCTGCGGGTGATCAGCCACGCCACGCCGCGCAGGTCACGGATGCCGACCAGTGCACGGCCCAGGTTGTTGTACTTGGACACGCCGGCGGTACGGTGGCGGTGGTTGACCGGCACGCTGGTGGTCTTCCAGCCGGCACGCTGCATCAGCGCGGGCAGGTAGCGGTGCATGTGGTCGAAGTACGGCAGGTCGAGGAACGCGCTGCGCTCGAACAGCTTGATGCCGCAGCCGGTATCGGGCGTATCGTCGCGCAGCATGCGTGCGCGGATGGCGTTGGCCCACTTGCTGGCCCAGCGCTTGCTGCCGCTGTCCTGGCGGTTGACCCGCCAGCCGGCGAACAGCTTCACCTGCGCCTCGGCGGCATCGCGCGCGGCCAGCAGCTTGGGAATGTCGGCCGGATCGTTCTGGCCATCGCCATCCAGGGTCGCGATCCACGGCGCACGTGCGTGCTTGACGCCGGTGCGCACGGCGGTGCTCTGCCCGCTCTGGTTCACATGGTGCAGCACCCGCAGTTCCGGCGTGGTCGCCTTCAGCCCCTGCAGCACCGCCAGGGTGTCATCGCGCGAGTGATCGTCGATGTAGATGATCTCGAACGGCAGCCGGCCACGCAGTGCAGCGGTGATTTCGGCAACCAGCGGGGCGACGTTGTCGCGTTCGTTGAACACCGGGACGACAACGGAAAGCTCGGGTTGGCTCATAAGGCACTCGGCCAAAGGGGGACAAAGACCGCGCATTCTCCGAAGCCGAGGTTATCCGAAGATGAATCCGGCTGTGTGAGGATCCGACCTCAGGCGCGGTCGCCAAAATACTCGCGGCACCACTGCACGACGGGGGGCAACCCTTCTTCGATCGGGGTCACCGCGTCGAAGCCGAATGCGTCATGAGCGCGCCGGGTATCGGCCATCGTGCGCACCATGTCGCCCGGCTGCATCGGCTTGTAGACCTTCTGCGCGGGGCGACCGGCGGCCTGCTCGATCACGCTGATGAAGCGCTCCAGCTCGACCGGCGTATGGTTGCCGAGGTTGAACACCCGGTGCGGTACCGGACCATCGGCCGGATGCGCGAGCGCGCCGAGGATACCCGACACGATGTCGGAGACATGTGTGAAATCACGCTGCAAGCGGCCCTCGTTGAACACGTCGATCGGCCGCCCGGCCAGCACCGCACGCGAGAACAGCAGCGGTGCCATGTCCGGCCGGCCCCACGGGCCATACACGGTGAAGAAGCGCAGGCCGGTGGCATGCAGGCCGTACAGCTGCGCGTAGGTGTAGGCCATCAGCTCGTTGGCCGCCTTGGTCGCCGCGTACAGCGAGCGCGGCTGGTCCACGCGCTGGTCCTCGGAGAACGGCGGCGTGGCCGAATCACCGTAGACCGAGCTGCTGGAGGCATACACCAGGTGCTGCACGCCACGGTGACGGCACAGTTCGAGCATGTTGACGAAGCCGACCAGGTTGCTGTCGACGTAGGCGTGCGGGTTTTCCAGCGAATAGCGCACGCCGGCCTGCGCGGCCAGGTGGATCACCGCAGTCGGCTTCACCTCGTCGAACAGTGCCGCCAGGCCCTGCTGGTCGGTCAGGTCCAGGGTGCGCAGGTCCAGCGCCGGGCACAGCGCAGCCACGCGGTCGCGCTTGATCTGCGGGTCATAGTAGTCGTTGAAGTTGTCCAGGCCGACCACGGGCTGGCCGGCCTCCAGCAGCGCGCGGGCGGTGTAGGCACCGATGAAGCCGGCAGCGCCGGTGAGCAGGATGGTCATGACAGGGGCCTGGAAACGAAGTTCAGGCCCCTGATGTTACCGGTCTCAGAACAAACCGAAACGCTTCTTCGCCACGTTGGTGCGGCCGGGTTCGATCACGTCCTGGATGTTCTTCGCATCGAAGCGGTCGAGCAGCACCTCGGCGCCCTTCCTCAGCTTCAGGTCCATCTCTTCCGGGTACAGCGGAACCAGGCTCATGAAGCTGATGGTCCTGCCGTCCTCCAGCGCCAGCGTGGCGAAGTCCTCCGGGGCGGTCACCGGCGACAGCACGATGGCACCGTCGAAACCCACGCCCGGCGCGTAGGGCTCGCTGGGATGGCCGTTGGGAATGGTGTGGCCGAAGCCCAGCCAGGTGTCGTACTCGTGCGGCAACCGCGCCATGCCCTTCAGCAGGCGCACCGGCCAGTAATTGCGCTCGTCCTCGAAGGCGTCCTGGGAGATCGGCCAGTCGGCCGGCAGGGTCACCATCAGTTCCATGTAGCGCGGCACGTCCGCGTCCACCTCGGCGGGCACGGTCATCGGCAGGTCGCTCATGCCGGAGGTGACCAGGCGCAGGTACGGGCAGTGGTCATTGGCCGGCACCACGTGCACGTCGATGTGCACCAGGTCGGAGATGATCTCGTGGAAGACACCGGACACCGGGCCCAGATGGCGTTCGAGGTGGGCGCTGATCGCCTCGATGTGCTGTTCTTCGCCGATGGCGGGCACGAAGTCCTTTTCGCGGCGATGTACCAGTATCTGGGTGCCGTCCGGGCTGACGTCCTCGTATTCGTTGCTCATGTCCTGTTCCCTGGATGAGGCCACGGACCGGAGAGCAGTGCATCCCCGGCACGCGCGGCGGTGCGTTCCCTGTCATCTGCAGGACGCGGCGGGAACAGGCCGCACCCCCTGGCGCTGCGCCGGGCTCAGCCCTGGCGCGTACGCAGCTTTTCCAGCACGCCGTCCAGGGTATCCAGATCGGTGTAGTGGATGATCAGCTTGCCCTTGCCGCCCCGGCCGTGGTTGATCGCCACCTTGGCACCCAGTGCTTCGGACAGTTCGGTTTCCAGCGAGGCGATGTCGGCCTGCTGCACCTTCGGCGTCGCCACCGGGCGGTTGCTCGGCACCTTGCCGGCGGCGAAGGCCTGCGCACGGCGCTCGACCTCGCGCACCGACCAGCCTTCATCGGCCGCTTCCTGCGCCAGCTTGCCAGCCAGCTCGGGAGCCAGGGTCAGCAGCGCGCGGGCGTGGCCCATTTCCAGGCGGCGGGTTTCCAGCAGCAGCCGGATCGCCACCGGCAGCTCCAGCAGGCGCAGCAGGTTGGACACCGCCGCGCGCGAGCGGCCGACGGCCTCGGCGGCCTCGGCATGGGTCAGGGTGAACTCGCTGATCAGGCGCTGCAGCGCCTCGGCTTCTTCCAGCGGATTGAGGTCTTCGCGCTGGATGTTCTCGATCAGCGCCATCGCGATGACGGTGCGGTCTTCCAGCTCGCGCACCACCACCGGCACTTCGTCCAGGCCGGCCAGCTGCGATGCGCGCCAGCGGCGCTCACCGGCGACGATTTCGTAGTTGCCTGCCGGCAGCTGGCGCACCAGGATCGGCTGGATCACGCCCTGCGACTTGATCGAGTCGGCCAGCTCGGAAAGCTTGCCCTCGTCCATCTCGCGGCGCGGCTGGTACTTGCCCGGCTGCAGCTGGCCGACCGGCAACTTGCGCAGCACTTCACCCGGCAGCGGTTCGATCACCGCAGCGGTGGCCTGCACCTGGCTGACCGCGCCTTTCGGGCCCAGCAGCGCGTCCAGGCCACGGCCGAGGCCTCGCTTCTTGGCTGCCGGCTTGCTGCTGGTCATCAGACGGTCTCCACGGCCTTGGCGGCCTTGTTGCGTTCGTTGTTGCGGCGGATGATCTCGCCGGCCAGGCCCAGGTAGGCCACGCCACCGCGCGAGGCGCGGTCGTAGCCGACGATGCTCTGGCCATGGCTGGGCGCCTCGGCCAGGCGCACGTTGCGCGGCACGATGGTGCGGAACACGCGGTCGCCGAAGTGCTCGGTGAGCTCGGCCGACACTGCGTTGGCCAGGTTGTTGCGCACGTCGAACATGGTGCGCAGCACGCCTTCGATCTCCAGCGCCGGGTTCAGGCTGGTGCGCAGCGCTTCGATGGTTTCCACCAGCGCACTCAGGCCTTCCAGTGCGTAGTACTCGCACTGCATCGGCACGATCACCGAATCGGCGGCGGCCAGCGCGTTGAGCGTCAGCAGCGACAACGCCGGCGGGCAATCGATCAGGATGTAGTCGTACTCGTCGCGGATCGGCGCCAATGCGCGCTTCAGGCGCTGCTCGCGCTCGCTCTGGCCCATCAGCTGGATCTCGGCGGCGGTCAGGTCGATGTTGCCCGGCAGCAGGTCGTAGCCTTCGGCGGTCTGCACGCGCACATCGGCGGCGCTGTTCTCGCCCAGCAGCAGATCGCAGGTGGAGGCCGCCAGCTCACGCTTGTCCACGCCGCTGCCCATGGTCGCGTTGCCCTGCGAGTCCAGGTCGACCAACAGCACGCGCTTGGGTGCGTTGGCCAGGGAAGCGGCCAGGTTGACGGCGGTCGTGGTCTTGCCGACGCCACCCTTCTGGTTGGCGATGGCGATGATGCGGGCCATGCGGGTGTGCCTCGTCGACGGATGGTTGGGACCGGTCATTATGCGTACAACCGGCCCCTTGCGGAAATCGTGGATCGCCAACCCGTTGTTCCACAAAGGGCTGGCGGCGGGAATCAGGGACCTGTAACGGTGACCAGGTGGCGTTCGCCGGCCAGGCCGGGCACGCTCAGCGGGGTCACCTCACGCACCTGCCAGCCAGCCGGCAGTTCCGCGATCTCCTCATGCGGGTAGACACCCTTCATGGCCAGCAGCACGCCACCGGGGCGCAGCAGATGGCCACCGACACGGACGATGCCGGCCAGGGTATCCATTGCGCGCGCGGTCAGCTGGTCGTAACGACCGGCCTCGTCCAGCGCTTCGGCCCGCGATTCGGCCACGCGGGCGTTGCCCAGGCCGAGCTGGCGCACGGCCTCGCGCATGAAGCGCGCCTTCTTGCCGTTGCTCTCCACCAGGGTGACCTGCAGGCCCGGGCAGGCGATCGCCAGCGGGATGCCGGGCAACCCGGGGCCGGTACCGAGGTCGGCCAGGCTGCCATCAGCCACGAACGGCTGCATCGCCAGCGAATCGAGCAGGTGGCGGGTAACCATCTCCTGCGGGTCGCGGATGGCGGTGAGGTTGTAGGTGCCGTTCCAGCGGTGCAGCAGGGCCAGGTAGCGCAGCAGCGGCGGCGCCAGCGCGGCGTCCAGGCCCATGCTGGCCAGGCCCTGTTCCAGCGTGGCAGCCACGCTGGCGGGAAGTGGGTGTTCGCTCATGCCGCCATTATCGCCGGTTTTGCGCGCTGATTCCCCGCTTCAGTGCGGGTACCAGGCCAACGCCGCACGGAACTGGCCGGTGGCCTGCCATTCGTGCAGGTGCCAGCGCGCGGCCTCGCCCAGTTCCGGGTCGCACCAGCGCAGGTGCAGGGCGCCATCGGCCCCCGGCGCCAGCTGCAGGCGGTGCAGCCCGAACGAGATGCCCTGCCCGTGCGACTTCAGGATCGCCTCCTTGACGCACCATACGCGGAAGAACCAGTGCTCGCGGTCGGCCTCGTCCAGGCGTTCCAGCCAGGCCACCTCCTGCGGGTGGAAGAAGCGCCGCACGATTTCCAGAAGACGCGGCCGCGGCCGCAGCAGTTCCAGGTCCACGCCCAGCCGCACGCCTTCGCCCAGCGCCACCAGCAGCACCTCACCGCTGTGGCTCCAGCCGGTCCCGTAGTGGGCCAACGGGCCGCTCAGCTCCGGCCGGCCCTTGTCATCGCGGACCAGTGGCAGCGTCTGGGGATCGGTGCCCAGCGCCTGCGCCAGTACCTGCCGGGCCTGAGGTTCACCGCGCTGGCCCGGCACGTGCGGACGCCGCCAGACCGTTACCGGACCGAAGCGCCACGGACCGTCGAGGGTGGCTGGCAGGCTCATCCGCACGCGCCCATCACGCAATTGCACGACGGGTTCACAGCCCTGCGCGTCAACTGGTCACAGTTCCCCACCGGAGGTTCGATCATGGGCATCATCATCTGGCTGATCGTCGGCGGCATCGTAGGCTGGCTGGCCAGCATCATCATGAAGCGCGATGCCCAGCAGGGCATCATCCTCAACATCGTGGTCGGCATCGTCGGCGCGCTGATTTCCGGCTGGCTGTTCGGCGGCGGCATCAACGAAGCGATCACCATCCGCACCTTCCTGTTCTCGCTGATCGGCGCGGTGATCCTGCTGGCGATCGTCAACCTGTTCACCCGCAAGAGCATACGGTGATCTGAGGGTAGTGCCGGCCACTGGCCGGCAGATGTTCCAGAACGGGCCCGGCAATCGTCGGGCCCTGTTCGTTCAACCGATCTGCACCCAGGCCGGCGCATGGTCGCTCGGGCGTTCCCAGGTGCGCGGCTCGCGGTCGATGCCCGAGGCCACCGCGCTGCCCTTCAGCGCGTCGGAGACCAGGGTCAGGTCGATGCGCAGGCCCAGGTTGCGGCGGAAGCCGGCGGCACGGTAATCCCACCAGCTGAAGGTGCCCGCCTCGTCGTTGTGCAGGCGGAAGCCATCGTGCAGGCCCAGCTGCAGCAGCTTGTTGAGCGCGCCGCGCTCGGCGGTGGAGGTCAGGATGTGGTTGTCGTTCCACACCTCCGGATCGTGCACATCGCGCGCGTCCGGGGCGATGTTGAAGTCACCCATCACGATCAGCTTCGGATGCCGCTGCAGTTCTTCGGCGATCCAGGCATGCACCGCTTCCAGCCAGCGCAGCTTGTAGTCGTACTTGTCGGTGCCGATGTCCTGGCCATTGACCACGTACAGGTTGATCACCCGCAGGTCGCCGAAGGTACCGGCAATGACGCGCTTCTGTTCGTCCTCGAAGCCGGGAATGCCGATCTGCACGTCCTGCGCCGGCTCACGCGACAGCAGCGCCACGCCGTTGTAGGTCTTCTGGCCGGCGAACACGCTGCGGTAGCCGGCGGCGATCAGCGCAGAATCAGGGAACTTGTGGTCCTCCAGCTTGGTTTCCTGGATACCGACGATGTCCGGGCCGAACTCCGTGAGCCACTGCTCCAGGTGCGGCAGGCGGACATTGAGCGAATTGACGTTCCACGAGGCGATCTTCATGCGGGCATTCTACCCGGGTGCGCTTGGCACGCGTGCCACCCCAGGTGGGCACCCGCCGGTAGTGCCGGCCGCTGGCCGGCAACCCCATGAACCGCCGGCAAGACCCCGCAGTTGCCGGCCAGCGGCCGGCACTACCGAAGCAGCAGCTTCAACAACCCCGCAATCTTTGAGTACGGCGGGCGCAGCCGGTCGCTGGCGGCCCAGCGCGACTGCCACAGCACCGGCAGCCGCTTGCTCATCGCATCGAACCCGGCCCGGCCATGGTACGCGCCCATGCCGCTGGCCCCGACCCCGCCAAACGGCAATCCATCGGCGGCGAAGTGCAGCAGCGTGTCATTCACCGTCACCCCGCCGGCCACCACCTGACCGAGGATGCGTTTCACCGTCGCCGTGTCGTGGCTGAAGGGATACAGCGCCAGCGGCCGGTCGCGGGACAGCACGTCGGCCAGCGCCGCCTCCAGGTCCGGATAGGCCCGCACCGGCAGGATCGGCCCGAAGATCTCCTCGCGCATCAGGTCCAGGTCGTCCGGCGGGTCCAGCACCACGGTCGGCACCAGCAGGCGCTCGCGGTCGGCGCGCGCGTCGTCCACCTGCGCCAGCGGAATCACCGGCACCCCGCGCTGCCGCGCCTGTGCCAGGTAGCCCTGCAGGCGCCGGTACTGGCCTTCATTGATGATGCGGGTGTAGTCGTCGGCATCGCTGAAGTCGCCATAGCGCTCGCGCACCTGCTGCTGCAGCGCCTGTACGAACTCGCGCTGGCGCGCGGTATCGATCAGCACGTAATCCGGCGCGATGCAGGTCTGGCCGGCGTTGAACCATTTCCCGGTGGCGAGCCGCGCGGCGGCTTTATCCAGCGGGAAATCGCGGCAGACAATCGCCGGCGACTTGCCGCCCAGCTCCAGCGTGACCGGCACCAGATGCTCGGCAGCGGCCGCCATCACCTTGCGACCGACGGCGGTCGAGCCGGTGAACAGCAGATGGTCCAGCGGCAGCGAGGACACCGCGGAGGCCACGTCCGCCCCGCCCTGCACCACCGCCACCCGATCGGGCGGGAACACGCTGGCCAGCAGATCGGCCAAGAACGCGCTGGTGCGCGGCGTGTGTTCCGAAGGCTTCAGCAGTACGTGGTTGCCCGCAGCGATGGCGGTGGCCAAAGGCACCAATGCCAGCGTGACCGGGTAGTTCCAGGGCGAGATCACCCCGACCACGCCCAGCGGCGTCGGCCGCAGCTGCGCGCGCGCCGGCCACAGCTTCCATCCCGCCGATGCCCGCTGCGGCTTCGACCAGCGCCGCAGGTGGCGGCGCAGGTGGTCGATGGCCGACAGCACGCTCATGCCATCGGCCAGTTTCGATTCAACGTGGGCGCGATGGCCGAAATCCTCGGCGATGGCCTGCGCCATTTCGTCCAGGCGTGGCTTCAGCGCCTCGCGCAGGCGGCGCAGGTCAGCTTCGCGCTGGTCCAGCGACGGGCGCTGCGACTGCCAGGCGCTGCGCAGGGTGTGCAGGAGGGCGGGGAGGTCTTCCGGCGTAGTGGCGGTCATGGGCCGACTATACGGGGTGCTGCGCGACGCAAAGGTAGTGTCGGCCGCTGGCCGGCAAGGGCTTCATGTCCGCGGAGATTCATGAGGTTGCCGGCCAGCGGCCGGCATTACCGGATTGCGAGCCGAGTGGGCACGCCCCACAAACAGAAAGGCCGCGGTCTGCACCGCGGCCCTTGAAACCCGGTGGGTGCCGACCGTTGGTCGGCACACCGGTTACTTGGTGATATCCACGTCCTTGGTCTCACGCAGGAACAGGCCGCCGATCACCACCGACATCAGCGCGATGATGATGGGGTACCACAGGCCGTAGTAGAGGTTGCCGGTACCGGCCACCAGCGCGAACGAGATCGCCGGCAGGAAGCCACCGAACCAGCCGTTGCCGATGTGGTACGGCAGCGACATCGAGGTGTAGCGGATGCGGGTCGGGAACAGTTCGACCAGGTAGGCGGCGATCGGGCCGTAGACCATGGTCACGTACAGCACCAGCAGCCACAGCATGAAGATGGTGCCGGCGATGTTGATGCGGGCGCCATCGGCCTTGGCCGGGTAGCCGGCAGTGGTCAGGGCGGTCTTCAGTTCCGCACCGAACGCGTCAGCCTTGGCCTTGCCTTCTTCCTTGGTCAGGCCGGCGGCCTCATACGAGGTGACGCTGGCGCTGCCCACGTTCACCATCGCCAGCGAACCGGCGGCGGCTGGCTGCACGTCGTACGGCACACCAGCCTTGGTCAGTGCGGCGGTGGCCACGTCGCAGGAGCTGGTGAACTTGCGCAGGCCAACCGGATCGAACTGGAACGAGCAGGTAGCCGGATCGGCCACGACCAGGGCCGGCGAGCTGCTGCGGGCTTCTTCGATGGCCGGGTTGGCGAAGTGGGTCAGGCCCTTGAAGATCGGGATGTAGGTGATGGCCGCCAGCAGGCAGCCGGCCAGGATGATCTTCTTGCGGCCGATGCGGTCGGACAGCCAGCCGAAGAAGATGAAGAATGGCGTGCCCAGCGCCAGCGCTGCGGCGATCAGCAGGTAGGAGGTGGTGGCATCGACCTTCAGCATGCTGCTGAGGAAGAACAGCGCGTAGAACTGTCCGCCGTACCAGACCACGGCCTGGCCAGCCGCTGCACCGAGCAGGACCAGCAGCATCAGCTTCAGGTTGCCGCCCTTCAGGCTGTCGCGGAACGGGGTCTTGGAGCCCTTGCCTTCAGCCTTCATCTGCTGGAACAGCGGCGATTCGCTCAGCTGCAGGCGGATCCATACCGAAATGCCCAGCAGCAGGATCGAGACCAGGAACGGAATGCGCCAGCCCCAGGCTTCGAAGGCCTCGTTGCCCAGCGTCATGCGGCAGGCCAGGATGATCAGAAGCGACAGGAACAGGCCGAGCGTGGCGGTGCACTGGATGAAGCTGGTGTACAGGCCACGCTTGTCGTCCGGCGCGTGCTCGGCCACGTAGGTGGCGGCACCGCCGTACTCGCCGCCCATCGCCAGGCCCTGGGCCAGGCGCAGGATGATCAGGATCACCGGTGCGGCGAAACCGATCGAGGCGTAGTTGGGCAGCACGCCGACCAGGAAGGTCGAGATGCCCATGATCAGGATGGTGACCAGGAAGGTGTACTTGCGGCCGATGCGGTCGCCGAGGCTGCCGAAGAAGGCCGCGCCGAACGGACGCACGAAGAAGCCGGCGGCAAACGCCAGCAGGGCGAAGATCATGCCCGTGGTTTCATTGACGCCACTGAAGAACTGCTTGGCGATGATGGCCGCGAGCGAGCCGTACAGGAAGAAGTCATACCACTCGAACACCGTGCCGAGGCTCGATGCGAAGATGACCTTCTTGTGGCCCTTGGTCAGGGTGCCCGCCGCATTGTGCGGGCTGGATGCAGTGCTGGACATGGGACGTTTTCCCTCTGTAGATGCCGACCTTGGTCGGCATTCAATCTCGGTAGGTGCCGGCCGCTGGCCGGCACGCTCTTAGAAGCTGTACTTCGTAGTGAACTGCAATCGGGTGATGTCACCCTTGTTGCCGTTCTCCACTTCGCGACGGCCGTACATCAGCTCGGCGCCGATATCGACCTTGGGCAGCGGCGAGTAGAAGATGTTGCCGCGGATGCTCTGCACGCTCTTGGTCACCAGCGGGCCCAGGATGCTGTCGTTGTCGTAGTCGCTGCGCGCATAGATCAGGTTGGTGCGCAGCTTCGGCGAGAACGCATGCCGCCAGCCCACGTAGCCGGCCAGCACGCCGGTCGGGTTGAGCTCGTCGCGGGCCACGTCATAGGCGCTGTCGGCGGTGATGCCCAGACCGATGTAGCGGGCGATGCCTTCGCCGCCGGTCAGCTGGTAGTGCAGCGAATCGCTGTCGCCCATCACCCATTTGCCGCCCAGGGTCAGGCCGCCAGCCACCTTGTCGGCCTTGGCGCCGGTGGCCTGGTTGTCGACCTTCAGCTGACGGACGATGCCGCCGACACCGAAGGTGCCCCAGTCACCCTTCCAGCCATAGCGCAGGGTCAGGTCAGGCAGGCTGCCACGGTCGGAGTTGGCGCTGGTGTTGGTCCAGGCGCCGGTGACCGGGTTGCGGGTACCGGTAAGGGTGGTGGTTTCCGGGTTTTCCAGCGCGACGCTGAAGCCACCCTGGGTGTAGCGCACCTGGGCCTGGCGCACGAAGATCACGCCGTCGGTGGGGCCGACGAAGTCGACCGCTTCCGGCAGTGCGGCGGCGTCCATGAAGTTGGACCAGGTCTGGCCGGCCATCCAGTTGTTCCAGTACATGTAGGCGTGGCGCAGGGTCACACCATAGGTATTGGTGGCGGTCTGGTTGCCCAGCGAGTTGCCGAAGAAGTCCATCTCGAAGAACGCACCGGCCTTGTTGCCCGATTCGCTCACGTTGTCGATGCCCAGGTTGAAGCGCGAGAACTTGGCATGGGCGTTGAAGTCGGTGCCCGAACGCTTGCCGCTGCCGCCGGCGCCTTCCACCGGGGTCTGGCCCGGCAGGTACAGCGAGCGGCCGGTGGCGTCGTCGGCCAGCTGGCCATCGCTGGTCTGGGTGGCCAGGAAGTCGGCCTTGATGAAGCCGCCGATCTTGACCGTGGTGCCCGGCGCCGCGCCCGGGGTGATGGTGGTGACCTGGATCGGCTGCTTGCCGGCCGGCACCGAGGCGACCGGCTTCTGCCCGGCCTGCACCGTGCGGACTTCGGTCACCGCCTGCTGGGTCTGGCTGATCTGGGTCTGTTGTTGTTGCTGCGAAGACAGCAGCAGCTGGACCTGGCGTTCCAGTTCGGCAACGCGTGCTTCCAGCGCCTTCTCTTTGGCGGTCTCGGCGAACGCCATGCCCGGTGCGACCAGGGCGACCAACAGGCAGGCCGCCAAAGGTGTGCGCACGGCTTTCAACGTACGGTGGCTCATGTTGCCCTCTCTCCCAAGTGGCAAGGTGATGCCGCGCGTGGGGCACGGTCGAGCCGAGACTGCGGGGCGATTATGTACAGCGGCTATTCGCCATTGGTCGAACCCGGCCCTGCTGGGCGCTCACTTTCGACCATGGTCTAACCAGAGTGGTGACGCGGCCGGGGGTGGATGGGGCAAACTGAAGGGGATCGGTCGCTGCGATGCTGCGACCGCACATACAAAGTCAACGTGCAAGTGAGGGTGCCATGGCTGATATCTACCCCGTCGATCCGCAGTTCGCCGCCAAGGCACGCATCGACAAGACGTCGTACGAACAGCAGTACCAGGCGTCGGTGACCGACCCGGATGGTTTCTGGGGCAAGGCCGCCGAGCGCCTGCAATGGATGCGCAAGCCGACCAGGATCAAGAACGTCAGCTACGACCTGTCCGACTTCCACATCAAGTGGTTCGAAGATGGCGAGCTCAATGCCAGCGTGAACTGCCTGGATCGCCAGCTGGAAACGCGCGGCGACAAGACCGCCCTGCTGTTCGAGCCGGACGGCCCGGATGCACCGGCCCAGCACGTGACCTACCGCGAGCTGTACGAGCGCACCTGCCGCCTCGGCAATGCACTGCGCAATCTCGGCGTCAAGAAGGGCGACCGCGTCACCATCTACCTGCCGATGATCGTCGACGCCGCCGTGGCCATGCTGGCCTGCGCGCGCATCGGTGCGATCCACTCGGTGGTGTTCGGTGGCTTCGCGCCGAACTCGATCGCCGACCGCGTCAGCGACTGCCAGAGCAAGCTGATCATCACCGCCGACGAGGGCCTGCGCGGTGGCCGCAGGATTCCGCTGAAGGCCAACGTTGATGCCGCGCTGAAGCTGCCGGGCACCAATACCGTGGAAACCGTGCTGGTGGTGCGGCACACCGGCGGTGCGGTGGACATGCAGGCCCCGCGCGACCGCTGGTTCCACGATGTGGTGGACAGCCAGCCGGCCACCTGCGAACCGGAACGCATGAACGCGGAAGACCCGCTGTTCATCCTCTACACCTCCGGTTCCACTGGCAAGCCGAAGGGCGTGCTGCACACCACCGGCGGTTACCTGCTGTACGCGGCCTACACCCATGAAGCGGTGTTCGACCTGCGCGAGGACGACATCTACTGGTGCACCGCCGACGTCGGCTGGGTCACCGGCCACAGCTACATCGTGTACGGGCCGCTGGCCAACGGCGCGACCTCGCTGATGTTCGAAGGCGTGCCGAACTACCCGGACACCTCGCGTTTCTGGAACGTCATCGACAAGCACAAGGTGACCATCTTCTACACCGCCCCGACCGCCATCCGCGCGCTGATGCGCGAAGGCGAGGAGCCGGTGAAGAAGACCTCGCGCGCCTCGCTGCGCCTGCTCGGCAGCGTCGGCGAGCCGATCAATCCGGAAGCCTGGCGCTGGTACTACGAGGTGGTTGGCGACAGCCGCTGCCCGATCGTCGATACCTGGTGGCAGACCGAAACCGGCGGCATCCTGATCTCGCCGCTGGCCGGCGCGATGGATCTCAAGCCGGGGTCGGCCACCCTGCCCTTCTTCGGCGTGCAGCCGGCGCTGGTCAATGCCGATGGCGAGATCCAGGACGGCCCGACCGAGGGCAACCTGATCATCCGCGATTCCTGGCCGGGCCAGATGCGCACGGTGTACGGCGACCACCAGCGTTTCATCGATACGTATTTCCGTACCTACCCGGGCAGCTACTTCACCGGCGACGGTTGCCGACGCGACGAGGACGGCTACTACTGGATCACCGGCCGCGTCGACGATGTGATCAACGTGTCCGGCCACCGCATCGGCACCGCCGAAGTGGAAAGCGCGCTGGTTTCGCACCCGAAGGTGGCCGAGGCGGCCGTGGTCGGCTTCCCGCACGACGTCAAGGGCCAGGGCATCTACGCCTACGTCACCCTGGTGGCCGAAGAGGCACCGAGCGATGAGCTGCACAAGGAGCTGATTGCCTGGGTGCGCAAGGAGATCGGCCCGATCGCCACGCCCGACCACCTGCAGTGGGCACCGGGCCTGCCGAAGACCCGCTCTGGCAAGATCATGCGCCGCATCCTGCGCAAGATCGCCGAGAACGCGCCCGACCAGCTTGGCGACACCTCGACCCTGGCCGATCCGTCGGTGGTGGCGTCGCTGGTGGACGAACGCAAGGTGCGCTGACGTACGACCAGGGTCGGATCCCTTTCCGCAAGGAAAGGGCTCTGACCCCATCTGCTTTCCCTCACGGTTCCCCCCGACCATGACCACCCTCCTGATTGCCGATGACCACCCGCTGTTCCGCGAAGCCCTGCGCGGCGCCGTGCAGCGGGTCATCCCCGGCGTGCAGCTGTTCGAGGCAGACAGCGTGGAAGCGCTGTACGCGCTGGCCGACCAGCACAACGACGCCGACCTGGTCCTGATGGATCTCAACATGCCCGGTGCGCAGGGTTTCAATGCACTGGTGCACATGCGCTCGCTGCATCCGCACCTGCCGGTGGTAGTGGTGTCCGCGCGCGAAGAGGCGACGGTGATGCGCCGCGCGCTCGACCACGGCGCGCTGGGCTTCATTCCGAAGTCTGCGGATTCGGACACCATCGGCCACGCACTGGGCACCATCCTCGATGGCGAGACCTGGGCGCCGCCGGAAGCGCACAACGTGCCGCCCACCGAGCGCGAGGAACGCGAAGTCGGCCAGCGACTGCGCGAGCTGACCCCGCAACAGTTCCGTGTGTTGCAGATGCTGGGCGCAGGCCGCTTGAACAAGCAGATCGCTTACGACCTCAACGTCTCCGAAGCGACGATCAAGGCCCACGTCACCGCCATCCTGCGCAAGCTGGGCGTGACCAACCGCACCCAGGCCGTGCTGATGGCCGGCAAGCTGGCGATCGACGACGACGCCATCGTGCTGCCGCCGGAAGAAGACTGACGGTAGTGCCGGCCGCTGGCCGGCAATCGCCTTCAGCCCCTGAAATCACCCGAAACCGCTTCGGTAGGTGCCAAGCTTGCGTGGCACGCTCTCGCCGTTGCGCATGCCGGCCAGCGGCCGGCACTACCAGGCACCGCTGCGCCCACGATATAGCCTTCGCTATACAAACCAGCCGTGCCTGCGCGTTTCGCTGGAAATGCGCCACGCGCGAATCGCGATGCTAAGCTTCGCGTCCCCTTGGGGAGTAGCCGGATTCCTTTGCAGGAATCGTCCACGTCAACATACTCGGCCGGTGCGCCGTGGCGTGGACAACCATGATGGTTGGCGAGACCAGCGGCCCGCGCGCGCAACGTCAGGTTGGGCGCGAGCGCAGGCCGTGCGTCCGTCCTAGCCCGACCTCAGCAGCTGCCCATGTCCCCCATTTCGATCCTCCTGATCGGCTTTGCCATGTCCACCGATGCCTTCGCTGCGGCGATCGGCAAGGGTGCGGCCATGCGCAAGCCGGTGTTCCGCGATGCACTGCGGGCCGGCATCATCTTCGGCGTCATCGAGGCGATCACGCCCATCATCGGCTGGCTGCTCGGCCGCGCCGCGCTGCAGTACGTCGAAGCCTTCGACCACTGGATCGCCTTCGGCCTGCTCGGCGCACTGGGCATCCACATGATCTACAACGGCCTGCGCCCGGAAAGTGCCGACGAGGACGAAGACCCCTCCCAGCACCATGGCTTCTGGAAGCTGGCGTTGACCGGTTTCGCCACCAGCATCGACGCGATGGCGGTGGGCATCGGCCTGGCCTTCATGGACGTGCATATCGGCGTGATGGCCGCGGTCATCGGCCTGTGCACGCTGACCATGGTCACCGTCGGCATCATGCTCGGCCGCGTGCTGGGCAGCATGGTCGGCAAGCGTGCCGAGATCATCGGTGGCGTGATCCTGGTGATCATCGGTGCGACGATCCTGTACGAGCACCTGCACGGCGTGGGGTAACGCTTCCGCGATTACGTGGTTGCCGGCCAGCGGCCGGCACTACCTGACGTCACATCCACGCATGGCGTGGATCTACTGCCAGGCCGATGAAGCTTTGGTAGATGCCAGGCTTGCCTGGCATGGTTTCACGTCGTGGTTGCCGGCCAGCGGCCGGCACTACTGCGCGTCGCGCAGCGCGCCGAGGAAGGCGCGCAGCGAGGCCGGCTTGATCGGCTTGGTCAGCACGCGATAGCCACGCTCGCGCGCCATCCGCTTCAGCTCGTCGCGACCATCGGCGGTCAGCAGCGCACCCGGCAGCGGGTAACCGGCGGCTTCACGCAGCGCCACCAACGCATCCAGGCCGTCCATGCGGTCGTGCAGGTGGTAGTCCACCAGCATCACCTGCGGCCGCTCGGCCACCTTCTCCAACGCCTGATCCACCGTCGATGCCGTGATCACCTGCACCTGCCAACGGCCGAGCAGTGCGCGCATGCCGTCGAGGATCTCCTCGTCGTTGTCCACGCACAGCACGCGCAGGCCCGCCAGCGAATCGCTGCGTACCGGTGCGGCCACCGCCTGTACCGGCGTGGCCAGTTCGGTGTAACCCGGCAATGGTGCCACCCGCGGCAGGATGATCGAGAACATCGATCCCTTGCCAACCCGGCTGCGCGCATTGAGGCGATGGTCAAGCAGACGCGAGATGCGCTGGCAGATCGACAGGCCCAGACCCAGGCCCTGCTCGCCCCAGTCGAACGGCTGCTGGTAGCGGTGGAACTCGTCGAAGATCTGCCGCATGTGGTGCTCGGGAATGCCGGGCCCGGTATCCCAGACCTGCAGCTCCACTTCGTCGCCGCGCTGGCGCACGGCCAGCACGATGCGTCCCTGGCGGGTGTAACGCAGCGCATTGGCCAGGAAGTTCTGCAGCACGCGGCGCAGCAGGCGGCGATCACTGCGCACCCATGCCGGTCGCGCGAACAGGTCCAGGCGCAGGCCACGGCCGGCGGCGACCGGGGTGTACTGCGCGGCCAGCTCACGCATCAACGCACTCACGTCGAACTCGCCGATCACCGGGTGCAGGCCACCGGCATCCAGCCGCGACACATCCAGCAGGCCATCGAGCAGCTCTTCGGCCGCACGCAACGACGCATCCACACGTTCGGCCAGGTGCTTCTGCTCATCGCTCACGTGATCGCTGTCGCGCAGCGCGGAAGCGAACAGGCGTGCGGCGTTCAGTGGCTGCAGCACGTCATGGCTGATCGCCGCCAGGAAGCGGGTCTTCGACTGCTGCGCGACCTCGGCCTCATGCGAACGCTCGGCCACGCGCTGTTCCAGCGTTTCGTTGGCTTCCAGCAGGGCCTTTTCCGCGTGCTTGTAGTCGGTGATGTCGTTGTAGCTGGTCACGTAACCGCCGCCGGGCAACGCCTGCCCGCGCATCTCGATCACCTTGCCGTCGCTGCGGGTGCGCTCGAACACGTGCGGCGAACCAGCGCGCATGTAGCCGATGCGTCGATTGATCTGGACTTCGATATCACCCTCGCCCAGCTCGCCGCGCTCGGCGTTGTAGCGGATCAGGTCGGCCACCGGGCGACCTACGTAGAGCATGCCGTCGGGGTAGCCGAACATGTCCTGGTAACGACGATTCCATGCGGTCAGGCGCATGTCCGGATCGACCACGCTGACCCCGGCGCTGATGTTCTCCAGCGTGGTCGACAGGATCTCGCGGTTGAAGCGCAGTTCCTGCCCGGCTTCGTCCAGCACCGCCACCACTTCGCCCAGGTCCATGCCCGAGCCGCGCAGCAGGCTGGTCAGCAGCAGGCGCGCCGAGGCCGCACCAATCGACGCGGCCAGCAGGCGTTCGGTGAACTGCACCCACGGCCGGTCGGCCGGCGCCGAGGATTGCAGCTCGCGGCCCAGCGACTGTGCCTGCTCGAAGAACGAACGCCGCGCATGGCGCTCGCCGACCACGCGCGAGGCGAGTGCCAGCAGGTCGCCCACGTGCACATGACCGGGCCAGCCACCGGCCACCGACGGGCGCTCGGCATACGGGTCGAGGAACGGCGCGGCGCGCAGCCGCTCGTCCACACCGGGCCGCCAGCGTGCGGACACCAGCATCATCGTCGCCGCATTGACCAGCAGCGACCAGAACGTGCCATGGGTGAGCGGGTCCCAGCCGGTCATGCCGAACAGCTGCTGCGGGCGCAGCCACTCGATGCCGAACGGGCCGTGCTGCACCCAGCCAGCATCGACCCAGCCGGCCATGGTCATCGCCGGCAGCAGCAGGGTGTACAGCCAGGTGGCGAAGCCCAGCAGCATGCCCACCTCGACACCACGCCGGCTCGCGCCGCGCCAGTACAGGCCGCCGATCAGCCCGGGCGCGAACTGCGCCACTGCCGCGAACGCCATCAGGCCGTACGAGGCCAGCGTGCTGTCGTTGCTGCTGGTGCGGTAGTAGCTGTACGCCATCAGCGCCAGCAGCAGGATCGCCAGGCGGCGGATCCACAGCACGCGCGAGGCAACGTCGGCGGCTTCCTGATGGTCGCCACTGCGGCGCAGCAGCACCGGCATCACCAGGTCGTTGCTGACCATGGTGGCCAGCGCAATGGACGACACGATGACCATGCCGGTGGCGGCGGAGAAGCCGCCCACATAGGCGATCAGCGCCAGCGCGTTGCGGCCTTCGGCCAGCGGCAGGGCCAGCACCATCGAGTCGTCGGCGACGCTGCCGCCGGTGCCGAACAGGGTCACGCCGGCGGTGGCGATCGGCAGCACCATGCCCGAGATCAGTACCAGGTAGCCACCGAACATCCAGCGCGCGCGGCGTACGTCGCGCACGTCACCGCACTCGACCACGGCCACGTGGAACTGGCGTGGCAGGCAGATGATGGCCAGGAAGCTGAGCAGGGTCTGCGAGATGAAGCCCACCGGCGGCAGGCCGGTGAACAGCGTATGCACCGACTCGACCACCGCATCGGTGCGGTTGCTCAGCCACAGGTAGGCGAACACGCCCACGGCCAGCATCGCCAGCAGCTTGATCACCGATTCGAAGGCGATCGCCAGCATCATGCCGTGGTGGTGCTCGGTGGCGTCGACCTGGCGGGTGCCGAACAGGGTGGCGAACAGCGCCATCAGCAGCGCCACGTACAGCGCCGGATCGGTGAAGAAGCCGGTCGGGCCGCTGTTGCCGGTCAGCACCTGCAGGCTCATCGCCACCGCTTTGTACTGCAGGGCCAGGTACGGAATGATGCCGATCAGGGCGATGATCGCCACCAGTGCGGCCAACCGCCGCGAGCGGCCGAAGCGCGAGGAGATGAAATCGGCGATGGAGACCACGTTCTGGCTGCGGGCGATCAGCGCCAGGCGTTCGATGATGCGCCAGCCGAACAACAGCAGCAGCAACGGACCGATATAGATCGGCAGGTAGCCGATGCCGTTGCGCACGGCCGTACCCACCGCGCCGTAGAAGGTCCACGACGAGCAGTACACGGCCAGCGCCAGGCTGTACACCACCGGCCGCAGCCACGGCCGGTCGGGATACATCGGCCGGCGGTCACCCCACCACGCCACGCCGAACAGCAGCGCTGCATAGGCAACCGAGACGAGCAGCAAGATCCAGCTGGAGACCACGCGTGCGTTTCCGTCGGAAGAACCCGCAGTGTAGGCCAGGCATGGCCGGGGGTGCGGGCTCGTTGGGAGCAACCACCCCCACCAAGGTGGGGGCCTACGCGGTGCGGGCCACGACCGTTGGTCGTGGCCGGCTTCTTATTGGGCCGGCACGCCCATTTCCTTCAGCAGCTCGGGCGCCGGGTAGACCTTGGCCAGCAGCCAGCGCAGGTAGCGCATGTCCACGTGCACAGCGCGCTTGTAGCGCGGATCGAACCACCAGCTGGCGCTGACCGATTCCCAGTTGCTGTCGAAGTTCAGGCCGATCAGTTCACCCTTGGCGTTGAGCACTGGCGAGCCGGAGTTGCCGCCGGTGGTATCCAGGTTGGTCAGGAAGTTGACCGTCTGGGTCTTCAGCGCCGGGTCGGCGGTGCTGCCGAAGTCACCCTTGGCAATCGCCGCCAGCAGCGGCTTGGGCGCATCGAACGGATAGGCGTTGGTGTTCTTCTCGACGATGCCGGCCACGGTGGTCACCGGCGAGTAGGTCACGCCATCGCGCGGGTGCAGCGCCTCGACCTTGCCGTAGCTGATGCGCAGGGTGCGGTTGGCATCCGGGTACACGGCGCGGCCCTGCTTGGCACGCCAGGCGAACAGCGCCTGCATGTAGGCCGGGCGCAGGCGCAGCTGCTCGCCTTCGCGGGTCTTGCTCTCGTTCTCGATGCGCAGCTGCGCGGCCACCAGCGGGCCGGCCACGGCGATCAGCGGATCGGCGGCCAGCGCCTTGCCTTCGCGTGCGGCAGCGAAACGCGACAGGCGCTGCGCCTCGTCACCCAGCTGGGTGCCCGCATACAGGGTGTCCAGCGCCTTGGCCAGCTGCTGCGGGGTACGGCCGAAGGCCGCGTCGAACTCGGCCACGCGCTGCGCGTCCGGCAGCTGCTGGTAGCGGGTCAGCAGGGTGGTCAGCAGCGCCTTCTCGACCTCCGGTGCGTAACGGCGCTGGACCTGCTTGAGCACGCCTTCGATCATCGCCTGGTCGCGCTGCTGGTAGCCGCTTTCGCGCTGCGCGTCCGGCTTGGCCGATTCGATGCGCAGGCGCTCCAGCAGCAACGCCGAACGCAGCAGCTGGCTCTGCGCGGCCATCTGCTCCAGCAGCAGGTCGCGCTCGCCCACCGCCGCGCCCTGCGACAGGTTGGCCAGCAACGCCTTGATGTCGCCCTGGTACTTGCGGTCGGTGGCAGCGAGCATCGCCGTCTCGTCGGCGGCACGCTGGGCCTTGGCGTCGCTGCGCAGCAGGCCTTCCAGCTCACCGGCAGCGCGCTTGCGGTTGTTCTTCAACGACTGCAGCTGCGAGGCGTAGCGGGTGCGCGCCTGTGCATCCTTGGCGCTGGCGGCCTCGATGGTGTCGATCATCTGCTGGAACACCGATACGCGGCGCGGCAGCACGGTATCGATCTGGCCAGCGAATTCGGCCGCGGTACGATGGCGGTAGGTGATGCCCGGGTAACCGGCCAGCATCGCGTAGTCGCCTTCCTTCGGGCCTTCCACCGACATCTGCAGGTGTGCCGGGGCCTGGTAGGGCACGTTGTCCTTGCTGTAGGCGGCCGGCTTGCCGTCCTTGCCCACGTAGGCGCGCAGCAGAGTGAAGTCGCCGGTGTGGCGCGGCCACATGAAGTTGTCGATCTCGTCGCCGTAGTTGCCGATCGCACGCGGCGGCGCGTACACCAGGCGCACGTCGCTCAGTTCCAGCTGGGCGATCCGGTAGAAGTCGGTGCCGTAGTACATGTTGGCCACCGAGCAGCGCACGCTGCCGTCCTTCTCGCACTCGGCCACGATCTGCTTGCTGACCGCATCGACAGCATCGAAGTAGGCACGGCCGGTCTTGCCACGCGCCTGCGCCAGCACCTGGTCGGTCACCTTGTCGAAGCCGACGGTAACCAGCACGCGGAAGTCCGGGTTGGCCGGGCGCTCGTCGGCACGGCCGTTGGCGATGAAGCCACCAGTGATCAGGTCGTGCTCGGGCGAGCTGTTGTACTGGATCACGCCCATCGCCACGTGGTGGTTGGTCAGCAGCAGGCCGTCGGCGGACACGAACGAACCGGTACCACCACCGGCGCGCACCACGGCGCTCAGCGGCGGCGCGGTGACATTGGCCAGGTCGGCCGGATTGCCCTTGAAACCTGCGGCCTGCAGCGGCTTGGCCAGCTCCGGCAGCTGCGTCGGCATCCACATGCCTTCATCGGCGTGGGCACCGGCGGCGAGGGTCAGGCCCAGGGCCAGGGCGGTGGGAAGGGCTTTGCGTGATGACATGAGGCAATCCGGTACGACAGAACAGCCCGGGACCATAGCCGCTGGGGCCGGATGGGGCAACGGCCGATGGTTGGGGGTACTGCCTTTTCGCGTCGCACGCCGCCGGATACGCTATTGAATCCGGAATCACGCAGGGCGTGCTCTTTGAATTCCCGACCCCAAACAATCCAGATCTTTCTCCCACATGGCGATCCAACTGGCATCCGGATTGCCGAGATCACCACGCGAACAGTGCGAGCCGTGGAGATTCCTAGAAAGTTGCTGTCCCGATTTCTGGAAATGCCGGAGTCAACGCAAGTGGGACTTTACTTCCTGTTTGGAAGTGAGGATGACGAAAGTTCGCCTTCAATGTACATCGGCCAAACTGGGGCACTCAAAGATCGCCTGTACACGCATCAAGGTACTCGTGATTCCTGGAATCGGGCTGTTGCCGTACTTTCCCTAACCAATGCTTTCACCAGTACCCATGTCGGCTATCTGGAATGGCATTCCATTCAGGAGGCACGGAAAGCCGCACGTTTCCGGCTAGAGAACGTCAATGGAGGATCTCGGCCCCATACGCCGCCTCCGCTGGAAGCCGATTGCCAAGAGATACACGAGACAGCTTCCGTCTTGCTGGCTACATTGGGCTACACACCATTCAAACCACTCGCAGATAGAAGCCAAGCAACAGAACTTCTCTGCAAAGGCCCTGATACGGAAGCGAAGGGACTTTACGGCAGCGAAGGAATGGTTGTCCTCAAAGGATCTGTGGGGCGTCGGGAGGTCGTCGCGTCCTTCGGCGCCGCTTCCAGAGCGGTTCGAGAGCAGCTGCTCGCCGAGAAAGTAATCATCGAAGACGGCCGAAACATCCGATTCACTCAGGATCATCAGTTCCGATCTCCCAGCGCCGCCTCTGGTTGTCTGCTTGGACGACCATCCAACGGATGGGACGACTGGAAATCGGCTGACGGGCGATCATTGGACGAACTTGAGCGCCGCGCTTCTTTACAGCTGGCCAAAGACAACTGACCAACACGAATCTCTCGCATGAATCGGGCGCGGCAGGGTCCGGCGCTACCGGAGAAAAGGCGGCGGGTTACTTCTCCCGCCGCCAGTTGATCGACCCCCGGTTTTCCACCGTGCTCGACTCCACTTCCACGTCGAAGCCGCGGCGCAGCAGGTACTTCAGCGTGATCACCGAACCGGCACCAACCAGCGACACGCCGTAGCCGACGTACAGCTTGGGCGAGATGTACTTGCCAACACCGATCACCGAGCCGCCCAGCGCGCGCGACTGGCTCACGCCGGCATCGTCCAGGCCCAGCTTGGCGCCCAGCTGCGACGCCAGCAGGCCGCTGCCAGCCGAGAGCGCCGCCGAGGCCGCGTTGACCTGCTGGGCCTGGTCGCTGCTGGCACCGGTCAGGCTGCGCCCCAGCACCAGGTAGGCCAGTGCCTCGGACTGCGACATCGCCGGCTCGGACCACACGTCCGCGCGCGGCTGCTGTGCACGCCCGGTCACGTCGATGCCGGCGGTGACATCACCGATCCGGCGCTCGGCACGGATGTTGATGCGCGGGTCGGACACCGCGTTGTAGTTCCAGGTGAGGTTGCCACGGGTGATGGTCAGGTCCTGCCCGTATGCCTTGTAGCGACCACTCACTTCCAGGCCACCATTGGCGGTCATTTCGCGGCCAGGCTTGGCCCAGACCTGCATCTTGCCGGTCAGCGCGCCCTTCAGGCCGAAGCCGGTCATCTTGACCTTGTCGCCAAGGCTGACGGTCAGCTCCATGTCCAGCGGCGAGGTGCGCGACTCTTCCGGGTCGGCCGGGTCCAGCACCACCACGTCCTCGGACACCGAGGTGCCACGATCCAGGCGTTCGAGATCGATGTCGGCCTCGGGCACGTGCACGGTGCCGCGCAGCTCCATCGCCGCCTTGGCCAGGGTGAAGTCGAGGTTGGGGTTGGCGACGATGCGCAGCTCGCTGGTGTTGGACACCAGCACGTTCTCGCCGTGGATCTTCAGCTGCAGCGGCTGTGCATCACCAAACCACGACAGGCCACCATCCACGTACAGCGTGCCCTGGCCCGAGTTGGCCTGCGCGGTGATCTTTGCCGAACCGTCGGGCTGGGCCACGAAGCTGCCCTTGCCCTGGTCGAAGGTCAGGCCCAGCGCGGGGAATTCGCCCTTGAAGTTGCTCAGCTGCGCGTCGCCGCCCAGCGACGGCTGCCCGCGCGTACCGCGCAGGCTGACGTGGCCCTCGATCAGGCCGGTCGGGCGCACGATGTCCGGCGAGAACAGCTCCAGCCAGTACAGCCGCGACATGTTGAGGTAGAGCTCGCCGTTCAGCGGCGCACTGGCCTCCCAGCCGGTCTGCATCCTGGCATCGACGAAGCCGTTGCCCTGGAAGCCCATGCCCAGGTAGCCCTTGATGCTGGCCGGGGTCATGTCGAGCTTGAGCGAGAACTGGTCATAACGCACCAGCTCGCCGCGGGTGGTATCCCCCACGGTGTTGCGGTTCTCGCCCAGGCGCACGCCGCCTTCCTTCGAGCGCACCTCTACATGGCCTTCCCAGGCATTGCCGCGCGGGCGGATCTGCGCGTCCAGGCTGACATCGCCACGCAGGTAGATGCGGCGGCCGGACTGCGGCGGCAGCCACGGCTGCACCAGCGCCAGCGGCAGCGCATCACTGCGCACCACCAGGCCCTCACGCGGCCAGTTGGCCTGTGCGCACAGCGCGCCGCTGCTGGCCGCGGCCAGGCAGGCTTCGGACAGGGTGTAGGTGCTGCCGTTGATCGCGAACGCCGCCGGTGCACGCAACGACCAGGCATCGCCCTTCACCGGTGCGATACGCAGCGACGCCAGCTCGCCGCGCCACTGCGCGCCCTGTTGGCGGACGCTGCCCTGCAGCTCGATCGCACCCATCTCGTTGCGGGTCTGCGCCGCCAGGCGCAGGTTGGAGACACTGCCCTGCGCATCCACGTTCAAGCGTTCCAGCAGCATGCCGGCGTTGACCTGCTGGCCCTGCACCGCCAGCGTGCCGCTGTCGCCGCGCCATGGCAGGTGGCCCTTGATGCTCACGCTCTCGGCGCCGTAGCCGTCCCAGTTGAGGTTGTTGCCGACCAGGTCGGCAGTGATGTCCGGCGCATCGCGCGGGCCCTTCACCTGTACCTGTCCACGCAGGCCGCCATCGGCGCCGGGCAGCAGATCGCTCAGCTGCAGCGGTTCGAAACGCGCGTCGATGTCGAGGCGGTCGCCGACCTTGCCCGACGCGGTCACCCGGCTGCTGCCCAGCGACAGCTTCAGGTCGCCCTGGCCCTGCGCGCCCTGCAGCGCGAACTTGCCCTGTGCGTCGAGATTGCGCTGGCGCAGGATGCCCTTCAGCGAGGGCAGGTCGACGGTGGCTTCCAGCGTGCCGGCGGTGCCCGGCGGCGCGTTTGCCGGCGGCGGCAGCTGGCGGCCCTTGGAGGCCAGGTTGCCGGACAGGCGGCCGTTCCAGCCCGGCACGAAATAGCCGGGGTCGAAGTCCTTCAGCGTGGCCTTGGCATCCCAGTCCAGCTGCGGTGCCCACGCCACCTGGCCTTCCACCTGCAGCTGCCCACCCGGCGTCTGCGCCTGCAGCTGGTGGATCGACGCGGCCTGGTCATTGCCGCGTACGTCGAACTGCAGCTGTGCCTTCTGCTTTTCGCGTTCGACATCGGCACGGCCGATCGCGGCCCACGCCTTCAAGGTACCGGCCAGGCCGAAGCGCGCTTCCTTCAGGGTGACCGGCACCGGTGCGCTGCCGGCCGTGTTCGGATCGGGCGCCGGCACGTAGGTCAGGTCATGGGCGACCACCGAGAAATTGAGTTTCTGCTGGTCTTCCTGGCTGAAGTCGGCGGTGCCTTCCAGCCGTGCCTCACCGCCAAGCCCTTTCACCAGCAGGGGCGACACCTTCAGCACCTGGTCCTGCAGCGACACCACCGACGGTGCCAGCTCCAGCTCCTGATCACCCTGCTTCACCTTGCCACGCAGGTTGGCGTTGCCGCCCTTGCCAGCCGCGGTGAAGTCCAGTGCGAGTGGTGCGATCGCCGAGCTGGCCAGTGCCGGCGACAGCAGCGCCAGATCGAGTTCGTCGCTGCGGATGCTGGCGCTCCAGCTCGGATCGGTGCGGCCATCGAACACCAGCATCGCGTGCAGCGGCTTCGGCGCGCGCCCGGCTACGGCCACTTCCATGTGCGCCAGGTCACCGCGTGCCACCAGCCCCACCGTCGCTGCGGTACGCCCACGCGGGGCCGGCAACACTGCGGTGACGGTCACGTCGGTGTCGTAGTCCTTGGCCGGGATGTAGCGGCCCTGGGCGGTGAAATTGCCCATGTCGCTGTCCACGACCAGTTTGTGCGCCTGGAACTCGCCGTTGGCGATCTCGATGCCACCCCGCACACGGCTGATGTCGATCACCGGCTCGTTGGCCTGGCTGATGCGGAAGCCGTCGATGGCAATGGCATCGGCCTGGATCGCCAGCGGCATTTCGATCTGCGGCAGCGAATCGGGCCACGACGGCAGCTTGAACGGCTCGTCACTCTTGGCCAGGTTCAGCGTCGCGTTGGTCAGCTCCAGCTTGTCCAGCAGCAGCTTGCGGCCCAGCAGCGGGCGCAGGTCCGGCTCCAGGTGCGCGCGCTCGGCGTGGAAATGGATGTCGTCGTAGCGGAAGTCGACGTTGTACAGGGTCAGCGGACCGGCCACCGGGCCGTCCACCTTGTCCCAGGTGAAGCTGGCGCCCACCGGCAGCCGCGCCACCACCTGTGCCAGCAGCACATCGCGGCCGGCCACGGTCTGCAGCAGCCAGTACACCGCCAGCAACGCCAGCAGCACCAGGCCGATCACGCCCACGCCGGACCACGCCCAGAAGCGGCGGCGGCGGTAGAAACGCACGCGCGGCGGCGGCGTGTTCGGGGTGGGTGCGGGCGGGCTCACAGGTCCGCTCCGATGTTGAGGTAAAGCTGGAACTGCGAATCCGGGTTGTTCAGGCCATGCGCGATATCCACGCGCACCGGGCCCACCGGCGATTTCCAGCGCACGCCGAAGCCGACGCCGGTGTGCAGATCAATGGTGTTGTCGAATGCGCTGCCGGTATCGACGAACACCGCCGCGCCCCACGGGCCGCCATTGAAGTAGTGCTCGTACTCGGCCGAGCCGATCACCAGGTTCTTGGCGCCCAGCGCGTACTTGTCGGGTTTGGGTGTGCGCGGGCCGACTTCGCGGTAGGCGTAACCGCGGATGCTGCGGTCACCGCCCGCGAAGTAGCGCAGGCTCGGCGGCATCGCCACCAGATCGCTGGTCCAGGTGGTACCCCCCTCGCCGCGCAGGATCAGGCGGTTGCTTTCACCCACCGGGATGTACCAGCGCAGCACGGCGTTGGCCTGTACAAAGCTGGTGTCCGAACCCGCGCCCTCCACACCGGCGCGCATCGTCGCAGTACCGCTGATGCCCTTGCGCGGGAACATCTCGTCGTCGACGTTGACGTAGTCGGCAACCATCTGCGGGTACACCAGCGTCGAGGTGTTGTAGACGGCATCGGTGAATTCAGTGCCGGAGGCATAGCGCCAACGCTCGCGCAGTGCGTTGATCGAGGCGATCGCGGTCCAGTGCTCGTTGATCTCGCCGCTGCGGCTGGCGATCAGCTTGAAGTTGCGCAGGTCGATGTAATCGGTCTGCTCGTCATACGCACTGGCGGCGAAGGTGTACCAGCCGTCAAGCCAGTTGAAGGCGGGGATGCGGTAGCTGGTCACCAGGCTCTTGCGCTTCTGCGCATAGTCCAGCTGCGTGTTCATCTTGTGCCCGCGGTTGTTCAGGAACCGCCGCTCGATGCCGCCGCGCACACCCGGGCCACTCTCGCTGCCATAGCTCAGACCCGCGGTATAGATGGTGCGCTTGGCGCGGGTCAGCTTCACATCCACCGGCACTTCGCCGTTGGCATCGGCCTGGTCGGGCCGTGGCTGGATGTCGATCACGCTGAAGTAGTCCAGCTTGGTCAGCGACTCGCGCAGCCGGTCCAGCTTGCCCTCGTGGAAGTAGCTGCCCTGTTCCCAGTACACCAGCGGGTCGAACAGCTTGTCGACGAAGTAATCCTGCTCGAAACGCACCGGCCCCATGTTGTAGCGGCGGCCGCTGTCCCAGGTCAGGTCGATGTCGGCTGCGTTGTCGGCGCGGGTGATCTGCACCTGGCGCTGGGTGTAGTCGGCATCGAAGTAGCCACGCTCGGCCAGGCGACGGGTGATGGTGATCTTGCTGGCTTCGTACTGCGTGTGCTCGAAGCGCTGGCCCTTGCGGGGCTTGAACGCGGCCAGGTCATCCTGCAGGTACTGGTCATACATCGCCGGCCCGGTGATGTCGATGTGCTCACGGCGAACGGTCACCGGGGTGCCCTTGTCGACATGGATCAGCACCCGCACATGCTCGTCCTCACGCGGCGCCTCGACCTTGATCACCGGGTTGTAGTACCCGAAGGGTTCCAGTGCCTGGCGGGTCTGCCGCTCGGCCTGTGACAGCAGGTACTCCAGGCGCGATTCGCCCTGTTCCTTGCCGATCGTGTCGTACAGCGACAGCGATTCCTGGATGTTCTCGATGATTGCGGCGTCGTCGCCCTTGTCCAATCCCTTGATGTCCACCTTGTCGATGGTGCCGCGCGCGTGGGCCACGGAGGTGGCGGCCAGCGACAGGACCATCAGCGGCAGGGCGTATTTCTTTGGCTGCATGCGGCACAGCATACCGACCGAAGGTGACGATGCGAAATGCATCACGTCATTCGGGATCGGTTGTTAAGTGGCGGTCAAAATACGCGCCTTTGGGGCGATCCTCGTGATCGCAGGCGAGGATGCCGGCATCCTGCGCGATGCCGGCAATGATCCCGATGGACATCCGCCGACAGTGTTCCGGTAGTGCCGGCCGCTGGCCGGCAATCCACAGGTCGATGCGATGCGCGGTGGCAATGCCGGCCAGCGGCCGGCACTACCGATACGGGCATCAGCTCGACAGATGCTCGATCGCTGCCACCTTGCCCAGGCGCTCGCCCAGCATCGTCAGCAGCGCCAGGCGGTTGCCACGCAGCGCCGGATCTTCCGCATTGACCATCACTCCGTCGAAGAACGCATCGACCTGCGGACGCAGGCGGGCCAGGCGCGCCAGCACCGCCACGTAATCCTTCTGATGCAGGCTGGCGCCGGTGTCGTCGATGGCCGCAGTGACCGCTTCAGCCAGCGCGCGCTCGGCGTCTTCCTGCAGCAGCGCCGGGTCGATCTGGGCCGGAATGTCGCCTTCAGCCTTGCGGAGGATGTTGCGGATGCGCTTGTTGGCCGCAGCCAGCGCCCCGGCTTCCGGCAGCGCGGCGAAGGTGCCGATCGCGTCCAGGCGGCGGTCGAAGTCATACAGCGAGACAGGCTTCAGTTCGGCCACCGCATTGAAGTGCGTGGCTGGCACGTTCTTGTCGCCGTAGTAACCCTTCAGGCGGTCGAGGATAAAGTCGTACAGCTCGCCAACGTCGGCCTGCACGTTGCGTGCGGCCAGGCCGGCGTTGGCGCTGGCCAGCAGCGCGCGCAGGTCCAGCTCGAAGCCGCTTTCGATGATCGTGCGGGCCAGGCCCAGCGCGTTGCGGCGCAGGGCGAAAGGGTCCTTGTTGCCGGTCGGCTTCAGGCCTGCGGCGAAGCCACCGGCCAGCGTGTCGACGCGCTCGGCAATCGCCAGCACCTTGCCCAGCGGCGACAGCGCGATGTCATCACCACCGAAGCGCGGCTGGTAGGCCTCGTCGATGGCCAGCGCCACCTCGGCCGATTCGCCACCGGCCACGGCGTAGTGGCGGCCGGCGATGCCCTGCAGCTCCGGGAACTCGTTGACCATCCGCGACTGCAGGTCGTTCTTGGCCAGTTCGGCAGCCCGCCTGGCCTGCGCGGCATCGGCGCCAACCTGGGGTGCGATCACTTCGGCCAATGCAGCCACGCGCGCCACCTTGTCGGCCACGCTGCCCAGCTTGGCCTGGTAGGTCACCGTCTTCAGCCCCTCACCCATCGACACCAGGCCCTGCTTCAGGTCCTCGTCGAAGAAGAACTTGGCATCGGCGAAACGCGGACGGATCACCCGCTCGTAGCCCTTGGCCACTTCGGCCACGTTCTTCGATTCGATGTTGGCGATGCCGATGAACTTCTCGGTCAGCGTGCCTGCGGCATCCAGCACCGGGAAGAACTTCTGGTTGATCTCCATCGTCTCGATCAGCGCTTCCTGCGGCACCGCCAGGAACGCGGGCTCGAAGCTGCACAGCACCGCCGACGGCCATTCGACCAGGTTCACCACCTGCTCCAGGTTGTCGTCGGTGATGCGGGCGCTGCCACCGGCCTTGGCCGCAGCGGCCTCGACCTCGGCGACGATGCGCGCGCGGCGCTCGCTCGGGTCGACCAGCACGAACGCGGCGCGCAGCGCTTCAACGTAGTCCTGCGGCTGCGCCAGCGACACCGCCTGGTCATGGTGGAAGCGATGGCCACGGCTGACGCGGCCGGCCTGCAGGCCGAACAGTTCGGCCTCGACCACGTTGGCGCCGTGCAGCAGCACCAGCCAGTGCACCGGGCGCGCGAAGCCCCAGGCGTGGTCGCCCCAGCGCATCGGCTTGGGAATCGGCATCGCCGCGATCGCCTCGCGCAGGATCTCCGGCAGCAGGCTGGCGGTGCTCGCGCCCGGGGTCACCGCGCGGTGCACGAAGCGCTCACCCTTGTTGTCGGTGGTCTTCTCCAGCGCGGTCCAGTCGATCCCGGCCTTGGCGGCGAAGCCCTGCAACGCCTTGGTCGGCTGGCCTTCGGCGTCCAGCGCGATGTTCAGGTACGGGCCCAGCACTTCGCTGTGCTGCTCCGGCTGTTCCAGGCCGACGCCCGGCAGCAGCACGGCCAGTCGGCGCGGGGTCGACAGCGGGCGCGCATCGTCCAGTTCCAGCGCGACGCCGCGCTTGCGCAGGCCTTCGACGACACCGTCGAAGAACGCCTGGGCCAGGCCCGGCAGCGCCTTGACCGGCAGTTCCTCGGTGCCCAGTTCGATCAGCAGGGGGGACAGTTGGCTCATCGGTTCGATCCTGTGGTGGGGGCGCAGCGCGCAACGCGTCCGGCGCCCCGGGTAGTTGATGAAAAGCGGGTCGGTGCGGGAGGACCGTCAGGCCTTCTTCGCGCCCGGGAAGCCCAGCTTCTCGCGCTGCTCGTAGTACGCCCTGGCCACCGCCTGGGCCAGCGCGCGCACGCGCAGGATGTAGCGCTGGCGCTCGGTCACGCTGATCGCACGGCGCGCATCCAGCAGGTTGAAGGTGTGGCTGGCCTTCATCACCTGCTCGTAGGCCGGCAGCGGCAGGTTCACTTCCACCAGCTTCTGCGCCTCACGCTCGCAGGCGTCGAAACGGTGGAACATTTCTTCCACGTCGGCGTATTCGAAGTTGTAGGTGCTCTGCTCCACCTCGTTCTGGTGGTAGACGTCACCGTAGGTCACCGGCTGGCCGTCCGGGCCGTAGGTCCAGACCAGGTCGTAGACGTTGTCGCAGTTCTGCAGGTACATGCACAGGCGTTCGAGACCGTAGGTGATCTCGCCCAGCACCGGGCGGCATTCCAGGCCACCGGCCTGCTGGAAGTAGGTGAACTGGGTCACTTCCATGCCGTTGAGCCAGACTTCCCAGCCCAGGCCCCACGCGCCCAGCGTCGGCGATTCCCAGTTGTCCTCGACGAAGCGCAGGTCGTGCACCAGCGGATCGATGCCCAGTGCCTTCAGCGAATCCAGGTACAGCTGCTGGATGTTGTCCGGCGCCGGCTTCATCGCCACCTGGTACTGGTAGTAGCGCTGCAGGCGGTTCGGGTTCTCACCGTAACGGCCATCGGTCGGGCGCCGCGACGGCTGCACGTAGGCCGCATTCCAGCCTTCCGGACCGATCGCACGCAGGAAGGTGGCCGGGTGGAAGGTACCGGCGCCCACCTCCAGGTCGAGCGGCTGGATGAGCACGCAGCCCTGCTGGGCCCAGAACTGGTTCAGGGTCTGGATCAGGCCCTGGAAGGTGATCGGAACGGTCGGGGTCGCGGACATGCGTACGAGTCTTGGCCGGCAAGGGGGTGCGCTAGTATAACGGCCGACCTGCGGGGCATTCCGTACCCGGGAGGAGCAGGCAGATGGAACATCGGCTGCCGGCAGGCACGCCCGGCGAGGCGGACGGCGTCCCGCTGCCCTGGGGACGGCTGCATTTCGAGCAGATTGCCGCGGCCCTGACCGCCGATGGCCTGGTGGCCGAGCAGGACCGCGAGCGCATGCGGTTTTCCGCACAGGGCGCGCGCAACGCCAGTGAAGTGCATCCGCTGGTACTGCTGTCCAACCTCAAGCTGGCCGCCACCGGCGGCGGCGAACTGACCCTGGAACGCCTGACCGAGTGGCTGGCGCAGCGCACCGGCAGCCGTTACCTGCGCATCGACCCGACCCGGGTGGACGTCGCTGCGGTGACCGCGCTGGTGTCGCATGCCTACGCCCGCCGCCATCGCTTCCTGCCACTGGCGGTGGATGCCGAGCGCGTGCTGGTAGCCACCAGCGAGCCGCTGGTGCAGGAATGGCGTCGTGACCTGCAGCACCTGACCCGCCGCCGCATCGAGCTGGCGGTGGTCAACCCGCTGGACCTGCACCGCTACACCATGGAGTTCTACGGGGTGACCCGCTCGGTGCGCGGCGCCCGTGGCGATGTGCGCGGCGAGGCCAGCACCACCCTGCCCAGCTTCGAGCAGCTGGTGGAGCTGGGCCGCACCGGCGACGTCAATGCCGACGACCAGCACATCGTGCACATCGTCGACTGGCTGCTGCAGTACGCCTATGAGCAGCGCGCCTCGGACATCCACCTGGAGCCGCGCCGCGAGATGGGACGCATGCGCTTCCGCATCGACGGCGTGCTGCACAAGGTGTTCGAAGTACCGCCGGCGGTGATGACCGCCGTGGTCAGCCGCATCAAGGTGCTGGGCCGCATGGACCTGGCCGAGCGCCGGCGCCCGCAGGATGGCCGCATCAAGACCCGCTCGCCGGGTGGCCGCGAGGTCGAGATGCGCCTGTCGACCATGCCCACCGCCTTCGGCGAGAAGTGCGTAATGCGCATCTTCGACCCGGATGCCGCGTTCAAGAGCATCGACCAGCTCGGTTTCAGCCCGCATGAGGCCGCCGGCTGGAATGCGCTGGTCGAGCGCCCGCACGGCATCGTGCTGGTCACCGGCCCGACCGGCTCGGGCAAGACCACCACCCTGTATTCCACGCTGAAGCGGCTGGCCACGCCGGACGTGAACGTGTGCACGGTGGAGGACCCGATCGAGATGATCGCGCCCGAGTTCAACCAGATGCAGGTGCAGGCCAACATCGACCTGGACTTCGCCAGCGGCGTGCGCACCCTGCTGCGGCAGGACCCGGACATCATCATGATCGGCGAAATCCGCGACCTGGAGACCGCACAGATGGCGGTGCAGGCCTCGCTGACCGGCCACCTGGTGCTGTCTACCCTGCATACCAACGACGCGCCCTCGGCGGTCACCCGCCTGCTCGACCTGGGCGTGCCGCATTACCTGCTGGCCAGCACCCTCAACGGCATCCTCGCCCAGCGCCTGGTGCGCACGCTGTGCCCGCACTGCAAGCAGCCGCACAGCCTCGGCGCGGCCGATTGGGCGGTGCTGGCTGATAGCCATGCTGCATATCCAGATGCCGCCACGCCCTGTCGGCCGGTCGGTTGCCTGGAATGCCGGCGCACCGGATTCCTCGGCCGCATCGGGCTGTATGAGTTGCTGCCATTGGGTTCGCGGCTGCGCGGGCAGATCCGCGCCGACATGGACCTGGCCGGTTTCACCCGTGCCGCGCGGGCTGAAGGGCTGCGAACCCTGCGCCAGGCCGGGCTTGAAAAGGTGGCGCAGGGGCTGACTACAATCGAGGAAGTCCTGTCAGTGCTGCCGCCCCCGGATGAACCCAGCCCCGTTCCTGATCCTTGAAACCGGCCGACCGGTGCCGTCATTGCGCCGCTACGGGCGCTTTCCGCACTGGATCCGCGTCGCCGCCGGGCTGGAAGAACACGAGACGGTGGTGGTCGATGTCGAGCACGGTGGCGCTCTGCCCGACCCTCATGCCTTCGCCGGCGTGCTGGTGACCGGCTCGGCCGCCTTCGTCACCGACCATGCCGACTGGAGCGAGCGCAGCGCCGCGTGGCTGCGCCAGACCGCCCACGACGACCTGCCGGTGTTCGGCATCTGCTACGGCCATCAGCTGCTGGCACATGCGCTGGGTGGCGAAGTGGCCTACAACCCGGCCGGCCGCGAGTCCGGCACGATCGAACTGGAACTGCAGCCGCAGGCGGCGCAGGACCCGCTGTTCCAGGGCCTGCCGCAGCACTTTGCCGCCCATGCCACCCATCTGCAGACCGTGCTGCGCGCGCCCGATGGTGCCGAGGTGCTGGCCCGTTCACCGCTGGATGGCTGCCATGCCTTCCGCTGGGGCCGCCAGGCCTGGGGCGTGCAGTTCCATCCGGAGTTCGCCACCCACCACATGCGTGGCTACGTGCGTGCCCGCGCCGACTGCATCGGCCGCCATGGCGGCTGCGCCCGCAGCATCGAGCGCGCGGTCAGTGCCGCGCCGCTGGCCCGCCAGCTGTTGCGCCGCTTCGTCCGCCAGGCGCGGCTGTCTTCAGCCCAGCCGGCGGCAAAACAGGGATAATCGGCGGCACGGGCAGCCGCCCGGCCCCCTCCTGTCCTTCCCGGATGTCCATGAAAGAGATTCGCAAGCTGCCGGCTTCGGCGGGCGCCCAGTGGTTGCTGGATACGTTCTCGCTGTACCGGCGTGCGCCGCTGCAGCTGGCCCGGATCGGCCTGACCTGGCTGCTGGTGAGCTGGGTGGTCACGCTGTTGTCGACGCTGATTCCCGGCGCTGCCGGCATGGCCGTGCAGCTTATGACGCTGGCCATTTCGCCGATCATGTTCGGCGGCATGCTGTATGCCGTGGGCGAGATCGATGAAGGCCGCCCGGGCCTGGCCTCGCACCTGCTGCAGCCGATCCGCGACCACCGCGTCAGCCACCTGCTGGTGCCGCTGGCGATCCAGGTGCTGGCGGTGCTGCTGCTGGGCGCGCTGCTGTTCCTGATGATCGGCCGCGAGGGCTTCACCGCCTTCAGCGAGGTCATGACCAAGATGGAAGAGATCAGCCGCAGTGGCCAGCAGATCAAGCCGGACGATGCCGCCGCGCTGGTTGCTAACCTGCCGGCCAAGCGCATCGCGCTGTGGATGCTGCTGGTGTTCCTGAGTGCGGTCGCGCTGTCGCTGGCGATGTTCACCCAGCCGGCGCTGGTGGTGTTCGACAAGCAGAGCGGCATGCACGCGTTGCGCCTGAGCCTGCAGGGCTGCATCGAGAACATCGGTGCGATGATCGTGTTCGCCGCGCTCGGCCTGATCGCCGCGTTCTGCATGTACATCCTGTTCGTGATCGTGATCCAGATCGCGATGCTGATCGGCGGCCCGCTGGCCGCCGCCTTCATCGCCCAGCTGGTACTGACCACGGTGCTGATGCCACTGTATGTCGGCGCGGTCTACGCCGCGTGGAAGCAGATGTTCGTGCACCGCGGCAGCCGCGCGGCGCCGCCGATCCCGACCACGCCGACCTCCAGCGACGTGTTCCACGCCTGACCAGAACGCAGGTAGGTCCACGCCATGCGTGGATAGAAAAGGGGACGGAGGGGATTAAGTCGTTTTTGCCTTTAACGACTTAATCCCCTCCGTCCCCTTTTTGTCTTTCAGGCGGCGGGCTTCTTCACTACCGACGACGGCACCAGCCAGCGTGCGGCGTGGATGCCCAGCTCGTACAGCAGACACATCGGAATCGCCAGCATCAGCTGCGACACCACGTCCGGCGGGGTCAGCACCGCCGCCAGCACGAAGATGCCGACGATCGCGTAGCCGCGGCCTTCCTTGAACTGCTGCGGCGTCACCCAGCCCAGCAACACCAGGATCACCATCGCCACCGGCAGTTCGAAACTGCCACCAAAGGCGAAGAAGATCGCCAGCACGAAGTCCAGATAGGCATTCGCATCCGGTGTGATTGCGATCACGTCCGGGCTGAAGGTGGTGAGGAAGTGGAACACCGCCGGCAGCACCAGGAAATACGCAAAGGCGCAACCGATGTAGAACAGCAGCACCGATGACACCAGCAGCGGCACCGCCAGGCGCTTCTCGCGTGCATACAGACCGGGCGCGACGAACGCCCACAGCTGGTACAGCAGCCACGGTACCGCCACGAACAACGCGACGAAGAAGGTCAGCTTCAGCGGTGCGAAGAAGGCACCGGCCGGGTTGGTGGCGATCATCGTCTGCCCGTTCGGCAGCTGCGAAACCAGCGGTTCGGCCAGCGCGTTGTAGAGCTTCTGGGTGAACGGCAGCAGCGCCAGCAGCACCACGCCCAGGCCCAGCAATGCGCGCACCAGCCGGCCGCGCAGTTCCACCAGGTGTTCTACCAGCGAGCTCTCGCCGAAATCCTGTTCACTCATGGCTGGCGCTCCGGGCTCTGCGCCGGCGGCGGCGTACCAGCTTCAGCGGGCGCGGCCGAAACCGGCTCGGCGGCACCACCGTCCTGCGCTGGTTCAACGGCATCGGGCGCGGCGCTCATGTGCGGCGGCAGATCCGCGGGCGCCGGTGCACGGACTTGCTGCACCAGGTCATCGCCCTGCTGCTGCGCCTGCTGGGCTTCGCGACGGATCGCTTCACCGCTGGCGCGCAGCTGGTTCTCGGCGTCCTGCATGCCCTGGCGCACGTCCTGCATCTGCCGCTTGATGTCCTCGGCCTGCAGTTCGCGCTCCAGTTCCTGTTTCACCGAATCCCATTGATTGCGGGCGCGACGCACCCACAGGCCGGCGAAGCGGGCCGCCTTGGGCAGGCGCTCGGGACCGAGCACCACCAGGGCGACCACTGCAATCACCAGCAGTTCGCTGAAGCCGATATCGAACACCGCAACCGCTCCGGATCAGCGAGCGTTACGGTCGTGCTCGTCCTGCGCGGTGCGCGACGCGTCCTGGCTGCGCGACTCATCGCCCAGCTGCGCGTTCGGCTTGTCCTCGTCGCGCATGCCCTTCTTGAATTCCTTGACCGCCGAACCGAGGTCCTTGGCGCCGCTGGTCAGGCGCTTGGTGCCGAACACCAGCAGGACGATGGCCAGCACGACCAACCAATGCCAGATGCTGAAACTGCCCATAAAGACGCTCGTTACGTTAGTGATCAGGCTGTCGAGCATAGCGCACCGGCTGTCAGCCGGCGCGCGTGACGAAAGTCAGTTTCCGCCCAGCGTTTCCGTACGGATCTCGCCGTCATTCACCGGCTGGAAGCCCTGCTGCTGCGGCGGCGGGGTCTGCGGCACGTTCTGCAGCGGCGCGGTGGTGGCCTCAGCCGGCGCAGCCGGTGCTGCCTGAACAGGCGCCGGGGCAGCTGCCGGGGCGGCAGCCGGGCGCGGCGCGCTGCCGCCGTTGCCGCTGCGGTTGTTGCGCGCCGCGTAGGTGGCCTCTTCCAGGCGATCGCGGAAGGCGACCACATCCATCGACGGCGAACCGGCGGCGCGGCCTTCGAAGATCATCCGCGGCGTGGTGTTGCTGCCGTAGGCGTCCAGATTGGCGGCATCGTCGATCTGCAGCACCGCGCCATCCAGCGCGACGCCGGCAAACAGGCCGCGGGCGCGCGACCAGGACCAGATCTCGGCCTTCAGCTGGCCGTCGGTGGCCGCGGCGGCGTTGCGGCCCACCGGACCGGCGGCGACGCCAGCGTCGGCACCCAGCGTGAACTTGCCGTTGACCAGGTTGTCCAAGCTGCGGTCGTTGCGGAACACCAGCACCACATCGGAGGACTGCACGCCGGCCTGGAAGCCGATGCTGCCGCCGGTGAGCTTCACGAACACCGGGTTGGACCAGGCGCCGTTGGGCATGCGCACCGACATCAGGCCGTGGCCACGACGGCCGCCAATGACCAGACCGGCCTTGATCGTGTCGGGAATCACGATGACCGCGCGGCCTTCGTCCAGCAATTTATCCGGAATGCCCTGTTCAGGGATTTCCTGGATTTCAGCCAGCACGCGCACGGCATTGCGCGCACGCTGGTCTTCCTGCGGCCCGGCCATGGCCTGGCTGGACAGCAGGCTGGCGGCGATCAGCAGGGCTTGGATCGGGCGACGCATGGCAGGCTCCAGAAGTCAGTCCATAGGAAGATATAGCAAGTGACTGAAATTAGTAGCGTTGTCATGAATCCCCAATGAGCGTTCCCTGCTCACATTGATGCGCGCTATGCCTGCAATCCGAACCCTGCATCCCGGCGCGACACCGGATCGGCGACAATACCGCCCATGCTCGACGCACCCGATACCGCCGTGCTGGCGGTCAACCTAGGCACGCCCGAGACGCCGACGGCCCCCGCCGTACGCCGTTACCTGGCTGAATTCCTGTCCGACCGCCGCGTGGTCGCGATCCCGCCACTGCTGTGGCAGCCGCTGCTGCGCGGACTGATCCTGCCCCTGCGCAGCAGTCGTTCGGCGGCCAAGTACGCCCAGGTCTGGCTGCCCGACGGCTCACCGCTGATGGTGCATACGCGCCAGCTGGCGCAGGCCATGCAGGCCCTGTTGCCGACCCTGACAGTGCGCCATGCGATGCGTTACGGCGAACCGGCGCTGGCCAGCGAGCTCGACCGCCTGGCAGCCGACGGTGCGCGCCGCATCGTGGTGCTGCCGCTGTATCCGCAGTACTCCACCACCACCACTGCCTCGGTTGAAGACCGCGTCGATGCCTGGCGGCGCCGCAATCCTGGCGTGACCGTCAGCCTGGTGCGCGACTATTCGGTCGATCCGGGCTGGGTCGAGGCCGTGGCCGGCTCGATCCGCCGCTACTGGGAACAGCACGGTCGCGGCCAGACACTGATGTTCTCCTTCCATGGCATCCCGCAGCGCCTGGCCGATGCCGGCGATCCGTATCCGCAGCGCTGCGAGGCCAGCGCACAGGCCATCGCCAAGGCGCTGGAACTGGGCAGGGACGAGTGGCAGATGGGTTACCAGTCGCGTTTCGGCCGCGAGCGCTGGCTGCAGCCATATGCCGAGCCCAGCCTGTGGGCGCTGGCCGAATCCGGCGTGAAGCAGATCGACGTGGTGTGCCCCGGCTTCGCCACCGATTGCCTGGAGACGCTGGAAGAGGTCGCCATGGGCTTCACCGAAACACTGGCCGAGCGCGGCGCGACGATGCGCTACATCCCCTGCCTCAACGCCGAACCGGAGCACGCACGCGCGCTTGCGCGGCTGGCCGTGGCCTCGCTGGCATGAGTCTGCAACCGTTTGAACTGGAGGTCGGTGGCGCGCGCGTCGCCGGCCTGCGCAACCACGGCGATGGCCCGCGCGTGCTGGCCCTGCACGGCTGGCTCGACAACGCGGCCAGCTTCGTGCCGCTGGCGCCGCACCTGTCGTCGCTGCAGCTGGTTGCCATCGACCTGCCCGGTCATGGCCACAGTGCACATCTGCCGGCCGGTGCCAGCTACACCACGGCCGCCGCGATCTGCCACGTGCTCGACGTCGCCGATGCACTGGGCTGGGACCGCTTCAACCTGCTCGGCCATTCGATGGGCGCCGGCATCGCCAGCCTCACCGCCTCGGTCAGTGACCGCGTCGAGCGCCTGGTGGCGATCGAAGCACTCGGTGGCCTGCGTGGCCCCGAAGAGGACACCGCGCATCGCCTGCGCGAACACGTGAACGCGACGCGGGCGCTGGCACGCAAGCAGCTGCGCGTGTTCCCCGACCTCGCCGCGCCGATCCGCGCACGGATGATGACCAACCAGCTCAGCGAGCACTGTGCACGGCTGCTGGTCGAGCGCGGCGTGGAACCGGTCGAGGGTGGCTACCGCTGGTGCAGCGATCCGCGCCTGATGCTGCCCACTGCGATCCGTCTCAGCGAAGGCCAGATCGACAACCTGCTGCAGGCCATCGCCTGCCCGACGCAGGTGATCTATGCCACGCCAGCGCAGTCCTACTACCCCGAGCCGATGCGCAGCGATCGCCTGCAGCACCTGCGCGATGGGCGGTTGGCGGTGTTTCCCGGCAACCATCACCTGCACATGGAAGATCCAAAACAGATCGCAGGCGTGATCCTGCGCTTCTTCAGCAACGACAACGCGGGCTGAGCAAAGGTATCCGCGCGCTTCACTCTGCGCGTCTGCGGCCGATACATCAGTTGCGGGCCCCTGCGTCCGCAGCACGCAGGTCCGGTCGGGCCTGCGGCGTGTGTCTGGTTCTGCAAGGAAGTCCGCATGCCTGCTCCATTGCACCGTCACCCACAGGATGTGGCCGCGGTGTCCCGTCTCCGCGTCGCTGATCGCGTCGCATTCCCCGAATTCCCGGCTCGCGCCCTGGTCACGCACTCCTGCGTGCGCCGCGGCGTGGCCGTTGTCGTCTGCTGATCCAGGAGTCGCCGATGTCCGTTGCATCCTCCCGTCCCCCCGATACCGCCCGCCTGCCGCACCTGCAGCAGCTCGCGCACCGCGCTGACCGCCGCCTGCTGATCGGCAGCGCGGTACTGGCCTTGGCTGGCCTGGCGCTGGCCCTGCGCGGCCCGCAGGTGCAGGCTGCCGCGTTGGCGGCCGTCGCCGTGCTGCCAGCCGCGTGGTTGGGCGGGGCCCAGGCGGGCCGGGCCGTCGCCCGCAACGGTCTGGCGTTGCTGTTGTCGCTGCAGCTGGCTGTGTTGTGCGCGATCATCAGCCTGTCACCGGCATTGCCGATTGCCCTGCTGCTGGGCGTGCTGCTGGGCCATCGCGATCGCCTTCCGGTGTGGCTGGCCGGTGGCGTCGGTACCCTCGCCCTGCTGGCACCGCTACAGGGCGGTGCCGCGCTGTGGCCGACGCTGCTGCAGGCCGGCATGCTCGCGGGCCTGACCCTGTTCCTCGGCCAGGTCGCACTGCGCCTTCGGCAGCAGACCGAGGCCCTCGGCCACGGCCCGCGTCGGCTTGCCGCGCTCGCACGCGATATCGCCACCGGTGCCGATCTTGGCGCGCATGCCGATACCGGCGCCTATGCGCCGGGTTCACTGGCCCATGCCCTGGCCGACACTGCACGCCACGTGCAGGCCCAGCGTGGGCGCGAAGCCGCGTCACATGCCGAGAACGCGCAGATCCGCCAGGCCCTCGATGCCTCGCGCACCGCGATGATGATCGCCGACAACGACCATGTGATCCGCTACGTGAACCGCTCGGTGGTGGCACTGCTGCGCAACCAGCAGGCGACGTTGCGACAGGCCTTCCCCGATTTCGACGCCGAGCGCCTGGTCGGCAGCAGCATCCATCGTTTCCACGCCAACCCGGACCGCATCCGCGCGATCCTCAACGGCCTGCAGGTAGCCCACAACGGCAAGGTGCAGATCGGCCCGGTGCACTTCGCGCAGGTGGTCACACCGGTGTTCGACGCGCAGGGCGTGCGCCTGGGCTTCGCCGTGGAATGGCATGACCGCACCCATGAGCTCGCGCTGGAGAATGCCGTGGCCGGCATCGTCGCAGCGGCAGCGGCCGGTGACCTCGACCAGCGCCTGCAGGCCACTGAAGGCGCCAGCTTCCTCGATGGCCTGACCGGTGGCATCAACCAGCTGCTCGATACGCTCGGCAGCACCGTCAACGAGGTGCGGCAGATGCTCTCGGCACTGGCCAACGGCGATCTGGATCGGCGCATGCACGGCGAGTATCACGGCGCCTTCGCTGCCATCCAGCGCGATGCCAACGCCACGGCCGGGCAGTTGGCACGCATGGTCGGTCGCATCCAGGAATGTGCCGCGTCGATCAGTACCGCCGCCAGCGAGATTGCCGCTGGCAACGGCGCGTTGTCCGAGCGCAGCGAGCGCCAGGCCGCGCACCTGCAGGAGACCGCAGCATCGATGGAGGAACTGACCGCCACCGTGCGCCAGAACGCCGCCCATGCGCGTGAGGCCAGTGCGTTGGCCGCCTCCACGCAGAGCGCTGCCAGTGACGGCAACACGGCCATGCAGCGGGTGGTCGATACCATGCAGGCCATCGAAGGTGCCTCGAAGCGGATCGGCGACATCACCGGCGTCATCGACGGCATCGCCTTCCAGACCAATATCCTGGCGTTGAACGCAGCGGTGGAGGCGGCACGCGCCGGCGAGCAGGGCCGAGGCTTTGCCGTGGTGGCCAGCGAGGTGCGCGTGCTGGCACAGCGTTCGGCGGCGGCCGCACAGGAGATCAAGAAGCTGATCGACGAAGCGGGCCGGCAGGTGGGCGAAGGTGCCCAGCTGGTGGCCGATGCCGGCCAGCGCATGCAGGGAATCGTCGGCGGCGTGGAGGATGTCAGCCACCTGATGCGCGAGATATCCGCGGCGTCGCAGGAGCAGTCGATCGGTATCGAGCAGATCAACCAGACCGTGGTGCAGATGGATCAGGCCACGCAGCACAATGCGGCTCTGGTGGAAGAAGCCACCGCTGCCGCACGCGAGCTGCAGAACCAGGCCGGCACATTGACCGAAGCAGTCTCGGTATTCCGCCAGCAGGAACCGCTCGAGGTCTCCCAGGCCGCCTGACCCGGGCCTTCCATTCGATCCTGATCAGGACGGCGCCCGCAGGGCGCCGTCTTTTTATGCGTGACCTGCCCCTGGTAGTGCCGGCCGCTGGCCGGCAACCGATTGCTGTGTGGGCCTGCTGTTGGTAGCGGCCAACCTTGGTTGGCACCGCTGTTCCTCGCAGGGGGATCCACGGATGGCGTGGATCTACCGGGCGATGTAACACCGTCGGGTTGCCGGCCAGCGGCCGGCACTACCCGGTGTTTACCGCGCACAAAGTTGCCGGCCGCTGGCCGGCAATCGATTGCTGTACGCGCTTTCTGTGGGTAGCGGCCAACCTTGGTTGGCGCCGTGGCTCCTCGCAGGGAGCATCCACGCATGGCGTGGATCTGCCGGGCGATGTAATGCCATCGGGTTGCCGGCCAGCGGCCGGCACCGGCATTTCGGGCGCACAAAGAAAAACCCCGCTGCGTGAGCAGCGGGGTTTTGGGTGTAAACCCTGGCGATGACCTACTCTCGCATGGCTTGAGCCACACTACCATCGGCGCAGCTGCGTTTCACTTCCGAGTTCGGGATGGGATCGGGTGG